>NZ_FOXG01000014.1:0-37632 GCF_900115645.1 Pseudomonas sp. NFPP07
CGTTGAGCTAACCAATACTAATTGCCCGTGAGGCTTGACCATATAACACCCAAGCAATTTGCGCGTAACAGCCAGATTGCGGTGTGTGAAGACGAAACGAACCGAAAGTTCGAGAAAACACACAAACTATCGCATACCCAATTTGCTGAAACGTCGAAAGACGGCTCGGCACACCGAATTTCTTGACGACCATAGAGCATTGGAACCACCTGATCCCATCCCGAACTCAGAAGTGAAACGATGCATCGCCGATGGTAGTGTGGGGTTTCCCCATGTGAGAGTAGGTCATCGTCAAGATTAAATTCCGAAACCCCAATTGCGAAAGCAGTTGGGGTTTTGTTTTTGCGCGCGGAAAAACCTTGCCAGTCACCGGAGAGCCGCGCCCTTCGACTCAAGAACTACCTCAAGCCGAAGGCACCCTTGGCGGGCGTTAACGTCCCAGGCTGTTGTGCGTTAGCCGGGCTACCCACTTGCCATGCTGCTCGCCATTCTTCAATGCCCGCAGTTTCTCCGGCAACTGGTTGAAGTCGAACTCAATCAGCGGTGCAGGTTGCAGCAGACCCGATACAGCCCCGCACATCAGTTGCTCAGCGTACTGACGTAGCTGTTGCCAGTCGGCCCGGCTGCCGTAAGCATGAATACTGTTGAGGGCCACCTCGTGGAGTGAGATCGCGGTGCTGAACGCCGGCAATGGCGCTGCCTCCTGACGATCCTGAATACACACCAGGTGCCCGTTGTAACCCAGCAGTGCTGCCAGGCTGCGCGCCTGAGCCCCGCTGACGGTATCGAACAGCGCATGCAGGCGACGCTCCCCCAATCGTGATTGCAGCTCGGTTTGCCAGGTGTCTGCCCGATAGTCGAAAACCCCGACCGCGCCTTGCGCCAGCAACCGCGCATGATGCTGGGCAGACGCCGTCGCCCACACGCGCAAACCGCGTTGCACCGCCAATTGGACCAGCAACGAACCCACCGCGCCTCCGGCCCCCACCACTAGCACATCACGCGCACCCACAACGGGGACCTTATCCAGCGCCTGCAAGGCGGTCAGGCCGGGGCAGGGCAGGCTGGCGGCAACTGCGTCATCCAGTGACTCAGGAACCGGCAACGCCGCATTGGCATCGAGCAGGCAATACTCGGCGAAGCTGCCATCACGGTTCAACGACTGGTGATAAGCCACCCGCGTACCGATCTTCGGCGTCACCGCTGACCCTGCGGCCACCACCACGCCAACGCCATCGACACCAGGCACGCGGCCGGTATGCCAATCGGCATGTCCCCACTCGATGATCTTCCAGTCCACCGGATTGAGGGCGATCGCGGTATTGGCGATCAGCACTTCATTCGCTCCCGGTTGCGGCAATGTCTTGCGGATCAGTTGAAGGCCTTCCAGGCCGGCTCCTGCGGTCCAGCCCCAGGCGTTGTATTCAGTTGGCATGGTGAAACCTCGGCAGTACGAATTCGGCAATTTCCTCGATGGCCTCGGCCACGGGGCGTTCACTGCGGCGCAGATGCAGGCCGACATGCTGTACGCCTGCCTCACGCAGGGCCTGCAGTTCCTCGATCAGTGCCTGGCGCCCACAGCGACCACCAAAGCGCAGGCGCTGCATGGGCGCATGTGGGTCAGCGGCAAGGTCCAGATGGACGAAGCTGATATAGGGTTTGGCGCCACCGACCTCACGCCAGAGCGCGACGCGTCGGCGATGTTCGTCCGGGGTGCCCGGGTAGGCGAGCCAGCCATCCATGTGTTCACCGATCCAGGCCGGCGATTGCTGACCCAGCCCGGCCACCAGCAGCGGTGCGGCTTCAGGACGCTGTGGCAGCAGATGCGCACCCTCGGGCAAGCGATCCTGTCCCTGGCTGTGCAACAGCTCGACAGCATCGCGAAAGAGCTCTGCGCGCTGGGCGTAATCGACACCGAACAGCGGATACTCCATCGGCCGGTCACCACTGGCGACCCCCAGCAGCAAGCGACCATCGCTCAACTCGTCGATGCTGTTGGCGGCCTTGAGGGTCAGCCACGGCTGACGCAACGGCAAGACCACCGCGGCGGTTCCGAGCATGATGTTCTGCGTGATGCCGGCCAGGTAGCCGAGGTAGGAAAAGGTTTCGAAGACCTGAGCGGCATCGCCGAAATTCGGGTCGTACACCGGTACGTCACGGACCCATAGCGCGCGAAAGCCGGCCTGGTCCGCCAGGCGGGCGAGGGTGGCGTGTTGCTTGAGGTCCGGCACGCCGAAGGGGCGACCTTCGGCCTGGCGCAGGCGCTGGCCATCGCTGGACCAGTCGTTATCGAGCGGCAGTTCCAGACCGACGGAAAAGTTGTTCCTGCCAAGCAGGCGTTGAAAACGAGGATGCATGAAGGGCTCCAGCGTCTCGCCCGTGGCAAGACGGTCATAGGGATCACAGCGCAGCAGTATCCCCAGGTCCGGCCCACGGAAAAATGCATGAATCGGAACAACAATCTTGAGCGGGCATCACGAATCGGCTGAATTCTTCATGAAAGCGCCGGGACGGTTTTTGGTATGGTGCAGCTCGCTTTTCAAGGGACCGACATTCACCCGCACGGATCAGCGTTCACTATTCCACGAGAAGCTGTAGCAATGCCTGAACCGATACCGATCAAGGACCACGAAAAAGAGACGCGGCTGGTCAACAAAAGACTGTTGGCCTGCGCGCTCCTGGTGGTCGCCATCACCTGCACCCTGATCGGGCGCCTGTACTTCCTGCAGGTGGTCGAATTTGACTATCACTCGACCATTTCCGAAAACAATCGGGTGCACGTGCTGCCCATCACCCCGACTCGCGGCCTGATCTACGACCGCAACGGCGTGCTGCTGGCCGACAACCGCCCCAGCTTCAACCTGACTATCACCCGCGAGCGCACCACCGATCTGAAAGGCGAGCTGGACCAGGTGGTCAGCCTGCTGCACCTGCCCGCCGAAGACCGCGCGCTGTTCGACAAGGCGCTGAAGCAATCACGCCACCCGTTCGTGCCGGTCACCCTGTTCTATGAGCTGACCGAAGAGCAGATCGCCGTGCTGGCGGTCAACGAGTACCGCTTGCCGGGGCTGGAGGTCGAGGCGCAGTTCGTGCGGCACTATCCGATGGGCGCGCACTTCGCCCATTCCATCGGCTATGTCGGGCGCATCAACGAGAAGGAAGCCAAGGTCCTGGATTCGGTGGAGTACCGCGGCACCCAGTCGATCGGCAAGACCGGGATCGAGCGCTTCTACGAGTCCCAGCTGCATGGCCATGTCGGCTATGAAGAGGTGGAAACCAACGCCCAGGGCCGGGTCATGCGGGTGCTCAAGCACACCGATCCGATCCCTGGGAAAAACATCGTGCTCAGCCTCGACGTGAAGTTGCAGGAGGCGGCCGAGGCGGCCCTGGGCGACCGTCGCGGATCGGTGGTGGCCCTCGATCCGCAGACCGGCGAAGTGCTGGCCATGGTCAGCAAGCCGAGCTTCGACCCGAACCTGTTCGTCACCGGCATCAGCTTCAAGGAGTACAGCGCGTTACGCGATTCCATCGACCGGCCGCTGTTCAACCGCGTGCTGCGCGGCCTGTATGCGCCGGGTTCGACCATCAAGCCGGAGGTGGCGATCGCTGGCCTGGACTCCGGGGTGGTCAACGCCTCGACCCGGGTGTTCGATCCGGGTTACTACCAACTGCCGGACGTCGACCACAAATACCGTAACTGGAACCACAGCGGCGATGGCTGGGTGGACCTGGACGCGGCGATCATGCGTTCCAACGACACCTACTTCTATGACCTGGCGCACAAGCTCGGTATCGATCGCCTGCACGATTACCTGGCGATGTTCGGCCTGGGCGAGAAAGTCTCCCTGGACATGTTCGAGGAGGCGTCGGGACTGATGCCGTCCCAGGCCTGGAAGCGCGCCACCCGGCGTCAGCCGTGGTTCCCCGGCGAGACGGTGATTCTCGGCATTGGCCAAGGGTATATGCAGGTCACGCCGTTGCAACTGGCCCAGGCGACGGCGCTGATCGCCAACAAGGGCGTGTGGAATCGCCCTCATCTGGCCAAGACCATCGATGGCGTGGCGCCGGTGGACGAACACCCGATGCCGAACATCCGGCTCAAGGACCCGGTCGACTGGGACCTGGTCAGCCACGGCATGCAGATGGTGATGCACGCGCCTCGGGGCACCGCGCGCGACGCGGCGGCCGGCGCGCAATACCGCATCGCCGGCAAGAGCGGTACGGCGCAGGTGGTGGCGATCAAGCAGGGCGAGCGCTACAACCGTCTCAAGACCCGCGAGCGCCATCGTGACAATGCCTTGTTCGTCGGCTTCGCGCCGGCCGAGCACCCGCAGATCGTGGTAGCGGTGATGATCGAGAACGGCGAGGCCGGCGGCCGGGTCGCCGGCCCCGTGGTACGTCAGGTCATGGATGCCTGGCTGCTCGATCAGCAAGGCCACCTGAAGCCGCAATACGCCAGCCCTGGCAAGGGGCCGGACGTTCCCCACGCCTGAGTCATTTGAACATCAGGCTGTCCGGCACCTGCTCACGAATACTGAGCATGTGCTGGATGCTGTCCAGGAACAGGGTTTCGGCCTGGCTCATCTTCTGTTCCCGGTGCCACAGCAGCTGGATATCGAAATCCACCACGCCCTCGTCCGGCGGCAAACGCCAGAGCAGCCCTTGCTCGACATCCCGCCGGACCAGATGGATCGGCAGGCAGCCGATACCGAATCCCGCGCAGATCAGGCGGTAAATCTCCTCGAAGCTGGTGGAGGAGGCGACGATCTTGCCGGTAAAGCCCTGCTGGTCGCGAAACAGCGTCAGCGGTGACAGGTTGCCCCCCAACTGGTCGCTAGTGAAGCTGACGAAGTTCTCGTTGGCCAGTTGTTGCAGGCTCAGGTCCTGCTGGCCGAACAGCCGGTGGCGCTGGCCGCAGAAGTAGGCATACCGCTCGCGAAACAGCACCCGCTGTTCCAGCCGGGGTTGTGGCAGGCGGCACAGCCCGACCCCCAGGGTCGCGGTCTTTTGCAGCAGCGAACTGATGATGTCCGAGCTGCCCATCACCTCGACTTCCAGCTCGATTTTCGGGTGGGCTTCATGGAAGTCGGCGAGGAACTCGTCGTAATGCGGCGCTTGCACACCGCTGACGGTAAGGATGCGGATCTTGCCCACCACATCGTCGTTGCGGCTCTCCAGCACCGTGCCCAGGCGCGAGATATCGCCGTAGATATCGGTGGCGATGCGCAGCACTTCCTCCCCGGTTTCCGTCAGCTCGAAGCGCCGTCCGCTGCGCGCGATCAACACGCAATCGAGCTGTTCCTCCAGGCGCTTGAGGGCTTGGCTGACCGCCGACTGGGTGATGTGCAGGCGCGCGGCGGCGCGGCTCATGCTGCCTTCCTGGCCGATCACCAGGTAGGTGCGCAGCAGGTTCCAGTCCAGGCGATCGTTGAGGAAACGCCGACCGACCCAGGGGTTGGAGGTGGAGAGCGGTGCGGGCATGACGACTCCAGGTAGTAGCAGTGCTAATAGCAAAGATAAGGATTTGAAAATTGACTAATCCTGGCACGCCGGCGATAAAGCCCACAAGCGCCAGAGAGCGCCGCGTGATCAGCCTTCCGCACCTGCCCAAAACTACAAATACACAGGGTCCTTGCATGCACAGCACTCCTCAGCCGCGCCGAGCCGCGGCGGCGGCCTTTATCGGCACGACCATCGAGTTCTACGACTTCTACATCTATGCCACGGCCGCGGCCCTGGTCCTCGGCCAGGTGTTCTTTCCCAGCAGCGACCCAGTGATGAGCACCCTTGCGGCCTTCGGCAGCTTCGCCGTGGGTTTCGTTGCCCGGCCCATGGCCGGCATGGTGTTCGGCCACCTCGGCGATCGCCTCGGGCGCAAGAAAATGCTGCTGGTGACCATGGCGCTGATGGGCCTGGCCACCACCGGCATCGGCCTGTTGCCCAGCTATGCCAGCGTCGGCATCTGGGCGCCTATCAGCCTGATCGTACTTCGCATCATCCAGGGCATTTCCGTGGGCGGCGAGTGGGGCGGGGCGGTGCTGATGGCCAGCGAACATGCCCCGGTCAAGCGCAAGACCTTCTACGCCTCCTTCGCCCAGCTCGGCAGCCCGGCCGGCCTGCTGCTGGCGTTGATCGCCTTCCGCCTGGTGACCAGCCTGGATCAGCAGGACTTCCTTGAGTGGGGTTGGCGCCTGCCGTTCCTCGCCAGCGGTGTGCTGATGATGTTCGGCCTGATGATCCGTTCCGGCGTGCATGAGTCGCCGGAGTTCGCCAAGGCCCGGGACAACAACGAAACCGCCCAGTACCCGGTGATGGAAGTGCTGCGCAGCTGCTGGAAGCAGATCCTGTTCGCGGCCGCCGCGGTGACCATCGGCTCGGCCGGCTTCTTTTTCACCAACACCTTCATGATCACCTACGTCACCCAGTACCAGGGCATTTCCCGGGCGACCATTCTCGATTGCCTGTTCCTGGTGACGATCATCCAGCTGCTGTCCCAGCCGGTCTCCGCGCTGCTGGCCGAGCGTATCGGCGAGGGGCGTTTCCTCAAGTGGGTGGCGTTGCTGTGCATGGCCACGCCGTACCCGATGTTCCTGTTGGTCGGCACCCAGAATATTGTGCTGATGACCCTTGGCATCGCCCTGGCGGTGGTGATTCTCTCGGCGCTGTACGCGGTGATCGCCGGCTACATGACCCAGGCCTTCCCGGTGCACCTGCGCTACTCGGGGATCTCCATCGCCTACCAACTGGCCTGCGCGGTCGCCGGTGGCAGCACGCCGCTGATCGGCACCCTGCTGGCCAGCCAGTTTTCCGGACAGTGGCTGCCGCTGGCGGTGTTCTTCAGCCTGTTGTCGGCCCTGTCATTGATCGGCGTCTGCGGCCTGGCCCGGCTGCGCGCCAACCCGACTGTCCACCACGTTCCTAAAGAGGTGTATTCGTGAGCAAACCCGAACACATGAGCCCGATTGAATGGCAGGCCCGCTGCGAGCTGGCGGCCCTGTATCGACTGGTCGCGCACTTTCGCATGACCGACCTGATCGACACCCACATCACCCTGCGCATTCCAGGGCCCGAGCATCACTTCCTGATCAACCGCTACGGGGTGATCTTCGACCGCATGCGTGCCAGCGACCTGGTGCGCATCGACCAGGAGGGGCGCATCGTCGACCCGCACTACGCCGGGCACCGGGTCAACGCCGCCGGCTTCGTCATCCATTCGGCGATCCACATGGCGCGCCCGGACCTCAACTGCGTGATCCACACCCACACCGCCGCCGGCATGGCAGTGGCCGCGCAGAAACAGGGGCTGTTGCCCATCAGCCAGCACGCGCTGAAGTTCTACGGCAAGCTGGCGTACCACACCTATGAAGGCATCGCCCTGTCCCTGGACGAGCGCGAGCGCCTGATCGCCGACCTTGGCCCGCACAAGGCGATGATCCTGCGTAACCACGGCCTGCTGGTGGGCGGTGCCAGCGTCGCCCATGCGTTTCAGGAGATTCATTTTCTCGAGCGTGCCTGCCAGGCCCAGGTCCAGGCGCTGGCCGGCGGTTGCGAGCTGAACTACCCGTCGCCGCAGGTCTGCGCTCACACCGCCGAACAGTTCGAGCGTGACGACGCCGACCACATCATCGAGCTGGCCTGGGAGGCCGCCCTGACCTTGATCGAGTCCCAGCGCGAGTCCTATCTGTCATGAGCATCGTGGTGCTGCTGTCCCGCGACAGCCTGTTGCTCAAGCAATTGCAGGCCGCCTTCGCCCGCTGTGCGCCACAGGTCCAGGCGGTGCTGGCCGACGATCCGCGTGTCGCTCAGGCGCAGGTCGCCGCTTGCTGGTTTCCACCCGTCGGCAGCCTGGGGCGCTTGCCCAACCTGCAAGTGATTCACTCGGTGGCGGCGGGCATCGACCACCTGGAACACGACCCTTCGTGCCCGGACCTGCCGGTGTGCCGGGTGGTGGACCCGGGCCACCGCCAGGGCATGACCGAGTACCTGCGCTGGGCGGTGATCCACTATCACCGCGGCTTCGACCGGGTGCTGGAGCAGCAGCGCGAACGGCACTGGGAGCGGCCGCTGCAACGGCCGGCGCGGCAGTTCAAGGTCGGGGTCATGGGCCTGGGTTCCCTGGGCAGCGCCATCGCCCTCGACCTGGCCGCCGCCGGCTACGACGTGCGCGGCTGGGCCCGCAGCGCCAAGCGCCTGGCGGGGGTGCAGACCTTCGTCGGACCGGGGCAGCTGGAGCCCTTTCTCGAGCAAGTGGAACTGTTGATCAACCTGCTGCCCCTGACCGCCGAGACCCGCGGCATTCTCGGACGCGACAGCTTTGCCCGGCTGGCCCGCGGCGCGGCGCTGGTCAATGTCGGGCGCGGCGGCCACCTCAACCTCGACGACCTGCAACAGGCCCTGGCCAACGGCCAACTGCGCGGCGCCTTGCTCGATGTGTTCGAACAGGAGCCGCTGCCGGCCGATCATCCGTTGTGGAGCACCCCCGGGGTCACCATTACTCCGCACATGGCCTCGGCGGCCTCCCACGATTGCATTGCCGAGCAGGTGGCGGACAACCTGCGGCGCCTGCAAGCCGGCGAAGCACTGTTGAACGAGGTGGACAGGGCCCAGGGTTACTGAGCGCCCAGGCAGGCCTGCAAGGCCTCGATAAAGACCGTCTCGGCGCGGCTCATGCGCTGTTCGCGGTTCCACAGCAGATGGATGTCGACGTCGGCGATGCCTTCGTCGGGCGGCAGGCGCCACAGCAGCCCGGCGTCGACGTCGGCCGCCACCACATGCTCGGGCAGGCAGCCGATGCCGTAGCCGGCGATCACCAGGCGCCGCACTTCCTCCAGGCTCGGCGACGAGGCGACGATGCGCCCGCTGAAACCCTGCTGGTCGCGAAAGATGGTCAGCGGCGAGAGCATGCCGCCGATCTGGTCGCTGGTGAAGCTGACGAAATTCTCCCGCTGCAGATCGCCCTCGGCCACCTTCTGCTGGCCGAACAGCCCATGGTGCTTGCCGCAGAAAAACGCATAGCGCTGGCGCAGGAACAGCCGCTGTTCCAGGCGCGGCTGGGGCCGGCGGTTGAGGCTCAGGCCGAGGGTCGCGGTTTTCTCCTGCAAGGCGCTGACGATGTCCGAGCTGCGCAGCACCTCGATCTCCAGGTCGACCCGCGGATGCTGGCGATGGAAGTCGGCGAGGAAATCATCGAAACGCTCGGAAAAGATCCGGCTGATCATCAGCAGGCGCACCTTGCCGATCACTTCGTCGGCCGGCTGCTCCAGCACGCCGCTGACCTGGGACATCTGCCCGTAGATTTCGCCGGCCAGGTGGAAGATCTGCTCGCCGACTTCGGTCAGAGCAAAACGTGGCCCGCGCCGGGCGATCAACTGGCGGCCCAATTGTTCCTCCAGGCGCTTGAGGGCCTGGCTCACCGCCGGCTGGGTCAGGTGCAGGCGGGCGGCCGCGCGGCTGATGCTCAACTCCTGGCCGATCACCCGAAAGGTGCGCAGCAGGTTCCAGTCCAGGCGGTCGTTGAGCAGGCGGTCGGGCAGGCGGTTGGACATGGCGCGGGGCTCTGGGTCGAAGGACAGGGCTGATAATAAGCAGCGGTAATAATCAGCATAATAAATAGAAAATTGACTAATTATAGCCTCGCGACGATAAATCCCTCCCAGACAGGCGCCGCCAGAGCGCCTCGGCATTCCCGTTCTCTCCTGCCAGAAAAATAATCAAAGGAGCACGATCCATGAAGCCTTCAGCTTCGCCCCAGCCGCGCCGTGCGGCCGCCGCCGCCTTTATCGGCACCATGATCGAGTGGTACGACTTCTACATCTACGCCACCGCCGCGGCGCTGGTGTTCGGCGCCTTGTTCTTCCCCTCCGACGACAAACTGTTCAGCACCATGGCGGCCTTCGGCACCTTCGCCGTGGGCTTCTTCGCCCGGCCATTGGGCGGCATCGTGTTCGGCCATATCGGCGATCGCATCGGGCGCAAGAAATCCCTGGTGATCACCCTGCTGATGATGGGCGTGGTCACGGTGTGCATCGGCCTGCTGCCGACTTATGCACAGATCGGCGCGGCGGCACCGGTGCTGCTGATCCTGCTGCGCATCGTCCAGGGCATCGCCGTCGGTGGTGAGTGGGGCGGGGCGGTATTGATGGCCGGCGAGCATGCGCCCAAGGGCCGGCGCAACTTCTTTGCTTCCTTTGCGCAGTTGGGCAGCCCGGCCGGGTTGATCCTGTCGCTGCTGGCCTTCAGCGCGGTCACCCGCCTGCCCGAAGAAGACCTGATGAGCTGGGGCTGGCGCCTGCCGTTCCTCGCCAGCGCGCTGTTGCTGGTAGTGGGCCTGGCGATTCGCCTGGGGGTCAATGAATCGCCGGAATTCCTCGCCAGCCGCGAGCAGGCGCACAAGAGTCTGCGCAAGGAACAGGCGCCGGTGATGGAAGTGCTGCACAGCGCCTGGCGCCCGCTGCTGCTGTGCATCGGCGCCAACACCCTGGGGATTGCCGGGGTGTATTTCACCAACACCTTCATGATCGCCTACAGCACCCAGCAACTGGGGTTGCCGCGCTCGCTGATCCTGGAATGCCTGTTCGTGGTGGCGATCATCCAGTTCTGCATCCAGCCCCTGGCGGCCTGGACCGCCGAGAAGATCGGCGCCACGCGCTTTCTGTGCCTGGTGTCGTTGCTGGCCATGGCCTCGCCGTACCCGATGTTCGTGCTGGTGAGCAGCGGCCAGGCGCCACTGATCATCCTCGGCATCGCCCTGGCGGTGGTGTGCATGGCGTCTTTCTATGCGGTGATCGCCGGCTACGTCAGCGGCATGTTCGAGACCCGTGTGCGCTACACCGCGATCTCCCTGGCCTATCAGATCTGCGGTGCCGTAGCCGGTGGCCTGACGCCGCTGATCGGCACCTGGCTGGCCCATCAATTCGCCGGCCAGTGGTGGCCGATGGCGTTGTTCTACAGCCTGATCGCGACCATTTCGCTGCTCTGCGTGCTGGCCCTGGCTCGCCGCCATGCAGCCGTCCACCGCCTGGAAATGGCTTGAGCCCCGGCTCTGTACGAAAAGTGGCTGCACGCTGGGCGCCTTCGGCGCTACGCAGGTCATGCTGCGTTAAAAACAGGCTCGTGCGCGAGTCCGATCGGAATGCTCATGTAGGCCCCTACAGTCGAACGCGACCCCGGCCGTTCCTCGCCTGTTTTTGCCTTGCCTGACCTTCGCTCGCCGACTTTTCGTACAGACCCTAATCGAATCCGGAGAACCGAAGCATGTTGAAGATCAACGGTGAACGCCTGTGGGCGAGCCTGATGGCCATGGCCGAAATCGGTGCGACTGCCCGTGGCGGCAGCTGCCGCCTGGCCCTGAGCGAGGACGACAAGGCCGGGCGCGAGCTGTTTGCAAGCTGGTGCCGCGAGGCCGGCATGAGCCTGAGCGTCGACCCCATCGGCAACCTGTTTGCCCGGCGTCCGGGCAGCGACCCCGACGCCGCCCCAGTGATGATGGGCAGCCACCTCGACACCCAGCCCGAAGGCGGGCGTTTCGATGGCGTATACGGCGTGCTCGCCGGCCTGGAGGTGGTGCGCCGCCTCAACGATCTGCGGATCCAGACCCGCAAGCCGCTAGAGGTGGCGGTGTGGACCAACGAGGAGGGCGCGCGTTTCACCCCGGCCATGTTCGGCTCGGCGGTGTTCACCGGGATCATGGACCTGGGGAGCGCCCTGGCGGTGCGCGACGCCGACGGCATCAGCGTCGCCGAGGCCCTGCACGCCACCGGCTACGCCGGTACGCGGCCCCTGGGCGGGGCGGTGGATGCCTACTTCGAGGCGCATATCGAACAGGGGCCGATCCTCGAAGACAACGCCAAGAGTATCGGCGTGGTCAGTGGCGGCCAGGCGATCCGCTGGCTCGACGTGCAGGTCGAAGGCCTGGCGGCCCACGCCGGCACCACGCCGATGCCGCTGCGCAAGGATGCGCTCTTCGGCGCCGCGCAGATGATCCTGGCGATCGAAACCCTGGCCATGGACTTTGCCCCCGAGGGCCTGACCACCGTCGGCGAGCTGAGCATCGCCAAGTCTTCGCGCAATACCATTCCCGGCCTGTTGCAGTTCACCGTCGATCTGCGGCACCACCGCGACAGCGCCATCGCCGCCATGGAGCAGGAGGTCCGCGCGCGGCTTGGCGCCATCGCCGGACAACGCCAGCTGAAGGTGACCATCAGCCCGCACTGGATCAGCCCGGCCACGCCCTTCGATGCCGACTGCGTGGCGGCCGTGCAACAGGCGGTGGACGGCCTGGGCTACGCTCAGCAATCGATCGTCAGCGGCGCCGGCCATGACGCGATTCACCTGGCGCGGTTCTGCCCCACGGCCATGGTCTTCATCCCGTGCGTCGGCGGCCTGAGCCACAACGAAGCCGAAGACGTACTGCCCGAGGATGTACGCCAGGGCACCGACGTATTGCTCAACGCCGTGCTGGCCCGCGCCGGCCGGGTCGAATAAGGAGAAGGTCATGCGCAGTTTTTTCCACCCCGAACAGCTGCTGCACCATCCGCGCAGCTATTACTCCCGCGGCCAGATGCGCACGCCACAGGAAGTGCCCGAGCGCGCCCAGCGCCTGGTCCAGGCCGTGCACTCCCTGGGTTTTGACGTGCAACAACCGGTGGACGCCGGCCTGCAACCGCTGCTGGCGGTGCATGGCGCGGCGTACCTGCAGTTCCTCAAGGAAGCCCACCAGCGCTGGAAGGAGATTCCCGAGGACTGGGGTGACGAGGTGATGTCGAACATCTTCGTTCGCGAGCCCAACGCCCTGCGCGGCATCCTCGCCCAGGCCGCGCGTTACCTGGCCGATGGCAGCTGCCCGGTGGGCGAACTGACCTGGCGTTCGGCCTACTGGTCGGCGCAAAGCGCGATTGCCGGCGCCCGCGCCTTGCTCGACGGCGAACCGGCGGCCTACGCCCTGTGCCGCCCGCCGGGCCATCACGCCCGGGCCGAAGCCGCCGGCGGTTTCTGCTACCTGAACAACGCAGCGATCGCCGCCCAGGTACTGCGCGAAAAATTCGCCCGGGTCGCGGTGCTGGACACCGACATGCACCACGGCCAGGGCATCCAGGAAATCTTCTACGAACGCGACGACGTGCTGTACGTCTCGGTGCACGGCGACCCGACCAACTTCTACCCGGGCGTCGCCGGTTTCGCCGACGAGCGCGGTAGCGGCGCGGGGCAGGGCTACAACCTCAACCTGCCAATGGCCCACGGCGCCAGCGAAGCCGATTTCCTCGCCCAACTGGAAACCGCCCTGGCGGCGGTGAAAAGCTTCGATGCGCAAGTGCTGGTGCTGTCCCTGGGCTTCGACATCTACGAACTCGACCCGCAAAGCAAAGTGGCAGTGACCCGCGCAGGTTTCGCCCGCCTCGGCGAACGCATCCGCAGCCTCGGCCTGCCGTGCCTGATCGTGCAGGAAGGCGGCTACCACCTGGAAAGCCTGGAAGACAACGCACGGGCGTTTTTTGCCGAGGCCGGGGCCTGGAAGCTCTGAGCGCAGTGGCTGTCAGATCGTTTCGCATTCCTACAGGACGGCGATGGCCATGGCTCTGCAGGAGCGAGGCTTGCCCTCGATAAACCTCAACGATAACGCGTTGCTTCTGTGTGTCCTCATACGAAAGCCCCTGAATCAAAAGATCCAGGGGCTTTTTTAATGCCTGCAACAGACTGTCGCAGAGGACGTCGGGAAGGGGCTCAAGCGCTTAGAGACGGCCCTTGCATCGCCTTGCCCTGCGCCACATCCAGCAAGGCCACGCCATCGCTCAGCAGCAGCGAGGCGATATCGGCGATCTGGAACAAATCACTTTCATCCGCGGTACGCGCGGTCATGCAAGACAGGCTGTTCATCAGTTTGTGAATGGCGCGAACGCGCCGGTCGGCGCAGGCCAGCAAGTCCACCAGCGAGGCGCTGGAATCGATCAGCAGGACAGGATGCTCGGTGGCAGTGCTGTGAAGCGGGATATATCCGTTCATTGATGTAGCTCCGTGTGTTGAGTGGGCTACCACCAAACCCTCCTACAAGCTGGGTGGCAGCTGTACGCGGGGTAGGAGACCGGTCACACGACCCGGCCACGCCGAAGCGTGCCCGCGCACAGCCGCCATAAACACAGGGCAGCAAAAAGCACCCAGAAAAAGCTGGGCGCTCGTGCACGGTGTGATACTCGGGCTCCTACACCCGGTCGCTGATTTGGCAGCGACCGGCGCAGAGTAATGACGCACCTTCATGAGCGCAAGCCCCGACTCAATGACTGAACGTAACAGGGCCGCCAGCGAGCAATGCGCCTGCTCAGACCTTGATCCAGCTCTAGCGTCAGACAAGTTCAGGCACGCTTGTAGGACTCTCCTGAAATACACGGTTTTACCCTGTTCAAGTGCTCTATCCGCTTGAGCCGACAGATGACGGCCAGCACCATCCCCCCGCCTTATCAATAGCGCCAACACGCTCAACGGCTTGCTTGGACGCGTCGTTTATCAGGGAGGGGGGGTATGTGGCTGCGCCTTATTCGTCGGCAAGACCGTGAGCGTGAAGGAGTTGGTTTCAACAGCATCGAGTCGCCATTTTTTGCCCGGTTCGAAGTTCAACAGGCCCTCGGGCGGTACGGCAACAGAATCGACGGGCTGGATGATTTGCTTTATGCCCACGACAGCTCGCATGGCCATCTATCGAGCGATGATCTGCGCGAAATCCTGGCGAGCGTAGAACGGGGCGATTGGTTGCTGATCTCGAATGACCCGTTCAGCCCTTTGAGCGGCGACACCTTCGGCAAGTATTCACACATCACCGGAAAGGGCTGGGCGGCGAGTTCCCTGGATCATCGCCTGCAAGAAGACAACAAGCCCGCGTTGCCTGATGCCGAACCTGTCGTAAAACCTCAACCGCAAGAGCCGGGCTTTTACGTCGTGCCTAAAAGCATGAGCCGTGAACAGCTTGAGTCGGTGCTGTTCACTTCTCGCAACCCAGCCGTGATGAGCAAATTTGAGTCGCTGAACCCCGGCCTGAGTGACGTTAAAGCGGGCTCGATGATCGTGCTCAGCGATCCCGGCAACCTGCAATGTACCCGCGAAGAAGGGTTGCTGATGGAGGCCGCGGCCAAGACCAATGACGCACTCAAACCGCTCAGCGCGGAAGAAGCGAACTTCATGGCCAGGCACCGAGACGAAATCGAAAACTTTCTGGCACAGGGTTCGACGGCTATCGGCATCGGTGAAGCGATGTTTGCCAAGAACCTGGAAGACGTCAAAACCACGCTGCGTGATATCGAAGCGTTGCATCAGCGCACGTTCCAGAAAGACGGCCACCTGCGGTCGCCGGAGTTCTTTGCTGAACGTAAAAAACTGCTGGCACAGCTCAATACCCGACTAACCTCCATGACCCGAAAAGGCATTGGCTTCCCCGATCATCCGAACTTGAAAAGCGCCCTGGGAATCTCCAGCCGCAGTCTGGTTCACCGTTGGACCAAGGCCGGGGCTGCGGAGCAGATCCCAGGTTATGCCACGCACATCGAGGGAGTGGCCAAGGCGGCTAAAGTCGTCAAGTATGGCGGCTGGATCGGCACGGCTATTGGCGGTGGAGCTTCCTACATGAAGGTTCAAGATGTGTGTGCAGCGGGTAACACCGAGGCATGCGAGAAAGTCAGATTCACTGAGACCGGTAACTTTGTCGGTGGGGTTGGAGGAGGCGCCATCGTCGGAGCCTTTTTAACGACGCCTATTGTCGGAACACTGTGCGTCGCACTGGGTGTTCCAACTGCTGGCTTAGCCTCGTTGGCTTGTGGTGTCGTGGTTGTAGGAAGTGCTTCTTTTACGGCTGGTGTCGTTGGTAACTCTGCCGGGGAAGCAATGGCCGAGAAAATTTATGAGGCGGTCAAATGAGCCTGAATACGGCAGACAAAATATTTCTGATGGTCGGACTCGTCGATTTTGCAGGGATATTTCTTGTGCTTGGTATCTGCTTGCACATGGCCTACACCAAGATGGACTTGATGTTGGATCATCTGAAAAACAGTGCTGTGCTCAGCACGCTGACCACGCTCAGGCACGGTGGCCCATGGGGGAAACTGATTCTGGTCGGGAGCATTTCCGGTTTTGTAACCTTCCCCCATTTTTACCTTAAGCGTGGCTGGGTCAGTGCCGAGGACTTGCTGGGTTTTCCTGCGGCGCTTAAGCGCAAGTTGGTCGTGCTGCAGTGGAGTGCGCTAGCGCTGATAGTGGTCATGACGGGTCTTGCGGCGGTGGTCAAGCTGGGTGTTGTTTGAGGTTATTTACGAGAGCCACAAATGAGTACCCCTGAGATTGCTTTCGGGTATCTGGGTGGTGTCGTGATTCTCGGCACACTTGTCTGGATTGGCGTCGCGTTGCACATGGCCTATACGAAAATGGATGAGCTCTTGGACCATCTGAAAAACTGTTCCGCCATCATGGCCCGCGCTCCGTTAAAACACGGCGGTCCCTGGGGGAAGCTTTTGCTGATTGGGGGTATCTCCGGGACCGTGACGTTTCCCGGGTTCCATCTCAAAAGAGGGGCGACGGAAACCATCGTGACGCCGGGCCTGGCCAATGGCGCGGCGACCTTTACGATTATTTATCCGCGATGAACGGCACACCTCCTGCCGGGAGGCCGGCAGGAGGCAGCGCGGCTCAGTCGTAGTTGCTCACATAAGCCAGGATGCCCTGGGCGCCCAGGGCGTTACCGTTGAAACGGGTCGCCTGCAGTAGCACGGCGATCTGGTTGTCGCTGGCGACGGCTTTCGGAAAGGTATTGCCGCTGTCGTTCGGGTTGATCGATGTTTCCGCCGCCAAGGGGATGAAGGCGTCATCGAACCGGTTGAAAAAGATGCCGGTATAACCGGTACTCCAGGTCACCAGGAAGTCAATGACACCGCATGTGGCCGGCATGGCACTGATATAGGGCTGGCTCGAGGCGTAGACATTGTTGTTCAGGCGAACGGGGGGGAGGACTTGCTGGTCCTGATCGCTTTGGTACTGCTCAGCCTCAGACTGATCAGCCTTGCCGAAGACCCGGACTCGGTCGCCATAGACATAGGCGCTGGTGCCGATATAAACCAGCATGATGTTGTTGTGCACGGTGTCGAAGGTTGCATGGAACTTGCCCATGCCGGTTTGCGAGTAGCTGGTCATCAGATTGACCGGCGATTTGCCGGAGGAGGGGCTGCCCACTCGCAGGAAATTGATCTTGCTCAGGGTTTCCTGGACGCCGACGATCACCCCGTCGCCATGGTTCATCAGCACGATATTTTCGTAGGTGGAAGTGTCCAGATCGGCACCGGGATTAAACAGGGTCGGATAGACGGCAGAGGTGATCATCCCCGGATAACTGGTCGGCTCGAGGGTGTCCTTGTCCAGCCAGATGCCTTGCAACTGGCGTTCGCTCACGCCGATCCAGCAGGCGAAGAGCTGGCAGTTGGCGGGGTTGTAGATGACCCTGGGGCAGACGTAATCACCGTTGGAGCCACTGATCAGGGTTTCCGTGAAGGGCGCGCCGATACCCTGGCGCTCGCTGACGCTGTATTTGCGCGCAAAGATGCGAAAGGCGCCCGGGTCGTTGCTGGCCCAGACGGCAACGAAGTCGTCGCTGCCCTGGATCGGCGTGGTGTCGACATCCTTCTGGGTCCGCTGGGTGAAGGCGGGAAGCAGATAGCTCGGGCGTAGCGTGCCATTTTTTGTCTCCAGGCGGCCATAGAGCGTGGTGTAGCCGGAAGCCTTCGGCCCTTGATAGGTGCCGACCAGGTGACCGCTGACATCGGTCTTCAGCACGCCGCGCAGGGATTCGTTGCTGCTGTCGTCATAGAAAATGTTCAAGCCGTTCAACCATTTGGTATTCATTCAGGCACCTGTGACTGTTTGAGGAATGTCTTCGGAACAGGACCAGCCGACCGTGCAGGGCAGGCTGGGGTCGTGGTACTTGCCATCGAGCCTTGACCGCAACGCTTCACCGCAACTCGGTTCCAGGGTTTGGGTATCGAGGTTGGCGAGACAGTACTTCCAGGGCCCATCGGTGCGGGCGTCGATGCAGGCGAAATAGAAGTGCTCGCCCGATGGCACCAGATTGATCAGCAGTGGCGAAGTTATAGTGGGGAAGTCCAGGGATACCGGTGCTGAAACCCTGATGCCTGTAGCTAGCTTTTCGGGAGGTCGATTTAGTGGGGCGTAGGTGACTTTTCTGGGCGGCTTGAAGTGTGCAAGCTGACGGTCTTGATAGGTCGTAGAAGTGCGGGGCAATAGTGTGTTCCGACGCATGACTTCGACCTCCTTGTCGACTCGCGTTCTGTCCGTTCGCATCCAGCAAGATCAGCGTAGTCATTATTTTCTAGCGCCCGATAATATTTTTTTATTTATTTAAAACAGTGAGATGCCCCTGAAGTTTTGAGCGGTTACAGGTTTGTCGGATAACTGACTTGGCCAGGAAAAGGGTGGTGTTACTGGGTGGCTATAAAGATAAGTGCGAGTGGTAATAGTGCGAAGTTGTCTTTATAACTCCGCTAAAGAATGACCATGGCTTCTTGTAAGTATTGGCAATAAGTCATTTCAGAACATAAAGGGACTTAGTTGGCAGCCTGTCCGCACTACCTGCTTTATGTTCCCCCTGTTCAGACTGATCATTTACTGGGCCGTTTACCGCCAGGCGAGCAGTGAGTACCAGGGGCAACCGGACGCCATACGGCACTTGCCATCCGCTTTACGTTAACGTCAAGATGCTCTGGCGCGGTTTGTCCCGTGGCGCAGGTTTTGCTTCTGTAAGGGCAGGGCTGGCCACGGGCCAAACTTCCCTTTACTGCCTTCTGAACCGGGTGTAGACATTGCCCATGGCTTGCGTGCCCCTCGCAACCCAAGGGAATGGACCGGGGAGGTGCCGGGCGGACCGATTCGGAGCGCTTGATGACGCTTATAAAAACAACAACCGGTGAGCTGCAGCATCAAGCCGGGCTGGCCCGCAGAAAGCTCCATCTGGAAGGCGCAGTCCCCGATGGCGTATTGCGTGCGGAAATCGATGCGTCATGGCGGCGCAGCCTCAGCCATGGCGTGCACTTCAATGGCCAGCCGGAGTTGACCCTCGAATCCGGCGCCAGCCTCGAGGTGCTGCTGGCGAGCAATCGCCTGCTGCTCGACGCGGCGATCCCCGCCATCGACTACCTGGCCGAGCGCCAGGGCCAGGACGGCCTGATTATCCTGGCCAATGCCGACGCCACCATTCTGTCGATCGAAGGCCGGGCCGACCGGCTCAAGGGCAGCGGTGTGCAGGACATCACCCTCGGCGCCTGCTGGAGCGAAGCCACCCGTGGCACCAATGCCCTGGGCACGGCGCTGGTGGAAGCGCGCACCACCCTGATCGACTGCGGCGAACATTACCTGGATCGCCTGAGCCATTTCTCCTGCACCTCGGTGCCCATCCATTGCCCCCAGGGCGAGATCCTCGGCGTGCTCGACCTGACCCGCGAAGGCCCGCTCGGCCGCATCCACGACAGCACCGCGCTGCTGAGCATGGCGGTCAGCCAGATCGAGAGCCGGGTGTTCAACGACAGCTTTCCCGAGCAGATTGTCCTGGCGTTCCACAGTCGTCGGCAGTATCTCGAATCGCCGTGGCAAGGCTTGCTCGCGGTCAGTCTCGGCGGGCAGATCCTGGCGGTCAGTGCCCAGGCCTGCCAGTTGTTGCGCGCTGAGCGTTCGGCACTGGTCGGGCGGCGTTGCGAAGAGTTTCTCGGCGTGGATGGCGTGCAACTGCTCGGCCGTTTGCAACAGGGCGGCATCGGCAGCCTGCAGACCGCCAAGGGCGAATTTTTCTACAAGACCCTGCGCGCCCCGCAACGCTCGATCAACCTCAGCAGCGTGCCGCGCGGCACGTCGAAAAGCGCCCCCAGCCAGGCGCAGCCCGACCCGCAACTCGACACCCTGGCCGGCAGCAACAGCCGTTATGCCCGGGCCTTGCGCATGGCCCGGCAGGGCCTGGCCAATGCCTTGCCGGTGTTGCTGCTGGGGGAAACCGGCACCGGCAAGGAAGTCATCGCCCGCGCCCTGCACATGGCTGGCAGTCGCGCCGACAAGCCCTTTATTGCGGTGAACTGCGCGGCGATCCCCGAGGGCCTGATCGAGTCGGAGCTGTTCGGCTATCGCGAGGGCGCCTTCACCGGTTCGCGCCGTGGCGGCATGATCGGCCGCCTGCAACAGGCCCATGGCGGCACCCTGTTCCTCGATGAAATTGGCGATATGCCGCTGGCCTTGCAGGCACGTCTGTTGCGGGTGCTGCAGGACCGCAAGGTGGCGCCGCTGGGCGCCGGCGAAGAGCAGGACATCGATGTGGCGCTGATCTGCGCCACCCACCGCGACCTCAAGCAGCAGGTGGCCGACAAGCAGTTTCGCGAGGACCTGTTCTACCGGGTCAATGGCATCAGCGTGATGCTCCCGGCGCTGCGCGAACGCGAGGACTTCGACGCGTTGCTGGACGTGCTCCTGGCCAAGCTCGGCAGCCCCGGCGTGGCCCTGGCCGAGGACCTGCGCCAGTTGCTGGCCGGCTATCACTGGCCGGGCAACATCCGCCAGCTGGAGATGGTCCTGCGCACGGCGCTGGCGATGCGCGAAGAGGGTGAGGCGGCCCTGGGCCTGGAGCACCTGCCCGACAGCATGCTCGACGATCTCAACGCCAGCGAACGCCCGGCCAGCGGCAGCATCCGCGAGAACCAGCTGGAACTGATCCGCCAGGCACTGGACAACCACCAGGGCAATGTCTCCGCCGCCGCCGATGCCCTGGGCATCAGCCGCGCGACCCTGTACCGCAAGCTCAAGCAGTTGCGCAGCTGATGTCGCGCTTGCTCAGCCGGCTGGTGGACAGCCCCGACCCCGCGGCCCTGCAAGCCGCCTTGCGCTGGCTGTACGGGTTTGTCCGCCCGCAGCGCCTGGCCATCGCCGGGTTGCTGGCGCTGTCGGTCTGCGCCTCGTTGCTGGTGCTGGTGCAGCCCTGGCTGACCAAGCTGCTGATCGACGACGGCCTGCTGGCGCGCAATTTCCCGATGCTGGCGTGGATCGCCGGGCTGATGATTCTCGCCGGGCTGCTGGGCACCGCGCTGTCGGGCATCAACCGCTACCTGCACACGCGCCTGTCGGGGCGGATCCTGTTCGCCCTGCGCGACGACCTGTATCGGCATTTGCAGCGCCTGTCGCCGGGCTTCTACGGCCAGCGGCGGATCGGCGACCTGATGTCGCGGCTCGATGGCGACGTGGCGGAGATCCAGCGTTTTGCCGTCGATTCGCTGTTCTCCGCGGTGTCCAGCGTGATCGGCCTGGTGGTGGCCCTGGCGCTGCTGGTGACCCTGTCCTGGCAGCTGTCGCTGCTGGCGCTGCTGCTGATTCCGCTGGATGTGCTCTGGCTGCGCTGGATGCGGCGCAAGGTCGAGCGCGATGTGCGGCAACTGCGCGAGCGTTCGGCGGACATGTCGTCGTTCATGGTCGAGACCCTGCCGGTGATGAAGTTCATCCAGAGCGCCGGCCAGCAGCAGCGCGAAGCCCGGCGCCTGGAGCAGTTGGGGCAGGGCTACATGAGCCAGTTGCTGCGCCTGCAGGTCAGCGAGTTCTTCACCCAGGCGGTGCCCGGCACCCTGACCTCGCTGTCGCGGGCCTGTGCGTTCCTGATTGGCGGTTATTGGGTGGTGCAGGGTACCTGGCAGTTGGGCGCGCTGATCGCCTTTTCCACTTACCTGGGCATGGCCGTGGGGCCGGTGCAGAGCCTGCTGGGGCTGTACGTGGCGATCCAGCGCATGAGCGTCAGCCTGGGTCGGGTCATGGAGCTGCGCGGCGAACAACCGAGCGTGACCACACCGGCGCAACCGCTGCCGATGCCCAGCGGCGGCGAGCTGTCTTTTCGTGATCTGCACTTCAGCCATCCGGGGCGGCCGAGCACCCTGCGTGGTATCGAGGCACGCATTCCCTATGGCCTGAAAGTGGCCCTGGCCGGCGGTTCCGGGGTCGGCAAATCGACCCTGATCGACCTGCTGCAACGCCACCACGACCCGCAGTCCGGGCAGGTGCTGCTGGACGGTATCGACCTGCGCCAGCTCGACCTGTTCGAGCTGCGCCGACGCATCGCCGTGGTCAGCCAGGACATCGTGCTGTTCCGCGGCAGCCTGGCCGACAACCTGGCCTACAGCGTGCCCGACGCACCGCGCGCGGCGGTGGCCGAGGTGGCGCGGCTGGCGCAACTGGACAGCCTGATCGAAGCGCTGCCCGAGGGCCTGGACAGCCCGTTGGGCGAGCGCGGCCAGCAGCTGTCCGGCGGGCAGAAACAACGGATCGCGATTGCCCGCGCGCTGCTCCAGGACCCGTTGATCCTGGTGCTGGACGAAGCCACCTCGGCGGTGGACGAAAGCACTGAGCGCGAAGTGATCGAGGCCATCGACCGGCTGTTCGCCGGGCGCACGCGGATTTTGATCAGCCATCGGCCGTCGACCCTGGCCGACGCCGACCTGCGCTTCGAGCTGGTGGACGGCGTGTTGCACTCCGTGAAGGTGCCCCATGAAGCCTGAGCTGCGGATCGGCGTGATCGACAGCGGGCATACGGCTGTGCAACGCCCGCAGGTGGTGGCCGGGCGGCGCTTCTATCTGGTGGAAGACGGGGTGGGCGAGGGCGACTTGCGCGAAGACCCCCTCGGCCACGGCAGCGCGATCATCGAGGCGATCAGCGTGCGGGCGCCCAAGGCGCGTTTCTGTGTGGCCCAGGTGTTCGACCAGCGCGGGGTGACCAGTGCGTTGCAGATCGCCAGCGCCCTGGACTGGCTGGTGAGCCAGCAGGTGCGGCTGGTCAACCTCAGCCTGGGGCTGCGCCAGGACCGCCGCCTGTTGCGCGAAGCCTGCGCGGCCGCCCTGGCCCGTGGCGTGCTGTTGTGCGCCTCGACGCCGGCCCAGGGCGAGGGGGTGTACCCGGCGCGTTACCCGGGCGTGCTGCGGGTCACCGGCGATGCCCGTTGCACCCCCGGCGAATGGTCGTGGCTCGACAGCCAGCAGGCCGATTTCGCCGCCTGTGTGCAGGGCAGCCACCCCGGCGCCAGCCTGGGCTGCGCGGCATTGAGCGGGCATATCGCCGGCTACCTCGGCGAACACCGCGACGCCGATAACCCGCAGGTGGTCCAGTGGCTGCGGACCCACGCCCGCTATCACGGCCCCGAACGGCGCGGCTGGACATGAGGCCGATCCTGGTGCTCGGCGCCGGCCCGGCGGGGGCCGCGGTGGCCCTGGGCTTGCGCCGCCTGGGCTACGCGGTGGCGCTGGTCAGCGAGTGGCGGCGTTTCCCGGCGCTCGAAGGGGTGTCGCTGCGGGTGCTCGAAGCCCTGCGTGGCGCCGGCCTGGGGCGTGGGCTGGAGGCGGCGTTACAGGCGTCCCAGCGTCAGGTGGTGTGGAACGGCCAGAGCCATGCGCAGAACGTCGAATACCTGCTGGATCGCCCGCGCTTCGATCGCGGCCTGCGCGAGGATCTGCGCGAGGCCGGGGTCGAGTTAATCGAGGGCCGGGTGCTGGAGGTGCAGTCGACGGCGAACGGGCATCGGCTGCGGATCGAGGGGCAGGCCGAGCGTTTCGCGGACTTTCTGGTGGAAGCCCGCGGGCGCCAGGCGCCTGCATTGAGTAAAGAACTGGGCAAAGGCCTGCGGGGCCCGGAAACGCTCAGCCTGCTCAACCGTTGGCAGGGCGCGCCGGGCAGCACCGCCAGCGCCGTGCACAGCCTGGAGGACGGCTGGGCCTGGATGGCGCGCCAGGCCGACGGCCAGTGTTACTGGCAACTGACGGTGGACGTGGCCAGCGCCGCGTTGCCGGGCAAGGCGCAGTTGCTGGATTACTGCCGCCAGCGGCGCCAGGGTTCGGCCCTGGCGCGGGCGTTTTTCGGCGCCGGGCCGGAGCACGATCTGCAGCTGCACGCGCGCAGCAGCACGGCGATCCTCTGCCCGCAGGTGTGTGGCGCCAACTGGATTCGCGTGGGCGATGCGGCCATGGCCGTGGACCCGCTGTCGGGCAACGGTATCTTCCAGTCGCTGTCTTCGGCGTTGCAGGCGCCGGCGGTGATCAACACGCTGCTGCAACGGCCCGAACGCGCGGCCCTGGCGCAGCGCTTCCATGCCCTGCGGGTGGAGCAACTGTTCCTGCGTTTTGCCCGCATCGGCCGCGATTTCTACGCCGACGAGCAGCGCTGGGCCGAGCAGCCGTTCTGGCAGGCGCGCCGGCAATGGCCGGACCGCGAGCCGGCGCATCGCGTTGCGGATTTTTCCGCCCTGCGCATCGAGCGTGCCCCGGTATTGCGCGACGGCCTGGTGGAGGAAGCCGAGGTGGTGATCACCCCGGACCAGCCGCTGGGCATCTGGCATGTGCAAGGGGTGGAGCTGGCGCCGCTGTTGCGCCGCTTGCCCAACGAGCCGGCGCAACAGCTGCTGGTGGGCCTGAGCGCGGAGCAGGACAAGGCCGTGCGCGGCTGGTTGCTGGGGCAGGGATACCAGCCTTGAGGCGACGGGGCGGCTTTTGTAGCCGCTGTCGCAGGCTGCGATCGACGGCGCAGCCGCCGCAAAGGCGCCAGCGATCGATCGCCGGATGTGTGGTGCCTGGACGATTGATCGCGAGCAAGCTCGCTCCTACAGAAGATGAGACGTCCTTGTAGGAGCGAGCTTGCTCGCGATCCGCGCAGCGGCCATCCAAACCCCGCCGCCCGGCTTGCGACAGCTAACGATCAGCTATCGGGATTGACGTACACCCGGTGGCCGCCTTTCCAGGTTTCACAGACCTTGATGTCCCTGATGTGGGTGGCCGGCACTTTCTCGTCGAGGGGATCCTGCTCGAGAATCACCAGGTCCGCGAAAAAACCGTCCTGCAGGGACCCGGTCCAGCCCTCGGCGTGGCACTGCCAGGCCGCGTCATAGGTGATGGCTTTCAAGGCCTGCTTGCGCGTCAGGCACTCGGCTTCATTGAGGATCGGTTGCAGCCTTGGGTCGTGGACGAACCGCCCCTGGGCATCGCGAATGCCTTCCATCTTGCGGGTCACCGCCTGTTCCATGGAGCGCAGCGGCCCCAACGGCGTTACCGAACAGTCGCTGTGCAGGGTCACCCTCAGGTTGTGGTCCAGGGCCGACTGGCACAGGTCGAGCATCTGTTCGGCCTTGCCTTCGAAGATCGCCTGTTTGAAGGCGTAGCCCCAGTAGCCGACATGACCGATCAGGAAGCTTGGCGACAGGCCCAGGCGCTGCAGGGTCTGCAGGGTGCCCGCGGTCAGCAGCGAGCAGTGCTCGATGCGGTGGCGTTTTTCCAGGGCGCTGCCACCCTGCAAGGCCGCCTCGTAGGCTTGCAGGGTGAACTCGATGGCCCGGTCGCCGTTGGCGTGGATCATCAGCGGCCAGCCGGTTTCGACGGCATTGCGCACCACGGTCTTGTAGGCATCGGGTGTGGTGACCGGCGTATGGTCCTGGTCGCAGAAATTGAAGTTGCCCACCGGCCGCGTCGCCTCGCAGCAGTAGCGCGTGGCCTGGTAGCCCGTCAGCCCCTGGTTGGAGCCGTCCGACACCAGCTTGACCGAGCCCTGGTAGAAGCGCTTGGCCTGTTCCCGGCTGACCGGCTGGTAGCGCGGCAGCTTGCCGATGGCCTCGGGCGTGCCATCGCAGGCGGCGGCGTAACCGATCCGCAGCTTGCGGGGGCGGGTCAGGAAGTAGGCGCCCAGTACCAGCTTCGACTGGGGGTCCATCATCGCGTCGTAGAGCAGGGTGATCCCGCGGCGCGACGCCTTGTCGAAGTAGTCTTCCAGGTGCTTGAAGATATTGAGTATTTCCAGCTGCTGCCTGAGGGGAATGCTCTTGATGGCGGCCAGCACCTGGGCTTCCTGCAGGACACCGTTGTCGGCCCTGACGCCAGTTTTCTCGAACACCGCATCGCTGGCCGCGGTGTTCAGGTAGGCGGTGTGCATGGACGCGCTGATCAGCAGCATCGGGTGCTGCTTGTCGATGGTGTCCAGGTTGCCGATGTCGTCGCCGGGGCCACAGTGGAAGGTGATGAGTCTGTTCAGGCCATGGGGTACGACCTGGAACGGCATCAGCGCCGGATCGACCTGATGGCCGAGGATCCAGGTCGAGTTGTCCTTGGGCAGGTTGGCCTGGATGGTGCTTTTCAGCCAGAGCCAGTCATAGGTGGGCCGTAGCCGCTGGTTCTTGTGCTCATCGGGGTTGTCGGTATCGATGGCCCCCAGGTTCAGCCAGCCTTCCATGGCGCAGCTCTGCACGATATGGGCGTGGGGTTCGATCAGGCCGGGCAACAGGGTCTTGCCGTTCAACGACTGCTTTTTGTAGGTGATGCCCAGGGCGTTCATGCGGGCTTCGACGGCGGTCAGGGTGCCGGATGCGACCACGTCGCCGGCGTGGATGCCCAGGGCCTCGACCCGTTCGTCCATGTTGCCGTCGCGCAAGGGGTAGATGGTGCCGTTGGTAAAGATGATGGACTCGCCGGCCGGTTCCCTGGCCAGCTCATTGGCGTCCTGTGGCTGGCTGGCGGTATGGCTGGCCGGGTCGAGTGTGTCCTTCAGAGCGTTCCAGATGGGGTTGTGGCATCCGCATTGGACCCCGTCGTGATCATATCCATTTGATCCCATGATGCTTCCCTCGGGTTTTCGGTGGTGATGAGGTGTGGGTTGAAGGTGGGTGAGCCAGGCCCGCAGGGCAGCTGTCGAGCCGGCTCGGGCTGAGCGTAGCAGCCGTTCGGGGCGCGGGCCGGGCAGCGGGTCGGCGACGCTAAACCAGTCGTCGGGAGACGTCGGACAGACCCCGGCGCCGCCGTTGAGGAGCGCTTGCACTATGGGCTATCGCGGGTTGTCAGAGCTTGATCAGCACCGATTTCAGCTCGGTGTAATGCTCGATCGCCGCGTAACCCATTTCCCGGCCCACGCCGGACATCTTGTAGCCACCGAACGGCAGCGCCGGGTCGAGGGCGCTGTGGCAGTTGACCCAGACCGAGCCGGACTGGATCCGCGGGATCATCCGATGCACCGCCGCCAGGTCGTTGGACCAGATGCTCGCGCCCAGGCCGTAGGGGCTGTTGTTGGCCAGGCGCAGGGCATCGGCTTCGTCGTCGAAGGGAATCGCCACCAGCACCGGGCCGAAGATCTCTTCCTGCACCAGCGAATGCTGCTGGTCGACGTCGACTATCACCGTCGGTTTGACGAAATAACCGGGGCCGAACCGCTCGCCGCCGCAGGCGAGGGTGGCGCCGCTGTCCCGGCCCATCTCGATATAGCGCCAGACTCGCTCCTGCTGCCGGGCGGAGATCAGCGGGCCCATGTCGACGCTGGTGTCCAGGCCGCTGCCGAGTTTCATGGCGTTGGCGATGCCGGCGATATCGGCCACCACATTGTCGAAGTGCTTGCGCTGCACATACAGCCTGGAGCCGGCGCAGCAGACCTGGCCCTGGTTGAAGAAGATCGCGCTGGCGGCTCCGGCCGCGGCGCTGCCCAGGTCGGCATCGGCCATGACAATGGTCGGCGACTTGCCGCCCAGCTCCAGGGTGACCCGGGTCATGTTGTCCATGGCGATCTTGCCGATTTCCTTGCCCACCGCGGTGGAGCCGGTGAAGGTCAGCTTGTCCACCCGCGGGTTGTGGGTCAGGGCCGAGCCCGCGGTGATGCCGGTGCCGGTGACCACGTTGAACACGCCGTCGGGGTAGCCGGCTTCCTGCACCAGCTCGGCGAGTTTCAGCGCGGTCAGCGGGGTTTCGTCGGCCGGCTTGAGCACCACGGTGCAGCCGGTGGCCAGGGCCGGGCCGAGCTTCCAGCAGGCCAGCAGCAGCGGGAAGTTCCAGGCGACGATGGCGCCGACCACGCCCACCGCCTCGCGGCGGATGAAACTGTGGAACTGCTGGTCAGGCATCAGCGGCACGGAAACCTCGACGCTGCTGCCTTCGATCTTGGTCGCCCAGCCGGCCATGTAGCGCAAAAAGTCGATGGCCAGTTGCACGTCCATGGCCTGGGCCACCGCGGCGCTCTTGCCGTTGTTCAGGCATTCCAGTTGCGCCAGCAGCTCGGCGTCGCGCTGCATCAGGTCGGCGAGCTTCCACAGCAGGTTCTGCCGTTCCCGCGGCCGGGTGCGGCTCCAGGGCGAATCGTCGAAGGCCTGGCGCGCGGCCAGCACCGCGCGGTCGACATCGCCCACCGTGGCCCGCGGCACCACGCACAGTTGTTCGCCGGTGGCCGGGTTGTGCAGCGGCATGGTCTGGCCGTCGGCGGCCTCGACCCATTCGGCACCGATCAGCATGCGCGGGGCGCGCTGGATAAAGGCGGTGGTGGCGGGGAGCAGGGTTGCAATAGCCATGACAGAACCTCTTGTTATGCGTGAGGCGAGGGCTTTCGCAACCGCTGTGCCAGTTTTGACTGGCGCTTAACTCTATGATTCTAATGGTGTTTATTTACGCTGATGGAAGGGCGGCGGATACAGGCTGTCGCAAATTGCGAATGCCTTGAGACACCCCGGCCTGAACTTATGGGGGCCTGCTTCGTCGTAAAGGGGCCTGTCATGAAGGTGCACTGAACAAGGAGCTGTACATTGAAGATTGCAACGATTCTGGGAACCACCTTGCTGCTGGCGCCATTGTTCGCCCAGGCCGCGACGACCCCGGCCGAGCCGGAACTGCCGGCGTACCAGAGCAGCCTGGCCAGCTACCGCTGCGAGGGTGGGGTAGAGGTGCAGGCGGCGTACCTGAACATCGATAACGGCGCCTCGTTCGCCACCCTGTATTACAAGGGCCAGCTGATACCGATGCATATCGCCCGCGCCGCCTCTGGCGCGCTGTATGTCGCCGACGACGAGCAGAACAGCTACCGCTGGCACACCCAGGGCGACAGCGGCCTGTTGAGCTTCCTGGAAGCCGACCACACCGCCAAGGAACAGCAACTGCTCAAGGACTGCCAGGAGCAGAAGACCGAGGAGCAGTAACGCCTGGCCCCCATCCGCCTGTAGGAGCCAGCTTGCTGGCGAGAGGTCGGCACGGACCCTCTGGTTTTCGTGTCGAACGCCAGTCCGTCATCGCGAACAATCGAACGTCGACCGGCTGCTCCTACAGAGGGGGGGCGGCCATTATCTGCGGTTGAACTGCCGTCGAACGGCCAGTGTCTAGTCAAGACAAGCCTGCCGTGGAGATGTGCCCGTGAACATATTCGAAGCCCTGCGTGAGAGCCATGAACGCCAGCGCGGCTATGCTGCCGAACTGATGCGCACCTCGGGGGACAGCCCCGAACGCAGCGCGGCCTACGCCCAGCTCAAGGCCGAAGTACAGGCCCACGAGACGGCGGAGGAACGCTTCTTCTACCTGCCGTTGATGGAGCACGACAACGGCGTCGACCTGAGCCGGCACGCGATTGCCGAGCACCACGCAATGGACGAGCTGATGGAGGCATTGGACGACACCGAGATGTCCAGCCCGGCCTGGCTGGCCACGGCGAAGAAGCTGGTGGACAAGGTGCATCACCACCTGGAGGAAGAAGAACAGAAGTTCTTCCAGATGGCCGGCAAGATCCTCGACGACAAGCAGAAGGACCAGTTGGCCAACGGTTATGTGAAGGAATACCGGCAACAGCTGGCGGCCGACTGAGACGGCCCTTGAAGAATAAAAAAGCCCGCGCGTTGGCGTAATGCCGATCAGTTAAGGCCTTTTGTAAGCGCGAGCTTGTCTCCGGGCGGCGTTCCGACGAAGAGCTCCAGCACACCGCGTTAAACCGGGCAATACGCGTTATCGTTGACGTTTTTCGCGAGCAAGCTCGCTCCTACAGGGTTTGCGCATTACTTGTAGGAGCGAGCTTGCTCGCGATAAACCCGTACACACACATCGAACCTAGCGGTTGAAACGCTCCACCAGCGAGTACTGGGTGGTGGCGGTCTGGGTCAGTTCCTTGCTCAGTTCGGCCGAGTGATGGGCCTGCTCCGAGGTCTGGTCGGCCAGTTGCGCGATGGTGCTGATATTGCGGCTGATTTCCTCGGCGACCGCGCTCTGCTCCTCGGTGGCCGCGGCGATCTGGGTGGTCATCTCGGTGATGTTGGCCACCGCCTCGCTGATGCCCAGCAGCGCCTGGTCCGCCTCCAGTACCCGGGCCACGCCTTCCTCGGCCTGGCGCTGGCCGCTTTCCATGCTCTGCACGGCGTTTTGCGAGGAGCTCTGCAACTGGGTGATCAGCTCATGGATCTGCTGGGTGGATTGCGCGGTGCGCTGGGCCAGCTGGCGCACCTCGTCGGCCACAACCGCGAAACCGCGGCCCATGTCGCCGGCGCGGGCCGCTTCGATGGCCGCGTTGAGCGCCAGCAGGTTGGTCTGGTCGGCGATGCTTTTGATCACATCGACCACGGTGCCGATCTCGTCGCTGTCCCTGGCCAGTTGCGCCACGTTCTGCCCGGTTTCGCCGACCACCTGCGACAGGCGTTCGATGGCTTCGCGGGTATCGCGGGCCACTTCGCGCCCACGCCCGGTCAACTGGTTGGCGGCCTGGGTGGCGTCGGCGGTGCGCTGCACATGGCTGGCCACTTCCTGGGTGGTGGCGGCCATCTGGTTGACCGCGGCGGACACCTGCTCGGTTTCCACCCGCTGGCGGTCCAGGCCACGGGAGCTGTCGCTGGCCAGGGTATCGGAGCGGCTGGCCAGGGCATTGAGCTGTTCGGCGCTGTCCTGCAGGCGGGTGAGGCAGGTTTTCAGCCGCGCGTCCTGGCTGACGAAGGCGGTTTCCAGGCATGCCTGGGGGCCGTGGGCGTCGCTGTACATCTGCGCGATCAACGGGTCGCAGGTGGACGAGTCGGCCAGTTGCAGCAGGCGCCGGGCGGCATTGCCCTGGCGCTGCATCGCCAGCAGCGCCAGGGGCACGGAAATCCCGGCGGCCACCGCCAGCGCCAAAGGCGGCGCCAGCCAGAGGCCGCTCAGGCCACCGGCCAGGCCCGTGGCCAGGAACGGCGCCCAGCCCAGCAGGGCCGGTTGCCAGCGATGCCGACGGGGGATGGCCGGCTGCTGGCGGTTGAGACGCTGGTAGAGGTCTTGCGCGCGGCGGATCTGTTCGGCGCTGGGTTTGACCCGGACCGATTCGTAGCCGACGATCCGGCTGCCCTCGAAAATCGGCGTGACGTAGGCGTTGACCCAGTAATGGTCGCCGTTTTTCGAGCGGTTCTTGACGATGCCCATCCACGGCTGGCCCTGTTTCAGCGCCGCCCACATATGGGCAAATACCGCGGGGGGGACATCGGGGTGACGGACGATGTTCTGTGGAGCGCCGATCAGGTCGTCGCGGTCGAAACCGCTGATGTCGACGAAGGCATCGTTGCAGTAGCTGATGACGCCATGGGCATCGGTGGTGGAGATGAGTTTCTGGTTTGACCCTAAAGCCACTTCACGCTGTGTAACGGGCTGATTGTTTCTCATTTCCAGATTGCTCCCTGTGTCCTACAAAATCCATCGGCACGAGTCAGAACAATCTTAGCTAAATGTTAGAAAATTCCTTGCATAACAATTAGTTGCATTCCCATTCGCGAGGAGTTCTGAATACTCCCGAGCGGATGGCACAGGTCGTTGAATCTGTTGGGGAAAGTCTGGCGCTGGAGCAGGCCCGGGTTGGCCGGCGCGAGCCGCTGACAACGCTTATCGGGCAAGAAACCGCTTCAGTTGCCGTGGGCGCCAAGGGCGTATTGCAGGACCTGCAGGGCGTGGGTCAGCCGGGCCTTGCGTTTGTCGATGATGCGCGGGTCGCCATAACGCTGCGCGGCCTCGAGTTCCATCTGGCGCAATATCACCTGGTACTCGGCCTGGCGCAGGGGCGGGTTGTGCTCGAAGTGCAGGCCGTCGCAATAGTCGCTGAGCGGTTCCAGCGCCCGTTGCAAACCGGCCAGTTGGCGCTGCTCAGGGTCGGCCAGGAGTTTTTCCAGGCTGCTCTTGATGGTCTCGCCCCGGATCAGGCAACTGCTGGTGGCTTCCGGCGGGGCCGGTTCGGGGTCTTCCTGGGCGTGGCCCGTGCTGGCTGCAAGGCCAACCAGGGCCAGCAGGGAGAGGGCGGTGAGGGCGTTCATGAAGGTCCTTGATACGACAGGCGTGCGGGGCGCTATCTTCAAGAGCCAACGCGCGTCGGACCATCAGATACAACTGAAAAAGCCTTGGGATATTTCTGTGTTTTCCGGTCGGACCGGGCAGTGCCCGTCTCAGCGAGGGCCAAGCATCCGCTCGATCACCGCCCACAATCGCGGGTCGTTGAAATCCTCGACCACCAGATGCGCGCCAGCGGCCAGCAACGCCTCGGGGCTTTGGCTGGTGGCCAGGCCGACGGTGAAGACCCCGGCCCCGACCGCGGCGGTCAGGCCGGGGATCGAGTCCTCGAAGGCTATCCCGGCCTCGGCGCTGGCACCCAGGCATTCCAGGCCGGTGAGGTAGGGCAGCGGGTCGGGCTTGGCCCGCGGCAATTCCTCGGCCACCAGCACGCTGTCGAAGCGATCGCCCAGCCCCAGCACGTCGAGCATGTGCTCGGCATTGGCCCGTGGGGCATTGGTCACCACGCAGACGCCGATGCCGCGTTCCCGGGCGAAATCCAGCAGGCGCAACAGGCCCGGCATCGGCGTCAGTCGTGGCGACAGCTGGCGAAAGCGCACTTCCTTGCGATCAGCAAAGGCCTCGTGCTCGGCCACCGAGCGCTGCGGGAACAGGTAGCGGCACATATTGGCATTGGCCTGGCCGCTGACATGGGCCGCGAACTCTTGATGGGTGAACACCCGGCCTTCTTCTTCCAGCAACAACTGCTGCAACGCCAGCAGGTGCAGTTGGTCGGTGTCGGTCAGGGTGCCGTCGAGATCGAAAAGCAGGGCATTGAGCATGGCGCGATTCCTGTCAGGGCCGGTGGCTGAAGCGGTTAAGCCAGGCATCGTAGCAGCTGCCGAGGGGAGCGCTACAGCCCTTGTCTGGGTGTTTGCAGTGACAGCAGAGGCGGGAGGAGGGCGGAGTTTCGCTGGGGCCGGTCGGCGCAAGGTGCTCAAGGCTGGAAAGTTTTCCAGCCCAGGCAGATAAAAGAAGGGAGGTCTATTTAGACGAGGAAATTATTGAATTGCCAGACATCTGTCGGGTCGTTGATGGCAAAGGTGCCTGGGTCATTCTTCACCGGGTTCCAATCGGAGAAGAAACCTTGCAACCCACCCAAATAAGGGGCCGCATAGCCAAGTACTTCTTGGTAGTCCATTTCCTCAGCTTCTACCATTCCCGCATTCGGGTGGTTCAGGGCCCATAGATAACCCGATAGAACACCCGCCGCGACTTGCAGGGTGGTCGCGGTATTCAACGGCGCCAACTCCCTTGCCTGCTCGATGGAGAGCGTCGAGCCATACCAGTAGCAACTTTTCTGGTGCCCCATCAGCAGCACACCAAGATGGTCCGAGCCGCCGGAGATATCTTCGGACTTCAATACGCGCTTGAGTAAAGGGTCTTTGCGGCTTTTACCCAGCCATTCCATGAGTGAAAGAATCGCATGGTCACAGGGCCTGTAGGCGTAGTTGACGGTGGGGCGATAGGCTTCGTCGGCGAAAGTGCCGCTCAGGAACTCTGCTATGGAAATCGCTTCGTTATGGGTAACCAGGAAGCCCAGGGTTTCCTGATCGTAGGGAGTCCATGTTTTCAACTGCACCGTCGCCCCGGGTCGGCCTATATAAATGGCGGCCTTGCTCCCGGATTCATGTTCGAAGCCCTGCTCGGGAAGTGTCCTTTCGTGGGAACCCCACCCCAACTCCGCGGGTTGTTGCGCTTCGCTGATAAAGCCGTTTACCGACCAGGTGTTGACAAACTCTCCCCGGGCCTTGGGTTCGACGGCGACCTGGGAATCGTATTCGGCGATATGAATAACTTTCACCCCCAGTTCCTTGCTGGTGCGGGCCCAGTCTTCCTTGCACTGGGGCGGTGTGAAACCTGGGGTGAGGTCATTGGCCAGATTCACCAGGGCCTGTTTCACGAAGTGGGAGACCAGCCCGGGATTGGCGCCATGCGCGACGACCGCCGTCGGCCCGCCGCCCAGGCGCTTTTTCAGTTTGAGCATGCGCTCACGCAGGTGGTAGTTGGTGCGCTGGGCCATGGGCTGCCCGGGGTCGCTGTAGCCGCCTGGCCAAGGCTCAATGCAGGTGTCCAGGTACAGGGCGCCGGCCTCGTGGCAGACCTCGATGAGGTCGAGGCTCGAGACGTCGGTTGAAAGATTGATGAGAAAGCTGTCCCGCTCGACAAGAGGGGTGAGCATGTCCCTGAGGTTGTTCGGGTCGAGGTGGGCCTGAATGAAGTTCAGGTTGTACTTGCTCTGGAAGAAGTCCTGGCGCTGCGGGCGTAACGGATCGATGGCGACCAGCTCGATACTATCCAGATCGTGAGTTTTACTCAGTAGTGCAACGAACGATTCTGCTATAGAGCCAAAGCCGACAAAGATTATTTTTCTGGGCGCAATAAGGGCATTCATTCGCAGGCTTCCTTGCCGATGCTGTGTTTATTTTTTAATAGACAGGAGGTGTCGGGGTATTGTCAACAACGAATCTGTACGAACAGGGATAATTAAACGTTAGAACTTTAATCGTGAATATCGAGTTCGAAAACTCACGGAATGGTTAATTAGTTTTTTGCAATTAATGGAGCTGCCGCTGAATCGTGGGAATTGTCGAGATGTAGTTAAAATGTAATTTGCTTTCTGTGTCCGGGAAAAATTCTTGACAGGGGAAACATATTGATCTTTTATGGGGTCCTGAACTTTCCAGGTGGATTTAAAGTTCGGCGATGCAACGGATGCATTGTTATTGTCTGGTGCCGCAGCGCACCGTACTCATAAGGATATGTGTATGTTCTTGACCCTCTTTGTCCGCGCTATTTATTACCTTCCCGAATCTGCTCTCATAACGAGTCCATAAGCCTGTCATTGGCTTTTTGCCCGATCCTGCCTGACGCCCGGCATCTTCTCCTGGTGGATGTTGTGTAGCGTTGCTCGATCGTTGGCAGGACTCGTCAATTATCACTGTTGTTTTCAGTGCGTCATGTCTTGGCGTTTGAAATTTAATATTCCATTAAAACTTATTGGGGTGTCACTGTGTCGGAACGAATTAAAGTAGTTATTTCCGGGGCTGATCGTTTGGCTCAACGCTATATCTCTAAGTTGAATCCCTCGCAGTATGAGGTGGTGTTGATTGGCGAGTCGTTTCCCGATCAGGCACGGGTTATTTCCGCTATCAGCGACGCCCACATCTATATGCACGCCGGTGAAGAGATCCTCACCGAAGAGGTCCTGCAACAGGCTGGAAAGTTGCAGCTGGTGGCCTGCCTGGCTTCGGGTGCCGAGCACCTGGTCGATATCGAGGCGGCTGACCGCCTGGGTATCGCGGTGACCAACACCCCGGGCTTGAAAGTGATGTACGAAGCCATGGGCGAGTTCCTGGTGGGGCTGGTCATTGCCTTGCGCCGCAAGCTGATCTACTTCCACACCGAGCAGAAAAATGGCCGCCTGCACGAAACGGACACCCCGCTGCTCAAGGATGCGGTGATCGGCATCATCGGCATGGGCAAGGTCGGCTCGCGGGTGGCGAGGATGATGCACGATGCCTTCAACTCCAGGATCGTCTACACCGCCAACTCGCAAAAGCCCGAGGTAGAGCGCGATACCCAGGCGCAACGACTGTCGCTGGATGCGCTGCTGGAAACCAGCGACGTGGTGATCCTGGCGTGCCCGTACAACGACTCGACCCTGGGCTTCATCGGGGAGCATGAGTTGTCCCTGATGAAACCCAGCGCGATCCTGATCAATACCTCGGAGTCGTCCCTGGTCGATGGCCAGGCGGTCTACAAGGCCCTTGTCGAGGAGAAGATCGCCGGTGCGGCGTTCGACGACAAGAACTGGGATGCCCCGCCGCTGATCAAGGATGGCAAGACCATCAATATGCCGATCGAGATGCTCGACCTGCCGGATGATCGTTTCATCTGTACGCCTTATGTCGGCGCCATGACTTCGGCGGTGTGGGACGAGATGGCGAGTGTGGCCGTGGGGTCGATCCTGCACTTCATGGAGCAGGGCACCGACAAGAATCTTTACAACCGCAACCTGGACGCGACCCGCCACGCTCGGCGCATGGGTTTCGGTTCGCCGCTTGTCGCAGCACTGGAAGGCTGAGCCAGGATGAACGACGTTACCACGCAAACACGTCTGCGACAGGCGCTGCAGGGGTATGAGGCGGTCGAGCTGCTTTTCCCCGGGGAACCCGCTTACGAGGAAGGGCGCCAGGTCTATAACCGGATTCACGACCTGCATCCCTTGCTCATCGTGCGTACCCAGAATCGCGCGGCCATTGGCGCGGTGCTTGAGCTGGTGGCCGATAACGGGCTGGAACTCGCCATCCGCGGCGGTGGGCATCACATTGCCGGTTTCGGTTCGACCGAAGGCGGCGTGCTACTCGATTTCTCTGGCTTCAACGGCGTCCGGATCGATGTGCTTCAGGGCATTGCCCATGTGCAGCCGGGGGTTCGCTTGCGAGATATAGACGCGGCCCTGTGTCCTCAGGGGTATGTGGTGCCGACCGGGACGGTCAGCGATACCGGGATTGCCGGGCTGACGCTGGGGGGCGGGATCGGCTGGTTCGTCGGCACCCTGGGGTTTACCTGCGACAACCTGGTCGGCGCCGATGTGATGCTCGCCAGCGGCGAGGTCGTCAGGGCCGAGGACCCGCAGCACCAGGACCTGCTCTGGGCCCTGCGTGGCGGTGGCGGCAATTTTGGCGTGGTGCTGGAGTTTCGTTATCGGTTGTCGAAGCTGCCCAAGGTCTACTGCGGCTCGATCTCGGTGGCTGCCCAGGATGTTCCGCGGGTGCTGATGCAACTGGGCAACTACATGGAGCAGGATTGCCCGGCGAACCTGGTGTTGGCGCCGGTCTTCAGCCCGAGCGCGGATAGCGGGCGCTGCGTGTTATCGATCGATTTCTGCCTCAGCGACTATCAGGACCTCGGCGCCATCCGGGCATTGGAAGAGGCGCTGGATCTTGCAGGCAGCCACCAGTACGTCACGGATGACTTCAGGGCCTGGCAGGCCTGGTTCGACGACAGGTTCCAGCCTCCGATGCGCGGGTACTGGAAGTCGATCTGCCTGGACGATTTTACCAGCGGCACTATGGATGCCTTGCTGACCGCGGCGTCCAGCATGCCGGGCAAGCGCTGCAGTATCACCATCGAGCATTTGAACAAAACACGACGTTCGGCAGCGCCTGGCGACTCGGCCTTTCCGCTCCAGGCGAGAGGCTACGGCATTCTGTTTTCCGCCCGCTGGAGCGAAGCCGGGGACGACCAGGCCTTTATCCACTGGGTCAAGGCGGCCGCGCTGGAAACCGCGGGTAACGATGGCGCCGCTGCGTATTCCAACTACTCGTTTGCCGAGAGCACCTCGCGTGCGGTCTTGCTCGGCAGCGATAACGAGCGGCTGCTCGAGGTCAAGAAGCGCTACGACGCGGGCAATCTGTTCCGGCGCAACCACAATATCCGCGCGAGCCAAGAAGGTGCCTCCTCACTCAGTTGATTGAGGGAGGAGGGAAGCAGGACCGATACATGGGGGAGAATGCCCGGTGGCTTGGGCGCCAACTA
>NZ_FOXG01000014.1:38082-111209 GCF_900115645.1 Pseudomonas sp. NFPP07
CTATTTAAGTTGGTAGTCGTGAGTTCGAGTCTCACTCTCTTCCACCAATTATCAGAAGGTCGGCTTGTTCATTTCGGCGAGAGATCGATCGAGCGGCTGGTGGCTACACTCTATTTGTTGTGTGTGCTGAATTAAATCAAGGATGCAGGTATGCAGTGGATTGCAGAAGGTCGGCGCATTATCAAAGTGGCGGTGCCGCTTTCGATCGTTTATTTGATCGAAAGCATGATGGCCTTCGTTGACTCCGTGTTCATGGGGCGTTTTCGTGCCGATGAAATCGCCGGTTATGGCCTGGGGGCGCGTATCGTTTTCGATGCGACCAATGTCATCTGCCTGTGCGTCATCGGCATGGTCGCGGTTTTCTCCGCCAAGTACGACGCGCTCAAAGACAAGCGGGCGGTGGAAGCGCATGTGCAGCACGGCTTCTATATGTGCCTGCTGCTCAGCCTGCCGGTGGTCCTGGTGACCTTGAACCTTGGCAGTCTGCTGATGGCCTTCAACGTCGACGCGGCGGTGGCCCTGCAGGCCGATCAGTATGCGCAAGGCGCGGTGTACTCGATCTTGCCGCTGGCGTTGTTCTGCGTCTTGCGAGACCACTCGGCGGCGGTTTCCGACTTCTCGTCGATTTTCTACATCACGCTCTTCGCCAGCGTTTTCAAAGCGTTGATTTCCTACGTGCTGATCCTCGGCGAGTTTGGTTTTCCACGGCTGGGTGCGTACGGCGCGGGCCTTTCGACGTCCCTGGTCAGCTGGGGCATGCTGGGCGCGGAGATCCTGCTGTATTCCCTGAGCAATCGCCGGTCCGGCAAGACGTACGCGATCTTCACCGGCTGGGTCAGCCTGCGCTGGGCACTGGTCAAAAAGTACCTGGCGATGGGCCTGCCCCTCTCGGCGAACAGCCTGGTCATTTCGTTGATGTTCATCGTGCTGATGCTCTTTACCGAGAAAGTCGGGACCCTGGAGCTGGCCGCGGCGCAACTGGTGTTTTCCTATATCTACCCGGTCTTCATGCTGGTTGAAGGGGTGCGGGAAGCCATCGCCATTCGTGTGGCCCAGGAGCATGCGCTGGGCAACGTGCACAAGGTGCGCAAGCTGACGGTGGTGGCTTGCCTGGTGAGCATGCTGTTTCTGTTTCCTTTCGCCTTTGTGGTCTTTTTCGATTCCACGCTGGTCGCCTCGATGTTCTTCAACGTCAACGAGTTGGCGAACATTGGCCTGCTGACCCAGTTCAACCTGATCGTCGGCCTGGCCGCCCTGAGCATCGTCGTCGAGTGCGTGCAGGTCATCGTGCTCGGCGCGCTGAAGGGCCTGGAAGACACCAAGGTGCCGTTCCTGATCAATACCACCACCGCCTGGGTGATCGGCGTCGCCGGGGGCTATCACCTGACATTCAACCTGGACCAGGGGGTCGTCGGCCTCTGGGTGGCGCTGATTCTCAGCCATCTGGTGTCGCTGGTGATGTTGGCGGCCCGGCTGCTGCTGGTCACCAGGCCCAACAGCCCTCTGTTGTGCGCGACCTCGGTGCACGACTGACGGCTACTCATCGCCAGGCCGGTCGAACCCGGCCTGGACACCCATCATCAAGGTTTTCGGAAGATCGCCGGTCTGTACGGGGGAGTGCGTATGCGTGAAGTACTGGCTACTTACATTGAGGCTTATGACGTCGCGATCGATTGCCTGGAGCGTTTGCATGGCACCGAGCTGGCGATGGCCGTCGATCAATTGTTGTCGCGGATCGCGGCCTGTGACGATGTGCTGGTCAACAACGTGCTCAAGCACCATCGTCATGTACTGGAGCTGAACAGCGAGGAATGGGCGTGGTTCCTGCCCGGTATTCTCGAGCTGGAGCGCAACAGCGCCTTTGTGGCGGCCTACCTGATCGAGAAGATCCCGCTGCTCAAGCAACAGCTGGATATGCGGGCCTTCGTCGAGTTCCTGCTCGCCATCAAGGATCATTCGGCGCGCGGCCTGTCCTACCTGATCGGCACTGCCGATTCGGCCCTGTGTGACGACCTGGAGTCGATCCTGGAGGCGGTAGGCACTGACTATTATCAGGCCGCCATGGACTGTGTGCTGCGCCATAAGGATTCACTCGGCGCGTGCTGCGCGCCCTTGCTCATCCACATCAAGAACTACAGCCGGCACCTGCCTGCCACCGACCTGGACGCGCTGGCGGCCCTGGTCTGCGAAGTGCACACCCGTTACGGCAGTTTCGGCGCGGTGGCCCTGCTGGAAAACGCCGATGGGGTATTTGCCCGGCACAGTGTCCAGGCGGTGCGTGAACGCCTGGACGAACTGGCCGAGGCCAGTGTCGATTATTTCCATTACCTGCTTGCCAATGGCCTGCCGCAGGTCGGCGCGGTGCGCGCCGACACGGCTACGGTCGAGCAACTGGACGGCGCGAGCCTGACCTCGCATATCGATGCCCCGGGGGTGTTCGATGGCGGGTTGGTCTCGGCGATCATTTCCAACATGAACTTCATGGACCCGAAGACCCTGGAGAACATGCGTCATCAGTTGTCGATCGATGATTTCAACCGCTGGTTCGAACAGCAGCCCGCGTTCGCCAATGCGCGCATGCAGATCGCCGATGCCTATGCCGGAGCCTGGTTCTCGCCGTTCGACTACTGGGGGGGCGAAATGGGCATCGCCCGCTTCAGGACGCTGATAGGCCAGGCGATCGAGGTGAGCTACGACAAGCAGGCCCGGCAAACCCTGGTCTACCAGAACAAGGCGCTGTTCGACCGGCATGCCGAGTACAGCGAAAACCGCCTGCGACTGATGATCGATGCGGCGTTTCCCCAGGGCGGTGACGGATCGCCGGTGCCCGAGGATATCGCCAGTATCCGGACCTATCTGGACGACCACGATCGCCAGGCTTTGCGTGATCGGCAGTCCAGGCAGCGGGTGTTCATCAGCACCTGGAACAGGAACCCCTGGCAGGACTACAGCCGCTCCGACGAGTTTTATTCCTGCACCGGCATTGGCGATTACGCCGTCAACAATGCCCCGGGTTACCTGGTCGAACCGAACCTGTGCCGGCTGTATGTCTGGTACCAGGGGCGACGCATCGGCCGGCTCAACCTGATTGCGGTGGCGGATGTCGAGGGGACGCCGGGCCTGTTGCTCGATGGCGTCGAGGGTGGCGGTCGCCTGTTGCAGTCGGAAGAACGGGTGCTGGACATCCTCGGCAGTGTCGCCGGGTTCGCCAGGCGTTGTGGCCTGAGTGCCTATTACATCAACTGCAAGGCCACCTACAACAATGTGCCCAAACAGTTCATAGCCCAGGCGATTCGTCATGTCGGGCTACCGGTGACGCCTGCTTATCTACGTCGCTATTACCAAGGAATGGAAATCTATCAGGCGATGCCCCACGGACTCATACCGTTCTTCGAATCCTTCGGGAACAACCTGTCCGGGATCGTGAGCGGCCTGAAAATCACGTTGCCCTAGGGGTCAACGTTCACAAGGAGGTGTTATGTCGACTACATTGACCGATCACGAGTACCTGGCCCTGAACTCAGCCTGCAGCTTCGCTGACGGGCACGCCTATCACGAGTTGCCCTGCGGGCTGGAGGGGGTCGTCGAGCAACTGCCGAACATTTGGTATGACTGCAATCAAACCAAGGTTCGCGACATGGAGAAGTCTTTCAAGTGTGAGTGGGCCAACCTGCTCGATTCCAGCGAGTTGTTGCGCCACGAGCACTTCCGGGTTTCCCCGACCGCGTCGAACTCCATCGATATCGTCGCGACACTCCTGGCCGAGCGGGCCCCGCGGGTGCTGCTGATCGAACCGACGTTCGACAACCTGTACCTGATGCTCAAGCGCCGCGGCTGCGAAGTGTCACCGCTGAACGAGCAGGCGATGATCGACGCCATCGACCAGGATAACGTGGCCGAGCTGCTGGACGGGCATGCGTTCGATACCCTGTTCCTGGTCAACCCGAACAACCCCACCGGGTACCTGATCCGCGAGAAACAGTTCAAGGTCATCGCCGAATACTGCCAGCGGCGCAACAAGGTGCTGGTGGTGGACTCGACCTTTCGTTTCTATACCAGGCAACCCTTCAATGACTATGCCGCGCTGTTGAAGGCGGGCGGCTCGTTCGTGGTCATCGAGGACACCGGCAAGACCTGGCCGACCCAGGACATGAAGTCGAGCATGATCGTCTATTCCGAGGACCTGGCCGCGGGGCTGGAAAAGATCTACGAAGAGATCTACCTGTGCCATTCGCGTTTTGTCATGGGGGTGTTCGTCGATCTGTTCCGGCGCACGGCGGCGGTGGGCCTGGAACAGGCGCTGGTGCATGAGATCGGGCTGCGCAGCGGCAAGGTCAGGGCATTGCTGGCCGGTACCGATCTGCGCTGCATTACCGACAGCCGCGCGACGGCGATGCCGCTGGAGTGGATCGATGTCTCGCGCACCGGGAAGACCGACGCGGAGCTGATCAAGCAGTTTCTGCGCCACGGCTTCCATTGCCTGCCAGGCAGCCACTTTTTCTGGCACGCCTATTACGAACGCGGCATCCAGAGTTCGCGCTTCATCCGCATCTCGCTCGCCCGTCCCGCGCAGGTCTTCGAAAACGGCCTGACGCTGTTGCGCAACATCTGCCATGAATCGAACCTGGCCAGGCTGGCCGTGAACGGTTGAGTCATCCCCCTGCGTTCCTGCTGGTGGCGGCTCATTCATCCGCAGGGCCCAGCAGGCCTTTCTCATCTTTTTTGTGAGTCCCGATCGACGGCTTCACAAAAAAGATGATTTCTGGTGCCTCCTTGGCGAGCTCCAGAACCCTCCATTGCGCGGCACGGCACCCGCCGCTGGCGCCCCAAGCCCCATGCCCTGCGACCGCCGCCGGCGCCTGTACGCCACGGGTTCGGCCAGGCTCCCGTGGGCGTCCTTCCTGTGCTTAGCTTTCAGGATCCTGCTGTTCTCGCGGGGCGTGAACGGGTCTCGTCTCAGAGTGGAACAGTTGTCGCGAAATTAAACGCGGCCAGCCGGCGATTGCCTGGGAGATGCGTCCTGCAGCTTCAGCAAGTCCTTGATAAAACACATCATTTGTAAGCTGGCACGCTCCGTGTATTGCTGACTTCAGACGTTTCTCTTGCCTCCATGCCCGGCGCGACGGGCATGGCAGAAACCCTGAAAACGACGCACGACAATAATAAAGCTCGCCAATAAAAAGCTCCGTGGAGGTCCGACCTTGATCAAGAGAACACTCCGAGCAGGCACGTCCAGCGGCCTGCTGGCGCTGGCGGTCTGCGCCGCCTTGCATGCCCCTCCCAGCCTTGCCGCGCGCGAGGCCCAGGCCATCCTCAAGGAAACCTGCCAGGGCTGCCATACCCCGGAAACGGCGGGCGGCCTGAGCCGCATCAGCCACCAGCGCAAGACCCCGGAAGGCTGGCTGATGAGCATCGCCCGCATGCAGGTCATGCATGGCCTGCAGATCAGCGACGACGATCGCCGCACCCTGGTCAAATACCTGGCCGACACCCAGGGCCTGGCGCCGAGCGAAACCGACGGCGTGCGCTACGCCCTGGAGCGGCGCCTGAACACCGTGGAAAAGTTCGACGAACAAACCAGCCAGATGTGCGGACGTTGCCACTCCGGCGCGCGGGTCGCCCTGCAGCGGCGCCCGGCCCAGGAGTGGGAGCGCCTGGTGAACTTCCACCTTGGCCAATGGCCGTCCCTGGAATACCAGGCGCTGTCCCGCGATCGCGACTGGTTCGACCTGGCGCGCAAAGAGATGGTGCCGCTGCTGGCCAAGCGTTATCCGCTGGACAACCCGGCCTGGGCCAAATGGCTGGCCAGCGCGCCCAAGGCCGAGACCCTGGTGGGCGACTGGAGCTTCAGCGGCCACCTGCCGGGCAAGGGCGAACTGGCCGGGGTGATGAGCGTCGCTGCCGATGGCAACGACACCTTCAAGGTCGGCATCAAGGGCCAGTACGCCGACGGCAGCCCGTTCAACGGCGAGGGCAGCGCGATCCTCTACAGCGGCTACGAATGGCGCGGCAATGTCAGCATCGACGGCGTGAGCATGCGCCAGGTATTCGCCGCCAAAGGCAATGCATTGCAGGGCCGGATGTTCGAGGCCGAGCACGACGAGCGCGGCCTGGACTTCGTCGCCGCCAGGCAGGGCAGCAGCCGTTTGCTGGCGGTGCAGCCGGGTTACCTGAAGGCTGGCGCCGAAGCTGAAGTCACCCTGATCGGCAGCGGCCTCACCGGCAAGCCGAACTTCGGTAAAGGCGTGGAAGTGCTCGAAGTCATCGAGCAGAGCGCGGAGCGGATCAAGGTCCGGCTCAAGGCAGCCGCCAATGCCCAACCGGGCCTGCGCAACGTCACCGTCGGCACGCTGAAAGGCCCGACGCTGTCGGTCTACAGCAGCATCTCCGAAGTCAAGGTGGTGCCGGAGTTCTCGGTGGCGCGGATCGGCGACGGCGGCGGTTCGACGCCGAAAGTCCAGGGCCGCTTCGATGCCGAAGCCTGGGGCAAGGGCGCCGATGGCAAGCCGTATCGCATCGGCGTGTTCCCGGCGCAGTGGAAGGTCGAGCCCTTCGACGAGCGCGCCAGGGAAGACGAGGACGTCAAGTTCGCAGGCACCATGCAGGCCGACAGCGGCGTGTTCATTCCGGGCGATGCCGGGCCGAACCCGCAGCGCAAGATGTCCACCAACAACGCCGGCAACCTCAAGGTGATCGCCGCCATCGACGACGCAGGAAAATCCCTGACCGGCGCAGGCCACCTGATCGTCACCGTGCAACGCTGGAACAATCCACCCATCCCCTAAGGCACGGTCCGTGACTGACGACACCCTTTCGGAATGACCGCGGGCCCCCGCCAAAAGGGGCCGGCACAGGAGGTTTGCAATGGACGCTATCTTGAATCTGGTCGAACGCAACCTGCACGAAGTGCAGGTCGATGCCGACCGTATGCTGTTCCATATCCCCAGCAGTTCGCTGTTCGCCAGCGATGCCTTGACCGGCAGCATCATCGATGCCCTGCGCGGGCCGGGCTGTTCTTCCAGCGACCTGATCCAGCGGCTGGCCAGCCAGTACGACGGCGAGGAAATCAACGAAACCCTGCGCGAGTTGATTGCCCTGGAACTAGTCAGCGACGGCTCGCCGCTGACTGAGGAATGGACCGTCAAGCGGGTCGAGCGCACGGCAATCAACACCGTGGTGCTCAACGTCAACACCGGCTGCAATCTGAGTTGCACCTACTGCTACAAGGAGGACCTGGACAAGCCCTCGGCGGGCAAGAGGATGGACGTCGAGACGGCCATCGCCTCGGTGGAAATGCTGCTCAGGGAATCCCCCGACGAGGAGCGTTTCACCGTGGTGTTCTTTGGTGGCGAGCCGCTGAGCAACCGCAAGCTGATCGAGTACATGGTCGACTATTGCGAGCAGCGTTTTCGCGAGGCGGGCAAGTTCGTCGAGTTCGTCATGACCACCAACGCCACGCTGCTCACCGAAGAGACGGTGGACTACCTGAATGCCCACCGCTTTGGCTTATCGGTGAGCATCGACGGGCCGAAGACCGTGCACGACCGCAACCGCATCACCGTGGGCGGGCAGGGCACCTATGACGTGGTGCGGCGCAAGGCGCAGATGCTGCTGGCGCGCTACGACAGCCGCCCGGTCGGCGCGCGGGTGACGTTGACCACCGGCGTCACCGATGTGGAAACCATCTGGGACCACCTGTTCAACGAACTGGGTTTCGCCGAGGTCGGGTTTGCCCCGGTGACCTCGGGCGATATCAGCAGCTTCAACCTCACAGGCGAGGAACTGATCGAAGTCTTCGCCAGCATGAAGCGCCTGGGCCGGCGCTACCTGGAGGCGGCCCTGGAGCATCGCAATATCGGTTTCTCCAACCTGCACCAGCTGATCACCGATATCCACGAAGGCCACAAGAAGGCGCTGCCCTGTGGCGCCGGGCTGAAGATGCTGGCGGTGGACCACAAGGGCGAGCTGAACCTGTGCCACCGCTTTACCGGCTCATCGCTGCCGACCTTCGGCAATGTGCGCGAGGGCGGGGTGAAGCAGATGGAGCTCAACGACTTCCTGTCCCAGCGCCTGGACCGCAGCAACACCGGCTGCGACAGCTGCCGCATCCGCAACCTGTGCTCCGGCGGCTGCTACCACGAGAGCTACGCCCGCTACGGCGACCCGGCGCACCCGACTTATCACTATTGCGAACTGATGCGTGATTGGGTGGATTTCGGCATCGAGGTCTACAGCCGGATCATGGCCCGCAACCCTGCGTTCATCAGCAGTTACATCACTCCGCGCAAGGCCCACTGACATGAAACATCTCAAGCCGATCAATAACAAAGCCCAGAAACTGGAACAGGCCGCCGACGAGAACCGTATCGAAGAAGTGGTCGCCATGAGTTCGGTGGCCGGTTGTGCCTCGACCACCGACCCGGGCTGGGAAATCGATGCCTTCGGTGGCGTGTCGTCCTTGTGCCAGCCGATGGAGGCCGACCTCTACGGTTGCTCCGACCCTTGCTGGTGGCCGGCCCAGGTGCCGGACATGATGAGCACCTACCCCGACTGGAACAAGGACGCCCAGGTCTCCAACGAGAACTGGCGCAACCTCGGCACCGTCTTTCCCAAAGATAAATAGCCTAAAGACAAGTAATCGGTCAGTAGAAGGATTCCAGCATGCGCTTGATCAATGCCTGCGGCCTGGCCGCTTCCGCCGTCCTGGGGGCCTGTTCCCTCAGCGTCCTGGCCGATGACAACAGTGACAAGGCCCTCAACGCCGGCCATGAATACATGGTCACCACCAACTACCCGAACAACCTGCACGTGATCGACCTGGCCAGCGACACGCTGTACAAGACCTGCAAGATGCCCGACGCCTTCGGCCCCGGCACCGTGCAGCTGGCGCCGGACCGCAAGGTCGCCTACGTGCTGAACAACCATTACGCCGATGTCTATGGCGTCGAACTGGACAGCTGCAAGCAGGTGTTCCACGCCAGCATCACCCAGCAGCCGGGGGAAAAGGCGCGCTCGATGTTCGCCTTCACCGTCAGCCACGACGGCAAGGAGCTGTACACCGTGGCCAACCCGACGCTGATGCTCAACGACCGCTATGAGGTCAAGCCGCCGCGGCTGGATGTGTATGCCACCGACGGCGGGCTCAAGGCCAAACCGGTGCGCAGCTTTCCGGCGCCACGGCAACTGACCATCATGCAGAGCGGTGACGACGGCTCGTTGTATGTGGCCGGGGCGGATGTGTACAAGGTCGACGTCAAGACCGGCAAGTTCGATGTGCTGATCCCCAGCCGCCACTGGAAACGCCCGAACTACAGCGCGCCGGACGTGCTCTACGTGTGGAACCAGCAGACCTGGCGCCATGATTTCTCGCTGCTCTACACCGCCGCCAGGTTCAAGGATAAGAAACAGGACCCGGCCACTGCCGAGTACCTGTACGGCCTGTTCAGCATCGACTTGAAAACCGGCAAGAGCGAAACCACCGACTTCGGCCCGCTGACGGAAATCTACTTCAGCGGCATGCGTTCGCCGAAGGACCCGAACCTGATGTTCGGCGTGCTCAACCGCCTGGCCAAGTACGACATCCGGCAGAAAAAACTGCTCCAGGCCGCCACCCTGGACCATTCCTACTACTGCATTTCGTTCAACAAGGCGGGCAGCAAGATCTATCTGGCCGGGACCTTCAACGACGTGGCGATCTTCGATGCCGACAGCCTGAAGCAGATCGGCAGCATCAAGCTGCCGGGCGGGGACATGGCGATCACCACGGCCCAGGTGTTCGAGCGCTAGCCATCGCGAGCAAGCTCGCTCCTACAGGAACGGCGACGCCCTGTAGGAGCGAGCTTGCTCGCGAAAAATCTAAAGATCGCCGCCGATTCAATTCCCCGGCACTGGGCAGCCGAGGTCGCCTTCCTGGCACTTGAGGTAGGTCTTGAACGCCTCGACCCGGGCCTTGGTCAGGTCGGTGGTGCAGTTGCTGTAGATCAACGGATAGACGCTGCCACCGGCCACCCCGGAGGCGGCGAACCCGCATTCCGCATCCCGAAAAGCCACCCAGGCGCGCTGGGCGCCGACCAGCAGCTTCTTGCCGTCCGGGTTGTCCTTCAGGCGCTGGGTGATGCGCTGGTAGAGCGTATTCAGTTCCTTGTCCGCCGCCTTGTGCTGCTCGGCGGCGCACTGGTTCATGGCGGCCTGGGTGCTGGCATTGGCACAGTCGGCGGCCTGGGCCAGCGGGGTGAGCAGAAGGGGCGCCAGGGCCAGGAAAATGCGTGAGTTCATGGTGATTCTCGCGATGGACGATCAAGGGGGCATCAAGGACGTTTTGCGGGCCGCCCGGTTCTGGTTGGCGACAGCTCTTTGGCCTGCATCCTAGCCCTGACGACGACCGCGTGTCCGTCTTTGCGGAAAAATGCAACTTAAAGGTTGCTCTTCTGCCAGGGCGAGCTAGGGTTTGATCACTGGAGGTGACCCATGAACTCATCAGATCGCATCGAAAGAAAGATCCTGCTCAAGGCAACCCGTTCTCGCGTCTGGGCCGCGCTGGCGAATGCCGAGGCGTTCGGCAGCTGGTTCGGCGTGGCGCTCGCGGGCCAGCGTTTTGTCGTCGGGCAACGGACCCGGGGGCAGATTACCTATCCCGGGTATGAACACCTGATCTGGGATGTGCTGGTGGAGCGGCTGGAGCCCGAACATCTGTTCGCCTTCAGCTGGCACCCTTATGCGGTGGAGCCGGGCGTGGATTATTCCGCCGAGCCCAGCACCCTGGTGCAATTCGAACTCGAAGACCTGGACGGCGGCACCTTGCTGCGGGTGGTTGAGTCGGGATTCGATGGCATTCCACCCGAGCGGCGGCTCAAGGCGTTTCGCATGAACAGCCGCGGCTGGGACGAGCAGATGAACAATATCGAGACCTACCTTGGCCCCTGATACTTCTTCCCCATCCCTGCTGCCGGCGGCGGCATCCCTGGACGGCTCGGCCATGATCTTCGCGGCACTGGGCGACGAGACCCGCCTGCGGCTCGTTGCCATTCTGTGTAGCGGCGGCGCCCTGTCGATCAGCCAGTTGACCCTCGGCACCGACATCAGCCGCCAGGCGGTGACCAAGCATTTGCAGGTGCTGGCGCAGGCCGGGCTGGTGCGCGACGCCAAGCTGGGGCGCGAGCGCCTGTGGGCATTCGAACCGGGCCGGCTGGCCGAGGCCCGGCGCTCGCTGGAGGTGATCAGCCAGCAATGGGATCATGCCCTGGGTCAATTGCAGGCCTTTGTCGAGTCATAACGGAAAGAGTCACGGATGTTCGAGTTTTACCTGAAACGCTGGAACCTGCAGGTCGATGGCGCGCCCATCGTCACCCCTGGCAGCCACCTGTTGCCGGTGCGCCTGGACGATGCGCCGGCGATGCTGAAGATCGCCCTCGACGACGAGGAAAAATACGGCAACCGCCTGATGGTCTGGTGGGCCGGGGAGGGCGCCGCCCGGGTCTACGCACACCACGGCGATGCCTTGTTGATGGAGCGGGCCATGGGTCGGCGCTCGCTGATGCAGATGGCCCTGGCCGGCGAAGACGACGAGGTCAGCCGGATCGTCTGCGCCAGCCTGGCACGCCTGCATGCGCTACGCGCGACGCCCTTGCCGCCGCTGTTGAGCCTGCAGGAATGGTTCAAGGCCCTGCGCCCGGCCGCCCGGCGCGAGGGTGGAGTTTTCCTGCGCTGCCTGGCCACGGCCGATGAACTGCTGGCTACCCCTCGGGAACAGGTGGTGCTGCACGGCGATATCCATCACGACAATGTGCTGGATTTCGAGGACCGCGGCTGGCTGGTGATCGATCCCAAGCGGGTCATGGGCGAGCGCGGTTTCGATTTCGCCAACCTGATCTGCAACCCGGACCTGGCGACCAGCAGCGATCCGCGGCGCTTCACCCGCCAGGTCGAGGTCATCGCCCAGGCCGCCGGGCTGGAGCGCAAGCGCCTGCTGCAATGGGTGCTGGCCTATACCGGGCTGTCCGCCGCCTGGTTCCTGGAGGACGGCGACGTACCCAGCGCGGAACACCAACTGCAAGTGGCGGAATTGGCCATCCACGCTCTGGAAGACGCGGCCTAGGGGTTTTGGCAGGTCGATCTATGGCGAAAGGCTTACATGCGCTGGCTGCTATCTCGCCTGTTGCCGATTGGGCGACAGGCTTAATCTTCACCCACCAACTGCAGCGCAGGACGCGCTCAGGGTCATGGATGACCGACCATGTGCAAGGATGCAGCGACAGGATGTCGTAATGGTCTTGAAGAAACCCCGCTTCGGCGGGGTTTTTTTTGCCTGTGGAAAAGCTAGAGGTGGCGGGTTTCCTCCGGCACGTTGCCCCAGTTGTCATGGCGCCCGTCGGCATAGTGCACCGGGGCCGCAAGCAGTTCCTGCAGGTCGATGTCATCCAGGGTCATCACTTGCACCGCGACATAGTCGCCGCCGATCTCCTGCACATGACCGCGCCCGAAGGGGCGCACGCCGCAATGCTTGCAGAACAGATGATGGGTATTGCCGCTGTTGAACCGATAGTCGCTCAGCGCCTGTTCGCCACTGAGCAGGCGAAAGGCCTTGGGGGCGATGATCGCGTTCCAGTTGCGGGTCTTGCTGCAGATCGAGCAATTGCACTTGTTGGTGCCCTGGCTCAAGTCGATCTCGGCTTCATAGCGCACGGCACCGCAATGACAACTGCCGGTGTAAGTCTTGTGCATGGCAAGGTTCCTGAGGGAAGGCTGGGCCAGAGTGTAGAAGCTGCCCGGACATTAGCGGGAAAACTTTTTGATTAAGGCCAGTAGCCAGTATTGAATGTGCCCTGCTTAAATAAAAAAAGTTCCGATAAGAGCATGTAAGTTCGTCCGTTGGGTAGCGCGAAGGGCCTACCAGAGTTGGTAGGTTTACAAGCGTCCGATTGCAGATACAGTTTCAACCAGAAGACGGGTTCTGTCCCACTACAGGTTCTTTCTGTCAAAAACAGGCAGAAAGTATTTGTCATGCGGGGTGGGCGATTTCCGGTTTCAGTTCGTCACCAGGCCACTGCTCCGGGTGCTGCTGTTTTTATCGTGCATCATGTTTTGTTTTTTAAGTTCGACCAGCCACGAATACAGTGCGCGTCTTTCTCGTCGTGCCCAACTTATAAAAACTGCCTTTTATGCTGAAGTTCACATTCAAGTGAATCTCTGGCGTGTCTGTGTGGTTGAAAAGCCAAAGGTCCCCGCACTTATGAAACATGTTCTTGTGGTTCGTTATTCGCAAAGCGGTCAGTTGAACGACGTGGTCGAAAGCCTGATCTCGCCCCTGCGTTCGACGCGGGAGGTCAAGGTGCATGAAGTGGTGCTCAAGCCCCGGGTCGCCTATCCGTTTCCCTGGCCAGTGGGCCGGTTTTTCGACGTGTTTCCCGAGACCGTGCAGCTCAGCCCGCCGGCCATCGAACCGCTGCATACCGATCATCCCGGGCCCTTCGACCTGGTGATCCTGGCGTACCAGGTCTGGTATCTGTCGCCGTCGCCGCTGATCACCGCGTTTCTCAAGAGCGCGCAAGGCAAGCGCCTGCTGGCCGGGCGCCCGGTGGTCACGGTGATCGCCTGCCGCAACATGTGGCTGATGGCCCAGGAGGCGGTCAAGCGTTTGCTGCACGAGGCCGGCGCGCGGTTGCGCGACAACGTGGTGCTGACCGACCGGGCCAATACCTTCGCCACCCTGATTACCACGCCGCGCTGGATGTTCACCGGCAGCCGCGAGTCATTCCTCGGCCTGCCCAAGGCCGGGATCAGCGCCGAGGATGTCCAGGGCGCCGCACGTTTCGGGCGGGCATTAAAGGCCGCCCTGCAGGCCAATAAAGAGCAAGCCGACGGGCCGATGCTGGCAGGGCTGGGGGCGGCGACCGTCAACCCCGGGCTGATACTCAGCGAGCGGGCGGCCTATAGAGGCTTCAAGTTCTGGTCGGGAATAATTTGCCGCTTCGGCAAGTATGGGCAATGGCTACGGCGACTCTTGCTGTGCCTGTTCATCGTTTATCTATTGTTGGTCATCTTGACTGTCCTGCCTGTTTCACTGGTGTTACGCCGTTTGCTTCATCCCTTTATCCGGGCGCGTCTCGATAAGTTACAGCGTTATTACGAACAGCCGTCCGGTTCGCAACTAAATCTTGAATCCGAAGGGTGAAATCATCATGAGTGAATTGTTTGTCTATATCACGAAAACATCCACTTATATGCCGGGAGAGGCAGTGGATAACGATACGATGGAGAGCATTCTCGGGTATGTGGGCGGGCGACCTTCACGGTCTCGGCAAGTAGTGCTGCGTAATAACGGAATCAAGCAGCGCTATTATGTGCTGGACCCGCAGACCGGTATTCCCCGTTTCACTAACGCGCAAATAACCGCCGAGGCAATCAAGGGCCTGGTGGGCGACGGCTTTACCCTGGACGCCATGGAATGCCTGTCCACCGGCACCACCATGCCGGACCAGTTGATGCCCAACCATGGCGTGATGGTGCATGGCGAACTGGGCAACAAGCCTTGTGAGGTGGTGTCCACCGCCGGCATCTGCCTGGCGGGCCTCACCGCGCTGAAATACGCCTACCTGTCGGTGCTTGCGGGGGCCAGCCGCAATGCCGTGGCCACCGCCTCGGAGGTGCCTTCGCCGGTGCTGCATGCGCGCAATTTCGATGCGGAAAACGAGGCGCTGGTGGCGCAGATGGCTGCCCGTCCGGAAATCGCCTTCGATAAGGATTTCCTGCGCTGGATGCTGTCTGACGGGGCCGGGGCCTTCCTGCTCGAGAACCAGCCACGGGCCGGAGGTTTGTCGCTGCGCATCGACTGGATCGACATCTTCTCCTACGCCAACGAATTACCGACCTGCATGTACGCCGGCGCGGAAAAGGCCGAGGACGACAGCCTGATCGGCTGGAAGCTGCTGACCCCGGAGGAGTGGGCCTCGCGCTCGATCTTCGCGATCAAGCAGGACGTGCGGCTGCTGAACGAGAACGTGGTGAAGTACACCCTCGGCAAGCCGCTCAAGGAGGTGATGATCAAGCGCAACCTGTCGCCCGAGGCCATCGACTGGTTCCTGCCGCACATGTCATCGGAATACTTCCGCAAGCCGATTGCCGAGTGCCTGGAAAACACCGAACTGGCGATTCCCCAGGAGCGCTGGTTCACCAACCTGTCCGAGCGCGGCAACACCGGCTCGGCGTCGATCTACATCATGATCCATGAGCTGCTGGAGTCCGGACGCCTGCACAAGGGGCAGCGCGTGCTGTGTTTCGTCCCGGAAAGCGGGCGCTTCTCCGGCGGCTTCATGCACCTGACGGTGGTCTGACGCGCCTCGCCAAGGCGCAAGAACCCGGTGGCCGGCGTGGGTCGGCCACTGTTTCGTGGTACGCATCCAACTGCAAGGGAATGAACATGGAAAACCTCGAACAACGCGTGAAAAGAGTGGTGGCGACCGAACTGGCTGTCGACCTGGCGCAGATCGGCAACCAGGACTCGTTCGTCGAGAACCTGGGAGCAGACTCGCTGGCCCGGGTGGAACTGGTGTCGGCCCTGGAGGCCGAGTTCGACCTCACGATCCCGGACGATGCAGCCGATGGCCTGCAGACCGTGCAGCAGGTGGTCGACTACCTGCGACAGGCCAGTGAGCAAGCAGTCCCGGCCTGACGCCGGTTCATCGAAGATGCGGCCAGGGCTCAGCTGGCCGATAAGGTTGCTCTGGTCCGCATCTTTCTTCAGCTTCTGTAAGCGCCGTCTCAGGCCTGCCGCCACTGCGCCACGACCCTGTCGACGATCTCGCCGCGCTGCTGGATGGCGTTCGCCGCGAGCCGCTGGGCTTGCTCTACCACCGCTTTGGGCGCTGTCTCTGGGCTACCGGCCGTGAAAGGTGGAGCCGGGGCGTATTCCAGTTGCAGCTGGACCCGCTGCGCCGTTGCATCGCCGAACAGTTCGCCGGCCAGGGTCAGGGCAAAATCGATCCCGGCGGTAATTCCGCCACCGCTCAACAGGTTGCCATCGCGCACCACGCGTTCCTGTACCGCGATCGCCCCCAGCGCCTCCAGCAAATGGTGGTAGGCCCAGTGGGTGGTGGCGCGCCTGCCCCGCAGCAGCCCGGCGGCGCCAAGCACCAGGGAGCCGGTGCAGACCGAGGTGACATAACGCGCCTGCGCCGCCTGCTGGCGGATGAAGTCGAGGGTCTGCGGGTCTTCCATCAACGGCCCGACACCGGCGCCACCGGGGATGCAGATCACGTCCAATGGCGGGCAATCGGCGAAGCTGGTGGTCGCCTGCAGCACCAGGCCGGTGCTGGCGGTGACCGGCCCGCGCGCCTTCCAGACCAGATGCACCTGCACGTCCGGCAGCGACGCGAGCACATCGTAGGGGCCGGTCAGGTCGAGTTGCTGGACGTTGGGGAACAACAGGAAACCGATCTGCAGCGTCATGGGGTCTCTCCCTGGAGAAGTTCGAAGGTGTCCGCTCTTATGTGGCTGGACGGTTCGACTCTAGCGCCCTAGGCTTTGGCGAATACGCCAACCTACCCACGATTTACGCCAATCATGTCCCAGACCGCCAGAACCGTTCATGTACTGACTTTCGCCAACGCCCAGGTACTCGACGTCACGGGCCCGCTGCAGGTGTTTGCTTCGGCCAACGACCTGGCGCGGCACAAAGGCCTGCCGCTGCCCTACGCGGTGAATGTGATCGCCGCGGGCGACGGGCCGGTGACCACCTCGGCCGGGCTGGTGCTGCTGGCCGAGCCCTTGCCGGCGCCGGGCACGCCTTGCGACACCCTGGTCATCGCCGGCGGCTGGGGCGTGTACGCCGCGGCGGAAGATCCGGCGCTGGTGGCCTGGGTCCGCCAGCAGGCGGCGCTGGCGCGGCGGGTGGCGTCGGTGTGCACCGGGGCGTTCCTGCTGGCCGCCAGCGGCTGGCTCGACGGGCGCCGGGTGGTCACCCACTGGACCCGCTGCGAGCAACTGGCGCGGCAATATCCGCAGCTGCGGGTGGAAGCCAACCCGATCTTCATCAACGAGGGGCCGGTGTGGACCTCGGCCGGCGTCACCGCCGGTATCGACCTGGCTCTGGCGCTGGTGGAGGCGGACCTGGGGCACGCCATGGCGCTGGACGTGGCCCGGCAACTGGTGGTGTTCCTCAAGCGCCCGGGCGGCCAGTCGCAATTCAGCGCGACCCTGGCCCTGCAAAAACAGGGCAGCCGCTTTGACGACCTGCACGCCTGGATCGCCGAAAACCTCGGTCGCGAGCTGAACATCCCGGCCCTGGCCGAGCGGACCGGCATGAGCGAACGCAGCTTTGTCCGCCACTACCGCGCCGATACCGGCCAGACCCCGGCCCGGGCCATCGAACAGATCCGCGTGGAAAGCGCCCGACGCCTGCTCGGCGACAGCGGCGTGGCGATCAAGCGCATCGCCGTGCAGTGCGGCTTCGGCAGCGAAGAAACCCTGCGCCGCAGCTTCCTGCGGGTCGTCGGCGTGACGCCGCAGGCCTATCGGGAGCGCTTTTCGCCGGAGGGGGAGTCAGGCTTCCAGTAGTTCCAGCAATGCCTGCAAGGTGGCGTGCGGCGCTTCCTGCGGCACGTTGTGGCCGACCCCGGGCAAGATCCGGCGTTGGTAAGGGCCGGTGAACAGGCCGATGTCTTCGTCCTCTTCGCTCGCCGGGCCGACCCCGTCATCGCCGCCGCACAACGAGAGGGTCGGCACGCGGATCGGCGGCTGCTGCGCCAGGGCCTGCTCGATATGTTCCAGGCTCGGGTCGCCCGGCGCGTACATGAAGCGATGCCGGTAGGAGTGGATCACCACCTTGACGAAGTCCGGGTTGTCGAACGACGGCGCGCTCAGATCATAGAGTTCGCGGCCGCGATCCCAGGTCGGCGACCACAGTCGCCACAGCAGTGCGCACAGTTCGCGGCGGTTGGCGGTCAGGCCGTCGACCCCGCGTTGGGTGTGGAAATAGTACTGATACCAGAGCCGGTGCTCGGTCTCGGGCGGTCGCGGCTGGGTCGAGCGGGCGATGTCCTGGATGTTGTAGCCGTCGGCGCTTACCAGGCAGCGCACCCGTTCCGGCCACAGGGCCGCGACGATGCAGGCGGCGCGACCGCCCCAGTCGAAACCGGCGAGGGCGGCCCGGGGGATCTCCAGGGCGTCCATCAGGTCCAGCAGGTCCTGGGCCAGCGCCGCCTGTTGCCCGGAACGCGGGATGTCCGGGCCGGCGAAACGGGTCGGGCCGTAGCCGCGCAGGTACGGCACGATCACCCGATAGCCGCGCGCCGCCAGCTCGGGGGCGATCTCGTCGTAGCTGCGCGGGTCGTAGGGAAAACCATGCAACAGAATCACCGGCTCGCCGTCGGCGGGGCCGTGGTGTTCGTAGGCGACACGCAGGGACGGGGTCTGGATGTACTGGACAGAGAGCGAGCTGTTCATGACGGATCCGGCGACAGGGAAAGCAGCAACCTTAGCTCAAACTGCATGCCTGGTCAGTGTCGGGCCAGGACTTCATTCGTGGGCTTTGCCCTGGGCATGAAGCGTTGACGAATGCTTCAGACCTCAGCCAGCGGCTACAGGAAGGCGAGCTCGGCGCTGGTCGTGAGGTGCTTGAAATGGTGCTGCCACAACCGCACGCCCAACTGCCCGCTGCGGTCCAGTGACGAGCCCAGGGTCAGGTCGGTGATCAGCGTCGGTTGCAAGCCGGCGTCGAACAGGGCGAAGCCGGCGGCGAGCACGCAGGTGTCGGTCTGGATGCCGCAGACCAGCACGCGGTCCGGGGCCAGGCTGCGCAGGTAGGCGATGGTCTCTGGCGTGGGGGCGTAGCCGTGCTTGATGAACACGCGGTCGGCGGCGACCAGGCTGTGGTCGTCGGCGGCGGGGCGCCAGCCGAGCTGGCGGACGAAGGGCGTGCGACTTTCGTCATGGCGCTCGACGGTGGCCACCGAGGGCAACTGGCCGAGCAGGGCGTTGATGCCGTTCACCAGCCAGTCCGGCGGGTTGAACGTGGGTTGCACATCGATGATCAGCAGCACCTGGCGCATGGGAATCCTTGAGCGGGCCGGGCGGCCTATTCTGCCCGCAAACCGCCGTTGCCGCGAATGGCTTGTCTTCTGTAGGCGCCAGGCGATGGGGCGTATTGCGGGTCAAGGCTGCCAGAGGATCTTCTCGCCACTGAGCCGGCGATCGAGAAAACTCGCCGCGCTGATCAAGGCCAGGTGGGTCAGTGCCTGGGGGGTGTTGCCCAGGTGCCGGGCATGGCTGTCGAACTCTTCGGCGTACAGCCCCAGAGGGTTGGCGTAGCGCAGCAGTTGCTCGAACTCCAGGTGGGCCTGGTCCAGTCGGCCGGCGCGGGCCAGGCATTCGACGTACCAGAACGAGCAGGCGGCGAATGCGCCTTCGGTGCCGGCCAGGCCGTCGATCTGGCTGTCTTCGTTGCGGTAGCGGTAGACCATGCCGTCGCGCACCAGGGTCTTCTCGATGGCTTCCAGGGTCGCCAGCCAGCGCGGGTCGCGGGCGCCGACGAAGCGCACCAGCGGCATCAGCAGCATCGAACCGTCCAGCGCGGTGCCGCCCCGGCACTGGACGAAATGCCCGCCTTCGGCGTTCCAGAAGTTGCTCCAGATATCGTCGTAGATCGCCTGGCGGGTCTGGTCCCAGCGGGCGAACGGCGCCGGCAGCGAGCGCTTGGAGGCGAGGCGGATGGCCCGGTCCAGGGCGACCCAGCACATCAGCCGCGAATGCAGGAAATGATGCTGCTCGCCGCGCATTTCCCAGATGCCCACATCCTCGCCGTCCCAGCTGCTGCAGACCTGGTCCACCACGTCCACCACGTGTTTCCAGCCTTCGTGGGAAATCGCCTCGCCGTATTTGTTGACCAGGTACACCGCGTCCAGCAGCTCGCCGAAGATGTCCAGCTGGACCTGTTCATAGGCCTGGTTGCCGATACGCACCGGCGTCGCGCCGCCATGTCCGGACAGGTGCGGCAGTTGGGTTTCCGGCAGCTGCTGGCGGCCGTCGATGGCGTACAGGATATTCAGCTTGGCCGGCTGGCCACGGCAGTCGCTGACCCGCCCGCGCAGCCAGCGCATATAGGCGTTGGCCTCCTCGACGAAGCCCAGGCGCATGAAGGCGTAGACGGTGAACGACGCGTCGCGGATCCAGGTGTAGCGGTAATCCCAGTTGCGTTCGCCGCCCGGGGTTTCCGGCAGGCCGAAGGTGGCGGCGGCGAGGATCGCCCCGTGCTTGCGCGAGGTCAGCAGCTTCAGCGCCAGGGCCGAGCGGTTGACCATTTCGCGCCAGCGGCCGCGGTAGTTGGACTGGCCGATCCAGTCGCGCCAGAACTTTAGGGTGCGTTCCAGGCACAGGTCGCTGCCGCCTGTGACCAGCCGCGGATCGTCGAGCCCGCCCAGCATGAATTCGGCGCTCTGCCCCTGTTCCAGCTCGAACTCCGCCACCGCCGCCTGCCGGTCGATGCGCAGGGGCTGGCTGGCCACCAGGCGCAGCCCCGGCTGCCGCTCGGCCTCGAAGCACACCGCGTCGCCGTCCAGCCGCGCGCGGGTGGGGGCGCGGGCATAGTCATGGCGCACCGCGCAGCGCAGGCGCAGGGTGGTGCGGCCGCTGACCACCCGCACCCGGCGGATCAACAGCGGCAGGTCGTCCTCGCTGTCGCCGATGGCCAGCAGGTCGGTGACTTCGACCACCGCCCGCTCGCTCAGCCAGCGGGTCTGCAGGACGTTGCTGTCGGGCAGGTAGATCTGTTCGTGGCGGGCGTCGGGCAGGTCCGGCGCCAGCTGAAAGATGCCGGCGTCCGGGGTGTCGAGCAGCGAGCAGAAGATCGACGGGCTGTCGAACTCCGGCCAGCAGAAAAAATCCACGCTGCCCTTGTCGTTGACCAGCGCGGCGCTGCGCAGGTCGCCGATGATGCCGTGGGCGTCGATCGGCGCCTGTCGTTCAGTGTCAGCCATGGTCGCGAAACTCCGGGTACAGGCTCATGCCGCCATCGATCACCAGGGTGCTGCCGAGCACGTAGTCGGACGCATCGCTGGCCAGCCAGACCACGGCGTTGGCCACGTCCTTGACGTCGCCGATGCGCCCGTAGGGAATCAGCTCGAGCAGCTTGCGCTCGGCCGCGCCCTCGGTGGCCTTGCGATTGAGCGGCGTGGCGATCGCGCCCGGGGCAATGGCATTGACACGGATGCGCTGGTGGCTGACTTCCTGGGCCAGGCTGCGCATCAGCATGTCCACGCCGCCCTTGGACGCCGCGTAGTTGACGTGCCCGGCCCAGGGAATCCGCTGGTGCACCGAGCTCATGTGAATGATCTTGCCGGCGGCGCGCGACACGCCGCTGCGGATGCCCTGGCGATGGAAAATGCGCAGGGCGGCGCGGGCGCAGAGGAACTGGCCGGTGAGGTTGACGCTGATCACCTGGTTCCAGTCCTCCAGGGTCATGTCCACCGTGGCGGCGTCTTTTTGCAGGCCCGAGTTGGCCACCAGGATATCGAGGAAACCGAAGGCTTCCAGGGCCTTGTCGAACAGGTGCTGGACCTGGTCTTCCTGGGAGATGTCGGCGCCCACGGCAATGGCCCGGCCGCCGCAGGCGTTGATATCGGCGGCGAGTTTTTCCGCGGGCGCCGCCTGCCGATGGTAATTGAGCACCACCGAGGCCCCGGCCGCGGCCAGGGCGGTGGCCGCCGCGGCGCCGATGCCGGAACTGGCGCCGGTGACCAGGGCGACTTGTTGGTTCAGGGAGATATTCATGAGCACGCACCTTAACCGGAGAGCCTGTTCAGCTGACTGGCTAGAGCGGGCAGGAGTTCACCGCAGTTACGAAGTCCCGGAGGAGGGCGGGGCCGGTGCCAAGCATCCGGCGCCAGGGCTCAGCGCACCCGCAAGCCCTGCAGCAGCGCCTCCAGCCCGGCCAGTGCCTGCTGCAATCGTTGCCCCAGATGCTCGTCCCGGGCGATCCACAGCGAAGCGTCGAGCAGGCTGCCGTTGATCAGGCGCGCCAGGGCTTCGCTGGGGGCGTTGACCACCAGGCCGGCCTGCATCAGCTCATCCAGCAGCGTGCTCAAGGACGCCACGCACTGCTCCTCGCTGGCCTCGGTCAGGTCGCCGAGTACCGCGCGCGCATCCTGCAGGACGATGCGCTGGATCTCCGCTTCCTGGGCCATTTCCAGGTAGGTGCGGCAGCGCTGGACGAAGGCGGCCCAGAGGTCGTCGGTGCCGCGCGAGATTGCCTCCAGGCGCTGGTCCATCTCGGCGTCGAGCTGTTCCACCACCGCTGCCAGCAGGCCTTTCTTGTCGCCGAAATGGTGATACAAGGCACCTCGGGTCAGGCCCGCCTCGGCCGTCAGCTCGTCCATCGAGGTGTTGGCATAGCCCAGGCTGCCAAAGGACTGGCGGGCACTGGCGATGAGTTTGCTGCGGGTTTCTTCGATCATCTCGGCGCGTTGACGCGGGCTCATGGCGGGCACTCACACAGCTGATACATGGATTGACATACGCCGCGTATGTTCTCATGCTTTCTCACATACGCACCGTATGTATTTTGCCTTGCGGTGCATTTCTGGCAAGCCTCAAACAAGGTGTGATGACAATGGCAAACCCTTACCGCGAACTGTTCAACGCCCCCGGCAGCCGCGCTTTCGTGGTGGCGGGGATGATTGCGCGGATGCCGATGTCGATGACCGGCATCGGCCTGATCACCATGCTGGCCCAGCTCAAGGGCGGCTACGCGCTGGCCGGTGCGGTGGCGGCGACCTTCGCTCTGGCCACGGCCTTCTGCGCGCCCCAGGTGTCGCGCATGGTCGACCGTTTCGGCCAGGGCCGGGTACTGCCGATCGCCGCCGGTGTGGGCGGCGGGGCACTGCTGGCGTTGCTGCTGTGCACCCGCTTGCAGACGCCGCACTGGACGCTGTTCCTGTTCGCCGCCCTGGCCGGCTGCATGCCGAGCATGCCGGCCATGGTTCGCGCCCGCTGGACCGAGCTGTACCGCGGCCAGCCACAGTTGCAGACCGCCTATGCCCTGGAATCGGTGCTCGATGAGGTGTGCTTTATCGTCGGCCCGCCGTTATCGGTGGGGCTGTGCGTGGCGGCCTTCCCCGAGGCCGGGCCGCTGGCGGCGCTGCTGATGCTGGCGATCGGCGTCACCGCGCTGGTGGCGCAACGGGCGACCGAGCCGCCGGTGCATCCCCATGAGGCCCGGCACGACGTGTCGATCATCCGTTCGCTGGAGTTGCAGCTGCTGGTGCTGCTGATGATCGCCATGGGCATGATCGTCGGCGTGGTGGATGTGGTCAGCGTGGCGTTCGCCCAGCAGCAGGGGCAACCCGCGGCGGCGAGCATCGTGCTGTCGGTGTACGCCATCGGTTCCTGCCTGGCGGGCATCGCCTTCGGCGCGCTGAAACTGAATATCCCGCTGCCGCGACTGTTCATGTACGGCGGCATCGCCACCGCCGTGACCACCCTGCCATTGCTGCTGGCGAGCAATATCTTCGGCCTGTCCCTGGCGGTGTTCGTCTCCGGCCTGTTCTTCGCCCCGACCCTGATCGTCGCCATGGCCCTGGTCGAGAACATAGTTCCACCGGCCAAGCTCACCGAAGGCCTGACCTGGCTGGTCACCGGGGTCAGCATCGGCGTGGCCATCGGCGCCGCCAGTTCCGGCTGGCTGGTGGATGCCTTTGGCGCGCGCAGCGGCTTCTGGGTAGCGCAGGCGGCAGGAGTGGTGGTGCTGGGGACGGCGGTGCAGAGCTGGCGCCGGCTGACCCGGGGCCAGCCGGCGGTCGCCTGAGCCTTACCAGCCGCGCCCGGAGTTGACCCAGAAATTCACCGACAGCGAGGTGGATACCGACTGCACCTGGTGGAACCAGCCCTCGGGCAGGAACAGCAGGTCGCCGGCTTCCAGGATGACCCGCAGGAAGGTCACGTCCCGCGACGCCGGAAAACGCTGGTAGTCCGGCGCGTCCGGGTTGACCTCGCAACCGTCGAGCCCGCCCTGGGGCGCGGTCGACCAGGTGCCCAGGGCCTCACGGTGGTGGGGCGCGGCGAGGATGAAGGACTTCTCCAGACCTGGGCGAACAGGTTGTCGGTGTCGTCGCGGTGCAGCGGGGTCAGGGTGCCCTTGGGGCCGATCCAGATCCGTGGCGGGATGAACAGCGAGCGGTCGAAGTAGGGCGGGTACTGGATCTGCTCCAGCAACTGCGCCGGCAGGATGTTGTTGCCCATGTAGGCGGGCGGTTCGCCGTCGGCGTTTTTCGGCGCCGGGTTGTCCAGCGAGGCGATGAACTCGGCCATGGAGGTGGAGCGAAAGTCACGCTCGGTGGAAAAGGTCTTCTTCACGTAGTCGCCGTGGCGGGTGATGCCTTGCAGTTCGGCGAAGTGCACCAGCGATTCTTCGCGGCTGAGCTGGAACAGCGGCCAGTCCTGCAGGGCATCGCTGATCACCACGGGAATGCCCTGGGGCAGGTAACGCGTCCTGAACTCCTCCACCGACAGCCCGCTGCGCGGACGCCGTTCCACCGTGCGCTGGGTCGGCAGGCCGGCCGAGACTTGTTCGCTGTAGCGCGGCGGGGTGGGGTAGCGGGTGTTCATCTCGACTTTCTTTTCCAGCGCGCCACCGCCATGCCGCGCATGGTCGATGATCTGCGGCAGCAGCGTGGCCAGGCCCATGTTGCCGCCGATCTTCAGGCGGCCGCTGGCGAACAGTTCCTCGACGTTGGCGCTGCCGCCCATGATCCCGAGAAAGTCGGCCTGGGCGACCTCGATGGTGACATCAGGCGTCGGATGCCGGCCGGCTTCGGTGCGGCTGTGCGCCTGGACCTCTGACCAGAATGCCAGTTGTGGACCGAACACGAATTGAAAGGTGCCTTCGATTCCCACGGCACCGGCATTGGCGAACAGCTTTGACAGAATGGTCTGCAAGTCCACGGCGATCTCTCTTGTTTGCGGTTTGATCTGCAGCAGAGAACGAAGGCTGTATCGGGAAATTTATGGGGACGACTGACTCAATGACGACCGGTCAAGCGAAGGGGATCTATTGTAGGAGCGAAGCTTGCTCGCGATGAACCTGAGAACACTGCGTTTATCCAATGCAAGACGCGGTGTCGTTAACGACCATCGCGAGCAATCGGGTGTCGACCGGCTGCTCCTGCAGATGGGCGTCAGGCGGGCTGCCGCACTAATTTGCCGGCCAGGTGGCACGTCCAGTCTTTACCATCATTTTTCTCAAGGGGAACACCGTGACCCAGCTGACGTTGCTGTGCCTGCCGTATTCCGGAGCCAGCGCCATGGTCTACAGCCGCTGGCGGCGCAAGCTGCCCGAATGGCTGAAGTTGCAGCCGGTGGAACTGCCCGGGCGGGGCGCCCGTTATGCCGAGCCGCTGGCCACCGACATGCGCGAGCTGGCGCGGCAACTGGCGCTGGAAGTTCGCGCGGGCCTGCGTGCGCCCTATGCCTTGTTCGGCCATAGCCTGGGGGCGCTGCTGGCCTGCGAGCTGGCCCACGCCCTGCGGGCCCTGGGTGGTCCGGAACCGGTGGCGCTGTTCGCTTCGGGAACCGCGGCGCCGACCCTGCGCACCGACTACGACCGGGGTTTTGCCGACCCCAAGACGGACGAACAACTGATCGAACAGCTGCGCACCCTCAATGGCACCAGTGAAGAGGTGTTGGCCAACCAGGAGTTGATGAGCCTGACCCTGCCGATCCTGCGCGCCGACTTTCTCCTGTGTGGCCGTTTTCGCCCGCTGCAGCGACCGTTGCTGAACTGTCCGGTGCATGTCCTGGGAGGCAAGGCCGACCGGGCCACCACCGAACAGTTGATTGGCTGGAGGAAGGAGACCCAGGGCAGCTTCTCCGTGGACATGCTGGCGGGCGGGCACTTCTTTATCCACGAACACGAAGCCAGGGTCCTGAGCCTGATCAAGGGCCACCTTGAGGTGCATCGTCGGCGTCACCTGCAACGCGAAACCGCGGTTTCCTGAGCCAGGCAATGTAGCCGCTGCCGCAGGCTGCGAACGGCCGGTACGGCCACGGCGCTCTCGGTGGCCCCATCGCAAGATCGTCAAGCAAGGCCCCGCGGGCCTTATCGCAGCCTCGCGGGCTCGGCAGCGGCTACAGGAGTGGGTGTAGCCGCTGCCGCAGGCTGCGAACGGCCGGCACGGCCGCGGCGTTCTCGGTGGCCCATCGCAAGATCGTCAAGCAAAGGCCCTGCGGGCCTTATCGCAGCCTCGCGGGCTCGACAGCGGCTACAGGAAGTGGGTGTAGCCGCTGCCGCAGGCTGCGAACGGCCGGCACGGCCGCGGCGCTCTCAAGGCCCAGGCAGATCTGTCAGCCCAACGACGTGCCCAGGCGCCAGTAGCCCATCAGGGTCAGGTTGCGGCGTTCCTGGCCGCGTTCGTTGATCAGGTGGCGGCGGATGCTCATCACCGTGGCGGACTCGCCGGCCACCCAGGCATAGAAGCTGTTGTCGGCGGGCGTGGCGGTCTCCCAGGGGCGTTGTTCTTCGTCGCCCTCGCGGACCTTGATCGGCCGGTGCGCGGTGTGGGGCGGCGGCAGCTCGGCCAGCTCCCGGGCGGCATGGATCAGGGTTTCCCCGTGCTGGGCGCCCAACAGGTCCCGCGGCAGCCAGTTGAGTCGGGTCTGGGGGTTGCAGCGCAAGTCGATGCAGTCGCTTTCGTGGGGCACTTCGATAAATGCCTGCACGTCCGGGTAATCCGGATACTCCTGCAGCTCCTCGAGAATCCCGGCAATGGCCGGCAGGGCGGTTTCATCGCCCATCAGCAGCACTTTGCGGATATCTGCCGGCGGCATCCATTCATAACCGCCGGGATCGCCGCTGTAGGCCTTGTTCGGCACCACCATCTGCAGGCGGTCGCCGGGCCGGGCGTGGGTGGCCCAGCTGGACGCGGGGCCGTTGACCCCGTGCAGCACGAAGTCCACATCCAGCTCCGCCGGCAGCAGGCGCAGGGCGCGGATGGTGTAGGTGCGCATCGGCGGCTGCTGCTCGGCCGGCAGCTTGCGCCGGGCGGCGTGCCAGTCACCTTCCACCGGCAGTTGCGGGGCGCTGCCGTCGGCGCCGGGGAACAGCAGCTTGATGCGCTGGTCCGGGGCCAGGGTGCGGGCCTGGGCGATGTCCTCGCCGGCGAACACCAGGCGCACCAGGGACGGGCTGAGGACGATGCGCCGCTTGAGCTCGACGTTGATCACCCGGTAGCCCTTGGGTCTGGGCCGGTCGATGCCCGTCAGTTTGCGCAAGCCTTGGGTGAGGATGTCGGTCAGCGATTGAGCGGAGGACATGGGCGGGTACCTGTTGCAAGGGGGGATAAGCAAGGAACGAAGGGGGGTGGGTCCGATTTACCGTCGGCGCCGCTGGTCGGCCTGTCCTGGGCGGCCCTGGGGTTGGCGGCCGGCGTGGCGCGCGGGGTTAATTTTCCCGGGCCTTCATCCGTTCCGTAGGGATGACCGAGCCAATGCTCGATACCCCACACGCAAGTACGGATGACCCCCGATGAATGCCGAAGACTCCTTGAAGCTCGCCCGTAGATTCATTGAACTGCCGCTGGAAAAGCGCCGGCTGTTCTTGAAGGCTCTGGACAAGGAAGGCGTCGACTTCTCTCTGCTGCCCATTCCCGCGGGGGTCGCAGTGCCTGACCGCCAGGCGTTGTCCTACGCGCAGCAGCGCATGTGGTTTCTCTGGCAGCTGGACCCGCAGAGTGCGGCCTACAACCTGCCCAACGCGGTACGCCTGAGCGGGCCGCTGGATCGGGCGGTGCTGGCCCGGGCCTTCGACTGGCTGCTGGAGCGCCATGAAAGCCTGCGCACGGTGTTCCGCCTGGAGCAGGACGAGCCGCGGCAGGTCATCCTGACGACCCAAGTGAGCATCGATTACCAGGAACTGAGCGACCTTGACCCTGCGCTGCGCGAGGCCAGCGTGCGGCAGCGGGCCGACGCCGAGGCGCGCCGGCCCTTCGATCTGCAGCAGGGGCCGCTGTTGCGGGTCTGTGTGCTGGGATTGGGGGAGCAGGAGCACGTCATGCTGCTGACCTTGCACCATATCGTCGCCGACGGCTGGTCCATGGGCGTGCTGATCGAGGAGTTCCTGCAAGCCTACGACGCGCTGCTCCAGGGCGCGGCGCCGAGCGCGCCGGCCCTGCCGATCCAGTACCGCGACTACGCCCTGTGGCAGCGCAGCTGGCTGGAGGCGGGGGAGCAGGAGCGGCAGCTGGCGTACTGGCGGGCCAAGCTCGGGGACGAGCATCCGGTGCTCAGGCTGCCCACCGATCATCCGCGCCAGGCTCATTCCAGCCGCCAGGGGCGGCGCCTGGACTTCGAGCTGGCGCCGGACCTGGCCCAGCAACTGGGCGCCCTGGCGCGACAGCAGGGGGTGACCCTGTTCGCCGTGCTGCTGGCCGGTTTCAAGCTGCTGCTGGCGCGCTACAGCGGCCAGCAGGACATCCGCGTGGGCGTGCCTATCGCCAACCGCACGCGCCAGGAAGCCGAAGGGCTGATCGGCTTCTTCGTCAACACCCAGGTGCTGCGCAGCGAGTTGAGCCCGCACTTGACGGTGGAGCAACTGCTGGCGGATATCCGCGAGACCACCCTGGGCGCGCAGGCCCACCAGGAGCTGCCTTTCGAGCGGCTGGTGGAGGCCCTGCAACTCGAGCGCAGCCTGAGCCACAGCCCGCTGTTCCAGGTGCTCTACAACCACCAGCCGCAGGTCACCGAGCTGACCACCCTGCGCAGCCGCTCCGGTCTTGAGGTGCAGGCCCTGGCGCGCAACGAACGCACGGTGCAGTTCGACCTGACCCTGGACACCTTCGAGCGCGGTGGCCGGCTGCAGGCCGCCTTCACCTATGACTGCCAGCTGTTCGAGGAACGGACCGTCGAGCGCATGGCCGGCCACTGGCAGAACCTGCTGTGGGCGATGGTGCGTGAGCCGCGTTCGGCGATCGCCGAGCTGCCGCTGCTCAGCCCCGAACAACGCCAGGCCACCCTGGCCCAGGGCGTCGGTGCGCATGAGGCGTTCGCCGCCGTTTCGGTGCTCGAGCTGTTCGCTGAGCAGGTGCGCGTACGGCCCGAGGCCCCGGCCCTGGTGTTCGGCGAGCAGTGCCTGAGTTACCGCCAGCTGGATCAGCGCGCCGCGCGCCTGGCCGCGGCCCTGGTACTGCGTGGCGTGGGCCCCGAGGTGCTGGTGGGGATTGCCGTGGAGCGCTCCCTGGAGATGGTGGTGGGCCTGCTGGCGGTGCTCAAGGCCGGCGGTGCCTATGTGCCGCTGGATACCCAGTACCCCGAGCAACGCTTGCGCTACATGCTGCAAGACAGCGGCGTTGCCCTGCTGCTGAGCGAGACCGCGGTGCAGGCGCGGCTGCCGCTGGCGGCCCAGGTCAGCGTGCTGTTGCTGGACCAGCCGGACAGCTGGGCGCCGGCCAGCGATTCGCAGGCGCCGTTGCCGCGGGTCGAGGCCGGGCACCTGGCCTATTCGATCTACACCTCCGGTTCCACCGGGGCCGCCAAGGGCGTCACCATCACCCACGCAGCCCTGGCCAACTACGTGCAGGCGATCCTGGCGCGCCTGCCGCTGGGGGCCGCGCGCAACATGGCGGTGGTCTCCACCATTGCCGCCGACCTGGGGCATACCACGCTGTTTGGCGCCCTGTGCTCCGGCAGCTGCCTGCATGTGATCGACCTGGATACCGGCCTGGACGCCGAGGCCTTTTCGGCCTACCTGGACTCCCGGCAAATCGATGTGCTGAAGATCGTCCCTTCGCATTTGCAGGCGCTGATGGGCGGCGCGGAGCCGGCCCGTGCCCTGCCAAGGCAGTGCCTGGTGCTGGGCGGCGAAGCCTGCCCGGCGGCGCTGGTCAGAAAGATCGCGGCCCTGGCGCCGCAGTGCGCGGTGTTCAACCACTACGGCCCGACGGAAACCACGGTCGGCGCCCTGACCCTGGCCGCCGCTGCCGTGGATCAGGCCGTGGCGGTGGTGCCCCTGGGCCAGCCGCTGGCCAACGTTCGCGCCCGGGTCCTGGATGCCTCGTTGCAGCCCGTGGCGCCCGGCACCCCGGCCGAGCTGTACCTGGGGGGCGCCGGCCTGGCGCGGGGCTACCACCGCCGGCCGGCCTTGACCGCCGAGCGTTTCGTTCCCGACCCTTTCAGCGCCGACGGGCAGCGGCTGTACCGCACCGGTGACCTGGCGCGCTACCTCGATGGCGGAGTCATCGATTACCTGGGGCGCATCGATCACCAGGTGAAGATTCGCGGCTACCGCATCGAGCTGGGGGAAATCACCGCGGCGCTCAAGCAGTTGCCGCAGGTCGAGGACGCCGTGGCGCAGGTGGTCAGCGTGGCGGATGAGCCGCAAGTGGCGGCTTATGTGGTGCTGGCCAAAGCCAGTGTCCAGGAGCCGGAAGCGGCCTGGCAGGAGATTCGCCGGCAGTTGGCGGTGGCGTTGCCCGACTACATGCTGCCGATGCATTTCATGGCCCTGGAAGGCATGCCGTTGACCGCCAACGGCAAGCTCGACCTGCGGGCCTTGCCGCCGTTGCAGCAACAGGCGCCGGTCGCGGTCTACGTTGCCCCGGTCAGCGAGTTGCAGCGGGGCATCGCGGCGATCTGGCAGGACGTGCTCAAGGTCGAGCGGGTGGGCCTGAGCGACAACTTCTTCGCCCTGGGCGGGCATTCGTTGCTGGCCACCCAGATCATTTCCCGGGTCCGCCGGCTGCTGGCGGCGGAGGTGCCGCTGCGGGTGCTGTTCGAGACCGCGCGCCTGGATGAGTTCGTCGAGCAGGTGCAGGCTTGCGCCGGCGCGGGTTCGCTGTCGCTGATCGAGGCGCTAGGGCGCGACGAGCCATTGCCGGCGTCCCATGCCCAGCAGCGGCAGTGGCTGTTCTGGCAGATGCATCCCCAGAGCACCGCCTACCACACGCCGATCGTGGTCCGGCTCCAGGGGGCGCTGGACCGGCAGGCGCTGCAGCACAGCTTCGACGCCCTGGCCCGACGCCATGAAGCCTTCCGCACCACCTTTACCCAGCACCAGGACAGCCTGTGCCAGGTAGTGCACCCCCAGGGTGAAATTACCCTGGCCTGGGAACGCCTGGCCCCGGACCTGTCCCGCGAGGCGGTCGAGGCCAGGGCCCTGGAAGAAACCCAGGTGCTGTTCGACCTGGAGCGCGGCCCCCTGTGCCGGGCCCGGGTGTTGCAGATCGCCGAGCAGGACTGCCTGCTGGTGGTGACCCTGCACCACATCATTTCCGATGGCGCCTCCATGAGTGTGCTGGCCCGGGAATTCGTCGCCCTCTACCGGGGGTTCATCCAGGGGCAGGCGCCGCGGTTCGATGAACTGAGCGTGCAGTACGCCGACTACGCCAGCTGGCACCGGGCCTGGCTCGAGCAGGGCGAGCAGCAGCGGCAACTGGATTACTGGCGCGAGCAGCTGGGGCTGGAGCACCCGGTGCTGGAACTGCCGGTGGACCATCCGCGCCAGGCCCTGGTGAGCCATCGCCAGGAACGCCTGGGTTTGCGCCTGCCGCTGGACCTGGAGCAGGGCCTGCGGCGCCTGGCGCGCGAGCATGACATGACCCTGTTCCAGCTGTTCCTCGGCTCGTTCGCCCTGCTGCTGCACCGCTATTGCGATCAGCCCGATATCCGTATCGGCGTGCCGGTCAGCAACCGTCGCCACCAGGAAATGGAAGGCGTGATGGGCTTCTTCGTCAACACCCTGGTGATGCGCGTCGACCTGGCGCCGAACCTGGCGGTGGGGCAGTTGCTGCGCCAGGTCAAGGCCACGGCCCTGGCTGCCCAGGCCCATCAGGACCTGCCGTTCGATCGCCTGGTGGATGCGCTCAAGCCCCAGCGCGCGCTGGACCAGAACCCGCTGTTCCAGGTGATGTACAACCACCTGAGCATTGCCGGGGAAAGCGCCGACGGCGCGAGCCTGCCGGGCCTGCAGGCCGAGGAGATGGTCCTGCAGGGCGGTACCGCGCAATTCGACCTGACCCTGGAAACCCTGGAGACCGACGCCGGGATCAACGCGTCGTTCATCTATGCCGCTGAGTTGTTCGAGGTGTCGACCATCGAGGGTTTTGCCGATCACTGGCGCAACCTGCTGCAAGGCATGCTCGAACCGCGACAGGCGATTGGCGAGCTGCCGATGCTGGGCCGGGAGGAGCAGGGGCGGATTCGCCAGGACTGGGATCACACTGATGTGGTCTATCCAACTAACCGTTTTGTCCACCAACTGTTCGCCGACCAGGCGGCCAGGGCGCCAGAGGCGCCGGCGGTGTTGTTCGCCGAACAGCGCCTGAGCTATCGCGAGCTGGATATTCAGGCCAACCAGCTGGCGCACAAGTTGATCGAGCTGGGCGTCGGTCCGGAAGTCCGGGTGGCCATCGCCATGCCGCGTTGCACGGAAATCATGGTGGCCTTCCTTGCGGTGCTCAAGGCCGGTGGGGTTTATGTGCCACTGGATATCGAATACCCCCAGGACCGCCTGCGCTACATGATGCAGGACAGCGGCGCGTGGCTGCTGTTGACCCAAAGCCATTTGCTGGAGCGCCTGCCGATTCCTGAAGGGCTGCCGACCCTCAGCGTCGAAGGCGCGGCTGACTTCGCGGCTTACCCGACGACCAGCCCGGAGGTGACCCTGGCCGAGGAAAACCTCGCCTACGTGATCTACACCTCCGGCTCCACCGGCCTGCCGAAGGGCGTGGCGGTTTCCCACGGTCCGTTGGCCATGCACAGCCTGGCCACTGGCGAACGCTATGAAATGAGCCCGGCGGACTGCGAGTTGCACTTTATGTCCTTCGCTTTCGACGGCTCTCACGAAGGCTGGATGCACCCGCTGATCTACGGTGCCAGCGTGCTGATCCGTGATGACAGCCTGTGGTCGCCGGAATTCACCTATGAGCAGATGCACCGTTATGGCGTCACCGTGGGGGTGTTCCCGCCGGTGTACCTGCAACAGCTGGCGGTGCACGCCGAGCGCGACGGCAACCCGCCGGCGGTGCGGGTCTACTGCTTCGGCGGCGACGCAGTGCCCCAGGCCAGCTACGACCTGGCCTGGCGCGTGTTGCGGCCCAAGTACATCTTCAACGGTTATGGCCCGACCGAAACCGTGGTCACCCCGTTGATCTGGAAGGCCAAGGCTGGCGATCTGTGTGATGCGGCCTACGCGCCGATCGGCAATATCGTCGGCAATCGCAGCGCCTACGTGGCCGATGCCAACCTCAACCTATTGCCGGTTGGGGTGGCGGGCGAGCTGTACCTGGGTGGCCTCGGTGTAGCCCGGGGTTACTTGGACCGGCCAGGGCTGACAGCGGAACGTTTTATTCCCGACCCTTACAGCACCACGGGGGCGCGGCTGTACCGCAGCGGCGACCTGACCCGCTACCGCACCGACGGTCTGGTGGAGTACGTCGGTCGTGTCGACCATCAGGTCAAGGTGCGCGGCTTCCGTATCGAACTGGGCGAGATCGAGGCACGGCTGCTGGAGCAGGACCCAGTACTGGAAGTGGCGGTGATTGCCCAGCCCGGGCCGAGTGGCCAGCAACTGGTGGGCTACATCGTGCCGGTGGACGCGCAGGTTACTTCGAGCAACGAGCGCCAGGCGCAACTGCGGGAAAGCATCAAGGCCCGCCTGCGGGAAAACCTGCCGGACTACATGGTGCCGACTTACCTGCTGTTCCTCGAAGCGCTGCCGCTGACACCGAACGGCAAGCTGGACCGCAAGTCGTTGCCCAAGGTCGATGCGCAGCTGATGCAGCAGACCTACGTAGCGCCGCAAAACGACCTGGAACAGCAGATCGCCGCGATCTGGGCCGATGTGCTGAAGCTGGAGCAGGTGGGCGTCACCGACAACTTCTTCGAGCTGGGCGGCGACTCGATCATCTCGATCCAGGTGGTCAGCCGCGCGCGTCAGGCCGGTATCCGTTTCACCCCGAAAGACCTGTTCCAGCACCAGACGGTGCAGGGGCTGGCCACGGTGGCGGAGCAGGGCGAGGGCGGGTTGCAGATCGACCAGGGCCCGGTGCGTGGCCAGATGGCGTTGCTGCCGATCCAGCAGTGGTTCTTCGACACCCCGGTGCCGGAGCGTCATCACTGGAACCAATCGGTGTTGCTCAAGCCGCTGAAAGCCCTGAGTGCCAAGGCGCTGGAGCACGCCTTGCACGCCTTGCTCGAACACCACGACGGCCTGCGCCTGAATTTTGTCGAGGCAGGCGCAGCCTGGAGCGCGACTTATGCGCCGTCGGCGCCGGTGACTTCGGCACCGTTGGCCGCGATGCAAGCCGATGCGCTGCTGTGGCTGGTGGACGACGCCACTGAGGATTCACTGCAAACGCTGTGCGACGCGGCGCAACGCAGCCTCAATCTGCAACAGGGGCCTTTGCTGCGTGCCGTGCTCTGCACCTTGCAGGACGGCAGCCAGCGTCTGTTGTTGGCGATCCATCACCTGGTGGTGGACGGCGTGTCCTGGCGGGTGCTGCTGGAAGACCTGCATCGGGCCCTGGTGCAGCAAGCGGCCGGGCAAGCCATCCGACTGCCGGCCAAGACCAGCTCGACCCAGGCCTGGGCCGGGCAACTGCAAGCCTATGCCAGCAGCACGGCGCTGCAGCGGGAGCTGGGTTACTGGCAGGCGCAGTTGCAGGGCGTCGAGTCGGGCCTGCCCTGCGACCGGGTAACGGACCGGGTGGCGATCAAGGATGCCCTGAGCGTCAGCACCGAGCTGGATCAGGCCTATACCCAGCGCCTGCTGCAGGATGCCCCGGCGGCCTACCGCACCCAGATCAACGACCTGCTGTTGACCGCGCTGGCCCGAGTCATCACCCGCTGGACCGGTAGCGACAGTGCCCTGGTGCAACTGGAAGGCCATGGCCGCGAAGAGTTGTTCGACAACATCGACCTGAGCCGCACCGTGGGTTGGTTCACCAGCGTGTTCCCGGTCAAGCTGACACCGCAGGCGGCCCTGGCCGACTCGATCAAGCAGATCAAAGAGCAACTGCGTGCCGTGCCGAACAAGGGCATCGGCTTTGGCGCCCTGCGTTACCTGGGGGATGCCAATGCCCAGGCAACCCTGGCGGCGCTGGCCGTACCGCGCATCACCTTCAATTACCTGGGCCAGTTCGACGCCAGCTTCGACGAGCCGGATGCCTGGTTTGCCCCAAGCGCCGAAGCCAAGGGCGCAGACCAGAGTGCCGAGGCCCCGCTGGGCAACTGGCTAAGCATCAATGGCCAGGTCTATGGCGGTCAGTTGAAGCTGGGCTGGAGCTTCAGCCAGACAATGTTCGAGCGCTCGACCATCCAGCGCCTGGCGGATGACTACGCCGAGGAACTCAAGGCACTGATCGAGCATTGCAGCCAGCCCGAGCACCGTGGCGTGACGCCGTCGGACTTCCCGCTGGCGGGCCTGAGCCAGCAGCAACTGGATCGCCTGCCGCTGTCCCTGGCCCAGGTCGAGGACCTCTATCCGCTGTCGCCGATGCAGCAGGGCATGCTGTTCCACACCCTGTACGAGCAGCAGGGCGGCGACTACATCAACCAGCTGCGGGTGGATGTGGACGGGCTCGATCCCGAGCGCTTCCAGCAGGCTTGGCAAGAGGCCATCGACCGTCACGATATCCTGCGCAGCGGTTTCCTCTGGCAGGGCGAGTTGCCGGCGCCGATCCAGGTGGTGCACAAGCGCATCGCCCTGGATTGTGTCGTGCATGACTGGCGTGCCGTGGCATCGGCGGCCGAGGACCTGGACGCCCTGGCCGAACAGGAGCGTCAGCGCGGTTTCGACCTGGCGGCGGCGCCGTTGCTGCGCCTGACCCTGGTGCGTCTCGACGACCAGCGCTATCACCTGATCTACACCAACCATCACATCCTCATGGACGGCTGGAGCAACTCGCGGTTGTTGGGCGAAGTGCTGCAACGTTACTCGGGGCAATCGGCGGGGGCGGCGCCTGGCCGCTACCGCGATTACATCGCTTGGTTGCAGCGTCAGGATGCCCAGGCCGGCGAGCGTTTCTGGAAAGAGCAACTGGCGGCCCTGGACGAGCCGACCCGCCTGGCCCAGGCCATCCACCGCAGCGGGCAGAGCACCGTGGACAAAGGCCATGGGGCTTACCAGCAGCAGTTGGACGAGCAGCAGACCCAGCGCTTGAGCGAGTTCGCCCGCCAGCAGAAGGTCACGGTCAACACCCTGGTGCAAGCCGCCTGGCTGTTGTTGCTGCAACGCTACACCGGGCAGGACACGGTGGTGTTCGGCGCCACGGTGTCCGGGCGTCCCGCGGAACTCAAAGGCGTGGAGCAGCAGATCGGCCTGTTTATCAACACCCTGCCGGTGCTGGCCTCGCCGCGGCCGGACATGGCCGCCAGCGCCTGGCTACAGCTGGTGCAGGAACGCAACCTGGCCCTGCGCGATTTCGAGCACACGCCGTTGTATGACGTGCAGCGCTGGGCCGGCCTGGGGGGCGAAGCCCTGTTCGACAACATCCTGGTGTTCGAGAACTACCCGGTGTCCGAAGCCCTGGCACAAGGCGCTCCGGCGCAGTTGAGCTTCGGCGTGGCGGCCAACCACGAGCAGACCAACTACCCGTTGACCCTGTCGGTCTACCTGGGGCAGACCCTGGCCTTCGACTACAGCTATGCCCGCGAGCATTTTGCCCAGGCGGACATCCAGCAACTGGCCGGCTACCTGGAGCAACTGCTCATGGGCATGCTGGCGAGCCCGCAGGGCAGCCTCGGCGAGCTGTCGTTGCTTGGCGCCACCGAGCGTCGGCTGATCGATGAGCAGCGCGGCCGGACTCCGGCGCGGGACCTGGCGCCGCAGTCTGTCCATCAGTTGATCGAGGCCCAGGCCCAGCGCACCCCGGATGCCGTGGCACTGCTGTGTGATGGCCGGCAACTGAGCTACGGCCAGTTCAACCAGCGGGCCAACCAACTGGCCCACAAGCTGATCGAGCAGGGCATCGGTCCGGATGTCCGGGTCGGTATCGCCGTGGAGCGCGGGCTGGACATGATTGTCGGCCTGCTGGCGGTGCTCAAGGCCGGTGGCGCCTACGTGCCGCTGGACCCTGAATACCCCCAGGACCGCCTGCACTACATGATGCAGGACAGCGGCATCCAGCTCTTGCTGACCCAGGCGCCATTGCTTGAACGCTTGAAGGACGGCGTAGCGGTGCCGCACCTGTGCCTGGACCTGCATGAGCACAGCCTGCACGGCTACCCCCTGGACAATCCGCGGTCGCGGGCCCAGGCCGACAACCTGGCGTACGTGATGTACACCTCCGGTTCCACCGGGCGGCCCAAGGGCGTGGATATCAGCCACGCTGCCTTGAGCCGGCACGCCCAGGTTTCCCGGGATTATTTCAAGATGACCGCCGAGGACCGTGGGCTGCAGTTCTCCACCTTCAACTTCGACGCCTTCGTCGAGCAGCTGTACCCGGCGCTGATCTGCGGCGCCTCGGTGGTGATCCGTGGCAAGGACCTGTGGGACAGCGAGACCTTCTACCGTGAGCTGATCGGGCAGGGCATCAGCATCGTCGACTTGAGCACCGCCTACTGGTTCATGCTCGGCAAGGATTACGCCAGCCGCGAACCCCGGGACTTCGGGCGCCTGCGCCAGCTCAACCTGGGCGGCGAAGCCATGGCGGCCGAAGGCGTGGCCGCGTGGAAAAAGGCCGGGTTGAAGGACGTTTGCCTGCTCAATACCTACGGGCCCACCGAGGCCACGGTGAGTGTCACCGCCCATGACTGCAGCCGCTACCTGCGGGACGAGGCAACCCTGCCGAGCCAGATCCCCCTGGGCAAGGGCCTGCCGGGCCGTTCCATCTACCTGCTGGACAACAGCGGCAACCTGACCCTCAAGGGCGCCACCGGCGAGCTGATGATCGGCGGCGAGCTGCTGGCCCGGGGTTACCACGATCGCCCAGGTCTCACGGCGGAGCGTTTCATCCCCGACCCGTTCAGCCAGGACGGCGGGCGCCTGTATCGCTCCGGTGACCTGGCGCGCTACGACGCCGAGGGCGTGATCGATTACGCCGGGCGTATCGACCATCAGGTGAAGATCCGCGGTTTCCGTATCGAGATGGGCGAGATCGAAGCCCGTCTGCTGGAGCTGCCCCAGGTGCGTGAAGCCGTGGTGCTGGCCCAGGAGGCGGCCGGTGGTCCGCAGTTGGTGGCTTATCTGGTCGCCGCAGAAGGCGTCGCGGCGCAGAGCCAGGACGACCAGGCCCGGTTGCGCGACGAGTTGAAAGCGGCGCTCAAGGCGGTGCTGCCGGACTACATGCTGCCGGCGCACCTGCTGTTCCTGGAAGCGCTGCCGCTGAGCCCCAACGGCAAGCTGGACCGCAAGGCCCTGCCCAAGGCCGACGCCAGCCTGTTGCAGCAGGCCTATGTCGCGCCGCAGAGCGAGCTGGAACAACAGGTCGCGGCGATCTGGGCCGAGGTGCTCGAAGTCGAGCGAGTGGGCATGAACGATAACTTCTTTGAATCAGGTGGGCATTCCTTGTTGGTAACCGCGATGGTCTCTCGAGTCCAGCTCAAGCTTGGGCGTCAAGTCAGTGTGCAGATGGCGTTCGAATTTCCAACCCTGGGGCTGTTCGTCAGCCAGTTGCAGCAGGCCCCGGGCCAGGCGCAGGGCGCCGACCTGAGTGCGCTGGCGCTGTTGCTCGACGAAATGGAGGCCGTGTAATGGATAACGCCACCGCGCTGAAGATTGTCAAAGGCTTCATCCTGCTGCCGCTGGAGAAGCGCAAGGTCTACCTGCAGAAGATGCTGGAGCAGGGCATTTCCCCGGCCAACCTGCCGATTCCGCAGGTGCGCCTGGGCCAGGCGCGCCTGCCGCTTTCCTATGCCCAGCAACGCCAGTGGTTTCTCTGGCAACTGGCGCCGGACAGCATTGCCTATCACATCCCCAAGGCCCTGCGCCTGCGTGGCCGGCTGGACGTGGAGGCCTTGCAGCGCAGCTTCGACACATTGATTGCCCGTCATGAAAGCCTGCGCACGCATTTCGTCGAGGACGCCGACGCGGCGGTGCAAGTGGTGCTGCCCGAGGTGCGCCTGGAAATCGCCCGCCAGTCGTTGCCGGCCATGGCCGATGAACGCGAGATCGACAGCGCGGTGCAGGGCTTCGTGCAGGCCCAGACCCGGCAGTTGTTCGATCTGCTGCAAGGGCCTTTGCTCAGGGTCGGCCTGTTGCGAGTGGCCGAGGACGACCATGTGCTGGTCCTGGCCCAGCACCATATCGTTTCCGATGGCTGGTCGATGCAGGTCATGGTGGATGAACTGATGAGCCTCTACATCGGCTACAGCCAGGGGCAACAGCCCCAGCTGCCGCCACTGCCGATCCACTACGCCGACTACGCCATCTGGCAGCGCAACTGGATGGAAGCCGGTGAGAAGGAGCGGCAACTGGCCTACTGGACCACGCAGTTGGGGGGCGAGCAGCCCCTGCTGGAACTGCCGCTGGATCGTCCGCGCCCGGCCGTCCAGAGCCATCGCGGCGCGCGCTTGGAGCTGATTTTGGAGCAGCCGTTGAGTGAAGCCCTGGGCAGCCTGGCCCAGCGTGAAGGGGTGACCCTGTTCATGCTGTTGCTGGCCTCGTTCCAGACCTTGCTGCACCGCTACAGCGGCCAGGCCGATATCCGCGTCGGCGTGCCCATCGCCAACCGCAACCGGGTCGAGACCGAGCGCCTGATCGGCTTCTTCGTCAATACCCAGGTGCTCAAGGCCGAGATCGACGGGCAGATGTCCTTCAGCCAACTGTTGCAGCAGGTGCGGCAAACTGCCCTGGCGGCCCAGGCGCATCAGGACCTGCCTTTCGAGCAATTGGTGGAGGCGCTGCAACCGGAGCGCAGCCTGAGCCACAACCCGCTGTTCCAGGTGATGTTCAACCATCAGGTCGAGGCCGCGGCTCCAGCCGGCGCCCTCAACTTGCCGGGCCTGAGCATCGAAGCCCTGGACTCGGCGGGGCAGTCGGCGCAGTTCGACCTGACCCTGGACACCGTCGAGACCCAGGGCCGGATCGCCGCTGCGCTGATCTATGCGACCGATGTATTCGATGCCGCGACCATCGAGCAGATGGCCGGCCACTGGCGCCAATTGCTGCAGGGCATGGTCCGCCAGCCCGAGCAGCGCATCGACCTGTTGCCGATGCTCGACGCCGGGGAGCAGGCGGGGATCGTGGCCCAGTGGAATCCGCAGCCGCAGGCATTCCCCTCGGCGGCCTGCGTGCACCAGCTGATCGAGGCGCAGGCGGCGCAGGCGCCCGAGGCCATCGCCCTGACGTTCCAGGGGCAGCACCTGGACTACCGGCAGCTCAATGAACGGGCCAACCGCCTGGCGCACAAGCTCATCGAGCAGGGCGTGGGGCCCAATGTGCTGGTGGGGCTGGCGGCGGAGCGTGGCCTGGAGATGCTGATCGCCCTGCTGGCGATCCTCAAGGCCGGCGGTGCCTATGTGCCGCTGGACCCGGCCTATCCCCAGGACCGTCTGCAACACATGATGCAGGACAGCGGCATCAGGCTGCTGCTGACCCAGGCGCCTCTGCGGCAGGGGCTGCCGGCATTTGCCGGCAGCACCCTGTTGCTTGAGCAGCCACTTACGGACTACGGGGTGCACAACCCCGAGGTCGGGGTGACCCCGCAGGACCTGGCCTATGTGATCTATACCTCCGGCTCCACCGGCAAGCCCAAGGGCACCTTGCAGCCCCATCACAACGTGCTGCGGCTGTTCGCGGCGACCGCCGACTGGTTCCGCTTCGGCCCGCGGGATGTCTGGAGCCTGTTCCATTCCTATGCCTTCGACTTCTCCGTGTGGGAGATCTTTGGCGCCCTGATGCATGGCGGGCGCCTGTTGATCGTGCCCCAGGAGGTGGCGCGCTCGGCCCAGGACTTCTACCCGCTGCTCTGCGCCGAAGGGGTCACAGTGCTCAACCAGACGCCGTCGGCCTTCCGCCAGTTGATGCACGTGGCCTGCGCCGCCGAACAGGGGCATGCGCTGCGCTACATCGTGTTCGGCGGCGAGGCCCTGGAGGTCAATACCCTGCAACCCTGGTTCCAGCGTTTCGGCGACCGCCAGCCGCAGCTGGTGAACATGTACGGCATCACCGAAACCACGGTGCATGTCACCTACCGCCCGCTGTCCCGGGCGGACGTGACGCTGGCGGGGGCCAGTCCGATCGGCGAGCTGATTCCCGACATGTCCTGGTACCTGCTGGACGGCAATCTGCAACCGGTGCCCAAGGGTTGCATCGGTGAGCTGTATGTCGGGCGCGCCGGGCTGGCCTGGGGCTACCTGAACCGCGGCGACCTGAGCGCCGCGCGGTTTGTCCCGGACCCCTTCGGCGAACCTGGCGCGCGCCTGTACCGTACCGGCGATCTGGCGCGTTACCAGGCCGATGGTTCGATCGGCTACATCGGTCGCATCGACCATCAGGTGAAGATCCGCGGTTTCCGCATCGAACTGGGCGAGATCGAGGCACGCCTGCTGGAACTGCCCGCGGTGCGCGAGGCGGTGGTCCTGGCCCAGGAGGGGCCGGACGGTCCGCAACTGGTGGCCTATGTGGTGCCGGCCGGCCCGACCTGGAATGACCTGGCCTGGAACGACCCGGCCCTGGCCGACGCGCAACTGGCGCTGCGGGAAAACCTCAAGGCCGGGTTGCGCGAGCATCTGCCGGCGTACATGGTGCCGGCCCACGTGCTGTTCCTGCCGGCCTTGCCGCTGACCGCCAACGGCAAGCTCAATCGCGGCGCCTTGCCCGCTGTCGACAGCGGCTTGCGGCAGCGCGCCCATGTGGCCCCGCGCACCGAACTTGAGGCACAGGTGGCCGGGATCTGGGCCCAGGTGCTGAAGCTGGACCGGGTGGGCCTGAGCGACAACTTCTTCGAACTGGGCGGCCACTCGCTGCTCGCCACCCAGGTGATGTCGCGGCTGCGCCAGGAACTGGGCATCGAGGCGCCTCTCAAACGGCTCTTCGAAGGCGAGTCGCTGGAACACTTCGTGGGTCTGCTGGCAGCTGAAACCTCGGCAGCGCTGGAAGCGATTCCCCTAGTGGATCGCCAGCAGCCCCTGGCGGTCTCCTATGCCCAGGAACGCCAGTGGTTCCTCTGGCAACTGGATGCCGACAGCAGCGCCTACCACATCCCCATGGCCCTGCGCCTGCGCGGCGCCCTGGATGACGCGGCGCTGCAGAGCAGCTTCGATGCCCTGATCGCTCGCCATGAAACCCTGCGTACGCGCTTTGTCGAGGGCCCCCAGGGCCTGACTCAGGTGATCGATGCCCAGGCCCGCTTGCGGATCGACCGACAGGACCTGTCCCTGCGGGTGCAAGCCGGCAACGCCGAGCAATTGATCGAGCAGGTGCTCGAGGCCCAGGTACGCCAGGCCTTCGACCTGCGCCAGGGGCCTTTGCTGCGGGCCACCCTGGTGCGCCTGGCGGCGGACGAGCATGTGCTGGTGCTGGTGCAGCACCATATCGTCTCCGATGGCTGGTCGATGCAACTGATGGTCGAGGAGCTGATCCAGCTGTATGGCGCCCATGCCCAAGGGCAGTCGGCCGAGTTGCCGGCGCTGGCGGTGCAGTACGCGGACTACGCGGCCTGGCAACGGCAATGGATGGACGCCGGCGAGCGTGAGCGTCAATTGGGCTACTGGCTGCGGCAACTGGAAGGCGGCACCCAGGTGTTGGACCTGCCACTGGACCATCCTCGTCCCTTGCAGCAAAGCCACCGCGGCGCGCGCCTGGGCATCAGCCTGGACGGCGCGTTGCCGGGCGCCTTGAAGCAACTGGCGCAGCGCGAAGGGGTGACCCTGTTCATGCTGTTGCTGGCCTCGTTCCAGGTGCTGCTGCACCGCTACAGCGGCCAAGCGGATATCCGCGTTGGCGTACCCACCGCCAACCGCAACCGGGTCGAGACCGAGCGCCTGATCGGCTTCTTCGTCAACACCCAGGTGCTCAAGGCCGAGGTCGACGGGCAATCGAGCTTCAGTGACTTCCTTGGTCAGGTCAAAGGCCGTGCCCTGGAAGCCCAGGAGCACCAGGACCTGCCTTTCGAACAGTTGGTGGAGGCCCTGAACCCGGAGCGCAGTCTAAGCTACAGCCCGTTGTTCCAGGTGCTGTTCAACCATCAGGCCGCTGCCCGCCAGGGCGCCCGGGGGCTGGTGGTGCCCGGCTTGCAGGTGGAGATGCTCAGCGGCGAGGAGAGCAGTACCCAGTTCGACCTGACCCTGGACACCTTCGAGTCCGACGATGGCCTGTGGGCTTCGCTGACCTACGCCACCGACCTGTTCGAACCTTCGACCATCGAGCGTCTGGCCCAGTCCTGGGTGCAGTTGCTGCAGGGCATTGTCCAGCAACCCCGGCAACGCCTGGGGGACTTGCCGCTGTTGGCCGCCTCCGAGCAGAACAAGCTGCTGCATGAGTGGGCCCCGGCATCGGTCGAGTTCCCGAGCGAGCACGGTGTGCATCAACTGGTTGAGGCCCAGGCGCGGAAAACCCCCGAAGCCGAAGCCCTGCTGTTTGCCGGGCAAAGCCTGAGCTACCGGGAACTCAATGCCCGGGCCAACCGCCTGGCGCACAAGCTGATCGAACTCGGTGTCGGGCCGGAAGTGCGGGTCGGAGTGGCCTTGCAGCGCACCCCACAGATGGTCGTGGCCCTGTTGGCGGTGCTCAAGGCCGGGGGCGCCTATGTGCCGCTGGACCCGGATTATCCACAGGACCGCCTGGCCCATATGCTGCGTGACAGCCAGGCGCAGATCCTCCTGACCGAGAGCGCGTTGCTGTCGCTGCTGCCTGCGGTGGAGTCTTTGCAGACCCTGCAACTGGATGCCCAGCCGGGCTGGCTGGACGCTTATTCACTAGAAAACCCGGCGCCGCGAGCGACCGCGGACAACCTGGCCTATGTGATCTACACCTCCGGTTCCACCGGCTTGCCCAAGGGCGTGGCGATTGCCCATCGCAACGTGTTGGCGCTGATCGACTGGTCGAATCGGGTGTACAGCACCGACGACCTGCAAGGGGTGCTGGCCTCGACCTCGATCTGCTTCGACCTGTCGGTGTGGGAGCTGTTCGTGACCCTGTCCTGCGGTGGCTCCATCGTCCTGGCGCGCAACGCCCTGGAACTGCCGGAACTGGCCGATCGCGACCGGGTACGGCTGATCAACACCGTGCCTTCGGCGATCGCCGCGCTGCAACGCAGCGGGCAGATTCCGCCCAGCGTGCGGATCATCAACCTGGCGGGCGAGCCGCTGAAGCAGGCCCTGGTGGATAACCTGTACCAGCAGCCGGGGCTGATGCATGTCTACGACCTGTACGGTCCTTCGGAAGACACCACCTACTCGACCTACACCCGGCGCGAGGCCGGCGGCCAGGCCAATATCGGCCGGGCCATCAGCAATACCCAGAGCTATATCTTGAGCCCGGATTTGCAACCGGTGCCGGTGGGCAGCGCCGGCGAACTCTATCTGGCCGGAGCCGGGGTGACCCGTGGTTACCTGGCGCGTCCGGGGCTGACCGCGGAGAAGTTCGTGCCCAATCCGTTCTCCAGCGACGGTGGCCGGCTGTACCGCACCGGCGACCTGACCCGTTACCGCGCCGATGGGGTGATCGAGTACATCGGCCGTATCGACCATCAGGTGAAGATCCGCGGCTTCCGTATCGAGCTGGGGGAAATCGAGGCACGGCTGGTGCAGCAGGCGGCGGTGCGTGAAGCCTTCGTCCTGGCCCATGACGGTGAAAACGGCCAGCAACTGGTGGCCTATATCGTGCCGAGCGAAACCACCGCGGCCGTCGAGGCCCAGGCCGCGCTCCGGGAAAGCATCAAGGCTGCCTTGAAAGAACATCTGCCGGACTACATGGTGCCGACTTACCTGCTGTTCCTCGAGGCGCTGCCACTGACGCCGAACGGCAAGCTGGACCGCAAGGCCCTGCCCAAGGTCGATGCGCAGCAGCTGCAGCAGGTGTATGTGGCGCCGCAGAGCGAGCTGGAGCAGCAGGTCGCGGCGATCTGGGCGGATGTGTTGAAACTGGACCGGGTGGGCCTGAGCGACAACTTCTTCGAACTGGGCGGCCATTCCCTGCTGGTGGCCCAGGTCGTGACCCGGGTCAAGCAGCAGTTCGGGGTGGATATTCCCATCAAGTCGCTGTTCGGCGCGGAGAGCCTGTCGGCCTTTGTCGAGAAGGTTCAGGCCCTGCGGGAAACAACCTCTTCACTGCAGGATGAATTGGCTAAATCTTTGGAGGCCCTCAAACGTTTATCTCCTGATGATCTTGAAAAAATAATTTCTTAGGAGAGGTAGTACATGCAAGCTTTAATCGACTCGGTAGGCACGCTTTCTGCCAAAGAAAGAAAAGCCCTGGCGATTTTGCTTAAAGAAAAGGGCATCAACCTTTTTGGTATCGCTCCTATCTGCAGCCGCGGCGCCGACGAGGCGCCGGTTCTCTCCTATACCCAGGAAAGCCAATGGTTCCTTTGGCAACTGGAGCCCGACAGCAGCGCCTACCACATCACCACGGCGTTGCGCTTGACCGGAGAGCTGGACCTGGACGCGCTGCGCCATGGGTTCGACAGCCTGATTGCCCGGCATGAAACCCTGCGTACTACCTTTTGCGAAGAAGATGGCATCGCGGTGCAGGTGGTTCATCCACCGGCGCCGCTGGACATCGAGGTCATCGATCTGCAAGCCGGCGGCCTGTCTTATGAGGAACAGGTCAACGCCCTGACCGACAGCAAGCGCCAGCCTCCCTTCGACCTGCGTAACGGCCCGCTGCTGCGAGCCAGCCTGTTGCGAGTGACGGCGGACGAACATGTGCTGGTCCTGACCCAGCACCATATCGTCTCCGATGGCTGGTCGATGGGGGTGATGGTCGATGAGCTGATCCAGCTCTATGCCGGCTACCGCCAGGGACGCACGGTCAACCTGCCGGCCCTGCCGATCCAATACGCCGACTATGCCAACTGGCAACGGCAGTGGATGGACGCCGGCGAGCGTGAGCGGCAACTGGGCTACTGGCTGCAGCAATTGGGCGGGGAACAGCCGCTGCTGATGCTGCCCCTGGACCATGCGCGCCCGGCGATCCAGAGCTATCGCGGTGCGTTGTTCGACATCCCGCTGGGAGATGAACTGCGGGTCGGCCTCAAGCAACTGGCGCAGCGTGAAGGGGCGACCCTGTTCATGCTGTTGCTGGCCTCGTTCCAGGTGCTGCTGCACCGCTACAGCGGCCAGACGGATATCCGGGTCGGCGTGCCCACCGCCAACCGCAACCGGGTCGAGACCGAACGCCTGATCGGCTTCTTCGTCAACACCCAGGTGTTCAAGGCCGAGGTCGATGGTCAGCTGGGCTTCATTGACTTCCTGCAACAGGTCAAGCAGACCGCCTTGATGGCGCAGTCCCATCAGGACCTGCCGTTCGAACAGTTGGTGGAGGCCCTGCGCCCCGAGCGCAGCCTGAGCCACAGTCCGCTGTTCCAGGTGATGTTCAACCATCAGACCGCGGTCAAGAAGGGTGCGCAGAGCCAGCGCCTGGACGACCTCAGTATTGAAACCCTGAGCTGGCAGGGGCGCGCCGCGCAGTTCGACCTGACCCTGGACACCTTCGAGTCCGAGGATGGCCTGTGGGCTTCGCTGACCTATGCGACCGACCTGTTCGAACCTTCGACCATCGAGCGCCTGGCCCAGTCCTGGGTGCAGTTGCTGCAGGGCATTGTCCAGCAGCCGCGCCAGCGCCTGGGGGACCTGCCGCTGCTGGGCGCTGCCGAGCAGAACCAGCTGCTGCACGAGTGGACCCCGGCCAGCGGTGAATTCCCCAGCGATGGCTGTGTGCAGCAACTGGTGGAAGCGCAAGCACTGAAAACCCCTGAAGCCGAAGCCCTGTTGTTCGCCGGGCAAAGCCTGAGCTACCGGGAACTCAATGCCCGGGCCAACCGTCTGGCGCACAAGCTGATCGAACTCGGCGTCGGGCCTGAAGTGCGCGTTGGCGTGGCCTTGCAGCGCACCCCAGAGATGGTCGTGGCCCTGTTGGCGGTGCTCAAGGCCGGGGGCGCCTATGTGCCGCTGGATCCGGATTATCCACAGGACCGCCTGGCCCATATGCTGCGCGACAGCCAGGCGCAGATCCTCCTGACCGAGAGCGCATTGCTCAGCGTGCTACCCGCGGTGGACACCCTGCAGACCCTGCAAGTGGATGCGCAACCGGGCTGGCTGGACGCTTACTCGACCGACAACCCGGCGCCGCGAGCGACCGCGGGCAACCTGGCCTATGTGATTTACACCTCCGGTTCCACCGGCCTGCCCAAGGGCGTGGCGATTGCCCATCGCAACGTGCTGGCGCTGATCGACTGGTCCAGCCGGGTGTACTCGGCCGATGACCTGCAAGGGGTCTTGGCTTCGACCTCGATCTGCTTCGACCTGTCGGTGTGGGAGCTGTTTATCACCCTGTCCAGCGGCGGTTCCATCGTCCTGGCGCGCAACGCCCTTGAGCTGCCGGAGCTGGCAGACCGCGACCGGGTGCGCTTGATCAACACCGTGCCTTCGGCGATCGCTGCGCTGCAACGCAGCGGGCAGATTCCGGCCAGCGTGCGGATCATCAACCTGGCGGGTGAGCCGCTGAAACAGGCCCTGGTGGATAGCCTTTATCAGCAGCCCGGGCTGGTGCACGTCTACGACCTGTATGGCCCTTCGGAAGACACCACCTACTCGACCTACACCCGGCGCGAGGCCGGCGGCCAGGCCAATATCGGCCGGGCCATCAGCAATACCCAGAGCTATATCTTGAGCCCGGATTTGCAACCGGTACCGGTGGGCAGCGCCGGCGAGTTGTACTTGGCCGGTGCCGGGGTGACTCGTGGTTACCTGGCGCGTCCGGGGCTGACCGCCGAGAAGTTCGTGCCCAATCCGTTCTCCAGCGACGGTGGCCGGCTGTACCGCACGGGCGACCTGACCCGCTATCGCGCCGATGGGGTGATCGAGTACATCGGCCGTATCGACCATCAGGTGAAGATCCGCGGCTTCCGTATCGAGCTGGGGGAAATCGAAGCGCGGCTGGTGCAGCAAGCGGCGGTGCGCGAAGCCTTCGTCCTGGCCCATGACGGTGACAATGGCCAGCAACTGGTGGCCTATATCGTGCCGAGCGAAACCACCGCGGCCGTCGAGGCCCAGGCCGCGCTCCGGGAAAGCATCAAGACTGCCCTGAAAGAACATCTGCCGGACTACATGGTGCCGGCGTACCTGTTGTTCCTCGAGGCGCTGCCGCTGACGCCGAACGGCAAGCTGGACCGCAAGGCCCTGCCCAAGGTCGATGCGCAGCAGCTGCAACAGGTCTATGTGGCGCCGCAGAGCCAGCTTGAGCAACGGATCGCCGCCATCTGGGCCGATGTGCTGAAGCTGGAACAGGTGGGGGGCACCGATAACTTCTTCGAACTGGGCGGCGACTCGATCATCTCGATCCAGGTGGTCAGCCGCGCGCGCCAGGCCGGTATTCGCTTTACCCCGCGGGACCTGTTCCAGTACCAGACGGTGCAAGGTCTGGCGGCGGTGGCCGAGCAGGGCGAGGGCGGGGTGCGGATCGACCAGGGTCCGGTGCGCGGCAGCACGGCGCTGTTGCCGGTGCAGCAGTGGTTCTTCGAGGCGTCCATGAGCGAGCGCCATCACTGGAACCAGTCGGTGCTGCTCAAGCCGGCCCAGCCGTTGCGCGCCGAAGTGGTGGAAAACGCCTTGCAGGCGCTATGGGTGCAGCATGACGCCCTGCGCTTGCAGTTCAACCAGCAGGCCGATGGCTGGTCGGCGCGGTTCGCCGATGCCGGCCAGCGGCCGAGCCTGCTCTGGCAGGTCACGGCGCAGAGCACCCAGGCCATGGAGCAATCGGCGATCGAGGCCCAGCGCAGCCTGAACCTGCAGGACGGACCGCTGTTGCGGGCCGTGCTGTTCAGCCTGGCGGACGGCAGCCAGCGCCTGTTGCTGGTGATCCACCACCTGGTGGTGGACGGGGTGTCCTGGCGGATCCTGCTGGAGGACTTGCAACTGGCCCACGCGCAATTGAGCGCCGATCAGCCCCTGGCATTGCCGGCCAAGACCAGCTCGACCCAGGCCTGGGCCGAGCAGATGCAGGCCTATGCCCAAAGCGCGGCGCTGCAAGAGGAACTCAAGTACTGGCAGGCCCAGTTGCAAGGCGTCGAGTCGAGCCTGCCGCTGGATCGCCCCGTGACCGCGTTGCAGAACCAGCATGCCAGCAGCCTGAGTTCGCGTCTGGACAAGGCGCATACCCAGCGCCTGTTGCAGGACGCCCCGGCGGCCTACCGCACGCAGATCAACGACCTGCTGCTCACGGCCCTGGCCCGGGTCATCACCCGCTGGACCGGCGAGGCCAGCGCCCTGGTGCAACTGGAAGGCCATGGTCGCGAAGAGCTGTTCGATGACCTGGACCTGACCCGCACCGTGGGTTGGTTCACCAGCATGTTCCCGGTCAAGCTGACGCCGCAGGCGGCCCTGGCCGACTCGATCAAGCAGATCAAGGAACAGCTGCGCGCCGTGCCGAACAAGGGCATCGGCTTTGGTGCCCTGCGTTACCTGGGGGACGAGGCGGCCCGGCAGGCCCTGGCGGCCCTGGCCGTACCGCGCATCACCTTCAACTACCTGGGGCAGTTCGACGGCAGCTTCGACGAGCAGGATTCCCTGTTCAAACCTACCGGTGAAGCCAAGGGCGAAGACCAGAGCCCGCTGGCCCCGCTGAGCAACTGGCTGAGCCTGGATGGCCAGGTCTATGGCGGCGAGCTGAGCCTGAGCTGGACCTTCAGCACGCAGATGTTCGACGCCGCGACCATCCAGCGCCTGGCGGACGACTATGCCGAGGAACTCAAGGCCCTGGTGGAGCATTGCTGCGAGCCGGGTCAGGGCGGCGCGACGCCGTCGGACTTCCCGCTGGCCGGCCTGAACCAGCAGCAGCTGGATCGCTTGCCGGTGGCGCTGGCCCAGGTCGAAGACCTCTACCCGCTGTCGCCGATGCAGCAGGGCATGCTGTTCCACACCCTGTACGAGCAGGCCGCGGGCGACTACATCAACCAGCTGCGGGTGGACGTGGACGGGCTCGATCCGCTGCGCTTCCAGCAGGCCTGGCAGGCGGCCATCGATCGGCATGACATCTTGCGCACCGGCTTTATCTGGCAGGGCGAGGTGTCGACACCGCTGCAGGTGGTGCACAAGCACATCGCCCTGGAGTGCAGCGAGCACGACTGGCGTGGCCAGCCACAGCCGCAGGAAGCCCTGGACGCCCTGGCCGCCGCCGAGCGCCAGCGTGGCTTCGAACTGGATGCGGTGCCTTTGCTGCGCCTGACCCTGGTGCGTCTCGACGACCAGCGTCATCACCTGATCTATACCAACCATCACATCCTGATGGACGGCTGGAGCAACTCGCAGTTGCTCGGCGAAGTGCTGCAGCGTTATGCCGGCCAGGCGCCGAACCATGCGCCCGGTCGCTACCGCGATTACATCGCTTGGCTGCAACGCCAGGATGCCCAGGCCTGCGAACGTTTCTGGAAAGAACAATTGCAGGCGCTGGACGAACCGACCCGCCTGACCCAGGCCCTGTCCCGGGTCGCGCAGATGCCGGCCGGCGCCGGCCATGGCCAGCACCATCGCGAGCTGGACCTGGCGCAGACGGCACGCCTTGGCGAATTTGCCCGGCAGCAGAAGGTCACCATCAATACCCTGGTGCAAGCCGCCTGGCTGCTGTTGCTGCAGCGTTGCACCAGCCAGGAAAGCGTGGTGTTCGGCGCCACGGTGGCGGGGCGTCCGGCGGAGCTCAAGGGCATCGAGCAGCAAGTGGGCCTGTTCATCAACACCTTGCCGGTGGTGGCCACGCCACGTCCGGACATGACCGTGAGCCAATGGCTGCAGGCGGTGCAGAGCCGCAACCTGGCGCTGCGCGACTATGAATACACGCCACTGTACGAAGTGCAGCGTTGGGCCGGGCTGGGTGGCGATGCGCTGTTCGACAACATCCTGGTGTTCGAGAACTACCCGGTGTCCGAGGCGCTGGAAAAAGGCGCGCCGGCACAACTGCAGTTCGGCGCGGTGGGCAACCATGAGCAGACCAACTACCCGCTGACGGTCGCGGTCAATCTGGGCCAGAGCCTGTCGTTCGAATTCATCTACGCCCGCGAGTCGTTCTCCGAGGCTTCGATGGTGCAGTTGGGCGGGCACTTGCAGAGCCTGTTGCTGAGCCTGATGGCGCATCCGCAGACGGGCCTGGGCGAGTTGCCATTGTTGACCCTGGAAGAGCAGCGCGGCATCCGCCAGGACTGGGATCACACTGATGTGGTCTATCCAACTAACCGCTTTGTCCACCAACTGTTCGCCGATCAGGCGGCCAGGGCGCCAGAGGCGCCGGCGGTGTTCTTCGCCGAACAGCGCCTGAGCTATCGCGAGCTGGATATTCAGGCCAACCAGCTGGCGCACAAGTTGATCGAGCTGGGCGTCGGTCCGGAAGTGCGGGTGGCCATCGCCATGCCGCGTTGCGCGGAAATCATGGTGGCCTTCCTGGCGGTGCTCAAGGCCGGCGGGGTCTATGTACCGCTGGATATCGAATACCCACAGGACCGCCTGCGCTACATGATGCAGGACAGTGGCGCGTGGCTGCTGCTGACCCAGAGCCATCTGCTGGACCGCTTGCCGATCCCGGACGGTTTGCCGACCCTCAGCGTCGAAGGCGCGGCCGATTTTGCGGCCTATCCGGTGACCAGCCCAGAGGTAGACCTGGCCGAGGAAAACCTGGCCTATGTGATCTACACCTCCGGCTCCACCGGCCTGCCCAAGGGCGTGGCGGTATCCCACGGTCCGCTGGCCATGCACAGCCTGGCCACCGGCGAACGTTATGAAATGAGCCCGGCGGATTGTGAACTGCACTTTATGTCCTTCGCTTTCGACGGTTCCCATGAAGGCTGGATGCATCCGCTGATCTACGGCGCCAGCGTATTGATCCGCGACGACAGCCTGTGGTCGCCGGAATTTACTTACGAGCAGATGCACCGCTACGGCGTCACCGTGGGGGTGTTCCCGCCGGTGTACCTGCAACAGCTGGCGGTACATGCCGAGCGCGACGGCAATCCGCCGGCGGTGCGGGTCTATTGCTTCGGCGGCGACGCAGTGCCCCAGGCCAGCTATGACCTGGCCTGGCGCGTGCTGCGGCCGAAGTACATTTTCAATGGTTATGGCCCGACCGAGACGGTGGTCACCCCACTGATCTGGAAGGCCAAGGCCGGCGATCCGTGTGACGCGGCCTATGCGCCGATCGGCAATATCGTCGGCAATCGCAGCGCCTACGTGGCCGATGCCAACCTCAACCTGTTGCCGGTGGGCGTGGCGGGCGAGCTGTACCTGGGCGGCCTCGGTGTGGCCCGGGGTTACCTGGATCGTCCGGGGCTGACAGCGGAACGCTTTATTCCCGATCCTTACAGCACCAGCGGGGCGCGGCTGTACCGCAGCGGCGACCTGACCCGCTATCGCACCGACGGTCTGGTGGAATACGTCGGTCGTGTCGACCATCAGGTCAAGGTGCGCGGCTTCCGTATCGAACTGGGCGAGATCGAGGCACGTCTGCTGGAGCAGGACCCGGTGCTGGAAGTGGCGGTGATCGCCCAGCCCGGGCCGAGCGGCCAGCAGTTGGTGGGCTACATCGTGCCGGTGGATGCCGAGGTGGCGTTGAGCAACGAGCGTCAGGCGCAGTTACGCGAGAGCATCAAGGCGCGGCTGCGGGAGAGTCTGCCGGACTACATGGTGCCGACCTACCTGCTTTTCCTCGAAGCGCTGCCGCTGACACCGAACGGCAAGCTGGACCGCAAGTCACTGCCGAAGGTCGATGCGCAGTTGATGCAGCAGACCTACGTAGCGCCGCAAAACGACCTGGAACAGCAGATCGCGGCGATCTGGGCCGATGTGCTGAAGCTGGAGCAGGTCGGCGTCACCGACAACTTCTTCGAGCTGGGCGGCGATTCGATCATCTCGATCCAGGTGGTCAGCCGCGCCCGTCAGGCCGGCATCCGTTTCACCCCGAAAGACCTGTTCCAGCACCAGACGGTGCAGGGGCTGGCCACGGTGGCGGAGCAGGGCGAAGGCGGGTTGCAGATCGACCAGGGCCCGGTGCGTGGCAGCACCGCGCTGTTGCCGATCCAGCAGTGGTTCTTCGACACCCCGGTACCGGAACGTCATCACTGGAACCAGTCGGTGCTGCTCAAACCGGCCCAGCCTGTGCAAGCAGCTGTCCTGGAGACGGCCTTGCAGGCGCTGACGGTGCAGCACGACGCCTTGCGCCTGCGGTTTGTCGAGGGCGAGGGGGGGTGGAGCGCAGCCTTCGCCGAGTTCGACCAGCAGACGCAACTGCTGTGGCAGGCCAGCGTGGCCAACGACCAGGAGTTACAGCAATTCAGTGAGCGCGCCCAGCGCAGCCTGAATCTGCAGGACGGCCCGCTGCTGCGTGCCGTGCTCTTTACCCTGGCTGACCAGAGTCAGCGCTTGCTGCTGATCTTCCATCACCTGGTGGTGGATGGGGTGTCCTGGCGGATCCTCTTGGAAGACCTGCAGGCGTTGCTGGGCAACCGGCCGCTGCCGGCCAAGTCCAGTTCGACCCAGGCCTGGGCCGGGCAACTGCAAGCCTATGCCAGCAGCGCGGCCCTGCAACAGGAGCTGGGTTACTGGCAGGCACAGCTGCAAGGCGTCGACTCGAGCCTGCCCTGGGATCACGCCAGCGACGGGCTGCAGAACCAGCACGCGTGCAGTGTCGATACCCGGCTGAGCAAGCGCGATACCCAGCGCCTGCTGCAGGATGCGCCGGCGGCCTACCGCACCCAGATCAACGACCTGCTGCTGACGGCATTGGCGCGGGTCATCACCCGCTGGACCGGTAGCGACAGCGCCCTGGTGCAACTGGAAGGCCATGGCCGCGAAGAGCTGTTCGACAGCATCGACCTGAGCCGCACCGTGGGTTGGTTCACCAGCGTGTTCCCGGTCAAGCTGACACCGCAGGCGGCCCTGGCCGACTCGATCAAGCAGATCAAGGAACAACTGCGCGCCGTGCCGAACAAGGGCATCGGCTTTGGCGCCCTGCGTTACCTGGGGGGCGAGGCTGCCCAGCAGACTCTGGCCGCTCTGGCGGTGCCGCGTATCACCTTCAACTACCTGGGCCAGTTCGATGCCAGTTTCGATGAAGAGCAGGCGCTGTTCACGCCGGCCCGTGAAGCCAAGGGTGAAGACCAGAGTGCCGAGGCCCCGCTGGGCAACTGGCTGACCCTCAACGGCCAGGTCTATGGCGGCGAGCTGAGCCTGGGCTGGAGCTTCAGCCAGGCGATGTTCGAGCCGGCGACCATCCAGCGCCTGGCGGATGAGTACGCCGAGGAACTCAAGGCCCTGATCGAGCATTGCAGCCAGCCCGAGCACCGCGGCGCGACGCCGTCGGACTTCCCGCTGGCCGGCCTGAACCAGCAGCAACTGGATCGCTTGCCCGTGCCGCTGGCCCAGATCGAAGACCTCTACCCGCTGTCGCCGATGCAGCAGGGCATGCTGTTCCACACCCTGTACGAGCAGGCCGCGGGCGACTACATCAACCAGCTGCGGGTGGACGTGGACGGGCTCGACCCGCGGCGCTTCCAGCAGGCCTGGCAGGACGCCATCGATCGCCACGACATTTTGCGCAGCGGCTTTATCTGGCAAGGCGAGCTATCGACGCCGGTTCAAGTCGTGCACAAGCAGATCGTGCTGGACTGTGTCGAGCATGACTGGCGGGGCCAACCTCAACAGCAAGAGGCCCTGGACGCCCTGGCCGCCGCCGAGCGTCAGCGCGGTTTCGAGCTCAGCGCTGCGCCGTTGCTGCGCCTGACCCTGGTACGGATCGATGACCAGCGTTATCACCTGATCTACACCAACCACCACATCCTGATGGATGGCTGGAGCAACTCGCAGCTGCTCGGCGAGGTGTTGCAACGTTATGCCGGTCAGTTGCCGGGCCATGTGCCCGGTCGCTACCGCGATTACATCGCTTGGTTGCAGCGTCAGGACGCCAAGGCCGGCGAGCGTTTCTGGAAAGAGCAACTGGTGGCCCTGGACGAGCCGACCCGCCTGGCCCAGTCCATGGTGGCGGCTGCGCAGGCGTTGAGCGCCAGCGGCCATGCCACCCATCTGCACAGCCTGGATGCGCAGCAGACCCGACGCCTGGGCGAGTTCGCCCGCCAGCAGAAGGTCACGGTCAACACCCTGGTGCAAGCCGCCTGGCTGCTGTTGCTGCAACGCTGCACCGGGCAGGACACGGTGGCGTTTGGCGCCACGGTGTCCGGGCGTCCCGCGGAACTCAAAGGCGTGGAGCAGCAGATCGGTCTGTTTATCAACACCTTGCCCGTGGTGGCCACGCCACGTCCGGACATGACGGCGCGCGACTGGCTGCAAGCGGTGCAACGCCACAACCTGGCTTTGCGTGACTACGAACATACGCCGCTGTATGAAGTGCAGCGCTGGGCCGGCCTGGGTGGCGAAGCCCTGTTCGACAATATCCTGGTGTTCGAGAACTACCCCGTCTCGCAAGCCCTGGAGCAGGGCGCGCCAGGACAATTGCGCTTCGGTAGCGTGGGCAACTTTGAGCAGACCAACTACCCGCTGACCTTGCTGGTGGGCGTGGGCGAAAGCCTGTCCCTGGAGTTCAAATACGCCCTGGCGTCGTTCTCCCCGGCAGCCATGACCCGGTTGGGCGAGTACCTGGAAAACCTGCTGCTGGGCATCATGCTCGACGCGCAGCAGTCCCTGGGCGAGTTGCCGTTGCTGGGGGCCGCCGAGCAGTCGCGGATCCTCCATGAGTGGAATCCGCCGGCCAGCCATTTCCCGAGCGAGCGCTGTGTGCATGAGCTGATCCAGGCTCAAGCGGTTAAAACCCCGGATGCCCAGGCTCTGATCTTCGGTGAGCAACGTGTCAGCTACCAGGCATTGAATGCTCGGGCCAACCGCCTGGCGCACAAGCTGATAGAACTCGGCGTCGGGCCTGAGGTGCGCGTCGGCGTGGCCTTGCAACGCTCGACGCAAATGGTTGTGGCCTTGCTGGCGGTGCTGAAAGCCGGCGCTGCCTATGTGCCGCTGGACCCGGATTATCCGCAGGATCGCCTGGCCCATATGCTGCAAGACAGTCAGGCGCAGATTCTGTTGACCGAGCGCGCATTGTTGGAAGTCCTGCCAACCCTTGAGTCCGTGCGAACCCTGCAACTGGATGCCGACGCTGGCTGGCTCGATGGGTACTCCGCGGAGAATCCACAGGCGGTGGCGACCCCGGATAACCTGGCCTATGTGATCTACACCTCGGGTTCGACCGGCCTGCCCAAGGGCGTGGCCATCGCTCACCGCAACGTGTTGGCGCTGATCGACTGGTCGCTGCAGGTTTACAGCCCGGCGGATCTGCAAGGGGTCTTGGCTTCGACCTCGATCTGTTTCGACCTGTCGGTGTGGGAGCTGTTCGTTACCCTGTCCGCTGGCGGTTATATCGTCCTGGCCCGTAATGCCCTGGAGTTGCCCGAGCTGCCGGCGCGCGATCAGGTGCGCCTGATCAATACCGTGCCGTCGGCCATTGCCGCTCTGCAGCGTGGCGGGCAGATCCCGGATGGCGTACGCATCATCAACCTGGCCGGCGAACCGCTGAAGCAGAGCCTGGTCGACAAGCTTTATGAGAACCCGGGGTTGCAGCACGTCTATGACCTGTATGGGCCGTCGGAAGACACCACTTACTCGACCTATACCCGTCGGGAAAAAGGCGGTCGGGCCAATATCGGCCGGGTGATCAGCAACACCCAGGGCTACATCCTCGGCGCGGACCTGCAAGCGGTGCCGGCGGGTAGCGCGGCGGAGCTGTACCTGGCCGGTGCCGGGGTCACCCGGGGTTACCTGGCCCGCCCGGCGCTGACCGCCGAGAAGTACGTGCCCAATCCGTTCGCCACGGACGGCGGTCGCCTGTATCGCACGGGCGACCTGACGCGTTATCGCGACGACGGGGTGATCGAGTACATCGGCCGTATCGACCATCAGGTCAAGGTGCGCGGTTTCCGCATCGAGCTGGGCGAGATCGAAGCGCGACTGGTGCAACAGGAGGCGGTACGCGAAGCCTTTGTCCTGGCGCAGGACGGCGATGGTGGCCAGCAACTGGTGGCGTACATCGTGCCGGCCGATACCGACGTAGCGCTCGATGTGGCGCGCCAGGCCAATCTGCGTGAGGCCATCAAGGCGCGGCTCAAGGACAACCTGCCGGACTACATGGTGCCGGCTTATCTGTTGTTCCTTGAGGCCTTGCCACTGACGCCGAACGGCAAGCTGGACCGCAAGGCCTTGCCGAAAGCCGATGCCAGCCAGGTGCAGCAGGCCTATGTCGCGCCGCAAACCGAGCTGGAGCAACAACTCGCGGCGATCTGGGCCGATGTACTGAAACTGGACCGGGTCGGCCTGACCGACAACTTCTTCGAACTGGGCGGCCATTCGCTGGATGCCTTGCGACTGGTCAGTGAGATCAGGCAGGCCTTGGGGCTGGAGTTGAGCCTCAACACCGTCTTCACTTCGCCCGATGTGCAGCAAATGGCCCGGTTCGCGACCACGCGCCAGGCGTCCAAGGCTGACAACATCGTCGCGCTGGGCGGAACCGGGCAGCCGGTTTTCTGTTTCCACCCGGCGGGCGGGACCGTCTATTGCTACCTCTCGCTGGCGGCGCGGCTCAAGGACCGTTATGCGGTCTACGGGGTGCTGAACGAGGCCTATTTGCAGGAGGACTGGAGCGAAACCTCATGGCAGGCCATGGTGCAGCGTTATGTCGGCAATATCAGGCAGGTCCAGCCGCACGGCCCTTATCGTTTGCTGGGTTGGTCCCTGGGCGGTTCCATCGCCATGGACGCCGCCAGCGAACTGGAGGCCATGGGCGAAGAGGTCAGCTTCCTCGGACTGTTCGACCCAACCCCGCCCGAGGATGCCGCGCATCGGCAGGTCGAGTTGCAGGTTCCTGCCGCAACATTGGCCGCCGAGTCCGAATGGCGGGCCGTGATCGACAAGCTGAGCCTGCTCTATCCGGCACAGGCCGGGCTGATTGGCAGCCGCTTGAGAGACGAGGCGCAACTGTCCTGGGACAGCATCTTTGCCTGGATGGTCGCCCATACCGACCTGCCGCGCGCGGAGCTGGACCGGGCGGTGACGCTGTTCAAGGCCGAGTTCGACAGCGCGCTGGTGAACACGGTGTTCAACGACCTGCGTCGTCTGTTTGCCGCCTATAGCTACCGACCGCTGCGGGTCAGCCCGCACTTGTGGTGGTCCGCGGACTACAGCGCGGCCCGGGTCATGCGGCTGGAGGAGGCCATCAGTGCCCTGGCGGGAGGTCAGCGTCCAGGCAGTTCGCTCAGGGTCGAGTCTTGCCATGAAGACATGATCGTTTCGCCTGCCTTGCTCGACAGCCTCAGGGAGCGCTTTCTGGCTCAGCGTTAAGTGCCACGCCAAAGGCCCGGATCAGTGATGATCCGGGCCTTTTTCATTGCGTTCTACTGAGTTTGCGGTCGCCCCGCGGGTGCAGATGACTTCCGGCACCCGGGGTGGGCTCGGCGATGAGGCGCACAGGCATTCGGCGGCCGCTGCAACAGCGGATGAGGGGTGGCTCGGTCGAGCGGGAAGGGGAGCAAGGCGGGGAGGGAAGCCCAGGATGAGCGCGGTCATCCTGGGGGGAGCCCTGGGTCAGCCGCTGGGCCGGGCAGGGCGGGCAGCGGGGTTCAAGCGGGGCTCAAAGCGACCAGCGTACCGTCACCATGGCATTGCGCGGATCGCCATACTGGTTGATGCCATAGACCGTGTTGGTGCCGATGCTCTGATAGTACTTCTTGTCGAAAACGTTATTGAGGTTCAGGCGGATATCGACATGCTCCGAGGCTTTGTAGCTGGTCATCAGGTCGACCAGGGTGTAGGCCTCTTGTTCGATGCGGAATTTGCTCGTCGTGTCATAGAAGTTGGTGCCCTGGTTGTAGATGGTGTTCTGCCGATACACGCCGCCACCGATGGTCCAGCGATTGAGATCGCCGGGCAGCTGGTAGGTGGTGAAGGCCTTGAACACATGGCGCGGGATATCGGTGTCGTACAGGCGACCCTTGTTGTCCGGGTTGGAGTCCTTGGTGTATTTGACTGAGGCGTAGGTGTAGCCGGCCCCCAGTTCCCAGCCCGGGGCCAGGGATCCGTTGATTTCCAGCTCGATACCTTGGCTGCGGACTTCGCCGGCGGCTTCATAGCAGGTGGTGCCTGCCGGGGTGCACTGGTTGGGGCTCACTTCCTTGGCGCGGTTTTCCTGGTCGATGCGGAAGATCGCCGCGCTGGCATTCAGGCTGCCGTCGAAGTACTCGCCCTTGATACCCAGTTCGTAGTTCTTGCCTTCGATGGGCTTGAGGGCGTTGTTGGAGGTGTCGAGTTCGGTCTGCGGCTTGAAGATGTCGGTGTAGCTGACATAGACCGAGTGATGTTCGTCCAGGTCATAGATCGCCCCGGCGTAGCGGGTCAGGTGCCGCGTTACCTTGTTGGGCAGGCTGGAGGCGGAAGGCCTGCCGTTCCAGGTGGTGGTGACGTCGTATTTGTACCAGTCCAGGCGGCCGCCGAGGATCAGCTTGAGGTCGTCGGTGAGGTTCAGGCGCGTGGTGACATAGGTGCCTTCCAGCTCGCTGGTGCGGTGCTGCGTCCAGGGGTTGGCGCTCATGTCCGGCTTGGGAATGCCGCTGGGGTTGTTCAGGTCGGTATGGGTCTCCAGGTCGATGGGCAAGCCCTTGCCGTTGAACGTCAGTTCGCGCTTGCTGGCGCCCACCACCAGTTCATGGGTACGGCCGAACAGCGAGAACGGCCCGGTGACATAACCGTCGTAGCTGCTTTGCTTGTCCTTGTAGTCGTACCGGCCGATGTTCTGGCCGAACTCATCGTAGTCGGGGCCCATGCGCTCCGGGATGGAGCCGAGCATGCTCAGGTCGGACCAGCTCCTGCTGGCGGCCAGGAGCATTTTCCAGTTGTTGGCGAAGCGGTACTCCAGGCGGGTGAACGCCGTGGTGTTGTCCTGGTCCCAGTATTCCCAGTCGCTGCCCAGGTAAGTGGAGCGCTTGAGGTGCAGGTCGCTGCCGTCCTTGGCCACGGGCAGGCCGCCCCAGGCAGTATTGTTATTGGCGTTCTGGTTGGAGATGCCGAAGGTGAAGGTGGTGTCTTCGTTCAGGTCGGCCTCGGTGATGCCATAGAACACCGAGCGCTCGGAGCTGGTGAAATCCTGGAAGCTGTCCTTGGTCTGGTAGGCGGTGACTATCCGGCCACGCAGGGTGCCACTGTCGTTCAAGGCATTGGAGGCGTCGAATTCGGTGCGGTAGTTGTCCCAGCTGCCGGCGCTGCCGGTGACGGTGACCCGCGGGGTGGCGGTCGGGCGCTTGCGCACCATGTTGACCGCCGCCGAAGGGCTGCCGGCCCCCTGCATCATGCCGGTGGCGCCACGCACCACTTCCACCCGGTCGAAGATCGCCATGTCGGGGGTGGAGTTCATATCCCGGCTGAGGTAGTGGCTCAGGTCATTGGGCAAGCCATCGGTCATCAGGTTTTCGATGGTAAAGCCGCGGGAGTAGAAGGTCGGCCGCTGCGGACCGTCCTTGGTCACGGAAATCCCCGGGGTGCTCTTGAGCACGTCTTCCAGGGTTTTCATGTTCTGGTCATCCATGCGCTGGCGGGTGATGACCGTGACCGATTGCGGTGTTTCCCGGGCCGTCAGGGCCAGCTTGCTGGCGGTCTGCATGGCCCCGGTGGTGTAGGAGCCGGTGTCCTCGGTGGTCATGCCCAGGCCCTGGGCGGTGATGGTGCTGGCCCCCAGTTCCAGCGAGCCTGTGGAAGCACGGTTGAGAATGGTCACCGAGTTGCCCTTGAGGGAATAGGCGACCCCCGTGCCATTGAGCAGCACCGCGATGGCCCGCTCCGCCGAATAGCTGCCGGTCAGCGCGTTGCTGCGCTTGCCTTGCACATCGTCAGGGCTGTACAGCACTTGCAGGTTGGCCTGGCGCCCGAACTCCTGCAGGGCCGACGCCATGGATTGCGAAGCGATGTTGAAATGGACTTCCTGGGCCTGGACCTGCGCCATCAAGGGCAGGGTCAGGGCCAGGCCCAGGGTGCGCGAAGCCATTCTCGGCGAGAACGCCTGGCAAAGGAGGGCTTTGGCCAGAGGAGTCAGTCGATGTTGTGCGGGCATGCTCATGTGCTCTTAGAAGTCCGGCAGATGTAATGATTGTTAATGCTAGTAATTCTCAGTTCTGTCTGTATGACGCACCAGTGGCCATAAACCGGAAACAATCACGCCGGTTGCAGATCAGTCATGACTTTGCCGGCCTTCATGCGCACCAGCTGGTCGGCGATATCGAAGTAACGATCGTCGTGGCTGATGACGATGATGGTCTTGCCCAGGCGCTTGAGGTCCGGCAGCAGCTCGGTGTAGAAAATCCGCCGGAAGGCCGGGTCCTGGTCCGCCGCCCATTCGTCGAACACCAGCACCGGGCGCCCTTCGAGCCAGGCGTTGACCAGGGCCAGGCGCTTGCGCTGGCCGGTGGAGAGGTCGGTGGTGGTGAAGGCGCCATCCTTGACGCTGACCTTGTGCGCGATCTCCAGGCGGTCCAGGTACTGGCTGGCGCTGTCCAGCGACTGCTGGCCGCCGCCCTGGACCAGGTCGTCGAACAGGTAGTAGTCGGCGAACACGGTGGTGAACAGCTGGCGGTAGTCGTCCCGGGCCAGGTCGGTCACGGCCTCGCCGTTCAGGCGTATTTCCCCGGCCTGGGGTTGGTAGAGCCCCAGCAGCAGCTTGATCAGGGTGGTCTTGCCGCAGCCGTTCTCGCCGACGATGAATACGATGTCGCCCTGCTTGATGTCCAGGTTGATCGGCCCCAGGTGGAACGGCTCGCTGCCTTCCACCGCGGGCGGGCTGTAGCTCACGCCACGCAGTTCGAGGCTGTGCACCACGGGTTTCGGCGCCTCGGTAGCGTCCAGCAGCAGGTGGGGTTCGGGGGAAGAGAAACGCTCGGACAGCTCGCTGATGCGGCCGAAGGCGATCTTCGCCTTGCCCACCACCGGCAGGTAGGACACCAGGTTTTCCAGCGGGCCCTTCATGTACAGCAGCACCAGCACGAAGCCGGTGATCACGGTCGGGTCCGGGTTCGGGTTGTAGGCCTGCATGGCCAGGGCCAGGCCGATGACCACGAAGAACAGCATCGAGCCGAAGGTCTTGGCCAGGATATAGATGTTCACCGAACGCACCTGGATCGAGGCGATGCGATCCGCGGTCTCCTGGATGCGGTGGGTATTCATCCGGTAGCGGCGCGGGCGGTGCATGCGCAGTTCCTTGGCGCCGGAGGCAATGGCGTTGTAGTAGCGCTGCAGTTCGTCTTCCTGGTCGCGGGCCAGGTCGAAGCCGCGGATCCCCTTGCCGCCGGCCACGTACTGCACGCTGATGCCGATGATGATGGCGACCACCATCATCAGGAACATCGGCACCGACAGGTACGCCAGGTAGCCCAGGCAGCCGAGGGTGACGGTGGCGGCGATGGCCAGCGGGGTGAAGGCGAAGGAGAAATCGCTGATGGTGTCGACGTCGTGGGTCAGCACCGGGATCAGGCGGTGGGAGCGGTAGCGCTCGATCTGGGTGATGGGCGCCGAGAGCACTTTTTCCCCCAGGTCCTTGCGCAGGGCGGCGATGATCCGCTGGCCCACGTAGTTGGTGCCGATATCCGAGACGATCGAGCTGGTCAGGGCCAGCAGGCACAGGGCGGCGAAGGTCAGCACCACGCCCTGGGTCATGCCGGTCGCCGAGTGCAGGGCGTTGTTGATAGTGGCCAGCAGCAGGGTGATGGCCAGGCCGCCTACCATGCCCAGGGCAACGGAAATCACCACAGTGGTACGAAAGGGTCTGAGCAGGGCGAGCAGTCCGTGAAAGGCTCCGCGCTTGGGGTCGGTCATAAGGGGTTCCCGGCAGTGAATGAAGGGTCGAGGCACAAAGACCCGTACTCATGACAGACGAACCGTTGGCGGGAGTATTTAGCACGGCCGCGGGCGTGGATAAATTGCCCGGCGCCTGATTCGTTCTTGTTTTGCAGGTGCACGCGTAACGACGTCGTGCCTGGCCCATTCAGCGAGAGCGAGCAAATGACGAAAAAGAATCTGGTGTATGTCTGGTCCCTGAGGAACGCGGCGGCCGACAAGGCCGGGCAGCCGGTGGCCTACAAGGATCACGAGCGCTACATGAAGTCGGTGCTGGAGTTCCTGGTGGAGACGCTGAACCAGACGCCCCTGGGCGACGCTTATAACCTGGTCGGGGTGGTGTATGACGACGACGAGCAGTCGCCACGGGACCGGCAACTGGTGAGCGACTACGGCTTCGCCTATCAGCCCGGCCGGCAATGGCTGTACCCGGCGGACCTGCGCGTGCAGGGGCGCCTGGTCAATGAGCTGCTGCTCAGCGTGCCGTCCACCTATCGCCGCCATCCGCGCGGTTCGGCCGAGCACATCGCCGGCAAGCAGGATTTCGAGCGTCGCCTGCACGACACCCTGGTGGAACTGAAAGCCGACATCGTGGTGCTCGACGGCCTGCTGGTAATCCTCGACGAGCTGGTGCGTCCCGGCGCGCCTTTCGCGCGGCGGATCATGAACATCCATCCGGGCATCACCCGCCTCGAGTCGCCTTACGAGCGCCGCGGTGCCTATGCCACCTGGAATGCGCTGTACGGTGCCCGGGGGCAGAAGGTGGTGGACTGGACCACCCGGGAAACCGAGCCGGTCGAGCCGCTGTACATGACCGGTGCCTCGTTCCACTACGTGGACAACGGCATCGATTCCGGCGAGGTGTTCCACGACGTGCTCAACACCGAGATCGCGCCCGAGGACACCATCCTCGAACTGCGCTGGAACAACTTCAACAACAGCCTGTTCCCGGCCTTGCAGGAAGGTCTGGCGCTGCTGGCCGAGACGCTGCGCGAGCAGCCGGTTGGCGAATCCCGCGCCGGCGCCTGAGGCTCGCGGCGGTCAAGCGCGGCATCGCGCTTGACCGCTGTCGATCGGCCTCTTATTTGTGGCCGGTGCCAGGTTGTTCCAGCTCACGGGCTACGCGAAAGCCCAGGAAGTCGCCGCGAACCTCGCGCTTGCGGCTGTTGCGGTTGCCCGAGCGGGAGAACACCGGGGCCTCGCCCCAGTCGTTGCCGCGAATCTGCGCGTCGAGACACACGCCGCCCGAGTCTTCCATCCAGGCACTGCCATCGGTGGGCGCGCCGACATAGTCGGGGTGCCAGCAGTCGGCGACCCACTCATAGACATTGCCGTGCATGTCATACATGCCGAAGGCGTTGGGCGGATAGCTGCCCACCGGGGAGCTGTAGCTGTAGCCGTCCTTGGGGCCGTAGGTGTTGGCGTGCTTGCTGATCTGGTACTGGCCTTCTTCATCGAACGGGAAGGGGAAGGAGCCGGTGCTGCCGGCGCGTGCGGCGTACTCGCGTTCGGCCTCGCTGATCATCCGGTAGTGCTGGCCGGTCTTCTTCGACAGCCACTGGGCATAGGCCTGGACCTCGGCATAGTCGACGCAGACCGCGGGCTGGCGCGGGCCTTGTTGATAACGCGGCTTGCTGGCCTGGCACAGGCGGCCGGGCCGGTCGTCGCCGTCCTTGATCACCGTGCCGGTCTCGCGGATGTAGGCATCCAGCTCGCCGGCGGTCACGTGGAAACGGCTGATGGCGAAGGGCTTGCTGAAGGTCACCTTGTGCAGCGGGCCTTCGTCGGGTTCCCTGCCGACCTCGCCTTCAGGGGAGCCCATGACGAAGCTGCCGGGGGGCAGCACCACCATTTCCGGGCAGTTCTTGCAGTCCTTGAACACGCTGCCGGGCTTGGCGGGTTCGGCGGCCTGGGCAGTGAGGCTGACCAGGCAGCCGAGCAGCGCGGCGAGTGAGGAGCAGGCGATAGGTTTCATCATCAATAACCTTGTGCGATGTAGAGAAAAGAGGTGGACGAGGGCTCAGGCGGTCTTGCCGCCACGCAGTCGCTTGCCCAGCAGGTCCATGGCGCGGTCGATATCCGCCTCGCTGTTGAGCAGGCCAGGCGCCATGCGCACTACGGGTCCCGCGTCGCGGTCCACTGCATCCACCAGGACGCGGTTCTCGATCAGCCAGGCGGCGGTGGCGTCGGTGTCCAGGTGCGGGCCACGGAAGAAGGTGAAGCCGGCGGACAGCTGCGGGCTCAGGGGCGTCACCAGCTCGATGCCTGGCAGTTCCTGCAGGCGCTGCTTGAGGTAGCTGTTGAGTTGGTGGATGCGCGCCTGGACGTTGGCCTTGCCCAGTTGCATGTGCAGTTCGAACGCCTGGTCCACGGCCCAGCGGTGTTCGAAGCTGTGGTAGCCGCCAGGGGTCATGGTGGTGGCGAAGTCCTGGTTCTCGGAGAAGGTCGCCACCATCGGCGTCAGGTGCTCGAGCTTTGCCGAACGCGAGCAGAAGATCCCGGTGCCCCGCGGGCCGAACATCCATTTGTGGGTGCCGGCGACGAAGAAGTCGCAATTGAGGTCGGCAAACGTGACGTCCTCCACCCCCAGGCCGTGGACGCCGTCGACGCAGTAGAGAATCCGCTCGCCCTCGTCGCGATTGCGGTTGTGCTGGTCCACCAGCTTGCCGATCTCGCCGATCGGCAGCTTCACGCTGCTGCCCGATTGCACCCAGGTCATCCCCAGGACGCGGGTGTTGGGGCTGATGCTGCGGTCGATATTGCCCAGCACTTCGTCGATGGAGACCTGGTGGGGCGACTTGAACAGCTCGATGGTGCGCACCTGGGTGCCGTCGCGCTGGGAGCGGTACTTGAGTGCGTTGCGGGTCGAGTAGTGTTCATGCACCGTGGTCAGTATTTCCTGCCCGGGGCGCACGTGGATGCCGCCATACATCATGGCCAGGCCTTCGGTGGTGCTGCCGGTCAGGGCCACCTGGGCGGGCTTGATCTGCAGGTAGCGGCCGACGCTCTCGCGCACCTGGGCCTCGTGCTTCCAGGTGTACTGGGTGTCGTAGTCCATGGCCATGGCCGGGTTGCGATCCAGCACCGCGCGGTACTGTTCGATGGCCTCGCGCACGGGCCTGGGGTGCGAGGTGATGAGGAAGTTGGCCAGGTGCACATAGTCCGGGTCGAGGTCGAACAGCTGGCGCAATTGGGCCCATTGCTGGGGGCTGGTGGCGGGCGTGGCGGCGGCCCGGGCCTGGCCGATGGCGAAGCTGCCCAGGGGCAGGGCGGCGGCCAGCAGGCCCGCGTGCTTGAGGAAGGTCCGGCGATTGGTCACGGGAGGGTTCTCGTTCAGGGTTCGGTCGGTCATGGTTCAGTCGGCGACGGCGGCGTGTTCGGTTAAGGCATGTTCGACGGCACGATCGATGGCGTGTGCGGCAGGTTGCGCGGTGGGTTGCGCCGGCTTGGCGAGTTTGCGCACCTGTTCCCAGACGCGCAGGTAGTTCTCGCCCCAGAGCTTGGCGATCTCGATGTCGGTGTAGCCGCGCTGGATCAGCTCGGCGGTGACGTTGCGGTTGTCCGCCACGCTCATCCAGCCGTTGACGCCGCCGCCCTCGTTGAAGTCCGAGCTGATGCCGACGTGATCGATGCCGATCTTTTTCACCGTGTAGTCGATGGCGTCGACATAGTCCTTGAGGCTGGCCTTGGGCTCTTCTTCAAGGATGCCGTACAGGGCGCTGGCGTACTCGCCGAAGCGCTGTTCCGGCCAGATGGTGATGACCGAGTCGCCCGGCATCAGGGCGTTTTCCAGGCCTGGCAGCGGGGCCAGGTCGAAGCGCTTGCGCAGGGCGTTGAGCTTGTCCAGGGTCGGCTGGCTGAGGGGGCGCAGGTAGGTGGAGAAGCCCACGACCTGGACCACCCCGCCGGTGGCCTTGATGACCTGCAGTTCCTTGTCGCTGAGGTTGCGCGGGATGTCCACCAGGGCCCGGGGCGCGGAGTGCGAGGCCACCAGCGGCGCGCGGGTCAGGGCCGCGACATCGTCCAGGGCCTTGCTGGACATCTGCGAGACGTCGATCACCACCCCCAGGTCATTGAGCCGGTGCACGGCCTGCCTGCCGATCGGCGAGAGGCCGCCGAGGGCGTCCCGGGTGTCGTTGAAGAACGGCAGCGGGCGCGAGGAGTCGGCCCAGTCGTTGTTGCCCACATAGCTGAAGCCGAACAGGCGCATGCCGCGGGCGGCCCACTTGTCCAGCTGGTCGAGGTCGTCGCCCATGGCATAGGCATTGAGCAGGCTGACCACCACCGCCAGCTTGCCTTCGGAGGCGATGCGGCGCAGGTCGGCGGGGGTATAGGCGATGGCTACCTGGTTGGGGAAGTCGCGCACCAGGCCCTGGATGATCCGGTAGCGGGTCTCGCGCTGGTGCCGGGCTTCTTCGACGAAGCCGGCGGTGGGGCGGTGCGGGGCGTTGGGGCCGTTCCACATTTCCGGCCAGGCGAGAATGCTCAGGGCCACGCCGGACATCCTGCCGCGACCGGCCTTGACCAGGTCGAACTGGCGATGGGTGTCCTTGTCCGCCTCGGTGCCTTCGGTGCCGAAATCCAGGGGCACGGTGACATGGCTGTCGAAGGAGATGATGCGCTCCTGCAGGTCGTTGGCACGCTTGACGATGTCGCTGGGGTAAGACACCCGGCCTTTCCAGTAGTAGTGCCAGGCGGCCCCGGTACCGACACCGAGTACGGCGACAATAAGTACCAGCAGGCTCAGGTAGAGGGTTTTCTTACCAGGTAATTTGATCATTGCTATCCCAGTCGCAGGCGGGCTGATGACGGGGTCGGGGCTGCAGGCGCAGTGCTTCCAGGTCCGACCTTTTGTGTACATCTATCCGCGATAAACGAGCTGGCCGGCGGCAAATTTAGCGGCCCGGGAGTGGCTCGCCGGTAAATTTCCGTGCAAATCCAACGTTCTAGCTAGATGCGTGACGCGCCACTGGATATAGGTAGAGCGATGAGGTTTTCGAGACGAGGATTTTTGACCGGTCTGGCGGTGACGGGGGCGGCTATTCCTGTGGCGCTCTACACCCGCAAGGAGTTGCAGCGCCAGGACGTGCGCCGTCAGGAAGAGCTGGAAATCACCCCGGGGGAAGCCAAGCTGGAAGTCGCCCTCGATCCGGGCGTGCGTCTCGCCGATCACCTGCGGGGCATCTGGGACATCGAGTTTCTGGACGCCCAGGCACCGCTACCGCGTCGCGGCTGTGAGCTGGTGCTCGATGTCGGTCCGACCGGGCGCGGCCTGCGTGGCTTTCTGGGGCGTCCGCAAAGCCTGCGCGGTGACGGTCCGGTGGAGTTTCGGGTGCAGGGCGAGCTGGCGGCGGTGGACGCCGCGAAATTGTGCTGGCGGCTGTTCGCCGCAGGCCAGATCGGCGGCGCGCCCAGCCATGAGTGCCAGGTGGTGCTCGACGAGGTCTGGGCGAGCTGGGGCAATGCCGGCAGCGGCACCCTCAGTGGCAGCCTGCAGTCGTTGCAGGCTTCGCCCTTGGCGCCGGTCTCCGCGGTGCGTTTCGTGGCGCGCAAGCGGGCCTTTCCCGCGGCCCGGGAGCAGAACGGCCTGAGCCCCGAGTTGCTGGCCTGGCTGGTGTCGCCGCAGCATCGCCTGTTCCACCAGCTCTGGCATGCCTCCCGGGATCGCTGGCATTCCTTGCCCAAGGACAAGCAAAACAGCCTGCGGGGGCTTGGCTGGCAGCCGGGACCGCTCAAGCACGAGCGCGATGCCCGTGGACGACGCAAGCATCGCAATGCCTCGGGAATCGACTTCCTCTTCATGCACCGGCACATGCTGTTGCAGGCCCGTTCGTTGCAACCGGACCTGGTGTCCTGGCAGCAGCTGCCCTTGCCGTCGCCGCGCCTGGAGCAGGACCGCCAGGGCTTTATCCGCTACTACGAAAACCACGACGGCTGCTCGGTGCCGCCAGCCTGGATCGCCGACGACGATGAAGAGTTCACCCGCTGGCTGCATGGCTTGAAGAGCGATGCGGCCTTCTATGGCAATTTCCAGGTCTGGGAGTCGCAGTACCAGGACCCCGAATACCTCAGCCGCCTGACCCTGGGGCAGTTCGGTTCGGAGGTCGAGCTGGGCCTGCATGACTGGTTGCACATGCGCTGGGCCGATGTCGCCCGGGACCCTGCCAACGGCATGCCGGTCATGGAGGCCCGGGTTTCCTCGGACTTCGCCGGACGCTGGTACCTGGCGCAGAACGACTTTCTCGGCGACCCGTTCTCGTCCCATGTGCATCCGATGTTCTGGAAGTTTCATGGCTGGATCGACGACCGTATCGACGATTGGTTCCGCGCCCATGAGCGCTTCCATCCCGGCGAAGTGCTGCGCCGCGAGGTCAACGGTGTGCCGTGGTTCGCGCCCGGGCGCTGGGTCGAGATCGACGACCCCTGGCTGGGGGCCTCGACCCATGGCTGCGGCCCGCTGGGCAACGCGCCTGGCGAGATGTCGCTGGAGATGGACCAGGAGGTCATGAAGCTGGCCCTGCGTATCGCCCTGAGCCGTGACGAGGAGGTGCCACAGCTGCTCAAGCGGGCACCGCGGCGTCCCTGGTACGCCCAGCACCTGAAACTCTGAACCGGTGGAAAAGGAGCACGCTTGGGGAGTGATTACTTTTGACATCTACGGCTGTGGAGTGTCCGTTGAAACCGTAGCGAAGGTTCTTGAAGGGCTCTTCAAACCGTAGAGACTCGAGTGGGAGATTGTGTAGGCACACCATTTCGTCGCGCGTTGCCTGCTACTGCTCCGTCATTAGACGATTGAATCAATATCAAGCGTATGTGGCGCGCCAATGCTGTGTCCGTAGATTGAAGCCAACAGACCATCATCAGCGTTTGCAGTGGGGGCCATGGCCAATTGTTCGACGACTCTGTTTTCCGGGTGGGCATTCCAGCGAGGCAGGCTCTCGGTCAACAGGTCAGGCTGTGTTGAAACCGACCCATAAACAAACTTCTGGTCAATCGTCACTCGGCGCAGGGTCTCCAAACGTTCGAGGGTCATTTGCACTTTATCGACCTCGCGATTGAGCGCCTCGATGACTAGTTCATGGGCTCGGGCATAGGGACCAGGGTTAGCGTTGAGCATGCGGCGCTTGAGGCGCAGTTGGTCAGTGATTTTTGTCAGGTCGCCCTTGACCCGTTCGACCTCTCCATCGGTCACTCGCGAACGCTTGAGCTCCAGGGCCTCCTGCCAGCGTCGCAATGTTGCCCAGCAACCAGGGATATAGCCGCCGACCATTGAATGATTACCCCCGTCAAGAATCTGCGAAATCAAGCCCGGTCTTTCAGGCAATCCCTTGTTCTGTTGAATGGCCAGGGTGCAGGCCGCATGCTGGGTAATGGTGTCGCAACCCGGCTCCCAAAGGATGGCGGATTTCTCCTGGCCACCCAGGTCTACTGGAAAGAAGTGGTACAACGTCCCGTGATGCTCATAGGGCTCTCCGCTCAGGTTAGTAATACCTGCTACGAACACCGAGAGGCCCAAGGGAACGTTGACGAAGGTCAAGGCTGCCCCTGTGCCATAGACAGATGCCTTGGTGTTCATCCAGGTCCCCGGCACGCTGGGCACTGGGTCGTTATGGTTGACCATGCGGTAATGCACTAAATCGGCAGCGCCTTTTACGAAGGTCGCGTCAGCAGCTCTTGGGGAGCCGTAGGTGTACAGCACGATGTCATAGTCGAAATCCTTCCTGCGACGCAGCATTTCCGAAAGCAGCAAGGTGATTGCCCCGCCCAGGCTATGGCCGCAAATGATCAGTTTTTGTCCGGTGTGGAACTTGTCGAAATAGCTGGTCGCGAGGTCATAGACCTTCAGTGCCGCCTCATAGAACCCTCGATGCACCTTACCCACGCCTTCCACAAAGGGGACTTGGAGTGCATCGGCGTCTCGAAGGCCATCCGCTATTTTTTCGTTGGTGCCGCGTACTGAAATCAGGACCAGCTCATCGTTATGGGTGATAAACGCTTGGGTGTCGGTGTCATCAGTTTGGTTACGATCATCAAGAAAATGAATTTTGGCCGGGTGTTCTTGTTCCTCTCCTAAATCCGGGCTATTCGATGGATACAGGTCAGGATCGAACGGCGCGATCTCCAGACGTTTGGAGTACGGCACGTCTTCGTATAGCGGGTAGTACGCCTTGGCTTGTCCTGGGTCCACCTTCCAGATTTCATCGAACTTGGCCAGGGCGTCGCCAAACCAGTTACCCATACTGGGTTTCTGTGGGAAACCTACGGTCTTTTTCGTGATCGGTGCCTTATCCGGTTCCTGGCCAAACGGGTTGTAGCTCAAGGTGGCCATGATGGCGAGTTGATACAGATTCAGCGCACAGAACTGCGAATCGGTGGAGAGCATCGGGCGCAAGGCCCTTAAAGGGCGAACCTCCAACACGTTGTGCTTGTTGGGCAGCAGACAGACACCACGCTCGCCATGCTCCCGCATCAGCTTGGCCCATCCCGGACGGAGTGGGTAGTGACACTCGACCTCAGGTGGTAAGTGCGCAATATGTTCGACGAAATGACGAACTTCGACTTGGCAAAAGAAATCCGCACAGGCTTGCGCCGGGTTGCTTTGGGTCCGCGAGCCGTCTTTATGATAGTAACGGGTTTGCTCGGCACGAACTTGAAGCTCGGTTATGGGGAGTGGGTAATGTAATCTTTGTTGTAGGTAGGCATAAAACCCATTATTCCCTTGATACTTCTCTTCGAGAATCAAGGCTATTGGGCCAGCAAAGTGATTATCTACTTTTCCTTTGCCCGTGCCGTCGAGTTTTCCGGTGTATGTGTAGCCTTCCGTATCGATGACTTTATAGGAAAGTCCAGCGTATGGCTGTCCCTCGCCAAACTCGTCCACCAATTGAAAACTGGTCCATTTACCTTGAACAGGGCAGGTAAACATACGGTTGTTTAGCGGGTGCTTCAGCTCTTCATCCAAAGTGACCATTGAGTGATTTCCTTATTCTGTGCAGCCAGGGTAAATGGAGCATTGCTTGCCATCGGGCATGCGGAATGTACTGAAGTCTTTATAGTTGCCGAAGCAGAATGCATATTGGTCTTCAAAGCTTTTGCCCATGCAACGCTTCCAGCCACCTGGGACCTTGACCCACGTATCGCCTATAGCTGGTCTTTCCTCATCAGCCAGCTTGATATTCAGTTTTACGGTTTTACCCGGTAGTTGATCCAAGGTGTAAGCCCCAACGGGACGCCCTTTCGTCACCATGCCCTGAGCGTCAACTTTCTTACAGATGAGGCTCTTCGAAAGACGGCGCTTTGGTCCTTGGGTACGGAAAAACCATTGACACTGGCCATTTATGGCGCTTTCTCCAGCAGTATCAAAAGTTCTTTTTTGGTGTTCTTCAAGTTGCTCGCGAACAACAATTACTGCCGTATCGCTGCCGAAGTCTCCACGATCTTCTCCATAAGCTGCATAAATATCTAACTCGACGCGATAGATAACCAGCCGGCAACCTTCGACAGTGCGATAAATGGGGATTTCAGAGTCAGGCTTGTATTTTTCCCTGAATTCTAAACGCCATCTTTGATTGTAACCAACATCCGGCTTTTTAACCGTACAGGTTTCTCCCTTGACGGGAGCATATTGAGCCACGGCTTCGTAAGTAAAGTTAGAAGGCATATCGGTGGTAAAGATAAAGCTTTCCGATTTACCAATAGCGCACCCTGCTGCCAGGGCCACGCAGGAACCCCAAAACAGGCTTTTAAATGTTCGTGTCATTGCGAGGCGTCTCCTTGCCAAAATTGCGTTGCCTTATAAACCCGCTGGAAATGAGCTGCCGGAGTTTCCTCAGGGGGCGCCTGCCAGCGCTCGGCAAGTGTACCGTCTGTTTCCTTTAAACTCTGGGCCAACAAGAACTCCAGTTGCTCCGATGATTGCCAGCCCCAAGCATCAGCCAAGGCCAACTGAGCGTTCAGCCATAGGCCGGGATCTTGTTGCTCGGCCATTTGGGCATAGGCGTCGAGATGTTCCGCCAACAGATAGCGACGGGCATTGACCTTGCGTAGGTAGGCCGATTGGTCGCCCTCAGCGGGCACGTTCCACCACGCGGGGCTTTCAGGGACTGGATGGTCACCCGGTGAGGGATTGCTGAGCGTTTTCCAGT
>NZ_FOXG01000020.1:0-14089 GCF_900115645.1 Pseudomonas sp. NFPP07
CCCCAAGAACTCTACAAATCGCTGACGTGGGATCGCGGAAAAGAGATGGCTGACCATAAGCGCTTTACGGTGGCTACCGACATCAAGGTCTACTTCTGCGATCCTCATCGTCCTTGGCAACGGGGATCGAATGAGAACACCAACGGGTTGTTAAGGCAGTACTTCCCGAAAGGAACCGACCTTGCGGATCACTCGCAAGCCACGCTCAATGAAGTCGCAAGGCAGCTAAATAGCCGCCCTCGGAAAACACTAGACTACGAAACACCCGCTGAACGATTTAGCCAATCTGTTGCGTCGACCGGTTGAATCCACAACTCATAGCGGACACAGGCGGGGCATTACGATTAGCTAACTTGATGCTCATACAGAGTGACCTGCCGAGGAAACAACTCACCATAGAGAGGATGTGGAATACCGAAAATGTTCACTTCGATGCAAGGTGGCGGTAGCTCTTTGGAGTAATCCAAGATGCCCAGGCCCGCACATGGAATAACCAGACCCGCTTCGGTTTGAACAGAAAGATCCAGGCCGGTCTGATCGTGGTGATTCGTGGAACACTCGTTCTGGATAGCTGCGTACCCATCGGCAGGCTCGAATTGGCCTGAAGCAACGCCCATGGGGGGATCTCCGTAATCGAGCGCCGAGTAGCCCACCAAAACCAACCCGCTATAAATTGAGCATCGCGTCATGAGATTGCCTATTGATTGCCATGCAAAGACCCAACCAGCGGTATATCACTCAGCTAATCCTCAAGCGAGGGCGAGCCTGTTGAGCTACCGCAATTGGCCGATTACTACCTTTCGCGAATGACCGCTTTTGGGGTGTTCGCGGTCTCCTATTAGAAACCGCGGACATTCAATCGAGGGCGTAATCAAATCCCGCAAGCCCAGCACCTCCCACTCGCCCCCTACCCTACACCCCCCGCAACTGCGCAATATCCCGCCTGGGCGCTGCGCCAAACAGCCGGCTGTACTCCCGACTGAACTGCGACGGGCTTTCATAACCGACTTTGAAGGCCGCACTCGACACGTCCAGATGTTCGTTCATCATCAGGCGTTTGGCTTCGGTCAGGCGTAGCCATTTCTGGTATTGCAGCGGGCTCATGGCGGTGAGTTGGCGGAAATGGTGGTGAAAGGTCGGCGTGCTCATCTGCACCCGGGCGGCGAGTTCGTCGACCCGCAGTTGCGCGGTGTAATTCAATTTCAGCCAGTCGATGGCCCTGGCGATGCGGTGGCCCTGGCCGTCGACGGAGGCGATCTGCCGCAGCCGCGCCGACTGGTCGCTCAGCAGCAAGCGGTAGTGGATCTCGCGCTGGATCAGCGGCGCCAGCACCGGAATGGCTTCGGGCTCGTCCAGCAACTCCAGCAGGCGCACGAACGAGGCCAGCATGGCCGGCGTCGCGGTGCCGATGCCCACGCCCTTGCCTGTGCCTCGATCGCGAGGTTGCAGCAGCCCGCCCTGGGCGGCCAGCTCCGCCAGCATGCGCGGGTCGAGCTTGAAGCCCAGCCCGAGGCAGGGTTGTTCCAGGCTGGCCGCCGTCACCTCGGAATTGGCCGGCAGGTCCAGTGAGGTCACGAGAAAGCGCGAGGGGTCGTACGGGTAGGCTTCGCCGCCGACCCACAGCTGTTTCGCTCCCTGGGCGACGAGGATGATGCTCGGCTCGACCATGCATACGGCGGGTGGCGAAGGGATCTCGCGGCGAAAAAAAACCAGGCCGGGGATCGCTGTCGAGCAGTCTCCCGAGTGTTTGATCCAGGCGCCAATGAGGCGCGCGAGTGTTTCCTGGGGCGCCTGGGCGCGGGTGTCGTGTGGGCGTGTCATGTCGGTGTGTACCCTCCTTGCCAGACGTTAACCCGGCCCCGGTGCCGGTCCTACCGAAAAAACCAAAGCCCAGAGAATCAGGCAAGAATTCCAGCGAAATGCACTACTGGCCGCCTGCGCCTGCCCGGGAAAATGGTCGTCCAACGTAACGCTGGATGGAGTGTGCAATGTTAGTCAACGCCTATGGCGCCCATGCGGGCGACCAACCTCTGGAACCACTGCAGATCACCCGCCGCGCCCCCGGCGCCCATGACGTGCAGATCGACATCGCCTTCTGCGGCATCTGCCACTCGGACCTGCACCAGGTACGCGCCGAGTGGCCAGGCACGCAGTTTCCCTGCGTGCCCGGCCACGAGATCGTCGGCCGGGTCGCGGCGGTCGGTGCCCATGTGCACGGCTTCCGCCCGGGCGACCTGGTCGGCATCGGCTGCATCGTCGACAGCTGCAAGCACTGCGCCGACTGCGAGGACGGCCTGGAGAACTACTGCGACGGCATGATCGGCACTTACAACTTCCCGACGCCGGACGCCCCGGGCTGGACCCTGGGCGGCTACTCGCAACAGATCGTGGTCCACGAACGCTACGTGCTGCGCATCCGCCACCCCGAGGAGCAGCTGGCCGCCGTCGCGCCGCTGCTGTGCGCGGGCATCACCACCTACTCGCCGCTGCGCCACTGGAAGGTCGGGCCCGGCAAGAAGGTCGGCGTGGTCGGTATCGGTGGCCTGGGCCACATGGGCATCAAGCTGGCCCATGCCCTGGGCGCGCATGTGGTGGCGTTCACCACCTCCGACTCCAAGCGCGAGGCCGCCCGCCAACTGGGCGCCGACGAAGTGGTGGTGTCGCGCAACGCCGGGGAAATGGCCGCCCACGCCAAGAGCTTCGACCTGATCCTCAACACCGTGGCCGCGCCCCACGATCTCGACGCCTTTCTGGTGCTGCTCAAGCGCGACGGCGGCATGACCCTGGTGGGCGCCCCGGCGACTCCGCATGCCTCGCCCAATGTATTCAACCTGATCATGAAGCGCCGGACCCTCGCCGGCTCGATGATCGGCGGCATTGCCGAGACCCAGGAGATGCTCGACTTCTGTGCCGAGCACGGCATCGTCGCCGACATCGAGCTGGTGCGCGCGGACCAGATCAATGAGTCCTACGAACGCATGCTCAAGGGCGACGTCAAGTACCGCTTCGTCATCGACAACGCCACCCTGGCGGGCTGAGCGCGGCAAGCGCCTGATCCCGTTCCTCCAGGGCAACCCCTGGTAGTCCGCTGGGTGCCCGGCTTGGGCACCCTTTGCTTCGCGGCACCGGTGTCGCGTTTTCCTTCTGCCGCGACCGGAGCCGCTCCAGCACCGGGCCGGTCCCGATCGCCATTCACGCGCCTGCCCGGTCTTCCACCGGCGGCGCGTACCCATTTATGCATCGAAGCGTCCGCAGACCCGGCCGGCAACGCCCGGCGGTCAGCACGGACGCTTCCAGCCACACAGGAAACCTGTCGCCATGAGCGCTACCTCTCACGTCGAATCGCCCGAACCCCGACACACCTGGGGCGCCGTGCTGGCCATGGCCCTCGCCGCCTTTGCCCTGGTGGCCTCCGAGTTCATGCCAGTCAGCCTGCTGACCCCGATCGCGGCCGATCTGCAGGTCAGCGAGGGGCAAGCCGGCCAGGGCATTTCCGTCTCCGGGCTGTTTGCCCTGTTCACCAGCCTGCTGATCGCCTCGGTGGCGGCCCGGGTCGAGCGCAAGCGGCTGTTGCTGTCCCTGACCCTGCTGATGATCGTCTCCGGAACCGTGGTGGCGTTCGCCCCGGACTACTTGACCTTCATGGCCGGCCGCGCGCTGATCGGCGTGGCCATCGGCGGTTTCTGGTCGTTGTCGGCGGCCACGGCCATGCGCCTGGTGCCCGAAGACCAGGTGCCGCGTGCCCTGGCCATCGTCAATGGCGGCAACGCCCTGGCGACCGTGATCGCGGCGCCCCTGGGCAGCTTCCTGGGTTCCCTGATCGGCTGGCGCGGGGCGTTCTTCTGCGTGGTGCCGGTGGCTGCCCTCGCCGCCGTCTGGCTGCTGGCCAGCTTGCCGTCGCTGAAAGCGCAGCCGGCCGCCGGCACCGGCAATATCTTCAGCCTGATGAAAAGAATGCCGGTGGCCCTGGGCATGCTCGCGGTCAGCCTGTTTTTCATGGGCCAGTTCATGCTGTTCACCTACCTGCGGCCCTTCCTGGAGACGGTCACCCAGGTCAGTGTCACCACCCTGTCGCTGATGTTGCTGGTGATCGGCCTGGCCGGCCTGGCGGGCACCTTCCTGATCGAAACCTTCCTGAAAAACGCCCTGTATCGCACGCTGATCATCATCCCGCTGATGATGGCGGCGATCGCCATGGCCCTGGTGGCGCTTGGCGCCTCGGTGTCGGTCACCACGGTCTTGCTGGGCCTCTGGGGCCTGGTGGCGACCGCCGCTCCGGTCGCCTGGTGGACCTGGCTGACCCGGGCGCTGCCGGACGATGCGGAAGCCGGCGGCGGATTGATGGTGGCGATCGTCCAGCTGGCGATTGCCGCGGGCGCCACGGCGGGCGGCCTGGCCTTCGACCTGAGCGGTTATCGGGCGACCTTCGAACTGAGCGCGGCACTGCTGGTGGTGGCCGCCGTGCTGGCGGTATTGGCCGCCCGTGCCGCCACGCGCAAGCCTTTCAGGGCAACGAACGTGGCGGCGTGAGCGGTGGTCGGCGTTAAGACAATCGACAGCACAGGGCCGGGTGTCAGCGCGCGCTGTCGATGATCTGGCCGCCGTCAGGCGTCAGGCTGTTAGCCGGTGAGGTACTGCCCATCCTTGCTGGCGAGGAACAGCACCACCGGGGCGATGTCTTCCTCCGGCGAGCCATGGCGGGCCAGCGCGTTGCTCGGTGGCGGCCCGTCGGCCGCGCCCCAGGTGTCCGCCACCGGCAGGACGTTGTTCACGGTGATCCCGTCCGCCCCCCACTCGCGCGCCGCCGAGCGGGTCAAGGCGCGCACCGCTTCCTTGGCCATGTTGTAGGGGCCGTAGCCGACCATGCCGAGGACCCCGGCCAGCGAGGCAAAGTTGATCACCCTGCCCGCCCCGCTCGCCTTGAGGTAAGGATGGCAGGCTTGCATCGTCCGCAGATAGGCAATCGGCCCCATCTCGAAATTGCGCTGCAACTGCTCGACCGACAGTTCGAGGACCGACGACGAGACCGCCATGGGATCGAAAGCGTTGTTGACGAGGATGTCGATGCCGCCATAGGCCGCCACCACCTGCTTCACGGCAGCGTCGATCTGGGCGGGATCGGCGATATCGCAGGCCACGCCCAGCGCGGTGCCGCCCGCGGCCTGGATATCGGCGACCACGCGATCGATGTGTTCGGCGGTGCGCGAAAGCACCGCCACCCTGGCGCCTTCTGCCGCGAACAGCTTCGCGGTGGCGCGGCCGATGCCACGGCTGGCGCCGGTGACGATGGCAATTTTTCCGTTGAGTCGAGCCATGTTGTTCTCCAATGGGTCAGAGGGTTGCCAGGTGTGCCGCCGGGAGCTGGCCATAGGGCGATGGCAGTTCGCGAGCGGCGTTCTGCGTCAGGAAGGAAACGCCCAGCAGTACCAGGCACACCGCCGCCGGCAATGCGCCGCGAGGTTTGCGTACCCCCAGGTGCGCCACCGCCGACAGCAGCAGGTGGTAAAGCATCCCGGCATACGCGAGGTCGCTCAGCGCCACGCTGAAGCGCGAGACAATGGCCAGCACCGCCAGCACCTTCACCACGATCAGGCCCGCCACCAGATAGGTGGGATAACCGAGGTCGACGAGGGCCTGGCGAACCCAGTCGCGCTTGACCACGTACAGCGTCGCGGAGGTCACATAGAGCACCGACAACAGCGTGGTGCTGAGCCAATATGAAGCGTGTTCGATCATGAGTTTTTTCCTGAATGTGGGTGGTTACGTCGACGTGAGGCAAAGATGTCGCCTAACATGAAAAGCCACAAGTAGGATGAAAAAGTGATGGTTAGTATGGAAAAGCAGACTAATGACAGCACCACGATCAACATGCATGAGGAAATGCGCCGGGCATTCGCCTTGCTCTCAGGCAAGTGGAAGCTGGAAATCATGTGGTTACTCAATCAGCGGATCTACCGCTTCGGCGAGTTGCGAAAAGCCATTAGCGGCATCACCCAGCACATGCTGACCGCGCAGCTTCGCGAGCTGGAAAGCGACGGCCTGGTGTCGCGCACGGTATTCGCCGAAGTGCCGCCACGGGTCGAATACGAGATCACCGCCAAGGCCCGCGCGCTGGGGCCGACGATGGAGGCGCTGGCCATCTGGTGGAGCGAATATGGCGACAGCGTGCCGGTAAAATCCAAGCCGCGCGGGCGCAAGGCCAAGGAGCTTTAAGCCAGGTCGGCCGGGCCATGCCGCGCTGGCTGGAAGGCGATTTAGGAATGGGTGTACCGTTCGCCATCGAAGTACCCTGAGGCACTACCTAATATGCAAAAAGACATCTGTGAAAAATACGGACTGCCCGTACTTCCACCAGAAGAAATGGTCGCCATTGCGATTGCCACCCTGGGCAAGTCCCCTATTTATGGCACGCGAATTTCGCTGCCGGAGGGAGGTAATGTCAGTTGGTTTATTCACTGCGGAGAACATTCGAGCGCTGATGATTTTTATCAAGCGGTTCACACTGAGCATCTCAGTGAAATGCTGCCACAGGTGCTGAATTACCTCTGCCTGCCCGCTGGCGCCAAGTTCATCATCGACAACCAAGGCTACGAAGATGTCTGGATGGAAGGCTGACAAGCCTTTGCCCTCGATTCAGGCTGATTGACACAACAAGGACGTATGAAAAATGAAAGTAAAGGTATTGCTCATCGCTTCGCTAGGCGCTCTGTCGCTCACTCAAACATCACTGTCCTTCGCCGACAATAATGGGAAAAACCTCTATTCGCAGCGCTGTGCCGTATGCCACGGAGCCGATATCAAAGGAACCGGACCACTGGCCAATAAAAGCACCCCTCCAACACCTGACCTTACAACCCCCGTGTTCAAGAAACGGCTCAATGATTATCCGGGCGTTATCGTGTCATCGATAATACTTCGCCCCAATGGCGACCTGATTCCGAGAACCTTGCGGGAGAATGGTGTAAAGATACCGCCGCACGCCTGGAGCATTCAGGACCTGCGCGATTTGAATCAATACATGAACAGTGTGATTTCAAAAAATCGATGACCCCGAGTCAGTCGGCCTCTCACGAGCACATCGCTAATGAACAATATTGATTTAAATATCTCCCCTGCAAATTCAACTCCACTACAAACACATTGGCTCCTGGAACAGCCCTGGCACCAGAAGCTTCATTCCCTATCAACATGGATGCGTGCATTGAGCAGAACAGCTACGGAGTAGTGTATGAGCGATAAAGAAGCACCTGTTCTGATTCAAGTTTATGTAACAGATGATGACGGCCCTTTTTTTGAAGAGCTGCCTGCTCGCAAGATTGACCAGGATACTTACGAGTTGCTCTCCTCCCCTGGTATCGCGCTGAACCTGGCACGAGGAGATATTGTTTCAATCAAAGATAAAGAAGCACCTGCCGTCGTCTTGAAACGAGGCGGAAATTTCTGCATCCAGATCTATGCAGACTCTATTCCTCAAGAAGACATAGCCTTGCTGGAAAACGGTGTAGTTTGTGAGCTGGGTGGAACACTGGACGGTGTATTTGAGGGAAACCTGTCATTAGCGGTTCCTGCACGCAATGGACTGGAGAAGATCAACGACTTCTTTAACAGGTTTCGAGATAGAACAGGGATTCAGTGGTACTACTCCAACATCTATAAAAACCTGGATGATGACGAGGATGAGACACTTTTATATTGGTGGCTCGAAAGCTGATAGATACTGACGCCCGCGATCATTTCACCAGGCGCTTTTCCTTCGACGGCCGATAGCCGAAATACGAGCTGTAGCACTTGCTGAAATGGCTCGGCGAGACGAAGCCGCAGGCCACCAGCACCTCGACCTGGGACAGTTCGGTGTGCTGCAGCAATCGACGCGCTTCGGTGATGCGCAATTCCAGGTAGTAGCGCTGCGGGGTGGTGCCCAACTGCTCCTTGAACAAGCGCTCGATCTGCCGCCGGGAACGCCCGGCATACTCCGCCAGCTGGTCCATTTGCAGCGGTTCCTCGAGGTTGGCGTCCATCAGATTGACCACCTCGCGCAAGGGCGCGCTCAACGACACATGCATGGTCGGCTTGATGCGCCGGTAGCGGGATTCCTCGAACGACAGGATGTCCTCGATGCCCTCGACCAGCGCCTTGCCGTGCAGCCCCTTGATCCATTCCAGGGCCATATGGAAGGCGCCGGCGGGACTGGACGCCGTGAGCCGGTCGCGGTCCACCACAAAGGCCTCGCTGGTGACATGGGTGACCTTGGAAATCTCCGCCAGCGCCGGACGATGCTCCGGGTGGATCGCACAACGGTAGCCTTCGAGCAGCCCCGCGACGCCGAGGAACCAGGCCCCGTTCCACAACCCAGCCAGGCTGATGCCCTGCTCGGCGGCGCTTTTCAGCAGGCTGCTCAGCTGCGGATCGGCCTTGAGCTCCGTGCGATAGCCACCGCAGATCACCAACAGGTCGAGGTCCTTGAGCGCCGCCGCGGTCAGGCGCGCATCGGGACGGATCACCAGCCCGAGGTCGCTGGTGACCTCGCCGTCCTGCAAGCCAAAGGTCGTTGAGGAGAACAAGGCGGGACGCAGCAGGTTGGCGGTGACGATGGTATCCAGGGCCTGGGTGAAGGCCGGCAACGAGAAGTGCTCGAGCAGCAGGAAGCCCGCCCGCGCATGGGCCGCGGGCGCCACCCGCGCCTCTTCCAGGTAACGCAGGTTCTTGCCCTTCATGCAGCCACTGAAATCCCGTCGTTCAACCGCCATACACCCTCGCCTTTTTTACCCTGCCGAACGCAGATATCAGTGTACGTTGAATTCTGGCATCCACAGAAAACCCTGCTCGCACCACACGCCATCGCCCGGGCGAAGCGCAGCCGTAGGCTATAGAAAAAAGTCGCTGGCTAGAAGCGGGTTCAACTGAACGCCAGGGGCGTGGATTGAGCCACGCCACTGGCGACATTGCGGCCCTCAGGGGCCGCGACACTCACCGGCCAGGCTCGGCCCGCAGGATCGAAGACTCCTCGCCGCGATACAGCGCCTCGACCTTGTCGGCCCGCCACTGCAGCACCGCGCGCTGGTTGATCGAGCCCTTGTCGGTGATTTCCCCACGGTCGATGGAGGCCGGTTCGTCGAGCAGCGCGATCCACTCCAGGCGGCTGGCGTTGCCGCTGGCCTCGCGGTTGAGGCGTTGCAGCCAATCGCCGAACCAACGCCGCACCGGCGCGCTGGCCAGGACCTCGGCATCGCTGGCATTCGCGGGCAAGCCGGCCAGCCGCCGGCATTCGTACAGCCGCGGAAACACCAGAGCCCCCAGGCACTCGCGGTCCGGCGCGGTCACCACCAGGTCCTGCACATAGGGCGAGCCTTCGAGCACCGCGCGATTGCGCAACGGGCCGACGCTGACGAACACTCCGGAGCCGAGCTTGAAGTCCTCGGCGATGCGCCCGTCGAACATCAGGCCCAGTTGCGGGTCGGCGGCGTCGACCAGCTTCAGCGCATCGCCGGAGCAGTAGAAACCCTGCTCGTCGAACGCATCGCTGGTCTGCTGCGGCGCGCGCCAGTAGCCCGGCATGATGTGCGGCCCGCGAAAACGCCCTTCCAGCTTGCCGTCCACCGGCACCAGGCGCACTTCGCAACCCGGGGCCGGCAGGCCGATATAGCCGGCCATGGACAAGGGCCCGGTGGTGAAGGTGCAGGACGGCGACGCCTCGGTCATGCCGAGCCCGGCCATCATGCGGATGCGTTCGCCGCAATGGGCTTGCGCCACCTGGTCGAGGCGGTCCCAGACCCTCTGGGACAGGCCGGCCGCGGCGAAAAAGAACAGCTTCATGCGTGAGAAGAAGCGCTCGCGCAACTCGCCGTCCTGCTCCAGGGCATTGACCAGTTCTTCCCAACCCTTGGGCACCGTCAGGTAGGCGGTGGGGGCGATTTCCTTGAGGTTGCGCAGGGTTTCGGCAAAGCCCTGGGCCGTCGGCTTGCCGTCGTCCAGGTAAAAGGTGCCGCCGTTGTAGAGCACGATGCCGAGGTTGTGACTGCCGCCGAAGGTGTGGTTCCACGGCAACCAGTCCACCAGTACCGGGGGTTCCTCGCCGAACACCGGAAAGGTCTGCAACAGCATCTGCTGGTTGGCGCAGAGCATGCGCTGGGTGGTGACCACCGCCTTGGGCAGCTTGGTCGAACCCGAGGTGAAGAGAAACTTGGCGATGCTGTCCGGGCCGGTGGCGGCGAACGCCGCTTCGGCTTCGGCATCGCCGGGGTGTTGCAACAGGCTGGCGAAGTCGCGCTGCGGCCTGCCCATCACGGCGCCACGCACCACGATCAGCGGCGTGTCGCCCGGCAGCACGGCGTCGATTGCCCGCTGGAAAGCCGCGCCGTCGCTGACGAACACCAGCCCGGGCTGCATCAGGTCGCAGACATGCCGCAACTTGGCGAAATCCTGGGACAACAGCGAATAAGCCGGCGACACCGGGCAATAAGGAATGCCGGCATACATCGCCCCCAGGGCCAGTTGCAGGTGCTCGATATCGTTGCCGGAAAGCAGCACCAGCGGCCTCTCGGCCGACAGGCCATAGCCCAGCAGGCTCTGGGCGATGGCGCGCACGCTGGCCAGCATCTGCGCGTAGCTCACCCGGCGCCAGTCGCCGCCGTCCTGGCGTGCGGCGACAAAAGTCTGCTGCGGGCGCTCCCAGGCCCAATGCACCAGGCGGTCCAACAGGCGCCTCGGCAGCTCGGTCAGGGGCTCCAGGGAACGCATGTGCAGGATGCCCTGCTCTTCGCTGACCTCGACCGCGGGATGGGCGATGGTCACCTGTCGATAAGGCGGCGCGTCGGCCGCGTTCGGCGCTGGCGATCTGAATTCGGAATTCACGTGTTTGTCCTCCATCAAGGCCCATCGCCGGCGAACTCGGCCGGGGACCTGGCAGCCAGGGGCTGGGGCCTTGTGATTGTTGGGTCCGGGGGCCGGAGTTCAGATCGGGTAGTGCCGTGGACCGTTCTGTAGGGTAATCCAGCGCAACTGGGTGAACTGCTCGATGGCCGCCTTGCCGCCAAAGCTGCCGTAGCCGCTGGCCTTGACCCCGCCAAACGGCATCTGCGCCTCGTCGTGCACGGTCGGACCATTGATATGGCAGATGCCCGATTCGAGCCGCTGGGCCAGGGCCAGGGCGCGCCCGGTGTCGCGGCTGAAGATCGCCGCCGACAGACCGAACTCGGAGTCGTTGGCCAGCCGCAGCAGCGCTTCGTCGCCCTCGCCGCGCAGCACCACCGCCACCGGCCCGAAGGACTCTTCGCGATATAGGCGCATGGCCTCGGTGACGCCGTCGAGCAAGGTCGGCTGCAGAATGCTGCCCTCCAGTTGACCACCGACAACCAGGGTCGCGCCCTTGCCCAGGGCATCGTCGATCAGCCCCTTGATGCGCGTGCCGGCACTGGCGTCCACCAGCGAACCGAGCACCGAATCCGCGGCCTCCGGGTTGCCCGCCGGCAAGCTGGCGATCTTCGCCGACAGCCTGGCGACAAAGTCCTCGGCCACCCGGGCATCGACGATCAGGCGCTCGGTGGACATGCAGATCTGCCCCTGGTTGAAGTAGGCGCCAAAGGCCGCGGCCTGCACCGCGGCATCCAGGTCGGCGTCCTCCAGCACCAGCAGCGGTGCCTTGCCGCCCAGCTCCAGCAGGGCCGGCTTGAGGTGCCACGCCGAAAGCTCGCCGACAATGCGCCCGACCCGGGTCGAGCCGGTGAAGTTGACCCGGCGCACCGCCGGGTTGGCGATCAGCCGCTCGACAATGGCCGGGGCATCCTCGGGCGCGTTGCTGATGACGTTGACCACGCCGTCACCGAGTCCGGCCTCCTGCAACACCTGGCCGATCAGCCGATGCACCGCCGGGCTCAGCTCGGACGCCTTGAGCACCACGGTATTGCCACAGGCCAGCGGCATGGCGATGGCGCGGGTGGCGAGGATCACCGGGGCGTTCCACGGCGCGATGCCCAGCACCACGCCGCACGGCTGGCGCAGGGCCATGGCGAAGCTGCCGGGGACATCGGAGGGGATGACCTCGCCATTGATCTGGGTGGTCATGGACGCGGCTTCGCGCAGGAGATTCGCCGCCAGCTGCACGTTGAAGCCGTACCAGTTGGCCATGGCCCCGGTCTCGCCGGCGGTGGCGATGAACTCCGCGCTGCGCGCCTGCAATTGCCCGGCCGCGCGCAGCAGGCGGCTGCGTCGCTCATTGGGCGCCAGCGCCGCCCAGGCCGGGAATGCCGCCTGGGCCGCGGCCACGGCGGCGTCCGCGTCTTCCAGGGTGGCGGCGGCGACGCGCGAGACGACTGCGCCGGTCACCGGATTACGCCGTTCGAAGGTTCGACCGTCGCGGGCGGGGCACGACTGGCCGCCTATCAGCAGGGGCACGTCCAGCATGGTGATTCCTCTTTATTGTCTTTATCGGGAATACAGTGGAGCGGTTCACGCCAGCGCCTGGGCGCTGCGCCGAACAGCGGGCGGGCACTGCTGCCCGCCGGGTTGCCATCAGCGTTTGTAAGCCTGCAGGCCGGGCTTGATGCTCTTGTCGTCGAGGAACTGCTTCATGCCCTGCTCGCGGCCGCCTTCGGTGTCCAGCAGGCGCGACTGGTCGAGCTTGGCGTACAGGTAATCCTCGTTCTGCTCCCAGGTCAGTTCGCGGCAGCGCTTGAAGCCATGCTTGGCGGCCCGCAGCACCACCGGGTTCTTCTCCAGCAGGTTGCGCGCCAGCTCGACAGTGGTTTCGCGCAGTTGCGCAAGCGGCACGCTTTCGTTGACCAGGCCCATCTCGGCGGCTTTCTGCCCGCCGAAGGTCTTGCCGGTCATGATGTAGTACAGCGACTGGCGATGGCCCACGGTGTCGGCCATGGCCTTGCTCACCAGGTTGCCCGGCGGGATGCCCCAGTTGATTTCCGACAGGCCGAAGGTCGCTTCATCGGCGCAGATCGCCAGGTCGCAGGCCACCAATGGGCTGAAGCCGCCGCCGAAGCACCAGCCGTTGACCATGGCGATGGTCGGCTTGGCGTACATGCGCAGCAGTTTCCATTGCCATTGCGAGGCTTCGCGGCGGATCTTTTCCTGGAGGATTTCCGGGCCGGCGTCCACTTCGCGAAAGTACTCCTTGAGGTCCATGCCCGCGGTCCAGGCTTCGCCCGCCCCGGTCAACACCAGCACGCCGGCGGCCGGATCCTGCTCCAGCGTCTCCAGCACATCGACCATCTCGCGGTTCAGGGTCGGGCTCATGGCGTTGCGTTTTTCCGGGCGGTTGAGGATGACCCAGGCGATCCCCTCTTCGATCTCGACCTTGACGGTTGTCCAGCGACCTTCGTAGTTGCTCATGGCGATTGCTCTCTTTGTTCTTGGCTTGAGATGGGCAAAAACTAAACCGGCAAATTAGTTATGTCAATTAACCATTAATAAAATTAACCAAGCTTTCACAGATGCCCGAAGCGCTTCAACGCCAAGGCATCGGCCATCGGTCATGGCTATCCCCGGACAATCCCGGCAAACTAGATAGTCTTATTAACCGCCAGCCCGAGGATTTCCCCTGCAATGGCCAAGTCTTCCAACAAGATAGCCACCGCCGCCGAGGCCCCCGTCGCCGACAGCGAAACCCAGGCGCCCCTGGACTCCGCCCTGGACGACCTGATCGGTTATGCCATGCGCCGGGCGCAGCTGAAACTGTTCCAGAACCTGATTGGCCGCCTGTCGAGCCACGACCTGCGGCCGGCGCAGTTCTCGGCCCTGGCTATCATCGAGCAGCATCCCGGGCTGATGCAGGCCGACCTGGCCCGGGCACTGGCCATCGAGCCGCCGCAGGTGGTGCCGCTGCTGAACAAGCTGGAAGAACGGGCGCTGGCCGTGCGGGTACGCTGCAAGCCGGACAAGCGCTCCTACGGGATCTTCCTCAGCAAGACCGGCGAGACCCTGCTCAAGGAGCTGAAGCTGATCGCCGCCGAAAGCGACCAGGACGCCACCGCCTCCCTCGACGACCAGGAACGCGAAGAGCTGCTCAGGCTGCTGAAAAAGGTCTACCAGCAGTAGCCGCCAGCCCTGCGATCCCTGTAGCCGCTGCCGCAGGCTGCGATCG
>NZ_FOXG01000028.1:0-1170 GCF_900115645.1 Pseudomonas sp. NFPP07
CGTTCACTGCCGAATAGGCAGCTTAGAAAAGATAGCGGCCGTCGTCACCCTCGGGCCATAGGTTCACTGCCGAATAGGCAGCTTAGAAAAGTTTGAGCTGGCGGACATGGCCAAATGGCTGGTTCACTGCCGAATAGGCAGCTTAGAAATGGAACATCCAGACCGTACTTGCCCCAGACACGTTCACTGCCGAATAGGCAGCTTAGAAAGCGCGCAACGCCGGCGTCTGCAAGACCTTTCTGTTCACTGCCGAATAGGCAGCTTAGAAAAATACTGGTGAACCACACGTCAGCGACTTCAGGTTCACTGCCGAATAGGCAGCTTAGAAAATGAATTCAGCCCACTCGTCGGTCTTGCGCTGGTTCACTGCCGAATAGGCAGCTTAGAAAGAGATCGTGACGGTCAGCGCCTTGCCCATCCGGTTCACTGCCGAATAGGCAGCTTAGAAATACTTCCCCGATCGTGCCGCCCTGCTCGAGCGGTTCACTGCCGAATAGGCAGCATAGAAATGTCTACCCCAAGTGATTCGATCGCGTCGGTAGTTCACTGCCGAATAGGCAGCTTAGAAAATTGGCAGGCCGCGCAACATCAGCATCGACATGTTCACTGCCGAATAGGCAGCTTAGAAATTCACCCCGAGATCCGCGGCGTTTATCCCCACGTTCACTGCCGAATAGGCAGCTTAGAAAACACCCTGAGCCCGTCAGCGCAGGCTGTCGATGTTCACTGCCGAATAGGCAGCTTAGAAACAATCAACCCCAACTGCTGCAACCAGGAGAACGTTCACTGCCGAATAGGCAGCTGCCATAAACGCATTGAAGGTATGGCCCAACTCGCTTTAACGACTGGCGTTAATGGTCGGTAGAGTGGGAGCTCGCCTCGATCCCGGTCGGGGCGTTTTTTTGTCTGTAGACCCGTAAGAGGCGAACTACCAAAACAGCCACCTCATCAAAGTTCAGAATCGTCTTACAGCCTTGCCTTTCGCCACTTGCTAGGTTCGGGGAGTTGCAAAGAATCAGAGCCTCCCCCCACGGATCAGCTAAGGCAAGGATGATAAATGCTCCCCTCTGCTCGCCTGGGCGACAAACACGTCTGCCCACTTCCAGGTCATGGCACCACCTCGATTACCTCCGCTTCCAGTGACATAAACATCAACTTCATGGGTGCCGC
>NZ_FOXG01000009.1:0-172805 GCF_900115645.1 Pseudomonas sp. NFPP07
CGTTGAGCTAACCAATACTAATTGCCCGTGAGGCTTGACCATATAACACCCAAGCAATTTGCGCGTAACAGCCAGATTGCGGTGTGTGAAGACGAAACGAACCGAAAGTTCGAGAAAACACACAAACTATCGCATACCCAATTTGCTGAAACGTCGAAAGACGGCTCGGCACACCGAATTTCTTGACGACCATAGAGCATTGGAACCACCTGATCCCATCCCGAACTCAGAAGTGAAACGATGCATCGCCGATGGTAGTGTGGGGTTTCCCCATGTGAGAGTAGGTCATCGTCAAGATTAAATTCCGAAACCCCAATTGCGAAAGCAGTTGGGGTTTTGTTTTTGCGCGCGGAAAAACCTTTCCAGTCAACGGAGAGCAGCGCCCTTCGACTTCAAATTGCAGCTGCTAGCTGCTTGATTGTGCCTGGTCACGCTTTCTATGCAACAGCCTTAGGCATGGCTATCATGCCTGCCTCATTGTGAGGCGAGATCTGCATGCTGACATTGTTGGAGCTTCTGAAGGATGGGCGGTTTCACTCGGGCCAGGCCCTTGGTGCCGCCTTGGGTGTTAGTCGCAGTGCCGTGTGGAAGCAGTTGCAGCAGTTGGAGGCTGAGTTGGGGCTCTCTATCCATAAAGTTCGCGGCCGCGGTTATCAGTTGGCGGCTCCGCTGACGCTTCTGGATCCGGCTGATATTTACGAGCAATCAAAGGATTGCCCTTGGGCTGTGCTGGTTTTCGATTCTATCGACTCTACAAATGCCGAAGCACTGAGGGCTGTCGAGCGTGGTGTGCCTACGCCGTTCCTGGTGCTCGCTGAACGTCAGACGGCGGGGCGTGGTCGGAGAGGGCGAAAATGGGCTAGCCCTTTTGCAGAAAATGTTTATTACAGCCTCGTACTGCGTATCGATGGTGGAATGCGTCAGCTTGAAGGGCTCAGCTTGGTAGTCGGGCTGGCGGTCATGCAAACCTTGCGCGAGTTTGGAATTGCTGGTGCGGGCCTGAAGTGGCCAAACGATGTTTTAGTTGGACGCAAAAAAATCGCCGGAATCCTGTTGGAGTTGGTTGGGGATCCTGCTGATGTCTGTCATGTAGTTCTGGGTGTAGGTATCAACGTCAGCATGCAGAAAACCGACGAGATTGATCAGCAGTGGACGTCTGTACGGCTTGAGTCCGGCAAGCAGGTTGATCGCAACCAGTTGGTTGCTCGGCTGAACATGATGCTGAAGGCTTACCTGGAGCGCCACCAAACCCAGGGCTTTTCCTCTATTCAAGAGGAATGGGAGCAGAATCACTTGTGGCAAGGTAGTGCGGTGTCTCTGATTGCTGGGGTCAATAAAATAGACGGTGTTGTTATGGGCATCGATCAGCAGGGCGCATTGCGATTGAGGGTGGATGGGGTTGAGAAGGTCTACAGCGGTGGTGAGCTCAGCTTGAGGTTACGTGATGATTCTTGAGCTTGATTGCGGAAACAGCTTCATTAAATGGCGCGTTCTGGATAATGCTGCGCTTGGGGTATTTGCTGAGGGTGTGGTTGATTCCGATGATGCTTTGGTCGGGCATCTGCGTACGCTAAACGGCTTGGTTTTGACCCGCTGCCGTTTGGTCAGCGTGCGCACGGCTGAGGAGACGAGCAAGCTTGCTTCCATGTTGGTACAGGCTTTTGGCGTGGCGGTGGTCTGTGCTGTGCCTGCGAAAGAAATGGCCGGCGTACGAAATGGTTATGAGGAGTTTGAGCGACTTGGCCTGGATCGCTGGCTTGCCATGCTGGGAGGCTTTCGCCTTGCAGCTGGTGCCTGTCTGGTACTCGATTTCGGGACGGCGGTTACTGCGGATTTCATTGCTGCGGATGGCGAGCACCTGGGGGGGTTTATCTGCCCAGGGATGCCATTGATGCGTAATCAGCTGAGAACTCACACTCGTCGAATTCGGTACGATGATTTGTCTGCCGAACGCGCGCTGGTGAGCCTGTTGCCGGGTCGTACGACGGTTGAGGCGGTAGAGCGCGGCTGCTCATTGATGTTGAGGGGGTTCGTTCTGACTCAGTTGGAGTTGGCGCGTGGTTACTGGGGAGATGATTTCGTAGTATTTCTCACCGGTGGTGATGCTGATCTGGTTTCTGGGGTTGTGCCGCAAGGGCGAGTGGTTCCGGATCTGGTTTTTGTCGGCTTGGCTATGGCGTGCCCATTGTCCTGAGGTTTCTATGCGCTGGTTGTTCCTGCTGCTCCTGGTTCTCAATGTGTTCTATTACGTCTGGCATCAGCAGGAAGCGCCTTTACGTGCCAAGGAGGTAACACCTCTGACGCTTTATAAAGGGGCCCAGCAGGATATCCGCTTGTTGAGTGAGTCGTCTGGCGCGCTCTCTAGGCGTGACAACGGGGGGAGTGCTCAAGCCGATTGCCTCTATATAGGTGGTTTTGCTCGTCGTGATCAGGCTCAAATGCTCGAGCAGCGTTTGTCGGCATTGGGGGCGGAGGTCCGATTGAAGTCCTTGGGGTTGCCTGATGCTTCTGGTTACTGGTTGCGGGTGGCTCCTGAAAGCAAGCATTTGCTGGATGATTCGCTGCTGCAGAATCTTGCTAAAGAATTCAATGAGTTAAAACATAAAATAATGTCATGCGAAGGCATTGCAACTGCCGAATAGTTTGCATAGAATGGCGCCCGCTCCGCAGTGAAGACCTCTAGAGGTAGACGCAGCGAAGCAAGGTCAACGCAGCTAACCTCAGGTTTTTAATGAGAAAATGCTTGACAGAAGGGTGGCATGATGTAGAATGCTGCCTCGCTTAGGAGGGGTTCCCGAGCGGCCAAAGGGATCAGACTGTAAATCTGACGTCTACGACTTCGAAGGTTCGAATCCTTCCCCCTCCACCAGATTTAGCGTGAGCTGCAGGCTCCGCGGGTATAGTTTAGTGGTAGAACCTCAGCCTTCCAAGCTGATGATGCGGGTTCGATTCCCGCTACCCGCTCCAAGTTTGCAGGTTGTGCAAAGTGTTTCGCTCTTGTAGCTCAGTTGGTAGAGCACACCCTTGGTAAGGGTGAGGTCAGCGGTTCAAATCCGCTCAAGAGCTCCATATAACAAGGCAGATATGAAAATATCTGCCTTTGTTTTAATGGCTTGTGTGACTTGCTCAATTCTTCTCCTAGGGGTGATTTCGATGGCTAAGGAAAAGTTCGAACGTAATAAGCCGCACGTCAACGTTGGTACCATTGGTCATGTTGACCATGGTAAAACCACTCTGACTGCTGCACTGACTCGCGTCTGCTCCGAGGTTTTCGGTTCGGCTCGTGTTGACTTCGACAAGATCGACAGCGCCCCGGAAGAAAAAGCTCGTGGTATCACCATCAACACTGCGCACGTAGAGTACGACTCGAACATTCGTCACTACGCGCACGTTGACTGCCCAGGTCACGCCGACTACGTCAAAAACATGATCACTGGTGCTGCCCAGATGGACGGCGCGATCCTGGTTTGCTCGGCTGCCGATGGTCCGATGCCGCAAACTCGCGAGCACATCCTGCTGTCCCGTCAGGTAGGCGTTCCGTACATCGTTGTCTTCCTGAACAAGGCTGACATGGTAGACGACGCTGAGCTGCTGGAACTGGTTGAGATGGAAGTGCGCGACCTGCTGAGCACTTACGACTTCCCGGGTGATGACACTCCAATCATCATCGGTTCGGCTCTGATGGCTCTGAACGGCCAAGACGACAACGAAATGGGCACTACCGCTGTTAAGAAGCTGGTAGAAACTCTGGATACCTACATCCCAGAGCCAGAGCGTGCTATCGACAAGCCGTTCCTGATGCCGATCGAAGACGTATTCTCGATCTCCGGCCGCGGTACCGTGGTAACTGGTCGTGTTGAGCGTGGTATCGTTCGCATCCAGGAAGAAGTTGAGATCGTTGGTCTGCGCGACACTCAGAAAACCACCTGCACCGGTGTTGAGATGTTCCGCAAGCTGCTGGACGAAGGTCGTGCTGGTGAGAACTGCGGCGTTCTGCTGCGTGGCACCAAGCGTGACGACGTTGAGCGTGGCCAGGTTCTGGTTAAGCCAGGTACCGTTAAGCCGCACACCAAGTTCACTGCTGAAGTGTACGTTCTGAGCAAGGAAGAAGGCGGCCGTCATACTCCGTTCTTCAAAGGCTACCGTCCACAGTTCTACTTCCGTACTACTGACGTGACTGGTAACTGCGAGCTGCCAGAAGGCGTTGAAATGGTAATGCCAGGTGACAACATCCAGATGACTGTCACTCTGATCAAAACCATCGCGATGGAAGATGGTCTGCGTTTCGCTATCCGTGAAGGCGGTCGTACCGTCGGCGCTGGCGTCGTAGCCAAAGTCATCGAGTAATCGACGACTCATGAAAAAGCCCCCGCTTGCGGGGGCTTTTTTATTGGGTTGACACTCTGTGGGGCCGTCTATAGAATTGCGCCTCCTTTTAACGGGCGTATTGCGCCCGGTGGGAATAGCAGCCTGGAGTCTGAAATCCAATGCAAAATCAGCAAATCCGTATCAGGTTGAAGGCTTTCGACCATCGCCTGATCGACCAATCCACCCAGGAAATCGTGGAAACCGCGAAACGTACTGGTGCTCAAGTGCGTGGTCCTATTCCACTGCCTACCCGTAAAGAGCGGTTCACCGTTCTGGTCTCCCCGCACGTCAACAAAGACGCGCGTGACCAGTACGAGATCCGTACTCATAAGCGCGTACTGGACATCGTCCAGCCAACGGATAAAACCGTTGATGCTCTTATGAAGCTTGATCTTGCGGCAGGTGTGGAAGTGCAGATCAGCCTCGGCTAAGACTCGGTCTTAGTCGTGTAACGCTCTGAAATGGGCGGCCATAGCGGGTGAAAGCCCCGTACACTCATGAGGTTTACAACATGACTATTGGTGTAGTCGGTCGTAAATGCGGTATGATCCGTATTTTCACCGAAGAAGGTGTCTCCATTCCGGTCACGGTCATTGAGATCGAGCCGAATCGCGTCACCCAGTTCAAAACTGAAGAAACCGATGGCTATCGTGCAGTGCAAGTCACTGTAGGTGAGCGTCGTGCTTCGCGCGTGACTGCTGCTCAAGCAGGTCACTTCGCTAAAGCGAACGTTGCTGCCGGTCGTGGCGTTTGGGAGTTCCGCCTTGAAGAAGGCGAGTACCAAGCTGGCGATCTGATCAATGCAGAAATCTTCGCAGCTGGCCAACTGGTAGATGTTACCGGTCAGTCGAAAGGTAAAGGCTTCGCCGGTACCATCAAGCGTTGGAATTTCCGCGGTCAAGATAACACCCACGGTAACTCCGTTTCCCACCGCGTCCCGGGCTCTATTGGCCAGTGCCAGACTCCTGGTCGTGTATTCAAGGGCAAAAAAATGTCCGGTCATATGGGCGCTGAGCGCGTGACCGTGCAGTCCCTGGAAGTAGTGCGCGTCGACGCTGAACGCAATCTGTTGTTGGTCAAGGGTGCTGTTCCTGGCGCTACTGGCGGCAACCTGGTTGTACGTCCGGCGGCCAAGGCTCGCGGTTAAGGGGAAGCTGACATGCAATTAAATGTAAATGACGCTCAAGCGATCGAAGTTTCCGAACTGACATTTGGCGGCGAATTCAACGAGACGCTGGTTCACCAAGCAGTCGTGGCCTACATGGCCGGCGGCCGTCAAGGTAGCAAGCAGCAAAAGACCCGTTCCGACGTTTCCGGTGGCGGCAAGCGCCCATGGCGTCAGAAAGGTACTGGCCGTGCTCGTGCCGGTACTATCCGTAGCCCAATCTGGCGTGGCGGCGGTACCACTTTCGCAGCTCGTCCACAGGATCACTCCCAGAAGCTGAACAAGAAGATGTATCGCGCAGCAATGCGTTCCATCCTTGCTGAGCTGGTGCGTACTGATCGTCTGGTCGTGGTTCAGGATTTCGCTGTTGAAACTCCGAAAACCAAAGATCTGCTGGGCAAGCTGAACAACATGAGTCTGACCGACGTTCTGATCGTGTCTGACGCTGTTGATCAGAACCTGTACCTGGCTGCTCGTAACCTGCCACACGTTGATGTACGTGACGTGCAAGGTTCCGATCCAGTTAGTCTGATCGCATACGACAAAGTGTTGATCACTGTGTCGGCCGTGAAGAAATTCGAGGAGCTGCTGGGATGAACCAGGAACGCGTATTTAAAGTTCTGCTTGGCCCGCACGTTTCCGAGAAGGCTACGGTTCTGGCAGACAAGAAAGGCCAGTTCGTTTTCAAGGTTGCTACTGATGCAACCAAGCTGGAAATCAAGAAGGCCGTCGAAAGCCTGTTCAGCGTGAAAGTGGAGCGCGTTACTACCCTGAACGTTCTGGGTAAGAGCAAGCGTACCGCTCGCGGTCTGGGCAAGCGTAATGACTGGAAGAAGGCAGTTATCTCCCTTCAGCCAGGCCAAGATCTCGATTTCAGCAGCAGTGCTGAGTAAGGAAGGGGTGCATCATGGCAATCGTTAAATGCAAACCGACTTCCCCTGGCCGCCGTTTTGTGGTCAAGGTGGTCAACCAGGAGCTGCATAAAGGCGCTCCTCACGCACCGCTGCTCGAGAAGAAATCGAAGTCTGGTGGTCGTAACAACAATGGCCGTATTACCACTCGTCACGTTGGTGGTGGTCATAAGCAGCACTACCGTCTGGTCGACTTCCGTCGCAACGACAAAGATGGCATCGCTGCCACTGTCGAGCGTATCGAATACGATCCAAACCGTACTGCTCACATCGCTTTGCTGCTGTACGCAGACGGCGAGCGTCGCTACATCATCGCCCCTAAAGGCGTGAGTGCTGGCGACCAGCTGATCGCAGGTGCTCTGGCACCGATCAAGCCGGGCAACGCTCTGCAACTGCGTAACATTCCAGTTGGTAGCACCGTACACGGCATCGAACTGAAGCCAGGTAAAGGCGCGCAAATCGCTCGTTCCGCTGGTGCTTCGGCTCAGCTGATCGCTCGTGAAGGTGTCTACGTGACCCTGCGTCTGCGTTCTGGTGAGATGCGTAAAGTCCTGGCTGAATGCCGTGCGACCCTGGGCGAAGTCTCGAACTCCGAGCACAGCCTGCGTTCGCTGGGTAAAGCTGGTGCCAAACGCTGGCGTGGCGTTCGCCCAACCGTTCGTGGTGTTGCCATGAACCCGGTTGACCACCCACATGGTGGTGGTGAAGGTCGTACCTCTGGTGGTCGTCATCCGGTATCGCCATGGGGCTTCCCGACTAAGGGCGCGAAGACTCGTGGTAATAAGCGTACCGACAAAATGATCGTCCGTCGTCGCAAGTAAATAGAGGGATACGACAGTGCCACGTTCTCTGAAAAAAGGTCCTTTTATTGATCTTCACCTACTGAAGAAGATCGAAGTGGCGGCGGAAAAGAACGATCGCAAACCAGTTAAGACCTGGTCGCGCCGTTCCATGATCCTGCCACAAATGGTCGGTCTGACCATTGCTGTGCATAACGGTCGTCAACATGTTCCAGTTCTCGTGAACGAAGACATGGTCGGCCACAAACTGGGCGAGTTCGCCGGTACCCGTACATATCGCGGGCACGTGGCTGACAAGAAAGCCAAGCGTTAAGGGGTAAGGAACGATGGAAGTAGCCGCTAAGTTGTCGGGCGCTCGAATCTCCGCCCAGAAAGCCCGCTTGGTCGCCGACCAGATCCGCGGGAAGAAGGTGGGCGAAGCGCTCAACCTGTTGGCTTTCAGCAGTAAGAAAGCCGCCGAGATCATGAAGAAAGTGCTGGAGTCGGCCGTAGCCAACGCCGAGCATAACGAAGGCGCAGACGTTGATGACCTGAAGGTCTCCACCGTTTTCGTCAACGAAGGGCGTTCGCTGAAGCGCATCATGCCACGTGCCAAAGGCCGTGCTGATCGCATCGTCAAGCGGTCTTGCCATATCACTGTCAAGGTTGCTGACAAGTAACGGAGTCGAAGAGATGGGTCAGAAAGTACATCCCATTGGCATTCGCCTGGGAATCGTCAAGGAGCACACCTCCGTCTGGTACGCAGACGGTCGGACTTATGCGGACTATTTGCTCGCAGATCTGAATGTGCGTGAGTACCTCCAAGACAAACTAAAAAGCGCGTCCGTAAGCCGTATCGATATCCATCGTCCGGCTCAAACTGCACGCATCACCATCCACACCGCTCGTCCCGGCATCGTGATCGGCAAGAAAGGTGAAGATGTTGAGAAACTGCGTCAGGACCTGACCAAGCAAATGGGTGTGCCTGTGCACATCAATATCGAAGAGATCCGCAAGCCGGAGCTCGACGGTATGCTGGTTGCCCAGAGCGTAGCTCAGCAGCTGGAGCGTCGCGTAATGTTCCGTCGCGCTATGAAGCGCGCAGTACAGAACGCCATGCGCATTGGTGCCAAAGGCATCAAAATCCAAGTGAGCGGTCGTCTCGGCGGTGCTGAAATCGCACGTACTGAATGGTATCGCGAAGGTCGTGTGCCACTGCACACCCTGCGTGCCGATATCGACTATGCCACCTACGAAGCTCACACCACTTACGGTGTGATCGGTGTGAAGGTTTGGATCTTCAAAGGCGAAGTAATTGGTGGTCGCCAAGAAGAGCTGAAGCCACAAGCACCTGCGCCTCGTAAAAAAGCTGCTAAGTAAGGGGTACGCCAAATGTTGCAACCAAAGCGTACGAAGTTCCGCAAGCAAATGACCGGCCACAACCGTGGTCTGGCATTGCGCGGTAGCAAAGTCAGCTTCGGCGAGTTCGCGCTGAAGTCTGTTGCTCGTGGTCGTCTCACCGCTCGTCAGATCGAGTCAGCGCGTCGTGCTCTGACCCGTCACGTAAAACGTGGCGGCAAGATCTGGATCCGTGTATTCCCGGACAAGCCTATTTCCAAGAAGCCACTCGAAGTTCGGATGGGTAAAGGTAAGGGTAACGTCGAATACTGGGTTGCCCAGATTCAGCCAGGCAAAGTCCTGTATGAAATCGAGGGTGTTTCTGAAGAGCTGGCGCGTGAGGCTTTCGCCCTGGCTGCTGCAAAGCTGCCGCTCGCCACCTCCTTTGTTAAACGGACGGTGATGTGATGAAAGCGAATGAACTTCGTGAAAAATCCGCACAGCAGCTGAACGAGCAACTGCTCGGCCTGCTGCGCGACCAGTTCAATCTGCGTATGCAGAAGGCAACTGGCCAGTTGGGGCAGTCTCATCTGCTCTCGCAAGTTAAGCGTGACATCGCTCGCGTGAAGACTGTGCTCAACCAGCAGGCAGGTAAGTAATCATGGCTGAAGCCGAAAAAACTGTCCGTACGCTGACTGGCCGTGTTGTCAGCGACAAGATGGACAAGACCATCACCGTTCTGATCGAGCGTCGCGTTAAGCACCCTATCTACGGTAAATACGTTAAGCGTTCGACTAAGCTGCACGCGCACGACGAAACCAACCAGTGCCACATCGGCGACAAAGTCACTATTCGTGAAACTCGTCCGATGGCCAAGACCAAGTCTTGGGCTCTGGTTGATGTTCTCGAACGCGCTGTGGAAGTCTAAGGGCTAAGGGTCGGAGAAATTATATGATTCAGACTCAATCCATGCTCGATGTGGCCGATAACAGCGGCGCTCGCCGTGTTATGTGCATCAAGGTGCTGGGTGGCTCCCATCGTCGTTACGCTGGTATCGGTGACATCATCAAGGTTACCGTCAAGGAAGCAATTCCTCGCGGTAAGGTGAAGAAAGGTCAAGTGATGACTGCTGTTGTAGTCCGCACTCGCCATGGCGTCCGTCGTGCTGACGGCTCCATCATCCGCTTTGATGGCAACGCTGCTGTTCTGTTGAACAACAAGCAAGAGCCGATCGGCACCCGTATCTTTGGGCCAGTGACCCGTGAACTTCGTACTGAGAAGTTCATGAAGATCGTCTCGCTCGCCCCAGAAGTGCTGTAAGGAGATCCGACATGCAAAAGATTCGTCGTGACGACGAGATCATCGTGATCGCCGGCAAAGACAAGGGTAAGCGCGGTAAGGTGCTTAAGGTTCTCGCTGACAACCGTCTGGTTGTTGGTGGTCTGAACCTGGTTAAGCGTCATACCAAGCCTAACCCGATGTCGGGCGTACAGGGCGGTATCGTCGAGAAAGAAGCGCCACTGCACGCTTCCAACGTCGCCATTTTCAACGGCGAAACCAACAAGGCTGACCGCGTTGGTTTCAAAGTAGAAGACGGCAAAAAAATTCGTGTCTTCAAGTCGACCCAAAAAGCGGTTGATGCTTGAACACTGCTAGGTAGAAGACCATGGCACGACTACAAGAGATTTACCGGAAGGAAATCGCTCCGAAACTTAAGGATGAACTTAAGCTTTCGAACGTGATGGAAGTTCCGCGCGTTACCAAAATCACCCTGAACATGGGTCTGGGCGAAGCGATCGGCGACAAAAAAGTCATCGAGCACGCTGTTGCTGACCTGGAAAAGATCACCGGCCAGAAAGTCGTTGTGACCTACGCTCGGAAATCCATCGCTGGCTTTAAAGTCCGTGAAGGTTGGCCGATCGGCGTCAAAGTGACCCTGCGTCGTGAGCGTATGTACGAGTTCCTGGATCGTCTGCTGTCGATCTCCCTGCCTCGGGTTCGCGACTTCCGCGGCCTGAATGCCAAGTCCTTCGACGGTCGTGGCAACTACAGCATGGGCGTGAAAGAGCAGATCATCTTCCCGGAAATCGACTACGACAAGATCGATGCTCTCCGCGGTCTGGACATTACCCTGACCACCACTGCCAAGAACGATGATGAAGGCCGCGCTCTGCTGCGTGCTTTCAAATTCCCGTTCCGCAACTGATTGGAGTAGGAAAATGGCCAAGAAGAGCATGAAAAACCGTGAGCTGAAGCGTCAGCTCACCGTTGCCAAGTACGCCACCAAGCGTGCAGCGCTGAAAGCTATCATCGTCGATCTGAACGCAAGTCCAGAAGCGCGTTGGGAAGCTACCGTAGCTCTGCAGAAGCAGCCACGTGACGCAAGCGCTTCGCGCATGCGTAACCGCTGCCGCCTGACTGGTCGTCCGCACGGCGTTTACCGCAAGTTCGGCCTCGGCCGTAACAAGCTGCGTGAAGCTGCAATGCGTGGTGACGTACCAGGTCTGGTTAAAGCCAGCTGGTAATAGCTATCAAAGTCTCGGTGTTCGGGGTCGCAAGATCCTGACCGCCGGTGGCCTTGAACATGAATCAAGCCCCTTTTGGGGCTTGATTCATTTCTGGGGTGTGTCTAGAATGACCGGCTCGCCTGAGCCCGTGTTTTTTGCCCGGAATTTCTCGGCGACAAGCTGTAGCCGCAAGGCTCATTTTTTTTGTATCAGGAGCGTCTAGCCCATGAGTATGCAGGACCCGTTAGCGGACATGCTAACTCGAATCCGTAATGCCCAGATGGCTGAAAAGTCCGTCGTAAGCATGCCGTCTTCCACGCTGAAGGTGGCTGTAGCAAAAGTCCTGAAGGACGAAGGTTACATCGCGGGTTATCAGATCAGCAGCGAAACCAAGCCACTGCTGTCCATCGAGCTGAAATACTTCGAAGGCCGTCCGGTCATCGAGGAAGTGAAGCGCGTTAGCCGTCCAGGCCTGCGTCAGTACAAGTCCGTTGAAGATCTGCCGAAAGTTCGTGGCGGTCTCGGCGTGTCTATCGTCTCCACCAACAAAGGTGTGATGACTGATCGTGCTGCGCGCGCTGCCGGTGTCGGCGGCGAAGTTCTTTGCACTGTGTTCTAAGGGGGGATAAGCATGTCTCGCGTCGCTAAGAACCCCGTTAAGCTGCCAGCTGGTGTTGAAGTTAAATTCGCCGGCCAACAGCTTTCGGTGAAGGGTGCCAAGGGCACTCTCGAACTGAACGTACACTCGTCCGTTGAAATTGTTCAGGAAGCTGGTGAGCTGCGTTTCGCTGCTCGCAATGGCGACCAACAAACTCGCGCAATGGCCGGTACCACTCGTGCGTTGGTAAACAACATGGTCCAAGGCGTAAGCCAAGGCTTCGAGCGCAAGCTCCAGCTGGTCGGTGTTGGTTACAAGGCGCAAGCAAAAGGCACAGTGCTGAACTTGGCCCTTGGCTTCTCGCATCCAGTGGACTACGAGCTGCCGGAAGGCATCACCGCTGAGACTCCTAGCCAGACCGATATCCTGATCAAGGGCATCGACAAGCAGCTGGTAGGTCAAGTGGCCGCTGAGATCCGCGACTTCCGTCCGCCAGAGCCTTACAAAGGTAAAGGTGTGCGCTACGCGGACGAAGTCGTCCGTCGTAAAGAAGCCAAGAAGAAGTAGGGCATAGCAAATGACCGACAAAAAAGTTACTCGACTGCGTCGCGCTCGCAAAGCACGCCTGAAAATGCACGAACTCGAAGTCGTGCGTCTCTGCGTGTTCCGCTCTTCGCAGCACATCTACGCCCAGGTCATTTCGGCCGACGGCAACAAGGTCCTGGCAAGTGCCTCGACTTTGGATAAAGAACTGCGTGATGGCGCCACTGGCAACATCGACGCGGCCACTAAGGTTGGCCAGCTGGTCGCTACGCGTGCAAAAGCCGCTGGCGTCTCGCAGGTGGCTTTCGACCGCTCTGGCTTCAAGTACCACGGCCGCGTCAAGGCGCTGGCTGATGCTGCTCGTGAAGCTGGGCTGGAGTTCTAAGTTATGTCAAATAACGACCAAAAGCGCGACGAAGGCTACATTGAGAAGCTGGTTCAAGTTAACCGCGTAGCCAAAACCGTAAAAGGCGGCCGTATCTTCACTTTCACCGCGTTGACCGTGGTTGGTGATGGTAAAGGTCGCGTTGGCTTCGGCCGTGGCAAGTCGCGTGAAGTGCCTGCTGCGATCCAGAAGGCAATGGAAGCTGCTCGCCGCAACATGATCCAAGTTGATCTGAACGGCACTACCCTGCAGTACGCAATGAAGTCCGCTCACGGCGCTTCGAAGGTGTACATGCAGCCTGCTTCTGAAGGTACCGGTATCATCGCTGGCGGCGCTATGCGTGCTGTCCTCGAAGTTGCTGGCGTTCAGAACGTTCTGGCCAAGTGCTACGGCTCGACTAACCCAGTAAACGTGGTTCACGCCACTTTCAAGGGTTTGAAAGCAATGCAGTCCCCTGAATCCATTGCCGCCAAGCGTGGCAAAAGCGTCCAGGAGATCATCTGATCATGGCTACCGTTAAAGTAACGCTGATCAAAAGCATGACCGGCCGTATCCCTAACCACAAACTGTGCGTTAAGGGTCTGGGTCTGCGTCGCATCGGTCACACTGTAGAAGTCCAGGATACTCCCGAGAACCGCGGGATGATCAACAAGGCTTACTACATGCTGCGTGTCGAGGGTTAATCGATGAAACTCAATGATCTGAGTCCAGCGCCGGGTTCCCGTCGCGAAAAGCATCGTCCGGGCCGTGGTATCGGTAGTGGTTTGGGTAAGACTGGTGGCCGTGGTCACAAAGGTCAGACTTCCCGCTCCGGTGGCACCATTGCTCCAGGCTTTGAAGGCGGTCAACAGCCGCTGCATCGTCGCCTGCCAAAGTTCGGTTTCGTATCCCTGAAGGCCATGGACCGCGCAGAAGTGCGTCTGTCCGAGCTGGTTAAAGTGGAAGGCGACATCGTCACCGTGCAGTCCCTGAAAGATGCCAACGTGATTAACCAAAACGTACAGCGTGTGAAAATCATGCTGTCCGGCGAAGTTACTCGCGCTGTGACTATCAAGGGCATCGCAGCCACCAAAGGTGCGCGTGCGGCTATCGAAGCAGCTGGCGGCAAGTTCGAGGAATAAATGGCTAAGCAAGGTGCTCTCTCTGCGCTCGGCAAAGGCGGTATGTCTGAACTCTGGGCTCGTCTGCGTTTTCTGTTCTTGGCGATTATCGTCTACCGAATAGGCGCACACATCCCGGTTCCAGGTATCAACCCTGACCGACTCGCAGACCTGTTTCGACAGAATGAGGGGACCATTCTTAGCTTGTTCAACATGTTTTCCGGCGGCGCGCTGGAACGGATGAGCATCTTTGCACTGGGGATCATGCCGTACATCTCGGCATCGATCATCATGCAGCTGATGACCGCCGTTAGCCCGCAGCTGGAGCAGTTGAAGAAGGAAGGTGAAGCTGGCCGTCGCAAGATCAGCCAGTACACCCGCTACGGCACTGTCGTCCTAGCTCTTGTTCAGGCCATCGGCATGTCCGTTGGCCTGGCGGGGCAGGGCGTTGCGTTCACTGGTGACTTTGGCTTCCATTTCGTCGCGGTATCCACTTTTGTGGCTGGTGCGATGTTCATGATGTGGCTGGGTGAGCAGATTACTGAGCGTGGTGTTGGCAACGGTATCTCGATGTTGATTTTCGCAGGTATCGTCGCCGGTCTTCCGAGAGCGATCGGGCAGTCTTTCGAGTCTGCGCGTCAGGGTGATATCAACATTTTTGCCCTGGTTGCCATCGGTTTGCTGGCAGTAGCGATTATCGGTTTTGTGGTGTTCATTGAGCGTGGCCAGCGTCGTATTGCTGTTCACTATGCCAAGCGTCAGCAGGGCCGCAAGGTGTTTGCTGCGCAGACTAGCCACTTGCCGCTGAAAGTGAATATGGCAGGCGTTATTCCTGCTATTTTCGCGAGCAGCATTTTGCTGTTCCCGGCTTCGTTGGGTGCCTGGTTCGGTCAGTCTGAAGGTATGGGCTGGTTGCAGGACATCTCGCAGTCGATCGCTCCTGGTCAGCCGTTGAATATTCTGCTGTTTAGTGCAGGGATTATTTTCTTCTGCTTCTTCTATACGGCGTTGATGTTCAATCCGAAAGACGTAGCGGAAAACCTGAAGAAGTCCGGTGCCTTTATTCCGGGTATCCGTCCAGGTGAGCAGTCTGCGCGCTACATTGATGGCGTTCTGACCCGCTTGACCATGTTCGGTGCTCTATATATGACGGCCGTCTGCCTGTTGCCCCAGTTCCTGGTGGTTGCAGCAAACGTTCCGTTCTACCTTGGCGGGACCTCGTTGCTGATCGTGGTCGTGGTTGTTATGGACTTTATGTCGCAAGTACAATCGCACCTCGTTTCGCACCAGTACGAATCCCTGATGAAGAAAGCCAACCTGAAGGGTTACGGCAGCGGCATGCTGCGCTGACCCATAAGGTTCGAGGAGTTGGTGATGAAAGTTCGTGCATCGGTGAAAAAGCTGTGCCGTAACTGCAAGATTATTCGCCGCGAAGGTGTTGTTCGAGTAATTTGCAGCGCGGAACCGCGTCACAAACAGCGCCAAGGCTGAGTGTGATTGTGCTTCAAGCCCAGCAGCTAGTGCGCTGCTGGGTTGATTATTTGTTATTACAGCGATATTATCTCGCGCCCTATTTCTTGGCTTCCGGGGCGTAGGTAGCTGTCAATTGGAGTCCCACTGAATGGCCCGTATTGCAGGCGTTAACATTCCAGATAACAAGCATACTGTTATCTCGCTGACCTACATCTATGGTGTTGGTCGCACGACTGCGCAGAAAATCTGTGCAGAGACTGGGGTCAACCCAGCCGCAAAGATCAAGGATCTGAGCGACGAGCAAATTGAACAGCTGCGTGGCGAAGTGGCGAAGTTCACCACTGAAGGTGACCTGCGTCGCGAAATCAACATGAAAATCAAACGCTTGATGGATCTGGGCTGCTACCGCGGTCTGCGCCATCGTCGTGGTCTTCCAGTGCGCGGTCAGCGTACCAAGACCAACGCGCGTACTCGCAAAGGTCCGCGTAAGCCGATCCGCAAGTAATCGCACCAGCGAATCGACAGGAATTTAGTCATGGCAAAACCTGCTGCTCGTCCTCGTAAAAAGATTAAAAAGACAGTGGTTGATGGCATCGCCCACATCCACGCGTCTTTCAACAACACCATCGTGACCATCACCGACCGTCAAGGTAACGCTCTTTCCTGGGCAACCTCCGGTGGTTCGGGTTTCCGCGGTTCCCGCAAGTCCACCCCGTTCGCTGCTCAAGTAGCTGCTGAGCGTGCTGGCCAAGCTGCGCTGGAATATGGCCTGAAAAACCTCGACGTTAACGTCAAGGGCCCAGGTCCAGGTCGTGAATCCGCAGTCCGCGCTTTGAACGGCTGTGGCTACAAGATCGCCAGCATCACCGACGTGACGCCAATCCCGCATAACGGGTGCCGTCCGCCGAAGAAGCGCCGCGTGTAATCCAGGAGATTGTAAAGAATGGCTCGTTACATTGGTCCAAAATGCAAACTGGCTCGTCGCGAAGGCACCGATCTCTTCCTGAAGAGCGGCGTGCGCGCTATCGAATCCAAGTGCAACATCGAAGCAGCACCTGGTATCCACGGCCAGCGCCGCGGTCGCCAGTCCGACTACGGCACCCAACTGCGTGAAAAGCAGAAGGTCCGTCGTATCTACGGCGTTCTCGAGCGTCAATTCAGCGGCTACTACAAAGAAGCTGCTGGCAAGAAGGGTGCAACTGGTGAAAACCTGCTGCAACTGCTCGAATGCCGTCTGGACAACGTTGTATACCGTATGGGCTTCGGTTCGACTCGTGCCGAATCCCGTCAGCTGGTATCGCACAAGTCGATCAGCGTAAACGGTCAGACCGTTAACGTTCCGTCCTACCAGGTTCGTGCTGGTGACGTGGTTGCTGTTCGCGAGAAAGCAAAAAACCAACTTCGCATTGTCCAAGCTCTCGATCTGTGTGCCCAACGTGGCCGCGTAGAATGGGTAGAAGTAGACACTGAGAAGAAGTCGGGCGTTTTCAAGAACGTTCCAGCTCGCAGTGATCTGTCCGCCGACATCAACGAAAGCCTGATTGTCGAGCTCTACTCCAAGTAAGGGCTAGAAAATAGGTGCATCCATGCAGATTTCGGTAAATGAGTTCCTGACACCCCGCCATATTGATGTGCAGGTTGTCAGTCCAACCCGCGCCAAGATCACCCTCGAGCCTCTCGAGCGTGGTTTTGGCCACACCCTGGGCAACGCGCTGCGCCGCATCCTGTTGTCCTCAATGCCCGGCTGTGCAGTAGTCGAGGCCGAGATTGACGGTGTGCTCCACGAGTACAGCGCCATCGAAGGTGTACAGGAAGACGTAATTGAAATCCTGTTGAACCTTAAAGGTCTGGCTATCAAGCTGCACGGCCGTGACGAAGTTACGCTGACCTTGTCGAAGAAGGGTTCGGGGGTGGTTACCGCTGCCGATATTCAGCTGGATCATGATGTCGAGATCGTTAACCCCGATCACGTAATCGCTAACCTGGCGTCTAACGGCGCCCTGAACATGAAGCTCGTAGTAGCTCGTGGTCGTGGTTATGAACCGGCAGACTCGCGTCAGAGCGATGAAGACGAAAGCCGCAGCATCGGTCGCTTGCAGCTTGACTCTTCGTTCAGCCCGGTTCGCCGTATCGCATACGTGGTGGAAAACGCCCGTGTCGAGCAGCGTACCAACCTGGACAAGCTGGTTATTGATCTGGAAACCAACGGTACTCTGGATCCTGAAGAGGCTATCCGTCGTGCTGCAACCATCCTGCAACAGCAGTTGGCTGCGTTCGTCGACCTCAAAGGTGACAGTGAGCCAGTGGTAATCGAGCAGGAAGACGAGATCGATCCGATCCTGCTTCGCCCGGTTGACGATCTGGAACTGACTGTACGTTCGGCTAACTGCCTTAAGGCGGAAAACATTTACTACATCGGCGACCTGATTCAGCGTACCGAAGTAGAACTGTTGAAGACTCCGAACCTTGGCAAGAAATCCTTGACCGAAATCAAGGACGTTCTGGCCTCCCGCGGTCTGTCCCTCGGCATGCGCCTCGACAACTGGCCGCCTGCAAGTCTTAAGAAGGACGACAAGGCGACTGCCTGATCGTCGTAATCACCGAACGTTGTGTTTGGTAAGGAATGAACCATGCGTCATCGTAAAAGTGGTCGTCACCTGAGCCGCACCAGCTCGCACCGCAAGGCCATGTTCCAAAACATGGCGGTGTCGCTGTTCGAGCACGAGCTGATCAAAACTACACTGCCGAAAGCTAAAGAACTGCGCCGCGTTGCTGAGCCGCTGATCACTTTGGCCAAGACAGACAGCCTGGCTAACCGCCGTCTGGCTTTCGACCGTACTCGTTCGAAAGCTATCGTTGGTAAGCTCTTCAACGACCTGGGCAAGCGTTACGCTACCCGTGAGGGTGGCTACCTGCGCATCCTCAAGTGCGGTTTCCGCGCTGGCGACAACGCGCCTATGGCGTACGTCGAGTTGGTTGATCGTGCTGTCGGCGGTGAAGCTGTATCCGCTGAGTAAGACGTCAAATACAAAGAACCGGGCCTAGTGCCCGGTTTTTTGTGTCTGCTGTATTAGAAAATTACTATCGATAGCAATCATTTAATGCATTTGATGCTGTCATCTTGATGGTCGATACTCCTCGTCAGCCGATTAGCCGGCAGTTCCAAGACTGACAGAGGAAGATTGAGCATGAGCCAAAACAAAACGCTTACCACCGCAAGTGGCGCTCCAGTCGCCGATAACCAGAATTCCCGTTCTGCTGGCCCTCGTGGCCCGCTGCTGCTCGATGATTTTCACCTGATCGAGAAGCTTGCCCACTTCAACCGTGAAAATATTCCTGAGCGTCGCGTACACGCCAAGGGCTCGGGTGCCTATGGCACTTTCACAGTGACCCGCGACATCACCGAATACACCAGCGCCAAGCTTTTCGAGTCCGTGGGTAAGCAGACTCCTACCTTCCTGCGGTTCTCCACCGTAGGTGGCGAGCGTGGTTCGGCTGATACCGAACGCGACCCGCGCGGTTTTGCCCTGAAGTTCTATACCGAAGAAGGTAACTGGGACATCGTCGGCAACAACACGCCTGTGTTCTTCATTCGCGATCCACTGAAGTTTCCCGACTTTATCCACACCCAGAAACGTTTGCCGCAGAGCAACCTGAAGAGCGGCCAGGCCATGTGGGACTTCTGGTCACACTCTCCCGAGGCGCTGCACCAAGTCACCATCCTGTTCTCGGATCGCGGGATTCCGGACGGCTATCGTCATATGCACGGCTTCGGTAGCCACACCTACAGCTTGATCAACGCCAAGGGCGAGCGTCACTGGGTGAAATGGCACTACAAGACCCAGCAGGGCATCAAGAACCTGGCACCGGCCGAGGCTGCCCGCCTGGCGGGTACCGATCCGGATTACGCCCAACGTGACCTGTTCAACGCGATCGAGCGCGGCGATTTCCCGAAATGGAGCGTATGCATTCAGATCATGACCGAGGCTGAGGCTGCCGCTCACTACGAGAACCCGTTCGACGTGACCAAGACCTGGTCGCAGAAGGAGTTCCCGCTGATCGAGGTCGGTGAGCTGGAATTGAACCGCAACCCGCTGAACTACTTCGCGGAAGTCGAGCAGGCTGCCTTTGGTCCTAGCAACATGGTTCCAGGCGTCGGCCTGTCGCCGGACCGCATGCTGCAAGGCCGCGTATTCGCTTACGCTGACGCTCATCGCTATCGTGTCGGCACCAATCACCAGCAACTGCCGGTCAACGCCCCACGCAGCCCGGTGAACAGCTACCAGCGCGACGGCTCCATGGCCTTTGGCAGCAATGGTGGCGCGGCACCGAACTATGAGCCGAACAGCTACGCCGATGCACCGAAGCAGGCTCCTCGCTACGCGGAGCCGGCGCTGGCCCTCAGCGGTGCGGCGGATCGTTACGATCACCGCGAAGACACCGACTACTACAGCCATGCGGGCGCTCTGTTCCGCCTGATGAATGATCAGCAGCAAGCCCTATTGATCAACAACATCGCCGGTGCAATGGCGGGTGTCAGTTCGGATGTGGTCCAGCGTCAACTGCAGCATTTCTTCAAGGCTGACCCGGCTTATGGAGAAGGAATCGCAAAGGCGTTGGGCGTACAGCTTAACTAAGTCTAAACGAGAAGCAGAACCGCCCTCATTTTGGCGGTTTTTGCGTTTTTTCGGCTACTTTTCTCTGAAAATCTTCACTTTGTTAGCGTTTTTCCAGTGACCTGCAAGTCAGCTTGGTTCAAAATACAGACTTTCAAGCAGGGAGATGTAGGGCGATGCAAGGTCACCCGGACGTAATCGATTACCTCAACACGTTGCTGACGGGCGAACTGGCGGCGCGTGACCAATATTTCATCCATTCGCGCATGTATGAGGACTGGGGCTTCAGCAAGCTCTACGAGCGCATCAATCACGAGATGGAAGAAGAGACTCAACACGCCGATGCATTGATGCGTCGCATCCTGATGCTCGAGGGCACGCCACGCATGCGCCCTGACGATCTGGATATCGGTACCACCGTGCCAGACATGTTCGCCGCCGACCTGCGCCTGGAGTACAAGGTCCGCGCTGCACTGTGCAAAGGCATCGAACTGTGCGAGAAGCACAAGGACTATGTCAGCCGCGACATCCTGCGTGTGCAGTTGGCCGATACCGAAGAAGACCATACCTACTGGCTGGAAAAGCAGTTGGGCCTGATCAAATCGATCGGTCTGGAAAACTATCTGCAGTCGCAGTTCTGATGCTTTAGCCAGCGCCTGCAGGCAAATGCAGGACTGACGAGCACAAAAAAGCCCCTGTCATTTCACAATGGCAGGGGCTTTTTCATTGGGCTCAGGCCCGGTCGCGGGTCAGCAGTGGCTTGAGGTAGTAGCCGGTATGGGATTGCGGCATTTCTGCCAACTGCTCCGGCGTACCCTCGGCAATGATCTGTCCGCCCTTGGAGCCGCCTTCCGGCCCCAGGTCCACCAGCCAGTCGGCGGTCTTGATCACGTCCAGGTTGTGCTCGATCACCACCACGGTGTTGCCGTGGTCACGCAGGCGATGCAGAACGTCCAGCAACTGCTGGATATCGGCAAAGTGCAGGCCGGTGGTTGGCTCGTCGAGGATGTAGAGGGTCTTGCCGGTGTCACGCTTGGACAGCTCGCGAGACAGCTTGACCCGCTGCGCCTCACCGCCGGACAAGGTCGTTGCCGACTGCCCCAGCTTGATGTAGGAAAGCCCCACATCCATCAGCGTCTGCAGCTTGCGCGCCAGCGCCGGCACCGGGTCGAAGAACTCCCGCGCTTCCTCGATGGTCATTTCCAGGACCTCGTGGATGCTCTTGCCCTTGTATTTGATCTCAAGGGTTTCGCGGTTGTAGCGCTTGCTCTTACACACATCGCACGGCACGTAGATGTCCGGCAGGAAGTGCATTTCCACCTTGATCAGGCCGTCGCCCTGGCAGGCTTCGCAGCGTCCGCCCTTGACGTTGAAGGAGAAGCGGCCCGGGCCGTAGCCGCGCGAGCGCGACTCGGGTACCCCGGCAAACAGTTCGCGGATCGGCGTGAACAGCCCGGTGTAGGTCGCCGGGTTGGAGCGCGGGGTGCGACCGATCGGGCTCTGGTCGATATCCACCACCTTATCCAGGTGCTGCAGGCCGTTGATGCTGTCGTGCGCAGCGGCTTCCAGCGTGGTCGCGCCGTTCAGCGCCGTGGCGCTGAGGGGGAACAGGGTGTTGTTGATCAGGGTCGACTTGCCCGAGCCGGAGACACCGGTCACGCAGGTCAGCAGGCCGATCGGGATCTCCAGGTCGACGTTGCGCAAGTTGTTGCCGCGAGCCCCTTTTAGGGACAGTGAAAGCTTCTTGTTGCGCGGCGTACGCTTGGCCGGCACGGCGATTTTCACGCGCCCTGACAGGTATTTGCCGGTCAGCGAGTCGGGATGGGACATCACCTCGTCGGGAGTACCCTCGGCGACGATCTGTCCGCCATGCACGCCAGCGCCCGGGCCGATGTCCACCACATAGTCGGCCAGGCGAATGGCGTCCTCGTCGTGTTCGACCACGATCACCGTATTGCCGATATCCCGCAGGTGTTTCAGGGTGCCCAGCAAGCGATCGTTGTCGCGCTGGTGCAGGCCGATGGAGGGTTCGTCGAGGATGTACATCACCCCCACCAGGCCGGCGCCGATCTGGCTGGCCAGACGAATACGCTGCGCCTCGCCGCCGGACAGAGTATCGGCGCTGCGATCCAGGGTCAGGTAATCCAGGCCGACATTGACCAGGAACTGCAGACGCTCGCGGATTTCCTTGAGGATCTTGTCGGCAATCTCGCCACGGCGTCCGGTTAGCGACAGGGTGCCGAAGTAATCGGTGGCATCGCCGATCGGCAGACTGGTAACGGCCGGCAACGTCTTCTCGCCGACCCACACGTGGCGGGCTTCGCGACGCAGGCGGGTGCCGCGGCAATCCGGGCACGGCTGGGTGCTGAGGAACTTGGCCAGCTCCTCGCGCACGGTGGCCGATTCGGTCTCGCGGTAGCGACGTTCCAGGTTCGGCACTATGCCTTCGAACGGGTGGGAGCGTTTGACGATATCGCCACGATCGTTGAGGTACTTGAAGTCGACGTTCTGCGTGCCGCTGCCGTTGAGAATGACCTTCTGCTGATCGGCCGGCAGTTGGTTGAACGGCACTTCCAGGCTGAAGCCGTAATGCGATGCCAGCGAGCCAAGCATCTGGAAGTAATAGACGTTACGCCTGTCCCAGCCGCGAATCGCCCCTTCGGCCAGGGTCAGCTCGCCATTGACCAGGCGCTTGATGTCGAAGAACTGCTTGACCCCCAGGCCATCGCAGGTCGGGCAGGCACCGGCCGGGTTGTTGAAGGAGAACAGCTTGGGCTCCAGTTCGCTGATGGCGTGGCCACAGATCGGGCAGGCGAAGCGCGCGGAGAAGATGATTTCTTCGCCGGGTTCGTCGTCCATCGGCGCCACCAGGGCGATACCGTCGGCCAGCTTCAGTGCGGTCTCGAACGACTCGGCCAGACGTTGCTGCAGGTCGGCGCGGACCTTGAAGCGGTCGACCACCACATCGATCGAGTGCTTCTTCTGTTTATCCAGCTTCGGCAGCTCATCCAGCTCGTAGAGCTTGCCGTTGACCCGGGCACGGACGAAGCCCTGGGCGCGCAGTTCCTCGAAGACCGACAGGTGCTCGCCCTTGCGCTCGCGAATCACCGGCGCCAGCAGCATCAGCTTGCTGCCTTCCGGCTGGGCCAGCACCAGGTCGACCATCTGGCTGACGGTCTGGGCTTCCAGCGGGATGTCGTGATCCGGGCAGCGTGGCGTACCCACGCGGGCATACAGCAGGCGCAGGTAGTCGTAGATCTCGGTGATGGTGCCCACGGTGGAGCGCGGGTTGTGCGAGGTGGATTTCTGCTCGATGGAAATTGCCGGCGATAAACCTTCGATGGTGTCGACGTCAGGTTTTTCCATCATCGACAGGAATTGCCGGGCATAGGCCGACAGCGACTCGACATAACGGCGCTGGCCTTCGGCGTACAGCGTGTCGAACGCCAGGGACGATTTGCCGGATCCGGACAGGCCGGTGATGACGATCAGTTTGTCCCGTGGCAGGGTCAGGTCGATGTTCTTCAGGTTGTGGGTTCGGGCCCCACGAATCAGGATCTTGTCCAAAGTGGCCTCGCTCGGCGGGCGTCGAAAACGTAGGAGTATAAGGGCAAATACTGGATGGATGCACACTATCAAATGCGGCCTGTGCAGCCGTAGATGAAACCTGCGCGGCAAAGCGTCGCCATATACCCCGTCAATCGATCGGACTGGTAGAATCGCCGCCGGTTCACACGAGGTTTTTCCATGCATGATCCCCACAGCGAGCGCATGAGTGGCGCCGAGACCCGCGCGGCAAGCGGTCTGGCCCTGGTGTTCGCCTTCCGTATGCTTGGCATGTTCATGGTGTTGCCGGTCCTGGCGACCTATGGGATGGACCTGGCGGGAGCGACCCCGGCCCTGATCGGGTTGGCGATCGGCGCTTACGGCCTGACCCAGGCGATTTTCCAGATCCCGTTCGGGATCATTTCCGACCGTATCGGCCGTCGTCCGGTGATTTACCTGGGGCTGATCGTCTTTGCCCTGGGCAGTGTGCTGGCGGCCAACGCCGATTCAATCTGGGGCGTGATCGCCGGGCGCATCCTGCAGGGCGCCGGGGCGATTTCCGCGGCGGTCATGGCGCTGTTGTCGGACCTGACCCGGGAGCAGCACCGCACCAAGGCCATGGCCATGATCGGCATGACCATCGGCCTGTCCTTTGCCGTGGCCATGGTGGCCGGCCCGCTGCTGACCCGCGCTTTCGGCTTGCCCGGGCTGTTTTTCGCCACCGGCGGCATGGCGCTGCTGGGCATTTTCATCGTCGCCTTCATGGTGCCGCACTCGACCGGCCCGTTGCAGCACCGTGAATCCGGGGTCGCGCGCCAGGCCTTGTTGCCGACGCTCAAGCACCCGGACCTGCTGCGCCTGGATCTTGGTATCTTCGTGTTGCACGCGATGCTGATGTCGAGCTTCGTCGCCTTGCCGCTGGCCCTGGTGGAAAAAGCCGGCCTGCCCAAGGAACAGCACTGGTGGGTCTACCTCACCGCGCTGTTGATCTCCTTCTTCGCCATGATCCCGTTCATCATCTACGGCGAGAAGAAACGCAAAATGAAACGAGTTCTGTTGGGCGCGGTCAGTACGCTGCTGCTCACCGAGCTATTCTTCTGGGAGTTCGGCGACAGCCTGCAGGCGCTGGTGATCGGCACGGTGGTGTTCTTCACCGCGTTCAACCTGCTGGAAGCTTCGCTGCCGTCGCTGATCAGCAAGGTTTCACCGGCCGGTGGCAAGGGTACGGCCATGGGGGTCTATTCCACCAGCCAGTTCCTCGGTTCGGCGCTGGGTGGCATTCTCGGCGGCTGGTTGTTCCAGCATGGCGGTTTGTCGGTTGTATTCCTGGGTTGCGCAGGGTTGGCTGCACTCTGGCTGGCCTTTGCTGTTACCATGCGCGAACCACCTTACGTGACGAGCCTGCGCTTGCCGTTATCGCCCGAAGCGATCCGCGAAGCCGGTCTGGTCGAGCGCCTGAAGGCCGTTGTTGGGGTAACAGATGCAGTGATGGTGGCCGAAGAAGCCGCCATTTACATCAAATTGGACACCGAATTATTGGATCGCGCGGCCCTCGAGCAGCTGGTCAACCCAGCCCGATCGGCGTGCGAAGCCTAGGAGAACGTTATGGCCCGTGGGGTTAACAAAGTCATATTGGTCGGCACTTGCGGCCAGGATCCTGAAGTTCGCTACCTGCCTAACGGTAACGCCGTGACCAACCTGAGTCTGGCCACCAGCGAACAATGGACCGACAAGCAGACCGGCCAGAAGGTCGAGAAGACCGAGTGGCACCGTGTGTCGATGTTCGGCAAGGTCGCGGAAATCGCCGGCGAATACCTGCGCAAAGGTTCGCAGGTCTACATCGAAGGCAAGCTGCAGACCCGCGAGTGGGAAAAAGACGGCATCAAGCGTTACACCACTGAAATCATCGTCGACATGCAGGGCACCATGCAGCTGCTGGGCGGCCGTCCTCAGGGCGACCAGGGCCAGGGCATGGGCAACTCCGCGCCACGTCCGCAGCAGTCGCGTCCGCAGCCTTCGCAGGCGCCACAACGCGAATCGCGTCCAGCGCCTCAGCAGTCCTCGCCACAGCCGGCGCAGAACTTCGACGACAGCTTCGATGACGATATTCCGTTCTAGGCCATACCTTAGAACGCAGGTCATGAGTGAAAAACGGAGCCCTTGATGGGCTCCGTTTTTTTGGCCGCTTGAAACACCGGCCTGGTGTCGCCGCTTTAGAGTTCGACTCGCCGCAGCCTTCCGGTCAAGGGGACGGGCGGGCCGTCGGGGGTGGGCAAGGGGCGGCCACTCAAGCCCATGCCTTCGCTGATCAGTACGGCCCTCGGTACCAGGCACAGGTTGGACGGGGTATCCAGGCCCTGGGCGAGGATACTCACTTCTCTTGTCTGCAGGTTGCAGCACAGCAGGCGGCCGCTGAAGCGGGCGAAGCCGCCGTGCAGGCATTCGCCGTCCCAGTCCGTGAGCAGCGGTTGCAGCAGACGGTCGCAGAGTTCCAGCACCAGCAGTTGTCCCGTCGGGGTCAGTGCCAGGCCGGTGGGCAGTTGTAGGCCTTCGATCAGGACTTCGCTGTGACCGCTTTCCGGCCAGACCCGGATCACCTGGCCGGCCTGGTCGGCGAAGTCGATGCCCCGGCGGCTCGGGTCCTGGTGCAACTCGCCGGAGAACAGGCTGATCAGCATGGCGCCGGTGCTCGGTTCGTAGACCAGGGTAACGGGCACCGCATCCTGATCCTGGCCCAGGTCGGGCAGCTCGACCAGGACCCGCTCATCGCCGGTGCCGCTGAACTCCACCAGTTGGTTGCTATCGGGTTTGACTGCCAGCCAGCGATGGCGCGTGGGGTGATAGCACAGGGCGTTGAGGTTGCCGCGGCTGTGAAACACAGGCTCGGGAGGGCTACAGGCCAGGTCCAGGACTTTCGAGCCTTCGACGTAGTCGGTCAGGCTGGCCAGGCAACGCCCTGCGCCGCAGGCGATATCCGACAGCCCCAGGATTTCGTCGCGCAGCATGCGTGCTTGCATGTTCATGGAGCGAAAGCCATGGGCCAGCGTTTCGGGCATCAGGTAGGCACCCGTCCGGCGCGGGTCGGGGCGCAGCCGGCTGATGCGCCCACTGAACGGTTGGTCCGGCCGCCCGGAGCCGGCTTCGGCCAGCAGCAGGCTGCCATCGGCTTGCAGACAGAGGCCCCGGGGGTTGAGCAGGTTCTCGCGAATGACCGTGTGCGCACGCAAGTCTTCACGGGGCCGGGGGGGAATCCGTAGGGGAGCTGTCATCGGTTCTCTCCAGTTGGCGTTGGGTCGGTTCATAGCGGCGGCTGCCAGGGCGCGCCGGTGAGATAGGCCCTGAGTAGGGCGCGCTGGCTGGGCGACATCGAGCGCACCACGGGCATGAACAGCGTGGTGCCTTTGTAGCGGTTGTCGGCGCGCATCAGGATGCGGTCCTTGGCCCCCATGACCGCGTCGGGCGGGTTGGCCGGGCTGCTCTTGTAGCTGTCATTGCTCACCCGGTACATGATCCAGTCCAGACGCTGGGGAAAGACGGGGTGGTGGGCGCAAGAGACGGGCGTTCATGGCGGCACTCCTGTGAGGTGCCGGGTGACGCTGTGTCACCCGGTGTTCCCGGTATGGGGTTCCTGTCAGCAGGGGGGGAAGTCCTTCATGCTCAGGGGCATCGGCGGGTAATTGTGCTTCACCAGGGCGTTGGCCCAAAGCTCCAGCACGGCCCGCCGGCTCTGCGACATGTCACGGGTGATGGGCATCGAGAGCGTGCTTTCTTCCTGGTACTCCTTGCTGATCAGCACGATCAACTGGTCGATGGCGCCTTCCACGCGCTGCTGGGAGTTGAGCGGCATGAACTTGTTCATGATCGGGTACAGGTAATAGAAGGGCTGCAGGATCTGCGGGTAGATGAAGTTGTTCCACATCAGCTGGCTGGCGTTCAGGTCCCGGTAGATGGTGTTCCAGTAGTCGATGAAGTCCTGCTGCAGCTTCGGCTCCAGCGGCAGCACCCGCAAAGGCGCGAGGCAGTCGGTGTAGGCCTCGGAGTAGTTGAAGCTGAAGGGCACGGCGGGCATCTTGCCGCCTTCGGGCAGGAAGAAACGCAGGGTAGGGAAACCCGGTGCTTCTGCCCTGATTCCCAGTCGGGCGACACCGCTGGCGTCGGTGCGGATCCTGGCGATGCTGTAGTTGACGCTGCTGGTAGCCGTTTCGTCGCGCAGGGTTCCGGTCTGGGCGATGGCATTGTCGAAAACCAGGCAGGGGCGCAGGTTGACGGTAATGGGTTGGTCGAGGAACTGCTGATAACCGACCGGTTCTCCCTCCGGCACGGTATTGGAGGTGACGACCGTGCGCCTGTCCGTGAGCCGGCGGCCGCTGCCAGTGGCCAGATAGCTGACAGCCACCGGCGTGTCGATGAACTGCGGCCGGTTGGAGCGGTTCAGCGTAGGTTCTTCCGGGTAATCGTAGAACAGGGTGAAGTCGGCCTCGTTGCTGAATGCCAGGTAATAGTCGCTGGTGGTCACCATATAGGCGTTGCCGTATTCGGCGACCAGCAGTTCGGTGCCCTCCGGCGCGGGCTTGCCGTCCTTCTGCACCATTATCGTCAGCGTCTTGTGGTCGCCCACATCGATGAATCCGCCACTCTCGACCACTTCGGCGGTCCACTGTCGCTGGGTGGCGGCGATCACCGGTTCGGCGCTTGCCAGCAGTTGTTGCAGTTCCAGGGGACCGCTCTCGAGCAGGTTCTTTTGCTCGACAGTCAGGGGCAGGTCGAGAATGCCTGAGCGCTGGTTGAAGGCCGACTGACGGTACTGGGGGTAGGTGATCATGACGGCGGAGATGAACCGGTCTTGCTGGCGCACCCCCAGGTGGAGGATGCCGGCATTGAATTTCTCGGCCACCGCGATGGGGGCCTTGGGATCGACCGGATAGAACGGAATGCCGTTGGACAGGTCCAGCGACAGGGTGTCGTCGGTGATCTGGACAGGGATCACGCCCAGAGTGGCCTTGGTGTCTTGCATATCGCCAGGCGTGGTCTTGTAGACCGGCACCGGCTCCGCCGGGACCAGGCGCCGGCCGGCCGGGGCGGTGGGGAATTCGTCGTCGAACCACAGGCCCAGGGTGCCCGCCGTGCTGCTGTAGGCCGGGTTGTAGAAAATATCGGCGACGTTGTTCAGCCCCTGCTCATACATCCGCTGCACCCGGGCTGCGTCCACGGGGTCGCCGGAGTGGGTATTGACCGGCGGGAAGTCGTTGAACACGCCGTTCTTGTCGTAGTAGGTCAGGTAGGTGGAGAAGCGGAACATCAGGCCCTTGGCGCCTTGCTCGATCATCTGCTGCTGGAGCTGTTGCAGCAGGAGCGAATCGCCGACGGCCCAGTCCAGGTTTTCCCTCGCAAAGCAGGTCTGCCAGGTGGTCGTCACATAGCTCAGGCCGCCGAAGGTGGATGCCCAGTTGAAGTTCAGGAAGCGGTCGAGCATCCGGTACTGGCGGTTGAGGGTCAGGCCGCACTGGACGTCGCCCAGCACCAGCTTGTCGAAATACAGCGCGGTGAAGGTGTTCTGCCAGGGGCTGATATCGACGAAGCGGGCGGGCGTGGGCGCCTTGCTGCCAAAGGGGTTGCCGAGCAACTGAAAGCTCTTGCTGACCAGCGGGTCCCGATCGATGTAGGTATTGGCCTGGAACTCGCCACCAATGATCGTTGACTGGGTGTCCTTGTAGCTCACGGTACCGCAGGCATTGTCGCCGAACAGGTCCCATTCGGCGGGCATGAACGGATTGCGGAAGGCCCCGGCATTGGTCGGCACCTGCAATACATAGCGAGGCACCTGGGTACTGGACAACGGCTGGATGGTCCAGGGCATCAGCGCTTCGGGGGCGTTCTGGGGATTGATGTCGTAGTACTTCAGGAACTGCCAGTTGAGGTCCATCCTGACCGCGTCATAGAGCGGCAGTGCATCGTTGTTGTTGGCCGTTGGCGGGTTCCAGAACATATGGCCGTTGAGGTAGATGCGGGGGAAGTTCAATACGCTCATGTCAGGCTCCTTAGCGTTGCCACTGGGCGCGTTTAAGCGACCAGACAAAGTCCAGTTTGTTGTAATCGGCGAAGTCCGAAGCCGGCAGCGGGGTGGTGGGGTAGACGATCCCGCCGTCCTCTTTCATCGCGAAATTGAAGTAACCCTTCTGTTTCGAGTAGGCCGCGGTACCGTGGCAGGCCAGGCACGATGAGGTGTCCTGGAAGGCCGACTCCAGTTGCGAATTGGCCAGCACCTGGGTCACGGGTTTGAATTCGACCCCGATCAACTGGTACTTCGAGAGGTAGGGGTAGTTGCCCTGGAAGCTGCTGTTGACTGGTACGGAGGGGGGCGTCGGCCCGGTGGTGTTGGTCATCGGGGTGGCCGGCACGGCGTTGGTCACGGTGTACTTGTGGTTGTTGACGTTCTCGAAGGTGGTCCAGACCCACTCGGGACTCAGCTTGTTGATCACGTGCATGCCGCTGAGCGCGGCATAGCCGACCTGATACTGGTTCTGGTGGGGGTAGTAGGCCTGGATGACGTAGTAGCCGTCGTTTTCCAGCTGTTGCTTGAACGCGGCATCGGTGCCGATCCAGATCCACGAGGTTTTTACCTCCCAGGAGGCCTCGGGAAATTTCAGGTCGCTGGTCAGCGCGTACTGACCGTCCATGTTGTAGACCTGTTTCTGCACGATGTAGTCGAAGGTGCCCTGGCCCATCTGCAAGAGAAAACGCACCGGCTGGCCCCGTTGCGCTGCCGATACCTGGCCGCCCATCAGCAGGGGCAGGCCGTCCACCTGTAGCGTGCTGTCCAGGTCATGGAAGGTCCGGTCGAGGTTCATCCCCAATTGCCGGGCCTGTTCCAGGACTGCGTCGGGCGCAGGCTGCTCCGGCAGGTAGGGCTGGGGCGGGGCACCATTGGGCAGGAACACCTGACTCGAGGGCTTGAGCCCTTCCCAGACCCGGTTGGGGCTGCCCTGGGCGGACGGCTGGTTGAGGCAGACGAACCAGTTCCAGGCCTGGGTCTCGGGGCTGGCGAGGAAGTCGCTGCGGGTCTTCTCGACGCTGGTCCCGTAGGTGAAGAAATTGCTGCAGTCGTAGGGGCTGGCGCTCTGGGCCTGGGCCAAACCGGCCACGGCACTCAGAACTGTTATAGAGATGGCTCGCCGCATGGAAGCTCCTTGGCATTGGCCGGGTCGTGGTGAGGGCGCTCCAGGAAGTACTGCAGGAGCAGTTGCTTGACTGCCGTGGCCGGAAGCTGGTCCGGCAACGACAGACCGCAATTGGTGATCAGCAGCGGACCGGTCGCGCGGCTGGCGGGCAAGCGTCCATGGCTGCCGCGGACTAGCCGGGTATCCAGGGGGATCAGGTCCATGTAGTAGCGAAAGCCGAGTTTCTTCTGCAGCAGGCGCCGCGCCGCTCGCAGTTTCGGAAAGCGGATGGCCGGATCGATGAACAGTTCCAGCGGGTCGTAGCCCGGCTTGCGGTGGATGTCCACAGTGCGGGCGAAGTCGGGGGCCAGGCCGTCGTCGAGCCAGTAGCGGTAATCGAACCAGTAGCCGGCCGCGGCCACCGCCACCAGTTCGCCGCTGCGCTCGTGGTCCAGTTGCCAGTCCCGTTGCGCGGGCTTGTCCAGCACCTGCTCGATGCCCGGCTGGCGCTGCAATAGCGCCTTGACCCGGGCCACGTCCTCGGCGCGTTTCACGTAGACATGGGCGACCTGATGGTCCACCACGGCGAAGGCGGCGCTGGCGCCAGGGTCGAGCAATTCCCAGCTCAGCGACTGGCGGACCTGCAGCCATCCTTCACGGCGCAGCAGGCGGTTGATCGACACCGATTGCCGGACCGCCTCGATGCCGTATTCGGAGAGCAGCATCACCCTGGCGCCCTGGGCTTGGGCGAAGCTCAGCAGGCGCCCCACCTGCTGGTCGATGGCGCGGACCTCGTCGGCGATCGACGGGGCTTGGGGGCCCAGGCGTTGCAGGCTGTAATCCAGGTGCGGCAGGTAGATCAGTTGCAGGTCGGGTCGGTTGAGCTGGAACTCGGCCATGGCGCAATCGACGATCCAGCGGCTGGAGGCGATGCCCGCCGCGGGGCCCCAGAAACCGGGGAAGGGAAACTCGCCGATCTGCCGCTCGAGGGTCTGGTGCAGGCTGGCGGGCGTCGAATAGAGCCCGAACACCTTGCGCCCATCGGCCGGGTAGTGGGGGCGTGGGGTGATGGCCGCATCCACCTCTGCGTACATGTTGAACCACCAGAACAACTGGCTGCAGCGAAAGTCGGGGCGCTGGCGCTTGAGGGTCTGCCAGACCTTTTCCCCCTGGACCAGGGCGTTGGATTGCAGCCAGAAGCGCACTTCGGCCTGGTCGCGAAAGTACCAGCCGTTGCCGACGATGCCGTGTTCCGCGGGCGTCAGGCCGGTCAGCAGCGAGGCCTGCACGGTCGAGGTCACGGCCGGGAACACCGGTTGCAGGCTGGTCATCGCGGCGTTGCGCAGCAGGGCATTGATCCGTGGCGTGGCCTCGCCCAGCAGGCTCGGCGTCAAGCCAACCACATTGATCAGCAACAGCGGTGGGCAGCTCGTTTCAGACACCATGGGGGCAGGCCTCCTGCGCGGGGGATGGGGCGCTCAGCAGTTGCCGCTCGCGTAATTGCCCTTCGACCCAGCGCAACTCGGCAACGATGCCCTGGAGCAGCGCCTGTTCGGTCTGTGGCCGCAGCGGAGCGGGCAGCACATTCCAGCTGTAGGTTTCCACCTCCAGTACCGGGCGCACTTCCGGGTGCTCCGCCAGGTAATCGAAGGTCTGCAACAGCGCGCTCTGGCTGCCGCTGAGTTCGGGCAGCAACAACTGCTCGCTGAACAGCGGCACATGGAAATGAATGCGCAGCTCGGGGCAGGACGCCAGCTCGCCGGCCTGCAGCGCGGCGGGCAGGTCCGGCCAGGCCAGCAGGCGGCCCTGGTGGTTCTGGGCTTTGACCTGATGCAGATAGGTGGCCTCGACAAAGTCCCCCAGGGCCGTCAGCACCTGCTGGCGCCGCAGCGGGTCCGCGTCCGGCAGACGGCAGATCAGGGCATTGGAGAGCTGGATCTTGCCCACCGGCACACCCGCCTGGCGCAGCCGCTCCAGGGCGTCATGGCAATGCTCGAAGACCACGGCTTGATGGCAGACATCGAAGCACAGGGCCAGATGCTCATGATGAGGATCCGTGGCTTGCCAGCGGCGGAAGAATTCGATGGCCTGGTCGGTGTGCTCCAGCACGCAGTCGGGCTCCATTTCCAGGCAGAACAGAATCTGCTTGCCGGTCTCCCGGCGCAGCCTGGCCAGGGCCTGGGTCAGCTGGCGCAGCTGTTGCTCGGCCCGTTGCCGGTGGGCCAGGCTCCAGGTGGCGGCATACCCCAGCGGCACGCTGGAAATCACCCCTTTGGGGCAATCCTGCGGCAGGGCCGCGGCGAGGATCCGCGCCAGTTGCAGGCTGTACTCCAGGCGCTGCGGGTCGGCCCAGTTGGGCAGATAGACTTCGGCTTTCACCGCACCCTGGTGGAATTGGCCGTAGGGAAAACCATTGAGCGAAGTCAGGCGCAGCCCGCTGTGCCGCAACAACCTGAGAAATCCCATGAGGGCCTGCGGCTGTTGCAGCTCGGCCGCCGCCTGGGCGCTGATCCACAACCCACTGTCCTGTTCGGGCAGGCCGCGTTGCTGGCGCACGCCCTGGAAGTGCGTCTCGATCGAGGCGCTCAGCGTGGCCAGGTCGGGGGCCGGGTGCACGTTGCTGCAATAGCCGATCCGGGCGGCGCTCCAGCCCCGACGAGCGCTCATTTGACCACCGGTTCCTGGCCGCGCAGGGCGGAGTTGTCCTGCCACTGACGACGCTGATCGATGGGCAGCGGGGCACTCACCCACTGCTTGTCCAGCTGCCCGCTCTGAGCGAAGAAATCCACCGGGTTGTGGAACAGCACCTGCTCCACCTGGGCTTCGCTGAAGCCGGCGGCGAGCATGGCCTGTCCGGTCTTGGGCACCTTGAGCGGATCGCTGATGCCCCAGTCGGCGGCGCTGTTGACCACCATTTTCTCGGTGCCGTACTCCTTGAGCAGGGCCACCATGCGCTGCTCCGACATCTTGGTGTTGGGGTAGATGGAGTGCCCGCGCCAGCAGTCGCTGTCGAGCACCAGGGGCAGGGTCAGTTCGTTGAGGTGATCGATGATTACCAGATGTTCGGCGATGCCCACTTCGCGGATCACCGCCAGGGTGCGCTTGGTGCCGCCGATCTTGTCGCGGTGCGGGGTGTGCACCAGCACCGGCAGGTTGAACTGCTTGGCCAGTTCCAGTTGCGCGGCGAGAAAGCGGTCTTCCTCCGGGGTGATGTCGTCGTAGCCGACTTCCCCTACAGCCACGACGCCGTCCTTGACCAGATAGCGCGGCAGGATCTCCAGCACCTCGTTGGCCAGCGACAGGTCATTGGCCTCCTTGGGGTTGAGGCCGATGGTGCAAAAGTGGTGGATGCCGAACATGCTGGCGCGAAAGCGTTCCCAGCCCAGCAGGGTATCGAAGTAGTCGATGAAGCTGCCGACGCTGGTGCGCGCCTGGCCTTGCCAGAAAGCCGGCTCGATCACCCCGGTGATGCCAGCGGCGGCCATGTTCTGATAGTCGTCGGTGGTGCGGCTGACCATATGAATATGCGGGTCGAAGTATTTCAGCATGGTGAGTCCCTGATGTGGTTGTAGAAAACCGTGGTGGCGCCTGGTTTGTTCAGGCGTCGGCCGGGAGGTGTTCGAGCCAGTGCGGCGGCAGTCTTCGCTGCTGGCACAGGTCGCGCAGACGCAGACGCTGGGCCGGGCTCAACAACTCGAAGGCGATGGCCTGGGGCAACCCGTCGGAAACGTTGCGCTGCGCCGCCAATTGCTCCTCCATCAGGTCCAGCGCCAGCTGGTTGAGATCGACGCTGCGGCGCTGGGCCAGACCGTTGATCCGGCGGCTGTCCAGGCCCATGCCCAGGCTCTTGAGCACCAGTTGATTGAAGGCCCGGTCGTTGTAGTGGCGGGCCGGGAAGGGGTTGTCCAGGGCGATGGCGGCGAACACCTCGCGGTTGTTGGTGCGCCCCGCCTGCAGCGCCAGGTCGAGGCTGTGGCCTTGGCTATCCAGGTCGTCCAGGGCCTTGAGCAGGGCGCTCTTTTCCGAGTCGTCGGCCCAGAGGAACAGCTGGCGCAACAAGGGCAACCGATCGGCGCTGGCCTGCTGTTGCAGAAGCTGCGCCAACAACAGCGCGCGGGCCAGCTGGCTCCGGGTCCAGCCTGGGCTGTCGGGCACCAGGCTGTCACCGAGGCGGCGTTTGCACTGGCTGCTGAGCAGCACCAGGGTATTGGCCGAAGGCTTCCGGGCCAGTTGTTCCAGGGCCTCTTGCCACCAGCGGCGGGTGTCGGGGTCGAGCTGTCCGTCGAGCTGCCGGCGCCGTTCGGCGAAGGCGGCATGGCGGGGGGCGAGCGCATTCGAGGATGGGGCAATGACGTCCATGCTCATGTCGGCTTGATCCAGCGTTGAAGGTGGGGAAGCAGGAAAAACACCAGTACGCACAGCAGGCTGCCCAGGGGTTGGTTGGCCAGGGCCAGCACCAGGGCATCGAACAGTGGCAGGGCGGCCAGGCCGGCACCGATAAAGGCACGGATCTGTCGCTGCCGCGGGTTGGCCAGATGGCGCCGGTAGTGCCAGCCCAACCAGCCCAGCCACAGAAGCAGCACCAGCCAGAACACGCCGTTGTCGGCGTAAGCGGCCAGGGCCAGCGGGCTGAGCATCAGCAGCAGCGGCAGGCGGCTGAGCAACTGGTTCTTATGTTCCAGCCGGGCCAGGTAAGTCAGGCCGGCGATGTAGGCGCCCAGCAACGCGGCGCACAACCACAACGGTTGCGGTGGCATGGCCAGGCTGGCGGCGGCGGTCAGGTACAGGGCCGAGCGGCAGCCGCCCATGAGCCAGACGCTGTGGGGGTGTTTTTTGTGCAGCAGGTTGTAGGCCAGGATGAACAGCAGCAACAACCCGGCGCTGGCCAGCAGCCAGCGAGGCTGGGCGATCAACTGGCTGAGCCCCAGCAGCGACAGCAGCGCCAACAGCAGCAGGGCGATGGTGGCCAGGCTCACCTGAGTGCGGCTGATCAGGCCGAGGACAATGGGGCGCGGGTTCTGGTGCCGCTGATCCCAGTCGGCATCCAGCAGGTCGTTGAGCAGCATGCCTGCCAGGTAGAGCGCCGAGAGCACCACCAGCAGCAGGGTCCAGACCAGCGACGAGGGCGGCGCCAGGGCGGTGGCGCTGCTGGCCAGCAGGGCGGCGGCCAGGGTGTTGGTCCATACCGTCGGCAGGTTGGAGACCCGCCCCAGGGTCAGCCAGGTGCTCAGTGCTGAAGGCGTCATTGCGCGCAGCCCTCGCTCCAGGCGAAGTCCGCTCTGCCGAAGCTGGCCAGGCGCAACAGGGCCTGTTCCATCACTGGCAGTTCGATGTGGTGCACATCGATGGACTGGCCCAGGCGGTTGAGCATCGGGATCGACAACTGCCCCCCCAGGTGTTGGCGGAACTCTTCCAGCCCTTGCAGCACCAGAGAGCCACCCTGGGCGTCTTTCAGGCGCAGTTCCACGGGGCACAGGTTGAAGCCGAGCTTGTCGAGCACGTGCAGCAGGCGCTGGGCTTCCCCATCGGACAGCAGGCCGATGGCGTTGGCGTAGAGCGCATCCAGAGCCATGCCCACGGCCACCGCCTCACCATGGCGCAAGCGGTGCCGACTGAGGTTTTCCAGCTTGTGGGCGGCCCAGTGGCCGTAATCCAGAGGCCGGCCGTTACCCCGTTCAAAGGGGTCGCCGGCACCATTGATATGGCCCAGGTGCAGCTCGGCGCAGCGGCGGATGGCATAACGGCTGGCGCTGTGCTCGAAACTGGCCAGGGCCTCGACCTGCTGCTCCATCCACTGGAAGAACGCATGATCCTTGATCACCGCGACTTTCACCGCCTCGGCGAGGCCGGCGATCTGGTCCCGGTGTGACAGGCTGAGCAGCAGTTGGAAGTCGTTGATCACTGCCGTGGCGGGGTAGAACGCCCCCAGCAGGTTCTTCTGGGCGAAGGCGTTGATGCCGTTTTTCACCCCGATGCCCGCGTCGTTCTGGGCCAGCACCGTGGTCGGGATGCGGACCAGGCGCATGCCCCGGTGGAAGGTGGCGCAGGCGTAGCCCACGGCGTCCAGTACCGCTCCGCCGCCCAGGGCCAGCACATAGCAGTGCCGGTCCAGGCCATGCTGCAGCATGTGCGCATACAACTGCTGGAGCACTTCCGGGGTTTTGCTCAGTTCCCCCGCCGGCACCGCGATCGGCGCGGCCTGCAGATGCAGGTCGGCGGTGTGGGCGCTGAAGTAATCGCTGATCTGCCGTGGTAATTGCGCGGAGCACTGCAGCAGTTGCTCGTCGACAAACACCAGCACGGTGGTCCGCCCCGGATGCTGCCGGGTGAGTTGCTGGTGCAGGCAGGCATTGTCCGCCTGGAAGATGTGGTCGGTGAACAGTACCGGATAGTGGTAGCTCACCTCGAAGCGACCCTCCAGGGAGCGCGCTCGATCACCCTGCGGCTGCGCGACGCGTGACTTGAGCAGGCTGCGGCCGCCCAGGAACAGACCCGGCAGGACCATGCTGGCGAGAATGGTCGCCAGCAGGGCATTCTGCTCTACCAGCAGACTGCCGATGGCGCTGTAGGCCAGGGCCAGTCCGGCGTTGGCCAGGGTGGTGACCAGCAGGAACTGGCGCTGTGGGTAGCGCTGCATGCCGGCGGCCAGCACCGAGGTCTCGGCCAGCACTGGCACACCACGCAGGCAGACCAGCGACAAGGTACTGAGGCGATAGGCCAGTTGCCCGGGTTGCCAGCTTCTGAGACCGAGCCAGTTGGAGAGCAGGCGAAAGTAGCCCGCCCCCAGCCAGTAGCCCAGGCAGGCTCCCAGGCACAGGCCGATAAAGATCACCAGGTAGCCGCCGATGGCACCCAGGGCTGCCACGGCCAGCAGCGCCACCAGGCTTGAAGGTACTGGCAGCAGCACATCCAGCGTCAGTAGGGCTACCAGCAGCAGGGCCAGGCCTAAACGTTGCGTGGGGTCGGTGGGTAGCAAGCTGCCCAGATGGTTCAGCAGTTGTTGGATCTGCTGTTCGAACAGCAGGAAGCTGGCGACCACGAGGGTCGAGAACAGGAATAACGAGAGCCAGTAATTCTCAGTCGTACCCTTCAGCGAGAAGGCACGAGGCAACGAGCTGCGCTTCATCAAGCATCCCTCTTGATTGATATGACTTATTCCGTGTCAGTTCAGCTTGTAAGGCAGGGGAGATGTTTGGTTATTGAATTCCTCGAAAGGTTCTTATTGGTTTTTGCCCCGTTGGAGAACACTTGGATCGCGATTAGTCATCAACTTAGCCAAGGCCGAGAGTTTTGCAAGTAAACCGAGCGAGCTGGCTGCAATACGCTTTTCTGGTTCGTTGGGAAAGCCTGGGAATAATGTGTTTGTACTGTTGCGAACAGTCTTGTGGATTGACGGTGATGACCTGTTTTTGTGGGTTTTAGTCAATGGGTTCGGGGTAGTACAAGATTTTTTGGTGTGGTGTTCGGCTATAGAGTGTATTGCTTTTTTTTATATGCAAGAGAAGTAACCAAAGGAAATAAACGCGGCAATTTATAAAGGGAATACTTTGGGAAGGGGGGGCAAGGCAGGATTTGAAATAACTATTCTTAGGCTGACTATTAGTTGGCTATTGAATAGGTGACTTGTTGGTTTGGGCTTTATTGAGTTGTATGGGCGAATTTACTGTATGGACTTATTCAAGGGGGAGGTTGTTTATTTGGTAGTAAGAATCATTCGTGAAGTTGTTCGGTTAAGTTGCCTTGCTTGAAACAACATGTATGTCGTGCGCCATGGACCTGGCTGTTTCTGCACCGGTTGTCCGTGAAGATCGGGCTGCACGGCGGCTGCGGTGAGGGAAAACTCACCGCAGCCGTGGGCTCAGGCCGGAGTGATGCGTTCGGCGGCAAGGAACTCTTCGGTGGACAAGACGCTGGCATAGGCGAACGCCAGGGCTGACATCACTGCGCTCTGAACCTGTGCCGCGGCGACTCGCTGGCCATTGAACTCCAGGTCGAGGGTGGCGCAGGCGTCATGGATCACTTTCACCGGGTAGCCCAGGTCGGCGGCGGCCCTGGCGGTACCTTCCACACACATGTGGCTCATGCTGCCGACCACCACCAGTTGTTCGATGCCGTGCTGGTCAAGAATGGCCTTGAGCTCGGTTTCGCGGAACGAGTTGACGAAGTGCTTGAGCACCACCGGCTCGTCGGCGCGGTTGCTGACCTTCGGATGCAGTTGCGCGCCGCTGGAGCCGGGGGTGAAGAACGGTGCGCCGTCGGAGGTGAATTCGTGGCGGATGTGCACCACCTGCTGGCCGCTGTCGCGGAAGGCCTGGATCAGCCGCGCGGCGTTGTCGGCGGCGGCTTCGGCGCCGACCAGGGGCCACTTGCCGTTGGGGAAGTAGTCGTTCTGGATATCGATTACGATGAGCGCTTGCTTGGCCATGGGTGTTTCCTCTGAAGTAGTGGTTGGCTGTGGAGTCCAGTATTGGCTCCGGCGGGCCGGTCGAGGATTGGCCGCACCGACAATAGCAGGGGGAAAACTGACAATGGGTATGGAAAGCGCAGTGGCCGAACTGGGCGTGCTGATCTATCCCGGCGCACAGATGGCCGCGGTGCATGGTTTGACTGACCTGTTCGAGGTCGCCAACCGCATTGCCGCCGAACAGCGCAGCACACAGTTGCCGCTGCTGCGCATCAGCCACTGGCAGGCCCAGGCCGACCAGGCGCCCGTACGGGTGTACGACAGTCGCCCGGGTGCTGACGGTCCATTGCTGGCGGTGCTGATCCCGCCCTCGGTGGCCGGTTTTTCCCAGGCGCAGGCACCGCAGGCACTGATCCAGTGGCTGCGCCAGCAGCATGCCAATGGCGCGACCCTGGGCGGGGTCTGTGTCGGTTCGATCCTGCTGGCCGAAAGTGGCCTGCTCGACGGCCGCAGCGCCACCACCCACTGGACCTCGGCGAAGCGGTTCGCCGAGCGCTACCCGAACATCCGCCTGAACGCCGACAAGCCGATCGTCGACGACGGCGACCTGATCACCACCGCCGGCCTGATGGCCTGGTCCGAGCTGGGGCTGCGCCTGGTCGACCGCCTGCTGGGCCCGAGCATCGCCAGCGGCACCGCGCGTTTCCTGGTGATCGAACACAGCGACAGCGCCAGCCAGTGCGGCAGTAACTTCGCGCCGATCCTCGGCCATGGCGACGCGGCGATCCTCAAGGTGCAGCACTGGCTGCAGGCCAATGGCGCGGTGGACGTTTCCCTTGCCGTCATGGCGCAGCAGGCCGGGCTGGAGGAGCGCACCTTCCTGCGGCGCTTCCGGGCCGCCACCGGGCTCAAGCCCACTGAATATTGCCAGCACTTGCGGGTAGGCAAGGCACGGGAAATGCTCGAGTTCACCAACGGCACCATCGACCATATCGCCTGGACGGTCGGTTACCAGGACCCGGGGGCGTTCCGCGCCACCTTCAAGAAGATCACGGGGCTTGCGCCCAGCGAGTATCGCGCGCGTTTCGGCGTGACCCCGCCGGCACCGCTGGCGCGGGCCGGGCAGGGCTGACCCTGCGGGTCGTGCAAAATACCGGGCGTTGCGGGCCGATCGTGCAAAATAAAACAGGCGCAATGCCAGCAGCGATGGCCTGGAGCGCTTATTCCATGGGGGCATTCGACTTCCCCCTGGCCTTGGCGTGATCCCTGCACCCTGTCTTGTACATTCATCACGCCGATGACGAAGGGGGACGCATGACCCCGACGCAACGCAAGAAACGGGTGGTCGCCCACTCGGTCCATCCGGGGGCCTCGCAGCATGTCGTGGAGACCAATCGCGCGCTGGCCCGCTGGCTGGCGCAGATCCTCGGGCTGGAGTTCGCCGGTGACTACGACCCGCTCGTGCATCGCCAGGACGAGCTGTACCTGTTGCCGACGCAGACCATCGTCGGCCCCGCCGCGGCCCGGCAATTGCGGCTCAAGGGGCCGGACGATCTGTGGGGCGGGTATGTCGAGCATGACTTTATCTGCACCAAGGCCATTACCCATGGTCTGTTGAACAGGAACGCCGTGGCCCCGCCGGGCTGGGCGCCGCTGTTCTCCCAGCGGGTGCGCAATGTGGTGCTGGACGGCCTGAGCGTGTTTTCCCTGAATGACGCCCGGCCAGCGGCCAGTCATTTGCTTTACAGCGGGCCGATCCGCATGAAACCGATCCATGCCTGCGCCGGTCGCGGCCAGCAGGTGATCGAGAACCTGGATCGCTTCGACGAGCTGCTGGCGCAACCGGACGTCGCCCGGCAGTTCAATGAAGGCGTGGTCCTGGAGCAGGATCTGCAACAGGTGGCTACCTACAGCGTCGGCCAGTCCTTTATCGCCGACCACGTCCTCAGTTACTGCGGCCAGCAGTACCTGACCGAAGACGCCGACGGCGAGCAGGTCTACGGCGGTTCCGAGCTGTTGGTGGTGCAGGGTGGCTACCCTGAGTTGCTGGCACTGCAACTGCCGCAGGAAGTGCGCCTGGCGGTGCAGCAGGCGCGGGTTTTCGACGCCGCCGCCGATGAGGCCTATCCACGGTTTTTCGCCTCCCGGCGCAACTACGACATCGCCCAGGGCCTGGACGCCGAAGGCCGGCAGCGCAGCGGCGTACTCGAGCAATCGTGGCGCATGGGCGGTGCCAGCAGCGCCGAGGTGGCGGCTTTGCAGGCCTTTATCGATCATCCGGAGATGCGCGCGATTCGTGTGTCCGCGGTGGAAACCTATGTCGACCGGCCCTTGCCGACCGATGCCATCGAGGTCTATCGCGGGCCCGCGGAACACAGTGATTTTCTTCTCAAATATGTAACGGTCCAATCCTATGACGGCTAGAAGCGAAAGCATTCAAATCGACATCGATGACGAGCAGATGCGCGGGACTTTCCTCAGCCCCAAGTCGAAAGTCCCCGGCGTACTGTTTGTCCACGGCTGGGGTGGGAGCCAGGAGCGCGACCTGGAGCGCGCCCGCGGCATCGCCGGGCTGGGTTGCGTGTGCCTGACCTTCGACCTGCGGGGCCATGCCGGCAGCGGCATCCCGCTGAACCGGGTGACCCGCGAAGACAACCTGCGCGACCTGTTGGCGGCCTATGACCGCCTGCTGGCCCATCCGGCCCTCGATACCTCGGCGATTGCGGTGGTGGGCACCAGTTACGGTGGCTACCTGGCGAGCATCCTGACCTCGCTGCGACCGGTGCGCTGGCTGGCGCTGCGGGTCCCGGCGCTGTACCGCGACGAAGCCTGGAACAGCCCCAAGCGCGACCTGGACAAGGCCGACCTGCTGGATTACCGCAGCAGCCTGGTGCGTGCCGACAGCAACCGGGCGCTGCATGCCTGTTCGACGTTCACCGGGGATGTGCTGCTGGTGGAGTCGGAAAACGACGAGCATGTGCCCCATGCCACCTTCATGAGCTACCGCGCGGCCTGCCAGCAGACCCATTCCATGACCCACCGGATCATCGACGGCGCCGACCATGCCCTGAGCGATCCTGTGTCGCAGCAGGCCTACACCTCGATCCTGGTGGACTGGATCACGGAAATGGTGGTGGGAGAACGCTTGAGCATCATTCAGTCGCGATAGTCGCAAGCGTTGGTTGAAGGCGTTGCTCGAATAGGCGCGCAAGCTCGCTCCTGGAGAGGAGCGCGCGCGTTTGCGCGATAGCCTCAGCTGCCTTGGCGCGGATTTTTCTCCACGCGCAACGCCTTGGCCCTGGCCTCCACCACCAGGTACATCAGCAGCGCGATCAGCAGCGGCAGGATGAAGTAGATCGCCCGGTAGGCGATCAACCCGGCCAGCAGGCTGCCGCGGGACACCTCATGTTGCAGCAGGGCGATAAACACCGCCTCCAACACCCCGAGCCCCGCCGGAATATGGGTGATGACCCCGGCGATGCTGCTGATCAGCAGCACCCCGAGCACCACCGGGTAATCGAGCTTGCTGGGCAGCAGGGTAAAGATCACCGCTGCCATCAGCGACCAGTTGAGTGCGCCCAGGGCCAGTTGCAGCAGGGCCATGTGCAACGAGGGCAAGTTGATCTCGACCCCGTGTATCGACCACTCGCGCCGTCGGGAAAACCGACAGGCCGCCAGGTAACCCACGCCCAGCACCAGCAGCAGGACGCCCACGCCCTGCAACGCGCCGTTGCTGAGTTGCCAGCCGGGCGGCAACTTCATCAGGCCACTGGCGAATACCGTGCCGGCCAGGACCATGTAGCCGAACCAGTTGGTGGCCAGGCTCAGGCCGAGGATCTTGGCGATATTGCCGGTGCTCACCCCGAGCCTGGAGTACAGCCGGTAGCGCATGGCGATCCCGCCGACCCAGGCGCTGAGGTTGAGGTTGAAGGCGTAGCTGATGAACCCCACCGGCAGGATCTGCCGCCAGCCGAGGTTCTGCCGGATGTAGGTGCGACCGATCAGGTCGAAGCAGGCATAGACCAGGAAGCTGGCCAGGGTCAGGCCCGCGGCGATGATCAGGGTGCGCACCTTGAAGTCGGCCAGGGTGCCGAGTACTTCGCTCCAGTCGATGCGCCGGGCCAGCAGGGTGAACAGCACGATCAACAGCAGGAAGAAGGCGATGGTCAGCGGTTTCTTCAGGCGTTGCCAGCGCGATCGGGAGTGCGACGCGGCGGGCGTCGAGCCATGGGCGTCAGTGCGGCTCATGGGGCGACTCCCGCGGGGTGGCGGCCTGGCCGAAGGGCTTCAATTGCGGCTTGTGGGCGGGTAGCCAGCCGGCCCAGGCCGGGAAGTGACGCAGGATGTGAAACACCAGGAAGCCCACGGTCAGGCGCCACAAGCGGCCACGCCCGGAGCCCTTGGCCGGCATGGCCTGGCAGTGGTCGCGACTGAGTCGGTCGAGGCGCTCGAACAGGTCGCGATTGAACGCCCGGTCGCGGATCAGCACATTGGCCTCCAGGTTCAGCGACAGGCTCAGCGGGTCGAGATTGCTCGAGCCCACGGTGCTCCAGTCGTCGTCCACCAGCGCCACCTTGCCGTGCAGTGGCCGTTCGCAATATTCGTAGATGGTCACGCCGTCCTTGAGCAGATAGTCGTAGAGCATGCGCGCCGCCAGCCTGGCCACCAGCATGTCCGGCTCGCCCTGCAGGATCAGTCGCACCTCGACGCCACGGCGCGCGGCGTTGCGGATCTCGCGCAGCAGCCGATAGCCGGGGAAGAAGTAGGCATTGGCGATCACCACCCGCTGGCGGGCCCCGCGCAATACCTGGCGGTAGACCTCTTCGATATCGCTGCGGTGCTGGCGGTTGTCGCGGTAGACCAGGCGCACCTGGCCGTCATGGTCGGTCAGGGCCAGCTCCGCGCGGCGCTGCCGGCGGCGTTGCCACCAGTAGCGGGCGCGGGCCGGGCGGTCGCCTTGCAGCAGGGCGAAATGGTGGATATCCACCACCGCCGGCCCCTGGATCTCTACCGAGTAATCCTGTTTGGCCTGGGGGCCGAAATCGGCCAGGTGGTCGGCGGAGAAATTGATCCCGCCGACAAAGGCGATGGCGCCGTCGACCACCACGATCTTGCGATGCAGGCGGCGGAACCAGTTGGTGCGCACCCCGAAAATCGGCTGCGCCGGGTCGAATATCTGCAAGCGCACCCCGGCATTGCTCATGGCGGCAAGGAACTCGGTGCTCAATTCGCCGCAACCGAAGCCGTCCAGGCTGACGATGACACGCACGCCACGCTGTGCGGCCTCGATCAGGATACGGTGCAGCTCATGGCCGACCTTGTCCTCGAAGAGGATGAAGGTCTCCAGCAGGATCTCGTTCTGCGCCTGGCGCAGCACTTCGAACACCCGGGGAAAATACGCCTCGCCATTCTCCAGCAGCACCACCCGGTTGTTGCTGTGCCAACCGTATTCGAGGTCCATCCGTAGCGGCTCATGGGCCAGCCCCGCGTCAGGCGGGTGGTCCACCGTGGTTTTTTCCAGGGGCATGTCGTTCATAACTCGACCTCGACCGACAGCGGTACATGATCGGAGAGATGGGACCAGGGATGGGAGGCCAGGACCTGGGGGCGGTGGATTTTCAGGTGACGCACGTAGATCCGGTCCAGCCGCAGCAGCGGCAGGCGCGCGGGGAAGCTGCGCGCCGGTTTGCCGTGCTGGCTGACAAAGGCCTCCTGCAAGCCACTGGGGGCGAGCTGTGCATCGGCGCGCAGCCGCCAGTCGTTGAAGTCGCCGGCGACGATCAAGGGCGCATCGACGGGAAGCTCGGCGATCAGTTGCAGCAGCAGATCCAGCTGTTGCTGGCGATGGCTTTCGCGCAACCCCAGATGCACGCAAATGGCGTGCACTTCCAGGGCATCGCCGGGCAGGCGCAACACGCAATGCAGCAGGCCGCGGCTCTCGTGCCCGGACAGGGAGATGTCGAGGTTGTCGTAGCGAATGATCTGGAATTTCGAGAGCAGCGCATTGCCGTGGTCGCCGGCCGGGTACACCGCATTGCGTCCATAGGCGAACTGCGGCCAGATGCTGTCGGCGAGGAATTCGTATTGCGGCATGCTCGGCCAATTGTTGTAGCGCTGCGGGTGCTGGTCGTGGGCGCCGTGCACCTCCTGCAGGAACACCACGTCGGCGGCCACGCTGCGCACCGCCTCGCGCAGCTCGGGCAGGATGAAGCGCCGGTTCAGGGCGGTGAACCCCTTGTGGGTATTTACCGTCAGCACCGTGAAGCGGCGCGCGGCGGCGAGCCCGATCGCGGGCGGTACCGGGTTGTGGGCCGACTCGTCATGGCTCATGGCAGCACCCCGGGCGCGGCAGGCTCGCCGGGCGCTGTCGCCAGTGTCTTGTCGAGTCCGAAGCGCTGCAGCAAGCGACGGGCGTCGAAGGGCGCGCGGACCTTGAGATCATTGTCGAAATAACAGAACACCTCCCGGCTCTTGCGCGCCCTGGGGGTGTGCCGGGCGTCGATCAGCCGGGCATCGGCGGGTTGTTTGCCGTTGTGCCAGGCCTCGATCCGGTCGCCCCAGCGCTTCAGGGCCTGGGGCGTATAGCCGCTGGCGTACAGCTCCTTGTCGCCGTGCAGCCGCAAGTAGACGAAATCACCGGTCAGGTCCTCGCAATAGGGCCACTTGCCAGCGGTGTCGGCCACCACCAGTGCCACGCCGTGCTGGCGCAGCAGATGGGTGAATTCGGGCACGGCAAAGCTTGCGTGGCGAATTTCCACGGCATGGCGCATGGCTTTTTTGCCGTAGGCCTTGGTGCTGGCGTGGCCATTGAGGCGTGGTTCGTGCTGGCGGGCGAGGGCGGCGGCCTGTTCGGTATCGGCGGGCAATTGCTGAAGAAAGGCGCCGAACAGCTCGGCGTCGAACCGGAAGCTTGGCGGAAACTGCCACAGGATCGGTCCGAGCTTGTTCTTGAGCTCCAGCACGCCCGAGGCGAAGAAGTTGGCGATCGGCTTGTGCACATCCCGCAGCCGCAGGATATGGGTGATGTAGCGTGGCGCCTTGACGCTGAACACGAAGTCCTTGGGCGTATCGGCATACCAGTCGGCATAACGCTCGGGGGTCTGCAGCGCGTAGAACGAACCGTTGATTTCGATGCTGTTGACTGCGCGCGAAGCGAATTGCAGCTCGCGCTTGTGCGTCAGCCCCTCGGGGTAGAAATCTCCACGCCAGGGCTTGTAGCGCCAGCCGGAAATACCGATATGAATCGCCGCCATGTCCGCTCCCGTCTTGGGGCCTTCGAACCACCTCTGTCTTTTGATGACTGCCCGGCTGACGGGAAAGTTTCGACCTTCCTACGGACGGTGTTTTCCAGCCCGTAGCCGCGGGCTGGCGGGCGATGGGCCGCCCGGCGGTGGCAAACCCTGCGCCGGGCAGTCGCTGACGCCAGCCCCACCAGGCGCCACCCTTTACGGCCGGGCATAAAAAAACGCAGCCGGTCAGGGCTGCGCTTTTCTGGTTGGGGGCTGCTGGTGGGCTCAATGCCCGACCACCACCCGGCTCGCCCCCTCGGCCGGCTCGGCGTACACCGGGCCGAGGCGATCCAGGCGGCCGCTCCAGGCGGTCAGGGCCAGGGCGCCCAGTACCACCAGGCCACCGATCCAGGCAGTGTGGATCAGCCCCAGGTGGGCGACGATCAGGCCGCCACCCCAGGCGCCGCCGGCGATGCCGAGGTTGAAGGCGGCGATGTTCAGGCCCGAGGCCACGTCTACCGCTTGCGGGGTGTGGTGTTCGGCCTGGCGCACCACGTAGACCTGCAGGCCCGGTACGTTGCCGAAGGCCACGGCGCCCCACACCAGTACGGTGGCCAGTGCCAGCCACGGGTTGCCGGCGGTGAAGGTGAGCAGGAACAGCACGCCGGCCAGCAGGGCAAAGATGATCTTCAAGGCGCTGATCGGGCCGCGCTTGTCCGCCAGCTTGCCGCCCCAGATGTTGCCTACGGCGACCGAGATCCCGTAGACCAGCAGCACCAGGCTGACGGTGCTGGCGCTGAAGCCGGAAATGTCCTGGAGAATCGGCGCGAGGAAGGTGAAGGCGATGAACGAGCCGCCGTAGCCCACTGCGGTCATGGCGTACACCAGCAGCAGGCGCGGTTGTTTCAGCACTTGCAGTTGTTGCAGCAAGGACGCCGGTTTGCTGTGGGCGATGTTTTTCGGCACGTAGATCAGGCTGCCGATAAAGGCGATCACACCCAGGGCGGACACCGCGAGGAAGGTTTCGCGCCAGCCGAAATGCTGGCCGATAAAGGTCCCCAGCGGCACGCCGGTGACCAGGGCCACCGTCAGGCCGGTGAACATGATGGCAATCGCGCTGGCGGCTTTTTCCTTGGGCACCAGGCTGGTGGCGATGGTCGAGCCGATGGAGAAGAACACGCCATGGGCCAGGCCGGTGACGATTCGCGCCAGGACCAGGGATTCATAGCTGGGCGCTTGCCAGGCCAGCAGGTTGCCGAGGGTGAACAGCACCATCAGCGACAGCAGCAACAGTTTGCGCGGGACCTTGCCGGTCAGCGCGGTGAGCACCGGCGCGCCGACGGCGACACCCAGGGCATACAGGCTGACCAGCAGCCCGGCGGATGGCAGGCTGACGCCGAGGTCGGCGCCGATGGTGGGTAACAGGCCAACGATGACGAACTCAGTCGTCCCGATGGCGAAGGCGCTGAGGGTCAGCGCGAGCAAGGCAATGGGCATGGCTGCAACTCCGGTGGATTTGACAATGGAGCGCAGTGTCCGGATTTGAATCGTGCGGAAAAATAGCGGTTCCGGTATTTGATATTTGACCTGAAGGCAAATATCGAGCTGAGCAATCAACCCGCTTCTGTAGGAGCGACGCTTGCTCGCGATAAGGCTGGCGCGATGCACCAGGCCGCCCACGGCCCGATATCAGTGGCGAATCAACCGGGTCCGCAGCTCAAGGCTGGCCTGCGGCTCAAGGTCCAGCCAGACATGCGGTTTGCCAGCGATCTCGGCGGCTGCGGGCAGGCCGTCGCGGTACACCAGCCGGTTGCCAGCCAGGGCCGGGACCTTCGGCCCGGGCAGCAAGGTGCCGGCGAGGTTCAGCGGGTCGACGCCACACACCGCGATCAGGCTGCCATCCAGCGGGCGGCGGCGCACTTCACGCAACAGGGCGATGGCCTCGGGCAGGGCGAACTGCTCGCCGGCCAGGCCGCTGACAAAACGCCCGCCGCGAATTTCGCCGCGGGCCTCCAGCCGATGGAAAGTACGCAGCAGTTCGCGCCAGCTCGGCAGCCAGTCGGCCTCGCGCTCCAGCAGGCGCCAGAACACCACGCCATAACGCCGCAACAGGGTCATGGCGATGTGTTCCAGGGTGGCCGGTGGGGTTGCCTGCCCATGACCGCCGACGCCCTCCGGTACTGGCGACGGACGCCGTAGCAGCGCCCAGCGCCCCGCATCGTCCATGCCGCCGACCACGGCCCCGCGCCCGCGTCGGCCGCTACGGGCCAGACGCTTGCTGGCCGGGGTGATCAAGGCACGCAGGCCGGCAAAACTGTCGGCATTCACCCACCCTGCGGCCACCAGTTCCTGCAGGGCGATCTCCAGTTCGGTCCGCAGGATATGGGCTTCATGCTGCAATTCATCGAAGAACAAGGCGCCGTGCTGGCTCAGGGCCTCATGGACCTTCTGCGCCTTGGGTGACAGCTCGCTGCTGTCGGGCTGTGCGCCCAGCCCGCTCCACAGCGCGACCTGGTTGCGCGGCAGCAGCACGATCGGCGTATTGCGCAGGGTCGCGCCGGCGGTTTTGTGCGGCGCGCTGAGCCGGCTCCAGACCACTTTGCCGTTGCGGCACAGCTCATCCAGCCAGGTGGCGGAGTAATCCTTGATCCGCGCCGGCAGCAGGTCGCTGTCCCAGGCACCGGCCGCGGCGGCATAGCCTTCGAACTGGGCGACCGTCTGCGCCAGCATGGCACTGCCCTGGCCCTGGGTGGCGCTGGACAGGTGCTGCCAGTCGAACAGAAAACGCATCAGGTCCTGCAGCGACACCGGTTCGATTTCCCGGCGCAGGCGTTTGACGGTGTAGCGATGAATCCGCGCCAGCAGATGCCGTTCGCACCACTCTTCCCGGGCCTCGCCGGGGCTGAAGCGGCCGCGCAGCACATAACCTTCGCCTTCCAGCTGCGCCAGGACCTGGGTGACCTCGCCGGCGCTCAGGCCCAGGGGCATGGCGATACTCTCCAGCGGCAACGGGCCGAAGCCGCTGAGCCGGGCTCGAATCACTTCGACCACCGCTTCATCGCGCTGCCATCGCTCATCGAAGCCGGGCGGCGCCTCGAGGAGCGGTTGCAGTGGCGCCTGTGGATAAATCGCCCGCAGGCAGCCCAGGCGCTCGACGGCCAGCCACAGGGCCTGTCCGTCGCCGATCTGCAGGCGGCTGGCGCGCCCGCTGTCCGCCAGGGCTTGCAGCCAGTCGGTCCACCGCGGGTTGGCCTGGGCTTCGTCCTCGCTGATACAGGCCAGGCTCATCAGCGCTTCATGCATTTCGTCCGGGTTGCCGGGGGCGGGCCAGGCTTCCTCGCGCACCGACTGGATGGCCTCGGCGTCCAGGGCGCCGAGGTCGTCGCTGGACTCGGGGTCGCTCCAGCGGCGGCTGAGCACGGCCTGGGTGCGGCGCTCTTCCAGCGGTGCGTCGTCGAGGAAGGTATAGGGCCGGGCGCTGAGGATTTCCGCGGCCAGGGGCGAGGGCGCCGGCAGGTCGCGGCTGATCAGGCGCAGCTCGCCGCGCTCGATGCGCCGCAACAGTGCCAGCCAGCCCTTGCTGTCCATGGCTTCGTGCAGGCAGTCGTCGAGGGTCTGTTCCACCAGCGGGTGATCGGGAATCTGCCGTTCGCCGGCGAGATTCTCCAGGCAGGCGATCTGGTCGGGAAACACGCTGGCGATCAGGTCTTCGCTTTTCATCCGCTGGATCTGCGGCGCTACCTTGCGCCCGCCGACAAAGCGCGGCAGCGCCAGGGCCACGCCGGCATTCCAGCGCCAGCGCACGCCGAACAGCGGCGCCTCCAGCACGGCCTGGACCAGGATGTGTTCGGCGCTGTTGCTGTGCAGGTAACGCCAGACGTCGTCCAGCTCGAAACTGTGGCCGGTGGACAGCGACAGCACGATGGCGTCTTCGCTGGCGGCGGCCTGCAGTTCGAAGTTGAAGGTGCGGCAGAAGCGCTTGCGCAGCGCCAGGCCCCAGGCGCGGTTGATCCGGCTGCCGAACGGCGTGTGGATGATCAGTTGGGTGCCGCCGGACTCATCGAAAAAGCGCTCCATGATCAATGTGTCCTGGGACGGCAGCGCGCCCAGGGCCTGGCGTGCGCGGGCCAGGTACTCGACCAGTTGTTCGGCGCTGGCGGCGTCCAGGCCCAGGCTGTCGCCCAGCCAGTCGAGGGCGGGCTGTAGTTGGCCGGGGGTGGCACCGAGCAACTCGTCGAGCCGGCCCAGCAGGCGCGCCACGGCAAACGACAGTTCGGCGCTGCGCCCGGGGGCTTCGCCGAGCCAGAACGGAATGGTCGGCGGCTGGCCGTGGGCGTCCTCGACCCGCACCCGGCCGGTTTCCACCCGCAGGATGCGGTACGAAGTGTTGCCCAGCTGAAACACATCGCCGGCGATGCTTTCCACCGCGAAGTCTTCGTTGACGCTGCCGATATTCAGCGCCTGGGGCTCCAGCAGCACGGCGTAGTCGGCGTTGTCGGGGATGGTGCCGCCGCTGGTCACCGCCGTCAGCTGGCTGCCCCGCCGGCCGCGCAGGCTACGGTTGACGGCATCGCGATGCAGATAGGCGCTGCGAATGCCCTGGCGCCCGTTGTAGCCCTCGGCGAGCATGCGCAGCAGCGCCTGGAAATGCCCTTCGTCGAGGTCGCTGTAGGGCGAGGCGCGACGGATCATCTCCAGCAGCGGCTGCTCCTGCCATTCCTGGTTGCTGACTTCGGCGACGATCTGCTGCGCCAGCACATCCAGCGGCGCCCTGGGGATCTGCAGGGTGTCGAGTTCGCCGCGATGCACGCAGTCGAGCAGGGCGGCACATTCGATCAGGTCGTCGCGGCTCAGGGCGAACAGGCGGCCCTTGGGCGTGCCGCCGACCTGGTGCCCGGAGCGTCCAACCCTTTGTAGAAAGGCCGAGATCGAACGCGGCGAGCCGATCTGGCACACCAGGTCGACATCGCCGATATCGATGCCCAGTTCCAGCGAGGCGGTGGCGATCAGTACTTGCAGGTCGCCGCGCTTGAGGCGCTGTTCGGCGTCCAGGCGAAACTCCTTGGCCAGGCTGCCATGGTGGGCGGCCACCGCGTCCTTGCCCAGGCGTTCGCTGAGGTGGCGGCTCAGGCGTTCGGCCAGGCGCCGGGTGTTGACGAACACCAGGGTGGTGCGGTGTTCCCGCGCCAGTTCGGCGATACGTTCGTAGACCCGTTCCCAGACGTCGTTGGCCATGACCGCCGACAGCGGCACGGGCGGCACTTCGATGGCCAAGTCCCGGGGGCGGGCGTGGCCGATATCGACGATCTCGCAGGGGCGTTCATGGCCCACCAGGAAACGCGACACCGCTTCGATGGGCTTCTGCGTGGCCGACAGGCCGATGCGCGTCAGCGGCTCGGCGCATAGCGCTTGCAGGCGCTCCAGGCTTAACGCCAGGTGGCTGCCGCGTTTGCTGGCGGCGATGGCGTGGATCTCATCGACTATCACCGTGCGCGTGCTGGCCAGCATTTGCCGGCCGGAGGCCGAGCCCAGCAGCACATACAGCGATTCGGGGGTGGTCACCAGGATATGCGGCGCGCTCTTGCGCATGGCGCTGCGGTCTTTCTGCGGGGTGTCGCCGGTGCGCACCGCGGTGCTGATGCGCAGTTGCGGCAGGCCCATGCGTTCGAGTTGCGCGGTGATCCCGGCCAGCGGGTCCTGCAGGTTGATCTGGATATCGTTGCTCAAAGCCTTGAGTGGCGAGACGTAGACCACCAGGGTCTGCTCCGGCAGCGTGCCGCCGTTTTCCAGGCCGCGATGCACCAGCTCGTCGATCACCGCGAGGAAGGCGGTCAGGGTCTTGCCCGAGCCGGTGGGCGCGGCGATCAGCGTCGAACGGCGCTGGCGGATCAGCGGCCAGGCCCGGGCCTGGGCGGCGGTCGCCGCCGGGAAGCAGCTGTCGAACCAGGCGCTGACCGCGGGATGAAAACCCGGCAGGGCGTTGGCGGGGATCTGGGGAAGGTTCATGCACAACGTTATGCGACCGCCGGAGTGAAGTTGCAAGCCTGCCTTGTCGCCGCTGGCGGCAGCGGCCCTGAAGGGCTGTGTGCTTTGTTGCTCTACACTTTCTCAGTGACGGTTGCGCCGGAAACCCGCAAAATGCAACGATTCTGAGCAATATTCATGGCCAGACCCGCGGGTCTGGCCGATTCAAACCATCGTTCCGAACAGATTGGGCCTGCTGACTCTATGCGAATGCGCCTTATGTTACTGGGCGGCGGAAATGCCCTTGGGCAGGCGCTGATTCGCCTCGGTGCGGAGGAAGACATCGGTTTCCTCGCCCCCCGTCCGCCGCAAGACGGCTGGGATGCCGCGAGCCTGACGCAACTGCTCGACGACACCCGTCCGGATGCCTTGATCAACCTTGCGTACTACTTCGACTGGTTCCAGGCGGAGAGTGTCCCCGAGGCACGCCTGGCCAGCCAGGAACGAGCGGTCGAGCGGCTTTCCGAGCTGTGCCAGCATCACAACATCATACTTCTGCAGCCTTCCAGCTACCGCGTGTTCGACGGTTCGCGGGCCACCGCCTACAGCGAAAAGGACGAACCGGTACCGCTGGGCCTGCGTGGCCAGGCCTTGTGGCGGATCGAGCAGAATGTGCGCGCCACCTGCCCACAGCATGTGCTGCTGCGTTTCGGCTGGCTGCTGGACGATAGCGCCGAAGGCACCCTGGGGCGTTTCCTGGCCCGTGCCGAGCAACCCGAAGAGCTGCTGCTGGCCGACGACCGCCGGGGCAACCCGACGCCGGTGGACGATGCCGCCCGGGTGATCATCTCCGTACTCAAGCAACTCGATTGCGCCGCGCCGCTGTGGGGCACTTACCACTACGCCGGCCATGAGGCGACCACGCCGCTGGCGCTGGGCCAGGCGATCCTCACCGAGGCCCGCAGCCTGCATCCGCTGGCCATCGAAGCGCCGACCGCCCAGGCCCACGCCGCCCGGCCGGACGCTGCCGAAGAACCGCAGCACGCGGTGCTGGCCTGCAAAAAAATTCTGCACACCTTCGGGATCAAGCCTCGCGCCTGGCGCGCGGCACTCCCGGCTCTACTGGATAGGTTTTATCGTCATGGCTGATGGCCCAATCTTGATCACCGGCGGTGCCGGCTTCATCGGTTCGCACCTGACCGACGCTTTGCTCGCCAAGGGCTACTCGGTGCGGATCCTCGACGATCTGTCCACGGGTAAACCCGGCAACCTGCCGCTGGACAACCCACGGGTCGAACTGATCCAAGGCGACGTCGCCGATGCGGCCCTGGTGGCGCGGGCCATGAGCGGCTGCCGCGCGGTGGCGCACCTGGCGGCGGTCGCTTCGGTACAGGCTTCGGTGGACGACCCGGTGCGTACCCACCAGAGCAACTTCATCGGCACCCTCAACGTCTGCGAAGCCATGCGCCAGGCTGGCGTCAAGCGTGTGCTGTTTGCTTCCAGCGCGGCGGTGTATGGCAACAATGGCGAGGGCGAATCGATCGACGAAGACACGCCCAAGGCACCACTGACGCCCTATGCGTCGGACAAGCTGGCCAGCGAGTACTACTTTGATTTCTATCGCCGCCAGCATGGGCTGGAGCCGGCGATCTTCCGCTTCTTCAACATCTTCGGGCCGCGCCAGGATCCATCCTCGCCGTACTCCGGGGTCATCAGCATCTTTTGCGAGCGCGCGCAGAAAGGCCTGCCGATCACCGTATTCGGCGATGGCGAGCAAACTCGCGATTTCATGTATGTCGAAGACCTGGTGGACGTGCTGGTGCAGTCCCTGGAAACACCGCAACTGGAAGTCGGCGCGGTCAATGTCGGCCTGAACCAGGCCACCACCCTCAAGCAATTGCTCGAGGTCCTGGGCGAGGTGGTAGGGCAGTTGCCACCGATCAGCTACGGCCCGGCGCGCTCTGGGGACATTCGCCATTCGCGGGCGAACAACCAGCGCCTGTTGCAGCGCTTCAAACTCCCCGAACCGACGCCGATGAGCGTCGGGCTGGCACGTTTGCTGGGCCGCTGAGCTTTCCCCAGCGATGAAAAAAGGCGCCTTTGCAGGCGCCTTTTTTTGTCTGGCCGATTTAGAACTTGTAGCCCAGGCCGACCATGTAGACCCATGGATCGACATCCACGTCGACCTTGGCCCGGGTGCCGCCGGCGACCGCGTTGTTGTTCACGTAGGCGGTGGTGTCGATGTCGACGTAGCGCACCTGGGCGTTGATCATCACGTTGTCGGTCAGCATGTAGTCGGCACCGACCTGCCAGGCCAGGCCCCAGGAGTTCTTCGCCCGGAAATTGTCGAAACCGGCGGCGCTGGCACGGCTGCCGACGTGTTCGTCATAGATCCAGGTGTAGTTGATACCGGCACCCACGTAAGGCTGGAAGGCGGCCTTGTGGTCCAGTGGGTAGTACACGACGCTCAGGGTCGGCGGCAGGTGCTTGAGGGTACCGAGCTTGCCGTTGGCGGCGTCCAGCGCGGTGCCCTTGAGCTTGACGTCATGCTCGAACGGGGTGGCAGCGAGCAGTTCGATACCGACGTTGTTGGTCAGCATGTAGGCGAAGTTCAGGCCCAGCTGAGTGTCGCTGCTCATGGTCGCCTTGCCGCCGAGGTTGGCACCGGCCAATGGACCGCGATCGACCTTGACGTCGCCGCTGTCGGCTTTCGGATTGACGGTGATGGCACCGGCGCGAACGATGATGTCGCCGGCTTCGTGGGCGTGGGCGATCGGGGCGGCGAGCGCGAGCGCGAACAGGGAGGCGCTGAGCAGGGGCTTGTGCATGGGAGCTCCAAAGGACGATTCGAGTTGGCTAGGTCCAATGGTAAGGATCGTCAAGGAACAGGCTTTGACTCAGCTCAATGAAAAGCGGATCAGCGTGGGAACGAGGGGGGGTAGGGGGCTCTAGGCGCTTTGGAATCGATCGCGAGCAAGCTCGCTCCTACATGAACAGTGCGGTTACCTGTAGGAGCGAGCTTGCTCGCGATGAGGTTATGTGCGGCACTGCAAAACCGGCGGTTTCACTCCTGTAATTCGTACACGTAAATCTTCTCTGCCTCCATCTGGTAACCCGCGTCGGCGATTTCGCTGGTGGATGCCTTGACCTGCATCGGCCCCTCGATCCAGTACGGCTGATACAGCTCGTCGAGCTTCACGCCGACTTGGCTTTTCACGTGCACGATCTGGTTCGACGGCGGTGGCGGCACGTGGATGCAGGCGCCGAAATACGGCACCAGCAGAAACTCCGTGGTGCGGCCTTCCTCGCTGACTTCCAGCGGCACGATGTAGCCGGGCAGGCGCACCGACAGGCCGTCCAGGCTCTGCACCACCGGAGCGTTGGGCATGTCCTGCTTGGCCGCCGGGGCAGACTCGGCGGCCAGGGCGTCGCTCATCTGCGACAGGTCGTGCAGCGGCTGCATGTTCGGCACCTCCGCCGGCGCGTCCGGCGGGATCATTTCCGACCAGGCCAGATCACGGGGTTCGGCGGCCCACAGTGGCAGGGCGACCAGCATCAATAGCGCAAGCAGGGCACGGGGCATGCCGGAGCTCCTCATAACCGGAAGTTCCTCATAAACGGATGGACAGGCCATCGGCCAGCGATTGTCGGTAGGCGCGCCAGGCGGGCACGCTGCCCATCAGCAGGGCGGCGATCAGGATACCGCCGAGCAGCGTCCACTCATACTCGCTTGGCCAGGACAGCGGCAGATACAGGCCGTAGCTCGACTGCACATAACCCTGGGCCAGGGCGATGCCCAGGTACAGCAGGCCCAGCCCGGCGAGCACACCGGCCAGCGCCAGGGCGAAGGCCTCCAGCACCAGCAAGGTCGCGATATGCCAGGGGCGGGCGCCGACCGAACGCAGGATCGCCATTTCCCGGCGGCGCTCGTTGAGGCTGGTGAGGATCGCCGTGAGCATGCCGATCAGGCCGGTCAGTACCACGAACAGCGACACCACGAACAGGGCCTTTTCCGCGGTGCCCATCAGGCTCCACAGCTCCTGCAGGGCGACCCCGGGCAGGATCGCCAGCATCGGTTCGCCGCGGTATTCGTTGATCTCGCGCTGCACCGCGAAGGTGGCGATCTTGCTATTCAGGCCGAGCATGAAGGCAGTGATCGCTTGCGGCGTCAGGTCCATGTTGCGCGCCTGGTCGGCGCTGATGCGGCCGTTGCCCTGGGCCGGTACGCCGTTGTGCCAGTCGATATGGATCGCCTCCATGCCACCGAGGCTGATGTGCAGCGTGCGGTCCACCGGGGTGCCGGTGCGCTTGAGGATGCCGACCACGGTGAAGGGTTTGTCGTCGTGCTTGACCAGGCTGATGGCCGCTACGCCGTGGGCCAGCACCAGCTTGTCGCCGAGCTTGTAATGCAGGGCCTCGGCGACTTCGGCGCCCAGCACCACTTCGAACGGATCGCTGGCGAACTCGCGGCCGCTGGCCAGTTGCAGGTTCTGCTGGTGGCCGTACTGGTAATGCTCGAAGTAGGCCGCAGTGGTGCCCATCACCCGGTAGCCGCGATGGGAATCGCCGAGGGAAATCGGGATCGCCCATTTCACTTTCGGGCTATTGGCGAAGTGCTCGAAGCTGTCCCAGCGAATGTTGTTGGTGGCGTTGCCGATGCGGAACACCGAGTACAGCAGCAGGTTCACCGAACCGGAGCGGGCGCCGACGATCAGGTCGGTACCGCTGATGGTGCTGGCGAAGCTGGCGCGGGCTTCGGTGCGCACCCGTTCCACCGCCAGCAGCAGGCAGACCGACAGGGCGATGGCGAAGGCAGTGAGGATCGCGGTGAAGCGGCGGTTAGCCAGGCTGGCCATGGCTAGACGGAACAGATACATCTCAGACCTCCGCGGGCGTGGCGGCGCGATTGAGCTCGGCCAGCGACAGGTTGCGATCGAACAGCGGCGCCAGGCTTTGGTCGTGGCTGACGAACAGCAGACTGGCCCCGGCCTCGCGGCATTCGGCGAACAACAGGCGAATAAAGGCTTCGCGGGCGTCGTAGTCCAGTGCCGAGGTGGGTTCGTCGGCAATCACCAGTTCCGGTTGGCCGATCAGCGCGCGAGCGGCGGCGACCCGTTGTTGCTGGCCGATGGACAGCGAATCGGCGCGGCGACCGAGCAGGTCGGGGTCTTTAAGCCCCAGGTGGGCGAGCAGGGTGGCGGCTGCCTGGTCGACACTGCCGTGGCGCTGCACGGCGCGGCTGGCGCGCAATTTGGAGAAGTGGCAGGGCAACTCGACGTTTTCGCGTACCGAGAGAAATGGCAGCAGGTTGAACTGCTGGAAGATGTAGCCGGTGTGATCGACCCGGAAGCGGTCGCGGGCGCCGGCGGAGAGTTCGGTCAGCTCCTGGCCCAGCAGGCGGATGCTGCCGCGGCCGGGTTTCTGCACGCCGCCGAGCAGGCCGAGCAGGGTGGTCTTGCCGCTGCCGCTGGGGCCCTTGAGGAACAGCGTTTCACCCGCTTCCAGGCGAAAGGCCGGGATATCCAGCAACTGCGGATGGCCGGGCCAGCTGAAGCCCAGGTCGGACAGTTGGATCAGTGCTTGGGTCATGGGCGATGGTTCGTCGGTTGATTCATATTTGTAGGAGCGAGCTTGCTCGCGATAACGGTCATGCGGTTGGCATCATCTGTCGGCTATGACATCGCCATCGCGAGCAAGCTCGCTCCTACAGGGGACGTGATCAGAATTTCAGGCTGGCGGCCTTGGAGGTCGCTTCCACGCCTTGCTGGCCACTTGGCGAGATGAGTTGTACCTGAATTTTCTGGGTGGCGGGGAAGGTCTTGAACACGCCGGCCAGGTCCAGGTTCTTCAGCGCGCCCGGCGTGGCACAGGTGAACTGGTAGTGCGCATGGATCTCGCTGTGTTCGTGGTGATGTTCGTGGCCGCCGGCACTCTTCGCGTCGTCATGGTCTTCGTCGTGATCTTCGGGCTTGTCGCCGAACAGCGGGCTTTCCAGTTCCTGTTGCGCCACCACGCAACCGGCGGCGGGCGGCAGGCTGAACAGCGCCAGCGGTTTTTCCAGCTGCGCGCGCACGGCGGCGACCTTGGCCTTGTCCGCGTCGGTGCTGGCGGCGTGCTCGAAGCCCACCAGGTTCATCGCCGGGCTTTCCAGTTCCAGCTCCAGGGTCTGGCCGTCCAGTGCCGCGTTCAGGCGGGCCACGCCATGCTCGTGAGCACCGAGGCTGCCGTGCTCATGGTCGTGGTCGTGTTTTTCGGCCGCGTGAGCGATGGCCAGGGGCAACAGGGCGAACGGCAGGGCGAGCAGCAGACGACGCATGGCAAGTCTCCGGGAGCGAACATGAAAATAATGTTATGTAATCTTATAACGGAAGCGGCGAGAGTGTGACCGCCTGCTTGGCGTTGCGCAAGACGCATGGGAGCATGCTCGTCAGAAAAATTCGGGAGCAGAGCGATGGTGCGGATTCGTGGAAGCATCGGCGAATGGCCGGTGGACTTGACCCTGGAACTGGATGAGGCCGACTGGGATCAGTTGAGTGCCCGGCTGGGGACGCCGTTGCAGGCGGCCACAGCCGAAAGCGGCGCGCCTGTGGCCAAGCCGGCGAGCCAGGATGATGCGTTGTGGCAGATCACCCAGGACCTGCTGCGCAAGGCCGGGCAATTGAGCGGCCCGGATCTTTTGGAGCAACTGGAAGGCCTGACCGGCAGCGCCGCGGCGGGCAAGCGGCTATTGGTGCGTTTGCGCCATAGCGCACAGGTCAAGGTGGTGAGCGGCGGTGATACGCCGCTCTACAGCTGGATCGAGTAGACGAGGGCTGCGCCGGCTTGCGATAAACCGGCGCGGCTATCAGCTATGAATCAGTACAGCGCGGCGAACAGCTTGCGACGGTAGGTGGTCACCAGCGGGTGGTCGTTGCCCAGCAACTCGAACACTTGCAGCAAGGTCTTGTGTGGCAGGCCTTCGTTGTAGCTGCGGTTGCGGATGAACAACTTGAGCAGGGCATCCAGTGCCGCGTCGTACTGCTGGCGCGCCAATTGCTGGATGGCCAGCTGATACACCGCCTCGTCATCCTGCGGGTCCTGCGCCAGGCGGCTTTTCAGCTCGGCGCTGTCCGGCAGGTCGGCGGCCTGCTTGAGGAAGGTAATCTGTGCCTTGGCCCCGGCCAGCGCCGCCTTGTGTTCATCGCCGGTGACCGCGTCGAGTACGGTCTGGGCTTCGCCCAGTTCGCCGCGTTCGGCCAGGCAGCGGGCGTAGAGGATCAAGGCCTTGGCGTTGCTGTTGTCTTCGCCCAGCAGCACTTTCAGCGTGGCTTCGGCATCGGCGATGCGCCCTTCGGCAAACAGCGCTTCAGCCAGCTCCAGCGGGTCGGCGGCCTTGGGCGGCGGCATCTGCACATGGGGTTCGAGCATGGTGCGCACCGCGGACTCCGGTTGCGCTCCGGCAAAGCCGTCCACCGGCTGGCCGTCCTTGAACAGCACCACGGTCGGCAGGCTGCGAATGCCGAAGCGGGCAACGATGTCCTGCTCGATATCGCAGTTGACCTTGGCCAGCAGCAGTTCGCCCTGATAGCTCTCGGCGATCTGTTGCAGCATCGGCATCAGCGCCTTGCAGGGCGCGCACCATTCGGCCCAGAAATCCACCAGTACCGGCTTGTGGAACGAGTTTTCGATCACCGACTGGTCGAAGTCGGCGGTGCTGGCGTCGAAAATGTACGGCGTGTCCTGACTCATGGGGGATCTCGAAGAACGTGAATGGGCCAACTATAAGGGCTGGCGGGGTGTGCCTGAAAGCGGTGGCTGTCCGCTCGCCGGTTATCGCGTAGCGCTGATAGGGGCTCAATCGCGCTGCGCGTGATACAGGCTCACTTCGCGGAACTCCCAGGGCTCGGCCAGATCCGGCAGGGTCAGGGCGTGGAGCATTTCCAGACGTTGGTACAGCGGATGCTGGAAGTCCTTGACCCGGGAGTCCGCCACCAGCGCCTGCGTCCGCGGCTGAGGAACTCATCCAGCAGCGGCAGGTTGGCGCGGTCGTAGAGCACGTCGGCCACCAGGATCAGGTCGAAGCGATCCGCTTGCGCGAAAAAGTCCGTGGAGTAACCCAGTTCAACCCCGTTGAGCGCCGCATTCGCCTTGCAGGCGGCGATGGCCAGCGGGTCGAGGTCGCAGGCCACCACTTCCAGCGCGCCGGCTTTCAGCGCCGCGATACCGGCCACGCCGGAGCCGGCGCCGAAATCCAGGACCCGCTTGCCTTGCACCCACTGCGGACGCTCGGCCAGATAGCGCGCCAGGGCCAGGCCGCTGGCCCAGCAGAAGCTCCAGTACGGCGGTTCGTGGAGAATTCGCCGGGTTTCTTCCGGGGTGAAGGCGCGGTCCATGTTGTCGGCATCGATCAACCACAGCTTCAGCTCGGTGTCCGGCAGTTCGCAGGCCACCAGTTGGGCATCGCCCAGCAGTTCGCTCAGGGCGTGTTGCAGGTCGAGCGGTGGGGTCATGGTGCTTTGACGAATTGCAGCTGGCCCACGGCCTGGGTGGTCGGCTGGGTGATGAGTTGCGCCGGCAGGTGCAGGATCAACTGGCCGGACTGGCTGGCGCGGCCGCGCAGTTCAACGCGGGCGCCTACCGGGAAGACATCGGGATTGAAGCGCAGGCGAAACGGCAGGACCTTGTTGTTGCCGATCAGGTTGCTGCTGGCCAGCAAACGTTGCGGCCGGCCGCGCTCGTCGATCACCAGCAGCGCCAGTTCCACCTCGGCACCGCTCGGTACGCCCTGCAGGGTGCCGCTCAGTTCACGCTGGTAGGCCGGCAGGGGGCCGAGGTCAGTGGATTCCTGGGCTTTTTTCACACTCTGCTGGGGCGGCACGGTGGAGGCGGCCGGTTTCGGGGCGTCGCTGCTGCAAGCGACCAGCAGGCTGAAAAGGCTGAGCAAAACGAGCGGTCGTAGTGGCATGCGAAGCTCCAACAAGGCGAAATTCCATGTGCAAAACATAATAGTCGGTCTGTATACCGTAAAGGCTATGGCTTGTCTTGCCAGTGGGATGCGCTACCATGGCCCTCCCTTTTTTTGTTGCCTGCCACCATGCACTGTCCCTTCTGCGGTGCCAACGACACCAAGGTCATCGACTCGCGTCTGGTCGCCGAAGGCGAACAGGTGCGCCGCCGGCGTGAATGCCTGGCCTGCGGTGAGCGTTTCACCACTTTCGAAACCGCCGAACTGGTGTTGCCGCGCCTGATCAAGACTGACGGCAGCCGTCAGCCCTTCGACGAAGAAAAACTCCGCGCTGGCATGCAGCGTGCCCTGGAAAAACGTCCGGTCAGCGTCGAGCGCCTGGAAGCCGCGCTGGTGCATATCAAGCACAAGTTGCGCGCCACCGGCGAGCGCGAGGTCAAATCCCTGGTCGTCGGCGAACTGGTGATGGCCGAGCTGCAAAAGCTCGATGAAGTGGCCTATATCCGCTTCGCCTCGGTCTACCGACGGTTCCAGGATCTCAACGAATTCCGCGAAGAGATCGACCGTCTCGCCCGCGAGCCGGGTAAAGAATGAACACCTCCAGCGAACAGGCGGTGCTCGACGCCCACTATATGGCGCGCGCCCTGGAGCTGGCCGCAAAAGGCCGCTTCAGCACTCACCCCAACCCCCGCGTCGGTTGCGTGATCGTGCGCGACGGCCAGGTCGTCGGCGAAGGCTGGCATGTGCGGGCCGGCGAGCCCCACGCCGAAGTCCACGCCCTGCGTGCCGCCGGTGCCAACGCCCGCGGCGCCACCGCTTACGTGACCCTCGAACCCTGCAGCCATCACGGCCGTACGCCGCCGTGCGCCGATGCCCTGGTGGATGCCGGCGTGGCGCGGGTCGTGGCGGCGATGCAGGACCCCAACCCGGAAGTCGCCGGCCGTGGCCTGCAGCGCCTGGCCCAGGCCGGCATCGCTACCCACAGCGGGGTGATGGAGCAGCAAGCCCGTGCCCTCAACCAGGGTTTCCTCAAACGCATGGAACAGGGCTTGCCGTTCGTGCGGGTCAAGCTGGCCATGAGCCTGGACGGGCGCACCGCCATGGCCAGCGGCGAAAGCCAGTGGATCACCGGCCCCGCCGCGCGTTCCGCGGTGCAGCGCCTGCGGGCCCAGGCCAGCGTGGTGTTGACCGGTGCCGACACGGTGCTGGCGGATAATGCCCGGCTGACGGTACGTGCCGAGGAACTGGGGCTGGATGCGGAACAGACCGCCCTGGCCATGAGCCGTCCACCCTTGCGCGTGTTGATCGACGGCCGCCTGCGGGTGCCGCTCGATGCGCCGTTCTTCAAGGCGGGGCCGGCGCTGGTCGCCACCTGCGCCGCGGTGGAGGAACAGTATGCCAATGGTCCGGAGTGCCTGATCGTGCCGGGCGCCGATGGCCAGGTGGACCTGCGTCGGCTGCTGGGCGAGCTGGCTGCCCGCGGCGTCAACGAGGTGCTGGTGGAAGCCGGCCCGCGCCTGGCGGGGGCGTTCGCCCAGCAGGGTTTGGTGGACGAGTACCAGATCTTTGTCGCCGGCAAGTTCCTCGGCTCTACGGCCCGGCCGCTGCTCGACTGGCCGCTGGCGCAGATGAGTGAGGCGCCGCAGCTGAAAATCATTGAAATGCGCGCCGTAGGCGATGACTGGCGAGTCATTGCCATTCCTCTGCCAGCAGCGAGCGTATAATTTCGGGCCTTCGCCACGCGGCGACCCTGTTCTCGAGGAGGACTCCATGTTTACAGGCATCATCGAATCCATCGGCAGCATCCGTGCATTGACTCCCAAGGGCGGCGATGTGCGGGTGTATGTGGAAACCGGCAAGCTCGACCTGGGCGACGTGAAGCTGGGCGACAGCATCGCGGTGAACGGCGTCTGCCTGACCGCGGTGGAACTGCCGGGCGACGGCTTCTGGGCCGACGTCAGCCGCGAGACCCTGGATTGCACTGCTTTCCATCAATTGAAGGCCGGCAGCCGGGTCAACCTGGAAAAGGCCCTGACCCCGACTACCCGCCTGGGCGGTCACCTGGTCAGCGGTCACGTCGACGGCGTTGGCGAAGTGGTGGCCCGGGAAGAAAATGCCCGCGCCATCCAGTTCCGTATTCGCGCACCCAAGGACCTGGCCAAGTACATCGCCCACAAGGGTTCGATCACCGTCGACGGCACCAGCCTGACGGTCAACGCGGTCAATGGCGCCGAGTTCGAGCTGACCATCGTCCCGCACACGCTGGCCGAAACCATCATGGCCGACTACCGGCCGGGTCGGCAGGTCAACCTCGAAGTCGACCTGCTGGCGCGTTACCTGGAGCGCCTGTTGCTGGGCGACAAGGCCGCGGAGCCTTCGAGCGGTGGCATCACCGAAAGTTTTCTGGCCGCTAACGGCTACCTCAAATCCTGAACCTCAAATTTTGAAAGAAGGGGGGTGCCGCGTGGCGCTCAACAGCATCGAAGAACTGGTTGAAGACATCCGCCAAGGCAAGATGGTCATCCTCATGGATGACGAAGACCGCGAGAACGAAGGCGACCTGATCATGGCCGCCGAGTGCTGCAAGGCCGAACACATCAACTTCATGGCCAAGCACGCCCGCGGCCTGATCTGCATGCCGATGAGCCGCGAGCGTTGCGAGCTGCTCAAGCTGCCTTTGATGGCGCCACGCAACGGCTCCGGGTTCGGCACCAAGTTCACCGTTTCCATCGAGGCCACCACCGGCGTGACCACCGGCATCTCCGCTGCCGACCGCGCACGCACGGTGCAGGCGGCTGCCGCCAAGGACGCCAAGGCCGAAGACATCGTCAGCCCGGGCCACATCTTCCCGCTGATGGCCCAGCCGGGTGGCACCCTGGCCCGCGCCGGCCACACCGAAGCCGCCTGCGACCTGGCGCGCATGGCCGGTTTCGAGCCGAGCGGGGTGATCTGCGAAGTGATGAACGACGACGGCACCATGTCCCGTCGCGCCGAGCTGGAAGCCTTCGCCGCCGAACACAACATCAAGATCGGCACCATCGCCGACCTGATTCACTACCGGATGATCCACGAACGTACCGTTCAGCGGATTGCCGAGCAGCCGCTGGACAGCGAATTGGGCCAGTTCAACCTGGTGACCTACCGTGATTCGGTGGAAGGCGACGTGCACATGGCGCTGACCCTGGGCAACATCTGCGCCGAAGAACCGACCCTGGTTCGCGTGCACAACATGGACCCGTTGCGTGACCTGCTGATGGTCAAGCAGCCTGGCCGCTGGAGCCTGCGGGCCGCCATGGCCACGGTGGCCGAGGCCGGCAGCGGCGTGGTGCTGTTGCTGGGTCACCCGCTGGACGGCGACGTGCTGCTGGCGCATATCCGCGAAACGGCCGAGCACGCGCCTGCGAAAAAACCGACCACCTACAGCATCGTCGGTGCCGGTTCGCAGATCCTGCGCGACCTGGGCGTACGCAAAATGCGCCTGATGAGCGCGCCGATGAAATTTAATGCGATATCCGGTTTCGACCTGGAAGTTGTAGAATACGTGCCCTCCGAATAAAAGCCGGTTGTTTCGGGCTTGAAATTCGCGGTTCAAATATCACTAGTGAGCGCGTAGTGAACGCGCTCCGGCTCTTTAAGAGATTTGTCGAATGACCCTGAAGACCATCGAAGGTACCTTCATCGCCCCCAAAGGCCGCTATGCCCTGGTGGTCGGCCGTTTCAACAGCTTCGTCGTCGAAAGCCTGGTCAGCGGCGCCGTTGACGCCCTGGTCCGTCACGGCGTGAGCGAAAGCGACATCACCGTGATTCGTGCCCCTGGCGCCTTCGAGATTCCGCTGGTTGCGCAGAAAGTCGCGCAGAAGGGCGAGTTCGCGGCGATCATCGCCCTGGGCGCGGTCATTCGTGGCGGCACTCCGCACTTCGAATACGTGGCGGGCGAATGCACCAAGGGTCTGGCCCAGGTGTCCATGGAGTTCGGCGTACCGGTCGCCTTCGGCGTGCTGACCGTCGACTCGATCGAGCAAGCCATCGAACGTTCCGGCACCAAGGCCGGCAACAAAGGTGCTGAAGCTGCCTTGTCCGCTCTGGAAATGGTCAGCCTGCTGGCGCAGTTGGAGGCCAAGTGATTAGCGACGATAGCGATCGTTTCAACCCGCGCGATCCGAAACCTGCGGACGCTGGCAAGCCATCCAAGAGCGCCAAGCGTCGCGAAGCCCGTCAGCTCGCGACCCAGGCGCTGTACCAATGGCACATGGCCAAGCACTCGCTGAACGAGATCGAAGCGCAGTTTCGGGTCGACAACGATTTCACCGACATCGACGGTGCCTACTTCCGTGAGATCCTGCACGGCGTTCCGGCCAACAAGAATGAGATCGACAACGCTCTCACTCCTTGCCTGGACCTCACCATCGAAGAGCTGGACCCGGTCGAACTGGCGGTTTTGCGCCTGTCCACCTGGGAACTGCTCAAGCGCGTCGATGTGCCGTACCGCGTTGTGATCAACGAAGGTATCGAACTGGCCAAGGTCTTCGGTTCCACCGACGGCCACAAGTTCGTCAACGGCGTACTCGACAAGCTGGCCCCGCGTCTGCGTGAAGCTGAAGTGAAGGCATTCAAGCGCTGATCCGCGCTTGCAGCTGCCATGGGCGAGTTTGAGCTGATCCGTAACTTCTTCGCTGCCGCGCCTTGTGCGCAGGGCGGCGAGGGCGTTGCACTGGGGATTGGCGACGACTGCGCCTTGCTGGCTGTTCCCCCTGGCGAACAGTTGGCGATTTCCACCGACACCCTGGTGGCCGGTGTGCATTTCGCAGATCCCTGCGACCCTTTCCTGCTCGGCCAGCGCTCGCTGGCGGTGGCGGTCAGCGACCTGGCGGCCATGGGCGCCGCGCCTGTCGCCTTCACCCTTGCCCTGACTCTGCCGACGGTTGACGCCGATTGGCTGCAAGCCTATGCCAACGGCCTGAGCGCCATGGCGCAGAGCTGCGGCGTGCGCCTGGTAGGCGGCGACACCACCCGTGGCCCGTTGACCCTGACCATGACCGTGTTCGGTCGCGTGCCCGCCGGCCAGGCCCTGACCCGCAGCGGTGCCCGTCCGGGCGAGCTGCTGTGTGTCGGCGGCGAGCTGGGCAATGGCGCCGGTGCCTTGCCCCTGGTGCTCGGACAACGCAGCGCCGAGCCGGCGGTCGCCGAGCCTTTGCTGGCCCATTACTGGTCGCCGCAACCGCAACTGGCCCTGGGCCAGGCGCTGCGCGGCAAGGCTAGCGCGGCCATGGATATCTCCGATGGCCTGCTGGCCGACTGCGGGCACATTGCTGCCGCTTCAGCTGTCGGCTTGCTGATCGAAAGTGAAAAACTGCCGATGTCCCGGGCGTTGTTGAGCTTTCTCGGTGAGAATGGCGCCCGCTCGGCGGCACTCAGCGGCGGTGACGATTACGTGCTGGTCTTCACCTTGCCCGAAGCCGAGCTGGCGCCGCTGCTCGCCGCCGGCTGGCCGGTGCATGTGCTGGGCCGGGTCGTGGCCGGGCAGGGCGTGGTGCTGCTGGATGCCGAGGGGCGGGACATCACCCCGAGCACTCGGGGTTATCAACATTTTCGGGAGACACCGTGACAGATCATCCCAAACAGGTTCCGGCAGAGTTCGTGCCGCCCTCCGTCTGGCGTAATCCCTGGCATTTTCTGGCCTTTGGCTTCGGTTCGGGCACCTTGCCCAAGGCTCCGGGTACCTGGGGCTCGCTGGTGGCGCTACCCTTTATTCCGCTGTGGCAGATGCTGCCGGATTGGGGCTACTGGCTGATGCTCGGCATCACCATGCTGTTCGGCTTCTGGCTGTGTGGCAAGGTGGCCGACGACCTGCGGGTGCATGACCATGAAGGCATCGTCTGGGACGAAATGGTCGGCATGTGGATCACCCTGTGGCTGGTGCCGGAAGGCTGGCAGTGGTTGCTGGCGGGTTTCCTGATGTTCCGCTTCTTCGACATTCTCAAGCCCTGGCCGATTCGCTGGATCGACCGGCATGTGCACGGCGGTATCGGGATCATGCTCGACGACGTGCTGGCCGGTGTCTTCGCCTGGTTGGCCATGCAGGGGCTGGTGTGGTGCTTTGCCTGAGGAGTCAGCCATGCCGGCCGTTCGCGTTCTGCTGGTAATGCTCTGTGTCTTGACCGCCAGCCTGGTCCGGGCCGCCGAGCCGGCGGCGCTTCCCGGCGAAATCCGGGTGGCCAGCGAGGAGTGGGACAGCTACACCCAGGCCGATGGCCAGGGCATGGCCTGGGATATCCTGCGCGAGGTCTTCGAGACCCAGGGCGTGAAGCTCGACATGCGCAGCGTGCCGTACACCCGCTCGGTCGGGCTGGTGCAGCGGCGTGAAGTCGATGCCCTGGTCGGCTCCTATCGGGACGAAACCGATGGAGCCCTGTATCCACGCTGGAACTACGACACCGACCATATCTACAGCCTGGGCCTGGCGACGAACCCGCCGCCGACCCTGGCCACGCTCGGCAACTACCGCCTGGTCTGGGTACGCGGCTACCGCTACCAGGACTACTTGCCCAATATTCAGCGTTTCAATGAAATCCGCCGGCGTGTCGGTATCTTGCCGATGCTCCAGCAAGGTCGTGCCGACTTCTATATCGATGCCCTGACCGAGGTCGATATTGTCCTGTCCCAGGCCGGGGACCGCTCGCAGTTCCGGCGCAGCCATTTGGCCGAACTGCCGCTATTCCTGGGCTTTGCCGACAATGAACGGGGCCGGGTGCTATGCGCGCTGTTCGATCGGCGGATGGCCGAGTTGGTGAAAAACGGCCGTTTGCGCCCGATTTTCCAGCGCTGGCAGCAGCCCTATCCGTTCGATACCGGGCGTCCGCCTGAAGACCGTTGATCTAACTTCTCGATCTTTATGTCCGATAATTCAGCCTAAGCGTCTGTCGGAAGCTGCTGTTACAATGCCGCCTCTGCGAATCTCCAGTCCCATACAGATCAGGAGCACAACGGTGCCCGTCGTTTTTGTCGCCGCTTCCAAGCTGCCCACCCCTTTTGCGCAATTCACCATGCACGGTTTTCTCGATGAAGCCACCGGCCGCGAGCACGTCGTGCTCAGCCTGGGTGATATTGCCGATGGCGCTCCGGTGCTCGGCCGGTTGCACTCCGAATGCCTGACCGGCGATGCCCTGTTCAGCCAGCGCTGCGACTGCGGTTCGCAACTGGAAGCCGCCCTGCAGGCGATCGCCCGCGAAGGCCGTGGCGTACTCCTGTATTTGCGTCAGGAAGGCCGTGGCATCGGCCTGCTGAACAAGATCCGCGCCTATGAGTTGCAGGATGGCGGCGCCGACACCGTGGAAGCCAACGAACGCCTGGGCTTTGCCGCCGACCAGCGTGACTACGCCATGTGCCTGCCGATGCTCGAGCACCTGGGGGTGAAATCCCTGCGCCTGATGACCAACAACCCACGCAAGGTCAAAGCCCTGACCGAGATGGGTATCGTGGTCGCCGAGCGCGTGCCGTTGCATACCGGGCACAACCCGCACAACAAACTCTACCTGGCCACCAAGGCCAGCAAGCTCGACCACATGATGGGTAACGAGCACCAGGGCGAGGTAGACCGGGCGTGACCCGCGGTCAGGTCCGGCGGCGCCTGGCCGTCAGTTGGTGGCAATACCTGGCGCTGGCGCTGCTGCCGCTGTTTGTGATCAACCTGGTGTTTGGCCAGGGCGAGCCGCTGCTGCCGATCCTGGCGATGCCGTTTTTCATCGCTGGCGTAGCTTCGATGTTTGTCAGCCTGCGTTTTTTCGGCGGCTACAAACGGGCCTTGATCGCCACCCATAAAGCCCTCGATACCCCCGAAGAGCCAGCGGCCTGGATCGAGCTGGCGGCCCGCCGTCGCGCGGCGTTTCTGGCCGCGGCCCTGCCAGCCTGGGTCGGGGCCCTGGCGGTGTTCGTCGGCCTGGAAGCGGTGCCGCTGATCCTCCTGGCGCTGTCCACCGCGGTGCTGTTCTACCTCTACCGCATCCCGCGTCAGCTCGGTTGATGCGCCGCTGGCTGGCAGTCCTGCTGCTGGCCCTCGCAGGCCCGGCGCTGGCCGTGGAGCGGGTGGTCAGCCTTGCGCCTTCGCTATCGGAAATCGTCGTCGAACTGGATTCCGCCGACCTGCTGGTCGGTGTGCTCGACGCTGGCGAGCGCCCCCCTCAATTGCACAACCTGCCGTCGGTGGGCCGTTATGGCCAGCTGGACATGGAGCGGCTGCTCAGCCTCAGGCCGGATCTGCTCCTGCTCTGGCCCGGCAGCGTCGGCCCGGCCCAGCGCGAGCAACTCAGTCGCCTGGGCATCCCGACCCTGGTGGCCGAACCCCATAGCCTCGACCAGCTCACCACTCAAATTGAAACCGTTGCCGCCCGGCTAGGGCGCCCACAACGCGGCCTGGAGCGTGCCAATGAGTTGCGGCAGCAACTGGCCGGCCTGCGTCAACGCTATGCCCGCAGCGCGCCCCTGGCAGTGTTCTATCAGGTCTGGGACCAGCCGCTGTACACCGTGGGCGGTGGGCAAATCATCAGCGATGCCTTGAGTGTGTGCGGCGCGCGCAATGTGTTTGCCGACTTGCCGCTGCCGGCGCCCCAGGTCAGCGTCGAGGCAGTATTGCAGCGCAATCCCGAGGTGATCCTGGCCAGCACCCAGGCGCAACTTGACGCCTGGAAAGCCTGGCCGCAACTGAAGGCCGTGGCGCAAGGCCGGTTGTTGCTGATCAGCGATAAAGGCCTGGAGCGGCCGAGCGGGCAGATGATCGCCGCGACGGCCAAGCTCTGTGAGTTGCTTGATTCCGAGTAGCGGCTACTGGCGCCACTAAAGCTCCGGCGTCCAGGTCACCCCGAACATCCAGGCCCGGCCTTGCTCCCGATACCCGTATTGCGCGCCGTCATGGCTGTACAGCGCCCGGCTGTAGGACTTGTCTAGCAGATTGTCGACCTTCAACTCCAACCGCACCTCGCGAGTCAGCGCCCAATTGCTGCGCAAGCCCAGCAGGGCATAACCGCCGAGGTATTGCTGGTTGGCCAGGTCGTCATAGCTGCTGCTCACCGCCTGCCAGCTGGCACCGAGGCCCAGGCGGTCGAACTGCCGATCCAGGTCCAGGTTCAGGGTGCGCCGGGCACGGCGGGCCAGGGTGTGACCGGTGTCGCGGTCGCGGGGATCGATGATCGCCAGCCCCAGATTGCTCTGCCAGCCGAACAACTCCTGCTGCAGCGTCGCCTCGAAGCCGTTGATGCGTGCCGAGGCGACGTTCTGCGGGCGCGAATTGCTGCCGAAGATAATCGCGTCTTCCAGGTCGGTGCGGTACAGCGAGGTCTCCAGGCGAGTGCTCTCGCTCAACTGGCTGCGCCATTGCAACTCGTAGCTTTTCGAGGTCTCGGGCTTGAGGTCGGGGTTGCTGAAGTCGGGGTAATACAGGTCGTTGAAGGTCGGGGCGCGGAAGCCTTCGCTGTAGGTCAGGAGGACATCGTTGTCGGCGTTCAGCGGCAGGGTGAGGGTGCCGCTCCAGCTGTTCTGGCCACCGAACTGCTGGTTCTGGTCGCGACGCAAGCCCAGCTCGGTGGAGAAGCTGTCGGCCTTGAAGCGATGCTGGACAAAGGCCGCGCGGTTCCAGCGACTGTCCTCGGCGAAGGCGGTGCTGCTGTTGACCCGGTCTTGGTACCAGTCGCCGCCAACGATCAGGCTGTTGCGTTCGTCGAGCGTCAGGTCGTTCTGCCAGTTGACCGAGTCGCGGTAGGTGTTGAACACCGTGCGTTCGTCGCTGAGCTTGTCGAAGGTCTTCTCGCGGTTCTCGCTGTGGCCCAGTTCCAGGCGCGACTTCCAGACGTCGTTGATACGCCCGTCGACATAGCTGCTGAAGCTGCTGACCGCGAATTCGCTGTAGGGCTTCTGCGGGAAGCTCTCGAAGGTGCTGCTGTCAAAGCGCCCGAAGGGGTTGTCGAACTCGCTTTTGCCGCGGTTATCCAGCAGGTTCAGGCCCGCCTCCCAGTCGTCATTGAACGCATGGCTCAGACTCAGGCTGAGGGACTGGTTGCGGTAGGCGTCATCATCGCGATCGCTGGCATAGGACTCATGGGTGCGATTGCTCCCGGCCGTGTCGTCGAGGCTGGCGCCCAGGCTGAAGCGGGTCTGCTGGTCGCCGCCGGACAGGCCGATGCTGCGCTCCCAGGTCTGGTGACTGCCGACCCCCAGGTGCAGGCGGGGTTGCAGGCCCTGCTCGGCACTGCGCCGGGTGAAGATCTGGATCACCCCGCCAATGGCGTCGCTGCCGTAGATCACCGAGCGGGAGCCGCGCAGCACTTCCACCCGCTCGATCTGCTGGATATTCAGATGCTGCAGATTACTGTCGCCGGAGCTCGAACTGCCGATGCGCTGGCCATCCACCAGTACCAGGGTCTGCGCCGACGAAGTGCCGCGGATATAGATCCCCGGCACGCTGCCCCGGCCGCCACTCTGCGCCACTTGCACGCCAGGCACCCGTTGCAGCAGGTCGGTGACGCTGGAGGGTTGCAGGCGGTCGATGTCGTCGCGGGTGAATACGGTGTTGGCGGCGCTGCTGTCGTTGCGCACCTCTACCTGGCGGTTGGCGCTGATCAGCGTGTCGGGCAGCTTGAGGGCCTGTTCGCGCTCGAGAGTGTCGGCCAGCAGTTGGCCGGTGGGCAGCAGGGCAAGGGGCAGGACGAGGAGGGCGGGTTTCATCGGCAATCTATAGCGAATGGAGCATGCGAGGAAAAACCGTAGCCGCTGCCGCAGGCTGCGATAAGGTCCGCAGGACCTTCCTGCGACCTCAAAAGCAACGCCCCCTTCGGGGGCGATCGCAGCCTTCGGCAGCGGCTACAGGTTACAGGCCGAGCCGTTGCAGGCGTGCCCGTATGGCGGCTTCGATACCGGCTTCGTCCAGGCCGCATTCGGCCAGCATCTGCGCCGGCTTGGCGTGTTCGACGTAGAGGTCCGGCAGGCCCAGGTGCAGGATCGGCTTGAGGATCGCCTCGCGCGCCAGGAACTCGCCGACCGCGCCACCGGCGCCGCCCATGATGGCGTTCTCTTCGATAGTCACCAGCAGTTCGTGGCTGGCGGCGATCTCGCACACCAGGGCTTCATCCAGCGGTTTGACGAAACGCATGTCGACCACAGTGGCATCCAGCTTGTCGGCGACTTTCAGCGCCTCGGCCAGTTGCACGCCGAACACCAGCAGGGCGACCTTGCTGCCCTGGCGACGGACCACGCCCTTGCCGATCTCGATCGGCTGCAGGTCTTTCTCGATGGTGGCGTTCGGGCCGGTACCGCGTGGATAACGCACGGCGGCCGGGCCGTTGTACAGATGGCCGGTGCTGAGCATCTTGCGCAGCTCGTTCTCGTCGCTCGGGGTCATCACCAGCATGCCGGGGATGCAGCGCAGGAACGACAGGTCGAAGCTGCCGGCGTGGGTCGGGCCGTCTTCGCCCACCAGGCCGGCACGGTCGATGGCGAACAGCACGTCGAGGTTCTGCACCGCTACGTCATGCACCAGCTGGTCGTAACCGCGCTGCAGGAAGGTCGAATAGATCGCCACCACCGGCTTGGCGCCTTCGCAGGCCATGCCGGCCGCCAGGGTCACGGCGTGCTGCTCGGCAATCGCCACGTCGAAGTAGCGCAGCGGGAAGCGCTCGCTGAAGGCCACCAGGTCCGAGCCTTCCTTCATCGCCGGGGTAATGCCCACCAGGCGCGGGTCGGCGGCGGCCATGTCGCACAGCCATTCGCCGAATACTCCAGAGTACTTCGGCCCGCCGGCCTTTTTCGGCGCGGCGGCGGGGCTGTCCAGGGGGTCGAGCTTGGTGATGGCGTGGTAGCCGATCGGGTCGACTTCCGCCGGGGCGAAACCTTTGCCCTTTTTGGTCACCACGTGCAGGAACTGCGGGCCCTTGAGGTCGCGCATGTTGCGCAGGGTGGCGATCAGGGTCGGCAGGTCGTGGCCGTCGATCGGGCCGATGTAGTTCCAGCCCAGTTCTTCGAACAGGGTGCCGGGAACCAGCATGCCTTTTGCGTATTCTTCGGTGCGGCGGGCGATTTCCCAGGCGCCGGGCAGGCGCGACAGTACCTTCTTGCTGCCTTCGCGCATGCTGGCGTAGGTGCGGCTGGAGAGGATCTTGGCCAGGTAGTTGGACAGGCCGCCAACGTTGCGCGAGATCGACATGTCGTTGTCGTTGAGGATCACCAGCATGTTGGCGTCCACTTCCGGCGCGTGGTTCAGCGCCTCGAAGGCCATGCCCGCGGTCAGGGCGCCGTCGCCGATCACCGCGATGGCCTTGCGCTCGCTGTTCTGCAGGCGTGCGGCAATGGCCATGCCCAGCGCCGCGCTGATCGAGGTGCTGGAGTGGCCGACGCCAAAGGTGTCGTACTCGCTCTCGGAGCGCCGCGGGAAGGCGGCCAGGCCGTCCTTCTGGCGCAGGCTGGCCATGCGCTCGCGGCGACCGGTGAGGATCTTGTGCGGATAAGCCTGATGACCCACGTCCCACACCAGGCGGTCGTCCGGCGTGTCGAAGACGTAATGCAGCGCGATGGTCAGCTCGATGACGCCCAGGCCGGCACCGAAATGCCCACCGGTCTGGCCGACCGTATAGAGCAATTCCAGGCGCAACTCATCGGCCAGGGTTTCCAGCTCGGCTTCGCCTAACCGGCGCAGGCCGTCCGGCGTGTTGGCACGGTCGAGCAGGGGCGTGGTCGGGCGCTTGCGGGGAATCTCATGAAACGTCGTGGGCATCAGGCGAATCGTTATAGGTATAAAAGAGGCGGCAGTTTACCTTATGCATCGCAAGCTGCCCACGCAGAGCGCGGAACTTGGCCGATATGCGGTCTGCCGCGCCGGGGTCGATCAACTGCGTCGTTCGACGATATAACGCGCCAGCTCCCGCAGAGGCTCGGCGCCCGCGTCAAAGGGTCGCAGTGCGTGCAGGGCCTGATCGCGCAGTTCCAGGGCATAGGCCTTGGCCGCGTCCAGGCCGAGCAGGGCCGGGTAGGTCGGTTTGTCCCGGGCGATGTCGGCACCCTGGCGTTTGCCGAGGGTCGCGGTATCGCTTTCCACGTCGAGAATGTCGTCCTGCACCTGGAACGCCAGGCCGATGGCCTGGGCGTAGGTCTGCAGGGACTTGAGCTCGTCTTTTTCGGCCCGGCCGCTGGCCAGGGCGCCGAGCTTGACGCTGGCCTCGATCAGCGCGCCGGTCTTGTGCCGGTGCATGTACTCCAGGGCTTTCTGGTCGAGCTTGAGGCCCACCGAACCGAGGTCGATGGCCTGACCGCCGACCATGCCCGCGGGGCCCGCGGCCAGCGCCAGGGTGCTGACCATCTGCAGGCGGATCTCGGCACTCGAATCGCTCAGGCGCGGGTCGAGCAGGGCGCTGAAGGCCAGGCTCTGCAAACCGTCGCCGGCAAGAATCGCGCAGGCTTCATCGAAGGCTTTATGGGTGGTTGGCTGGCCGCGACGCAGGTCGTCGTCGTCCATCGCCGGTAGATCGTCGTGCACCAGGGAATAGGCGTGGATCAGCTCCACCGCGCAGGCCGCGCCGTTGGCCTGTTCCGGCCGGGCACCGAGGGCTTCGCAGGCGGCGTAGGCCAGCAGCGGGCGCACGCGCTTGCCGCCATTCATCACGCTGTAGCGCATGGCCTGGTAAAGACGGGCCAGCTCCGGGCTTGGCGCGTGGAACAGGGTTTCCAGTGCAGCATTGACCCGGGCCTGGCTGCTGACCTGATAGGCCGCGATCATTCTGGCTGTTCCGCGTCGAAGGGTTCTTCGGCCAGTTCGCCATCGCGCTCCAGCAGGATCTGCACCTTCTGCTCGGCCTGGGCCAGCGCCGCCTGGCAATCGCGGGTCAGGCCGATGCCTTGCTCGAAGGCGGTCAACGAGTCTTCCAGCGACAGCTCGCCGTTCTCCAGACGCTCGACCAGCGTTTGCAGGTCGGCGAGGGATTGTTCGAAATCTAAGGCAGCTTTTTTGCGGGCCATGGCGGCTATCCCGGTTGACGTTAAACCGGCGCGACACTAGCAGACATGGGGGTTTGGGGCAAATGAGCGGCGGTTGCCGAACGGATCGGCAGGGCGATTTTTTGCCCTGGATCAGGGCCGGTTGTGCGGGTCGACCTTCTGTCGCCATTTCTTGCTTTACGACAAGGAAAGTTGCGCGCACTTGCCTTGCAATGCCCCATCGTTGATTGGCAAGGAGAGGCTGCAATGAGTGTTTTTCGAAGTGTATTGGGGGCCTGTGCGCTGCTTGGCAGCTGTGCCAGCAGCCTGGTTCTGGCCGGTGGGGCAGAGGGGTTGCAGCGGGTGCAGGTCGAGCTGGTCGCACCGCCGCTGGTTCATCCTCATGAGCAAGTGGTCAGCGGGCCGCCCAAGGTGGTGCAGTTCCGCATGAGTATCGAAGAGAAAAAAATGGTCATCGACGACCAGGGCACCACGCTCCAGGCCATGACCTTCAACGGCTCCATGCCCGGCCCGACGCTGGTGGTGCATGAGGGTGACTATGTGGAGCTGACGCTGGTCAACCCAGCGACCAACAGCATGCCCCACAACGTCGACTTTCACGCGGCCACTGGCGCCCTGGGCGGGGCGGGCCTGACCCAGGTGGTGCCGGGGCAGGAAGTGGTGCTGCGTTTCAAGGCTGATCGCAGCGGTACCTTTGTCTACCATTGCGCGCCGCAAGGCATGGTGCCGTGGCACGTGGTGTCGGGCATGAACGGCGCACTGATGGTGCTGCCCCGTGACGGCCTGCGCGATCCTCAGGGCAAGCCCCTGCATTACGACCGCGTCTACACCATAGGCGAGTCCGACCTGTATATCCCCAAGGACAAGGACGGCCACTACAAGGACTACCCGGACCTGGCGTCCAGCTACCAGGACACCCGCGCGGTCATGCGCACCCTGACCCCGAGCCACGTAGTGTTCAACGGCCGTGTCGGCGCCCTGACCGGTGCCAACGCGCTGACCTCCAAGGTCGGTGAAAGCGTGCTGTTCATCCATTCCCAGGCCAACCGCGACAGCCGTCCGCACCTGATTGGCGGCCATGGCGACTGGGTCTGGACCACCGGCAAATTCGCCAATCCGCCGCAACGCAACATGGAAACCTGGTTTATCCCCGGCGGTTCCGCGGTTGCGGCGCTGTACACCTTCAAGCAGCCGGGTACCTACGTGTACCTCAGCCACAACCTGATCGAGGCCATGGAACTGGGGGCCCTGGCCCAGATCAAGGTGCAAGGGCAGTGGGACGATGACCTGATGACCCAGGTGAAAGCGCCGGGGCCGATCGTCGAGAGCAAGTAATAGGAGGGCGGGCGGGGGATATTGCTCGGGTCTTGAACATTTCGTAAAAGTCCGTAATATCCTCGCCATGCTCATCGACCAAATCAAAGCCCTGGCCAGCGACATCCGTATGCAGATGCTCGAATGGCTGAAGGACCCGGAAGGCAACTTCCCGCCCCAGGGGCATGACGCGCCGAAAGAAATCGGCATCTGCATGACTCACCTGCAGCACAAGGCCGCGCTTTCGGCGTCCAGCACGTCCAGCCATCTGGCGATCCTGCAGCAGGCCGGGCTGGTCGAGGCCACGCGTATCGGCAAATGGACTTACTTTCGCCGTAACGAAGCGGCCATTGCTGCTTTTGCCGAGCAACTGAAGCGCGAACTCTGAGTTTTTTTACTTGAACATTTCGTTATTTTTCGAAATGAAAAGGCAACCCAGGAGGATCTGTTCATGAAAGCAATCTACGTACAACCCGGTGGTGGCTACGACAAAGTAGTGGTTGGCGAGGCTCCGGCCGCGGCGCCACAAGCGGGCGAAATCACCGTGCGCCTGCGCGCCAGCTCCCTCAACTACCACGATTTCGCGGTGGTCAGCGGCATGTGGGGGCCGACTGAGTCGCGCATTCCGATGGCCGATGGCGCCGGTGAAGTGGTAGCGGTGGGCGAGGGTGTCAGTGAATTCGCCGTTGGCGACTCGGTGGTCAGCACCTTCTTCCCCGAATGGCTGGACGGCAGGCCCAATGTCATAGGTTTCGCCACGGTGCCGGGCGATGGTCTGGATGGTTACGCCCGGGAAGTCGTCACCGCCCGCGCCACCTCCTTCACCCGTGCGCCCAAGGGCTGGAGCCACGCCGAAGCAGCGACCCTCACCACCGCCGGCCTTACCGCCTGGCGCGCGCTGGTGGACGACGGTCGGGTGACCGCTGGAGATACCGTGCTGGTGCAAGGCACTGGCGGCGTGTCGATCTTCGCCCTGCAATTCGCCAAGATGCTCGGCGCTACCGTGATCGCCACCTCGTCCAGCGATGCCAAGCTGGAGCGGCTGAAAGCCCTCGGCGCCGATCACCTGATCAACTACCGCCAGGACCCGACCTGGGGCGAAACCGTGCAGAAGCTCACCGCCGGCCGTGGCGTCGACCACGTGATCGAAGTGGGCGGCCCCTCCACCCTGGAGCAGTCGATGATCGCTGCGCGGGTCGGTGGCCATATCTCGGTAATCGGCATCCTGACCGGGGTTGCCGGCGAGTTCCCGATCGTCACCGCGCTGGTCAAGCAACTGCGTCTGCAAGGCGTGCTGGTGGGCAGCCGCCGGCAGCAGCAGGACATGGTCCGCGCGATCGACGCCAACGGCATGCATCCGATCCTCGACAAGCACTTCGCCCTGGACGCGATGGTCGATGCCTTCCGCTACCAGGAAAGCAACCAGCACTTCGGCAAGATCATTCTCGATATCTGATCCTGCCTGGCCGGCCGCCGCGGATCACTCGCTCTGATCCGTGGTGGCCAGCACCTCGTTGATCTTCCAGCAGCCTTTGTCCTTGACCAGCAGCAGGTCGACGATCTGCGTGGTATCCGGCGTATTGCCCAGGGTCACCGACTCACGCGCCGAGGTGCCTTGCACCTGCGGTTCGCTGACCTTGATCTGGGTCAGCCACTCATCCATGTAGTCCTGGGTCTTGAGGAAGTAGTCCTCTTCCAGGCCCTCGGGGCTGCTCATCTGCTTCTTGATCCGTTCGATCAGCGTTTGCGTGACGTACTGCTGCAGGTGCGGCAGGTCATCGGTGATCGGGTCTTTTTCGTTGCTGAAACTCTGCAGGTACCAATTGTAGAAAGCCTCGGCCACCGGCTTGGGCGAGCTGGCGCAGTCGGCGAAGGCGAGGGGTTGATGGAAAGCCGCGGCGAGGAGCAGCAGGGGGAACAGCTTTCTCATGGGGACGTCCTTACAGGAGTTAAGACATTGAGCCGTTGAGACATCAGGTTTATGGCCGAGTGCTCGATTTCAACACGCTGCGTCTCGGATCGCTATCGGCCTGTGCGCTGGCAGCGATTTGCAATACAAATACGCTTTCAAATGCTGTAGTCTTGAAACTACAGTCGCGGGATGATCGAGATCAAACAGACCGCGACCTTTATGGAGTGGGAAAACAGGCTCAAGGATTCCAGAGCCAGGGCGTTGATTGCTGCGCGGATTTTTCGCTTGGCCAACGGTCTTGCCGGGGACGTGTCGCCGGTGGGCGAAGGCGTCAGCGAGCTGCGCATCCATTACGGGCCGGGCTACCGGGTTTACTTCCAGCAGCGCGGCTTGCAACTCGTCATTCTGTTGTGCGGCGGCGACAAGAGTCGCCAGGGCCGCGATATCGAACTGGCCAAACAGCTGGCCCGTCGTTGGAGCCGATCATGAACGAACCGCTTTTCGACTATGACCCCGCCACGGCCCTGCGTGACCCGCAAGCCATTGCCCTGTTCATGGCGGACGCCTTCGAGACCGGCGATGCCGGCTACATCGCCAAAGCCCTGGGCGTGGTGGCGCGGGCCAAGGGCATGACCGAACTGGCCCATGAAACCGGGCTGTCCCGCGAGCAGCTGTACCGCTCATTCAGCGACAAGGGCAACCCGACCCTGAAGACCCTGCTGGCGGTGATGCGTGCACTGGGGCTGGACATGACGGCGCGGGTGCATGGGGCGTCTTGATTGATGGCCGGGTCGAGCCGCCAATGTCGGGGTGGGCGGCCCTGTCCAGCGCCTGGCGGGAGCTCATGGCGCACGGGGCGAATGAGCTTCGCCCCGTTCCAGTGTTCGTCGATTTTTAACGCCCCGCGCCAGCCTCGGCCGGCCGGTTGGCGTCGAGCAACGCGCTCACTACGGCATTGGCCATCTCCACCGAGTGGATCATCGACCAAATCAGCCCGCGCTCCACACCGCTGGCGCGTTCGCTGATCTCGTCGCTGACCTGTACCGCGCAATCCAGTAGCAGCGACACATGCACCAAGGCTTCTTCGGCGCTGACGCCGGGGCGGACGCTGAACAGGGCGTCACAGCCCACGGCTGTCGGGACGGTGGCTTTCAGGTTGCCGAGGATTGAGGTTTCAGCGGTGTTCGCGGCCAGGGCTAGGCGGATGCGCTGGGTGGCGAGATCGTGTTCGGGGGTTCTGAATTGCCCGGGCAGGGGCGGATCGGGAACGAGCTTTTTCATGGTGCATCTCCAACGTGAGTGGAGCTGCCAGATGTCGCTGCTAAACGATGGGGTGGCAGCTGTACGCAGGTTAGCAGGCCGGTCACATTGGAAAACCGGCGCATCCGAAGATGCCCTGCGCACAGCCACCATGACAGGCAGAATAAAAAATCTACCGACCGGTGACATCGATGCGCCCAATGTGATGTTTCGAGCTGCTAAACCCGATCACTGAATAAGCAGTGACAGGCCGAGCCTAGACAGCAGGTTTCACAGGCGCAAGCGGGTGGGAGTTTCTAGGAAAAGTCGCTCAATAGAAAGCGAAGAACCTTACTTTTGCCGGGGCAGAAACGGCTGCCGATGACCTGTCCGGTCCATCGGGTTACGCATTGAGCAGGGTTTTCCAGGCATTAAAAAGCCGGCTTGTGGGCGGCGTTATTGTTTGGTTGTGGCCTTGTTTTGCTTGGGGATGTCGATCTCGCTGAATTTATCCCCCCATTTGTCCCCCCACTCGGACGCGGCGTGGAACTGACTGGCTCCGATCCTCTCGAACGACGTGGGCATGAATTGCGGGTTGTGCAGCGGATTTGTTCGATGGAGCCAAATTCTAAGGGCGCCCAAGATACAGTGTCCGTAGCCATGCTGAGCAAGGCTACGGTTTGTGTTGACATTATAGATCTAAAGCGTCTACCGCTTTTTCTAACTCATTGACATTAGACCATTGCAAGGTGCCAGGCGGAAGCTGTCCCCCAATTTTACCTAAGAACATTAGGAGATCCGTTACTTTCTTTCTGACCTCGGGATCCTTTCTAACTTTCTCCCAAGCTCCATACGGTTTTTCGCCATCTGCTGGCTCTCCGAACATTGCTTCTTCAAAGTTTGGTACTGATGCTACTAACGTAGCGCTTTTGTTAGGTGCGCCAGTAACTATGTTGAGTATTTGTTGGTTTGCGGGCCACGCGGAGTTTGCGCGAATTTTTCCTTTTTTTGTTGTTATAGTTTTCTTGTCAGAGTCATGTAGGACGGAGTAGGGGCTGCCAAATTGGTTGAGGATTTTGCAAAGTGCGACAATTGTATATTTTCCTCTTGCTCGAACAACGTGTATGTCGCCGAACAGAGCCTTGTTTGAGTCGATTATTTCCTTAAATGCAGAGTGTTCAGTGTCTCCCTCAACTACAATGGTTTTTCCTCCGAAAAAGAACTCCGCAACAAAAGGGTCGTACATGTTTAAGAGCTTCAGTTCCTCCCTATCTTCATCGCTTAATTTTACCTTCTCGGGGCGAAAAATTGTGGTCCCTGAAACGTCCCCACCTATCTCGCGCTCAACACGCACAATTGACGTATTATTTCGGGAAAGATCGATAAATACAGGTGAATGGGTAGTGACCATAACTTGCCACTTACCCGATAGTGGAAGCGAGTATAGGACATTGCAAGCATCTCGGATTGCGCTCGGATGTAAGCACATTTCTGGCTCGTCGAGAAGAAGGACGTGAGGCCGCTCCGCTAAGTCAGTTTTATCACTTTTTGTTCGTTTATGTTCTGCAAGAATACGAAGTGCCGTCCACAGCAAGGTCCGGCGTGCGCCACTTCCTTGATGCTCTAACGTGGACTGATGGCCGTCCGTAGGTCCCATTCTAAGTAGTGGTAACGACTTGAAAAAGTTTAGAACTTTTTCTAGATCATCTTCTGGTCTAGCATCAAGAGTAATGGAATAACCAGGAAATACATCGGAAATCGATTTATTGAGACTTTCTTGTACGTTTTGGATCGCTGTAACCGCATCTTTTGCGACTTGTATTTGTAGCGTTCCTACTGATTGCAGTAGTAGCTCATATTGACTTTTTTCTTCTTGTTCTTCACTTTTTTTGCAACTTACTTCCTTTATTTTTTCTTTAATGGCTTCTTGTAATAGTGAGACAATTTCTACTGCTTGTTTTTGTGGGTCGTCAAATGCTTCGATTCGATGAGTTTCAGGGCGATTAATTTGAGCAACGGCTGCGGCACCCCAAGGACCGTGATTCTCGTCCCACGCATTTTTAGTTGTATCGAACCCACGCTTTTCAGGTTTTCCAATATCTTTCCAGATCCAGCGTTCACGTACGTGCCGATCGCCATTTTCCTTCACGTCCATCCATTGTTGAGCGGGAAACTTACTGTTTTCATAAAGTACAGTTTCTAGTTCAATAGTCGGGTAGGATTCAGTGTCATCAGCTTCGGGGACTTTTGCATTAGGAAAGTCTTCGATCGTTAGCTCTCCCAGCTTTCCCGATTGCATTACTACTTCATATGCTCTTAATACTGAGCTTTTTCCAGCATTGTTGGGGCCGACGAGCACGACAATGTCATCTAGCTCGATGGTTACTGGCTTTTTCCCTATAGCTCTGAAATTTGAGATTATTAACTTATGCAACCTTGCTCTCGGCGCCACCTCCGCTTTAGCCTCGGTTTTTTCGACAGCCTTTTTAACCGGTTTAATAGCCATGTTCCCTCACAGACTTGCCGCGACGTTTTTGCCGCCTGGGAAATATGGCACAGAACTGGCCGTTAGGTTGCTTCAGACGCGCTTCATTCGAAATCCGCTTTCAGATACGGAGTTGCGCATCAAATGAGATTTGTTTGCAACCGAATGCGCCGACTATTGAATCTCAATACCGTTGGGTTGGATTTTGGTCGGCAAGCTCATAACCATGAAATAGGCAAGAATCTGGCTGTTGGAGCCGAGCGGTGGGCAGCAGTTTATCAAAAGCCTCTCTTCGCCTGCGGATCCTCCTAAGCGCACCCTCAGATGAGCTCAGCTGTTTGAGCATTTGTATAATCCTACGAGAAGGTATGCCGTTGTGTGAGATGTTTGATCAAGGAGGCTTTGTGAAATGAACAACAATCAACGACTATAGGCCTGAGCTGTGTGTTAGGGATCAAGTCGTACTCAAACCATGGAAATAAGGTTGGGAAAAGATGTTTACCATCGTTGATTCAGCGCAGCAGATACCACCCCAAGCAAGCTCCCGAGTCTTTCTTCTCGTGGATAACTGGGATGATTGGTTCAAATTTCGCACGACGTTCAGGCTCATCGTTTTTGATACTAACGGCACTCGGCACGTGCCTGGATCTCTCAAGATTGGCCAAGTGGGCTTGCTTCCTGGGCCAGGAGGAGTTGACCGTCTAGTAGGGACTCGCAGCCCTACCCTCCCGGAAAGTTTCGACGCTCTCGATCCGGCGCAGTTTTTCTCTCTTGGCCAAGATGAAGACTATTACGCAACACTTTCATCGCTACCCCAAGGCTTCGGTCCGGTTATTCTCAGGGGGCTATGCGATTGCGCTTTTGACCTCCAAATCTTTGATCGACACCGTCACGAAGTGGTCATGGGAGAGTCGTTGCTACGGTCGTTGCAAGAGCCAAACGTACGCAATCGTCTCAATCGTCTTGCTCATGGCAATGCAGTCCTGACTCGTTTTGAGTTCGAGTACACGCTGCCAGCTCCTCCCAACGAGATTGGCGCTGCGCCGCCTCCAACAATGCAGTTTCGCGTCATCCCTGGCGCTGAACCCCCAACGAATCTTCACGTACTTGTGGGACGAAACGGGGTAGGGAAGACCCGTTGCGTTCAGAGCATCATCAACACGCTATTGGAGCGCGACAGCGATACAGCGCCACGAGGTGAGTTGCATCGGCTAGGGGTCAATCAAGGTGACTGGACGTTCTCAGGCCTTGTCTCCGTGTCATTCAGTGCCTTCGATAGCTTCGAGCTACCACCACAAGCTTCTTTGCGTACCCCTGCGGTATTTGTCGGCCTCCGATCCCAAAGAGAAGTAGATGGGCAAATTGTTGAGCAACTCAAAAGCACCCAGGAGCTAGCGAATGACTTCGTGCAGAGCTTGGAAAGATGTCAAAGCGAACCTCGACGGGCACGTTGGCTTCGTGCTGTCGCAAGCCTAGCCACTGATCCGCTCTTTGCCGAAACAGGAGTTGAACAACTCATCGAACCTGATACGGAGTGGAGAGAGCGTGCCACCCGCTTTTTTAGACTCCTAAGTTCTGGACACGCGATAGTTCTGCTAACGACAACTCGCCTGGTGGAGCTAGTTGATGAGCGCACGTTGGTGGTTCTAGATGAGCCTGAAGGACACTTGCATCCACCGCTGCTTTCCGCATTTGTGCGTGCCGTCGCCGATCTCCTCGTCGCTCGGAACGGGGTTGCACTGATATCGACACACTCTCCTGTGGTACTGCAAGAAGTCCCCCGTAGCTGTGTGTGGATGCTGAGGAGGACCCGGACAAATTCGGCTGTTGAGCGCCCATCCATAGAAACCTTCGGCGAAAGCGCTGGAGTCTTGACCCGCGAAGTATTCGGCTTGGAGGTTACGGATTCAGGCTTCCATCAGCTTGTCTCGGCCGTTGCTCGCCAACCTGGTCGAACGTACGAAGCAGTCGAAAACCATTTTGGAGGGCAGTTAGGCGCAGAAGCACGAGCGTTAGCCCGAAGTCTTACCATTCGAAGGGACGTTCCGTGAAACGCCTTGATCCGCCTGCGTTCAATGCCACCCAAGCTATAGAGGTCTGCGCCTCGGGTATCTCCATCCATGAGCGAGCTCAAGCATTGCTGGACGCGCTGCCTGTTATACAAGCCTCGGAGGCCGAGTATCGAGAACTTGGTCCAGCCGGCCAATTGTTTCAAATCACCGAAAGCAATATTGTTACCTCACAAATCGATGCGGTCCTGATGGGGGTTATCTACAAGGCGCATTTCGCCCGAAAGGGATCACCTTCAAGAGCGCTTTATGAGCAAATTAGGATGGCGCCTGAGTACGGTATCTGTCCTCTATGTGCTCAAAGGACTGTCGCTACGGTTGACCACTATCTGCCCCAATCTCGCCACCCAAAGCTCAATTTGACCCCCGTCAATCTTGTCCCTGCGTGCTCAGACTGTAATAAAAATAAGCTTGCTGGTGTCCCTACGAGAGCCGAAGATCAAACCCTTCACCCCTACTTTGACGACCTCGGCAATGACCGTTGGCTGGTTGTTGAAATCCAGGCCTCCTCGCCACCGACAATTTCGTTTGCCATTCGTCCCGCCGGGGCATGGAATGATGTGCTAATAGCGCGAGTGAATTACCATTTTCGCGTAATGGGTCTCGGCGAGCTGTATGCCGCACAGGCTGCAAGCGAAATGGCAGATATCTCTTATTCACTTGAAGACGTCGGGGTTAGCACTGGCCCAGTTGGCGTCCGCCAACATCTTGATGGGCAGTTCCGATCACGATATGACCGTGATGCAAATTCCTGGAAGACTGCGCTTTACGAAGGACTTAGAGATTCAGATTGGTTTTGCACCGAAGGCTACAGAATGATCCGCAACCGGCGTCCATAAGTGGGACATCGTGAGTTTCGTCATGATGAGTAGTCATTCACCTTGGATTCATTTCGATACCTCGTCGGATTCTGTTTAACGAATGTTGGATTAGAATTGTCGTTGGGATCACTGCCTGGAATTAAGCGTTGGTGATCAGCATCGGCGTCTTTTTTGATCTTCACTACACAGTAGCCCCCTGCTGGGATATGGAGGACGAATGGTTGACCTTCGTTCTGTAGAGCAGCGCCGCAAAATCATGCAATCCGTTGGAACAGTTCATACCGGGCCTGAGATGGTCGTACGCCGAACTCTGTTTGCCTTGGGCTACAGGTACAGATTGCATCGACAAGACTTGCCGGGAAAACCTGATATCGTTTTTGAAAAAAAACGTAAAGTAATCTTCGTCCACGGCTGTTTTTGGCACGGGCATGGTTGCCCCAAGGGGCGCCTACCCAAAAGCAGACTGGATTACTGGGGGCCAAAAATTGAGCGCAATGGCCAACGGGATCGTGAGACCGAGAGCACCCTTCGGCTGTTGGGATGGGACGTTCTGACCGTATGGCAATGTGAGCTTAAAGACCTTCACCACTTACGGTGTCGTTTGTCGGCGTTTCTTGGCCCCAGAAAAAAACCGATCGACATCTGATCCAGAATCGCGTAAATTCCACGCCTCGTATGAAGGCGATGATTTTTCTCGCCGAGGGAGGAATGCAGATGACACGACCAATTGGAATAGATCTCTTTGCAGGAGCCGGTGGAATGTCCCTGGGCTTCGAGCAGGCGGGCTTTGACGTGGTAGCTGCCGTTGAGATCGACCCAATCCATGCAGCCGTGCACTCTTACAATTTCCCCAACTGTGTGGTGATACCTCAATCGGTATCCTCGTTAACTGCTGAGGATATTCGTGACGCTGCGAACATTGGCAGCCGAAATGTAGATATCGTTTTTGGTGGCGCCCCGTGCCAAGGCTTTAGCTTGATGGGGCAGCGCGCCCTGGATGATCCGCGTAACTCGCTGGTCAAAGACTTTGTACGCATTGTCGTAGGCTTGGAATCCTCATACTTTGTTTTTGAGAATGTTAAAGGCATTACGGTTGGCCGACATAAGCAGTTTCTTGCAGAGTTGATCGAAGAGTTTCAGAGCAACGGCTACGACGTTCTGCCTTGGAGAGTGCTCAACGCAGCAAACTATGGCGTACCGCAGGAACGAGAGCGCTTGATTCTGATTGGGGCGAAGCGTGGATTAAAACTTCCTGAGTACCCGGAGCCGACAACTAGGTCGCCTAGATCCTCTCTGCTACTCGATGCGCAGTTGCCAGAGGGACCGTCTTGCCAAGATGCTCTGGGAGATATTCCTGATGCAGAAGACTACGAGGCGTTGATCGAAAATGATTCGGCAGCCGTCAAGTGGGGTCGCCCGAGTGCCTATGCCAAAATTCTTCGCGACATGGTTGCCGAGTCGACCCACTACGGCTACAAAAGAAAATGGAACAAAGAACTACTAACAAGCAGCCTTCGCACGAATCACTCTGAAATATCTCGTGCTCGATTTGCGTCAACAGAGATGGGCCAGGTAGAGCCAACCTCTCGATTCTTTAAGCTGCACGCTAATGGGGTGTCTAACACGCTTCGTGCGGGCACTGATTCTGCTCGGGGTGCATTCACCAGCCCTAGACCCATCCACTATAAGTACCCGCGCTGCATCACTGTGCGTGAAATGCTTCGTCTACATGGCTTTCCTGACTGGTTTCGCACACATGTAACGAAATGGCACGGGGCGAGACAGGTCGGCAACGCTGTTCCTCCGCCATTGGCTCGAGCAGTTGCAGCAAGCATCATTGACGCCATTGGCTGGGAACCATCCAGTCCTACCGGCGCCATTTTGATGGGGGATGAGCGACTGCTTTCCATGGACATGGGGCAGGCTTCTCGCCATTTCGAGATCAATGTTCCGATCAAGCAGCGAGATCGCAAGGGAACGCCAAAACCTAGGCAGTCAGCCATTCAGCCCGCGTAGTTAAATGCCCTTTACCTTCGGCTGAAGCACGAACATGGCGTCTCGATGGAATGTCGGGACGCTAAACTGACCTAACGTGTCCCTGGTCACTGCTGCAAACTCGACCACGTAAATCCCCTTATTCTTGATCGCTGCAATTGCGACGGGGATTACGAGTTCAGTATCAGTTGACTCGAATGCAGCTATCACTTGACGGCCAATTTGTTCGGTTAAAATGCGCTGATTGCCTTGTTTGGCTTCAACTGTAATGAGTACATCTGACTGGCTACCGTCAGGCGCCGCATGGAGTGCCCGAAACAACGCATCTATCTGGACCTTCCTCAGTTTGATATCCATTTGAAGATGGGTGAGCTCTAGCACTTCAATCTGGCTGTTCGTCGCGTTAGCAAAGTGACTTTCTATAATTCGAAGGTTTACTGCCACCTGAAGTAGCCATGACTCATCTGTACGCCCCAGCGCTTTCGACGCAAGGGGCAAGCTGAGGCTTTGCACAGGAAAGCTAGGCGTCGAGTCAGAAGGGAGAAAGTCTTCATCAAGACTGTCCAAGGCTCCGGCCATTCCGTGAACAAATTCGAAAATGGCGCCATCACCAGTCCTCTGGACTCCACCTATCTCTAAGTCCTTCAGGCGCTGAGGCCAAATTTTCGATGCGCTTTTTCCTCTGACTATATCCTTCATGAAATTAAACGGGTTGCCGTTCAGCTTCATTTTGATGCCGTGGTGCTCTGCGCAGTAGCGCTTCGCGTCTTGGACATCTGCTGCGCTAACCAACGTGCGTGAAAACGTCTTGGTCTTCTCGTCGTAAAGCGTATCGAATATCCGCTCGATGATTATTGTTTTTTCGCTAACGGCCATCCACCAGTCTCCATCTGAAATTTACGATCTTACAGATGGTAACAAGAAAGGTGATGGAGGGGCATTTACCGAGCCAAGCTTGCGCCGATTTGCATACCGTCGAGCTTAGGGAAAATCATGCGCGCGGGCTGCCGATTGATGCGAGTGCTAGCGAAAAAACTTGCTCGGCTGTGATCGTGCTTGTCATTCAAAGCGTTTATTAGGTACTAAGCGGTTTCCGTGCTCTGTGTGTTCGCTTAGCAGCTTCAAAACAGGAGGCTGTTAATTGAGATTTTTTTTCATTTTGAGATTTCGTTGTTTTGAATGTGAAGTGATTTTAGTATGATTTCTGCTTGAATCAATTATCGCCGATGTTTCTGTATGGAAAGGTTTCGAAAATGAATGGAGTTCGTTTTCCAGAGTTGATAAGAAAAAAGCTGATGGATTCTGTTGGGGATCTTTGTTCTGCCCCTCACTGTAGAGTTCGTACAGCAAAATTTGACATTCAGACGGGGAAAAAAATAGATATCGGTGAGGCAGCACACATTAGAGGAGCTAGAGGCCCGAGGTATGATCCTGATCAGTCTGATTCGGAGCGTCATGATTTTGGAAATGGAATATGGTTGTGTCGGAACTGCCATCGCCGTGTAGATCAAAATACTGTGCTATATCCGGTAGATTTGCTGATTGGGTGGAAGCAGAAGGCCATGGAGGACTACGGGTACCAGCTAGGTAGACCTGCATTGTCGTATCCGGGCTTGGATCTTAGGGATGAGTTGAGGCGAGCCAAAAGCTTCCTGGAACACCAGATTTTAATAATAGTTGCTTTTCAGGATATGGTTTTTTATAGGTCGAGAGGCAATAACTTTCTTGTCCCTGAGGAGATAGTGTCTAGGGTATTTCAGATTGCTAGAGGGAATGTTGGGTACTCTTGGAATAATGACAATGAGCATTGGTGCTTTTTTCCTGACTTTCACAGACGCCAAGCTGAACTGATACGGTTGTTAAAAATCATTAGTGAATATCCCGAGTTTAGTATCGTATATCGCGGTGAGCGAATTGTTGATACTAGTCATGAGGGGCGCGCAGAGGAGTTGGTTTTTTTGGGGGAGTTGGCATCTGCGATTTTTTTGTATTATAGCGAGTGGAATCGAGTGAAGATGTATTTGGATAGTTATGGTGCTGAGTTGGCTGACTAGAATTTCTATGTGTTTTTGAGTTTGTTTGGTTTTTTTTGATTTTAATAGCGAGTGACTTACTTCGTAAGTCATCCGCTACTATTGAGTTTCTAGATATTTTGATGTTGTGGGTGAAGGTTTTTGCCTAGAAAAACTTTTCATTCAGCCCCAGAAAAGTCATGTTCTTGTCATAGCACAGTGGCGTGCTCTGGCAGTTGCCTCCGGCTTTTTTTACTTCCTGCTCTTTCACTTTTGGTAAGTATTTAGGAAGTTCTTCATCTTCTATTTCTTTACCATCTATCGAACAATTAAAACTGGCCGTCGGCATACAGACCACTTCAGGTAGAGGCTTTGTTGATTTGGCAGTCGCAGACTGGGCCGTAGGGTTCAAATATTTCCCGCCAAATCCAGGCCCTACCCCGTTTTTGTAAGACGCAGGGTTGCCTTTCGTATCCGTGCCCAAGTACCACCCGAATGTGTAGTGATAACTGCCCGCAGGTGCGTTACCTGCGAAGCTGCCGCTATTCGAGCAGACTCCTTGATCGTCACACATCGCATTTTGTTGGCTGCTTATGCTTTCTACACGTTGCTGACCATGCTGGTCTGTGTAGACGTTACTGATTCGGACGGGGCTGTTGGGAACACGACAGTCCCATTCGTGAATTCCGTAGTATTGATCTATTCGAATTAGAGAACAGCCTGTGACATCGTCATTAGCTTGGGCTGCGGAGCCAAGAATCATTAGGAGTGGTAGTAGAGTAAATAGTGAGCGTTTCATGATGATGCCTTTTTATCAGAGGAAAAAATCAGCGAAGCCGTGAGGCGTTTCTGGCGAAACCGAGACGTCTCAGAGGCCATACTGGTAGGTAGCTAATTCCAATACTACCAAAACGGTAGTATCTGGCAAAAAACACCCATGCACGATGCCTTTTTGGTAAATGGATCGTGTGAATGTCAGTCTTGGGAAAGCGCATAAAGCAGGCGCGCGTGCAGGCAGGCTTATCGCAGGAGCGATTGGGGTTGGATGCTGGACTGGATGAGATGTCTGCGAGTACTCGCATGAACCGCTATGAGCTGGGAAAGCGGGTTCCAGCTCCTGACTTCGTCGAGCGTTTGAGCAAGGTGCTCAACGTACCGGCAGCATTTTTTTATGCCGTTGAGGATGATGAGGCGGAGTTGCTGGTCAAGTTTCATAAGCTTCATGCGTTGGGACGTGTTGAGCTAATGAGTCGGTTGGATGAGATGCTTGTCGCTGAGCCCTCAGACTGACATTACAGGTACCGGGTCCCCGGCGCTTCTGGCTATAACTTCAAATATTACACATGAGACCACCACCGCGATCAGCAAGGGCCAAAAGCGCGCCAGGATGAACACAAGCAAAACTGCCAAGACACAGCTCGCTAGTATTCCGAAAAACACAAAAAGTAGACCAATAAAGCGTATTACATTCATCGCGATTTCCTTTAGGTATAGAGCTGCTTGAGCGGAAAGTGCTCAAGCAGCTGTGGTGGGGACAACGTTAGGCTACCAATCGAAGAGCAGAGTCGAGGGCGCGTTGTTTGATTGTCGCACCCTGACCGAACCAGGCTGAATCTACCCGGTACTCCGAGGTCCTGGCCCTGCGCTCGTGATCAACGTATTCAGTCACTGCGTTCAACAGACCCCATGCGGTGCCTCGGGCGGATTCCAGATCCGCCCCTCGGCCCTTTCCTTCGTACAGGCTTTGCACCTTTTCCATCGCTCGTTTATTTGGCAGCACTTCGGGGATGGGGTCCCCAGAGCCGGTGTCGCACAGTACTTCCATGAAAAAGCCCATAGCCTCATGCCACTGTACTTTGCGTGCGGCGAGCATGTTCATTCGGTACATGAATTCGTCCCATTGCGAGACGGCGATGCCCAATTGTTTCTTCACTGTCTGTGGAACAAAACGTGTGCTGTGTGGGACCTTGATGGCGTGTGTGGCTCCATCCAATGCAACCGCCAGTGTGTTGTTGCAAACCACACGAATGCTGGTGGGCGTTGCCGTGGTGGCTAGTGTGCCGTCACAAGAGGTTGCCAGCAGCAGATAGCTGTTCACCTGATCGTTTCCTTTGAGTGTGGTCGCTTGGCCCGTTCTGGCGAGAGCCCAGAATTTGCGGCCTCCTTTCAATACACCTGCCGTTTCCAACTCATACCCTGACACCTCAGTGAGATCTCGGTAGAACTCCAGCACTTCGCCAGGCTGGACCACTTGATAACGACTAGAAACCACCGACAACGGAGATTTTGTGTCGGAACGGTAAAGGACTTTCTGTTCTGAAAAGGAGTGAATCGTGCTCAGGTGTCCGACGGCATCGGCTTTGAAATGTACAGGGCTTTCCTCGATCTGCCAGCTCATCCCGGCTTCTCGCTGCCATATCTCCAGAGGTTGCTTCGGCGAAAGACTGGAGCCCAAGCCGTGCCAAGGTGCTGCACCGCTGTACGCCATGTGTTCGATAAGGTGTGTCATGCAATGTCCTTAAAGTTATTGCCACAGCTCATCCTCCATACAGACTCATAGGGGTGACGGTGGCGTATTTTTTAACGGAAGGTGGGAACGTTATGGGGCTGGTGAGACTTAGGGCCCAGCCCGGATTTAACGGTGTCTGGCGAGGTTCAAGCAGCTTTGGCAGGCACTGGGAGATAGCGTGTTTTGAACGCTGTTATTTGCGTTGGTAAAGCTGGCAGCTTCCCTCGAAAGTGCGTGAAGGAAAGCTCCAGCGAACCCGGTGAATGGGCTGTTTCTGCTCAGCTTAGATTTCACGTCCTTTCCGTCAGCGATAGCCTGCAACGTGGCACCAGCCAGTGAAATAATTGAGAAAATTTTCCGAGAGGGTGTGTTCGAAGCTCTTGGATTTGGACTGCATGATGGGCAACTGAGTGGCATGCCTGTGCTCCTGTTGAATGGACTAATAGGTCTTGAGAGGCCTGCTCTTTGCAGGTTGGTTGTCGACGAGGATGCCCAAAAACTTGGACTCTCCTGTTCATGATGTGTGGCTGAGATTTTTTGCGTTGTTGCTTGGATCGGTTCTGGGCAACAACCGAGCTCTAGCATTGCAAGATGGGTTTTGAGCAACGCTGGGCCAGATCTGAAGCCATCGACCTCGTTGGCCGGTGGTGGGGAGGGGGGAGTTGGGGGGCAAGGATTTGCTGCCTCGTGATGATGGCTTCGTGTCTCATTTCCAATGGCTCAAATCGTGTATTTTTTTAATTCAAGAAGAGCACAACCACGCCTGTTGATGTGCCGGTAGAGTTTTCTCTCCGCAACGATACGAAGGTAGGCAAATGATGAGTTTAGATACCCCACCAACCGCCAGAATTTTGAGGCTCACACAGGTCCGCGAGCGTTTGGGGCTCTCACGTTCAACCATTTATGATCGGCTCAACAATCGCTCTCCTCGCTACGATGCTTCATTCCCTAAGCCCGTGAAAATAGGGATCTCTGCCGTAGGTTGGATCGAATCCTCGCTGAACGAATGGATAGGCAATCGCCCTAGCTGTTGACACCGTAAATCGAGTTGATCGAGGAGGTGGGCTATGGCACTAACTCTTTAAGTTATAAATTTTTTAGCTATTAGTATTTACTAACAATTTCCCAGTCAAAGCGCCACCGCTATAGGCATAAGCCTTCAGGCGAGTTCTGGTTCATTTGTTATTGTTAATATGAATAAAAGAAATACGTCTATAAAACTAATCTTGATAGTAGTCGGAAGGAATGGGGTTGGCCATGTACTCAGAAAATGAAATGGCACTATTTGCATCTTGTTATAAGACGGCGGGGAGTAATGCGGGTGGGGGAGAATTAGCTGTTCGTGTGCTAGGTGATGAGTGGCATGTTGCAGATTATATTTGCACGATAGAAAAAGTGTTGAAAAAAATAATATCGACTAAGAATCCTTTGTTTTATGTGGTGACGGTTGGTCGGTTCGGTGGTCATAGATTGAAGATGAGTGAGCTAGGAGTTAAGTTCATTAATCTTCTACAGGCCGAACTTAAGTTGGTGTCCAGGAATTTTCCGTACTATGAATTTAATCCGTATGTTTCTATCTTCTTTGATGTTGCCTACAAGCTTGAGCTTAATAACTTGGCTTGGGAGCTAAGGGGTAAGCTTGTACCAAACCTTACCTTGTCTGTGGCTACCCTAAATACAGCTATTGAAGAGCTTAGGCGCTTAGGTAAGGTGGAGAGATTTAAGGCTAAATTAAGAAATTTCCGTCGAGTTGCGGATAAGAATTTTATTGAGGTTAAAAGATATATAAACGGGATGTTCTCAGTTTATTCGCGGCTTATGGTTGTTCGTCTTGATCTCGGATACAGTAGGACGCTAGCAGATATAGACGTCGAAAAAGAAGTTGAGCACAGGAACGTAAGTAAAGATAGAGTGGAGTTTTTTAAGGCTTTAAATAAGTTAGCAAAAGATAAGATGGTCGGTTTTGTTTGGAAATTAGAGTATGGCCTGGATAAATTTTATCACTACCATTTGATGTTGTTTTTCGACGGTTCTCAGGTCCAGGAAGATGTCATGTGGGCCAAGCGGGCAGGAGAGATCTGGGTCAGCGAGGTTACAAGCGGTGATGGTGTTTACTTTAATTGTAATAGTAAGAAATATCTTTACAGAGACTGCGGAATTGGAATTGTAGAGCATCATGATCAAAAAAAGCGCGAAAACTTAATGCTGGCTGCCTCTTACTTAACGAAGCCCGACTATTATTTGCGAATGGTTCTCCCGGGAAAATCTCGAGCACTCGGTAAGGGATTAGCGCCTAAAATACCAGCTAAGAAGATGGGAAGGCCCAGGTCACTGGTTCAAGCCTCATAAAAAACAACTCAAGCCTAGCACTGGCTTGAGTTGTTTTTTATGAGGTGAAGATCAAGATTTAAATCCAAACTCTTTGAATATATCATCATGGATAATCCACTTTCTTATGGTTTTTCCAGCATTGTCCCCTGAAAGGATGAACTCTTTATTTGATCGAAGCTCTTTCATGATGGAGTTAGCGGCATCTGTTGCTGTAATCCAGTTGCTCGTTGATCGTTTGGCCGTTAAAAGTTTCTTGATTAGCAGCTTTACAGCGTCATAACGTTTAGCTGCTTTTATTCCGCCAGTTGAGTTGCTTGTTTTCTTTGATTGATTTTTTTCTTGTCGGATTGTAGCCATCTCTTTTTCTGCGAGTGTCCCGCTTAGAAATAAGGCCTCGGCAACGTAAGACCAAGCCTTTTCCGTTTCTCCCTCTTCCACCGCTAGGGTCGCCATTATGGTCAGCGTAAGCGAGGCGTAATAAAAGTACTCATAAGAATTTCTCGCGAGCCCTAACGTATGTTTTACCCAAAGAACTTCGATCTTGTTGGTGAACTCGGGATTTATTCTTATGTCATTTTCTATTTCTTTTTTGAGTCGGTTGAAATTGGTTTTCTTGTCGATGAGCTTAGTACTCTCATCAAGTAACTGGAAATTCTTTTCAATTGCGTCTCGTGGAGTTCGGTGGGCTAGTGCTTGATAAAATTCTTCAGTTACGCCTAGCCCCGTTGTTTCATTCTTTTTAGGCTTCGGCGCGGCTACTTTTTTGTCAATGGTAGGCATCTCAAGTCCTGGTTTTTTTGACCGCATAGTTAGTTTTAATTGCTGTTTGCTAAAGTTTGTTATTCCGCTCTGCCGCTGGTTTTGCTTCCCATAAAGCTTGCCCAGTCGGTCATCAATGCTCTGCGTTTGTCTAGAAAATCTGAGCGAGAGTACGCCCCTTCAGTTTGGTCACGTTCATCATGCGCCAGAGCCATCTCGCAAACCTCCCGTGGGTAGTGAGTGCATTCGCCGGCCCAGTCTCTAAATGAGGATCGAAAGCCGTGTCGGGTGATGTGTTCGTACCCCATGCCATGCAGGAGCGTCCGTACTGCGTTTGCGTGCATGACTCCTGTCTTGCCCTGGCCTGGAAATAGAAAGGCGCTTCCCTCATCCCGTGGAATGCTCTTCACCAGTTTTACGACTTCCTCGGCAAGCGGAATTACGAAAGCTACCCGCATCTTCATTCGCTCACCTGGCAGCGACCAAGTCCCAGCTTTTAGATCAAACTCATCCCAGCGAGCGAACCTGACCATGTGGGCGCGTGCGCTGGTCATGATCAACAGTTGAGCGGCCTGAGACGGAGGTGTCGAGTTTGTCCTGAGCTTTAACATCAACTCAGGCACTTCCTGCCAGCGCAAGGCTTCAAAGTGCTCACGCTTCCGAGCCTTCCTCTTTTCAGAACGGCTCAGCAGGTTGTCTAAGTGCCCGCGCCAGCGAGCAGGGTTCTCACCCTGTCGGAGGTTGCGTGCTTTGGCTGCATCCAGAACTTGCTCAATCTGGCCGCGTACCTCGTCAGCGGTTCTGGTCTTGGTGGCCCAAATGGGTTGTAACACCTTGAGCACTTCGGGAGTACCGATGTCTTCGGCTGACAGCTTGCCTATGTGATCAAACGCATACAGCTCCAGCTTTCGCAGCCAACCTTTACGCCACTTCTCCGACCACGCCGCGCCATGAGCATCACGGTATTCCGTTGCGAGCGTCTCGAACTTCAGTTGCTTGGCTTCGCTTGCACGCTGGGCTTCCCGTTGAGCTGCTCGCTCTATGTCTCTGGCTGCCAAGGGATCGATGCCATCACTCAGTTGGCTGCGTTTAGCACTGGCATCTTGCCTGGCCTTCTTGAGGCTCACTTCAGGGAATGAGCCCAAGCCCATCTCTCTACGGCGACCTGCCAGTTGGAAGCGAAGTGTCCAGGATTTACTTCCGCTAGGTTTGACTTCCAACCGTAGGCCATCACCATCTTCATAGGTGCCAGGTTCGGTCAGGTTTTCGATTTGTTTCGGATTCAGTTTACCCATTGGATTTCCCCTGTAGTCCGTTTGTCCCCCCATCTGTCCCCCCACTTCATCGTCGGATGAGGTCAGATGGCGTTGAACACCATCGGACAGAGGAATGCCTGAAACCCCCGGAATAGCTAAGCTATCAGGAAGATTCTTGGATGGGATAGGATTATTTCGGACAATTAAAAAGCCGGCTTGTGGCCGGCTTCTCGGGGACTGGCTTGGTTCATTTTTGGTAAACCGCACCAGCCTGCAAAACGTACACCCAGCTCTTGCGGCTGGCTGTGGGACTTGGCGAGAAAATCATCTGCCGCGTCGGGCGGATCTGACCGGTTGAACAGGTCGATGCGCAAAGGTGGGGCGCAGCATACTGATATTCGAAGAGAATTCCCAGCGCAAAGCGTTAGCCGGAGCCTGTGACGAGGGCAAAAAGCAGGGCGTTTTGTATCGGAGGGCGTTGTTGGCGGGGAATGGGCTGTTGTTCTGGGGGCTGTTATCGCAGACAAGCCTCGCTCCTACGGGGGAGGGGCATTCGACAGGCATAAAAAAGCCCCGGGTTAGCGGGGCTTTTTCTTGAAGCTTGGCGCTGGAAGCTTGCAGCTGCTGCTTAGCCTTTGTAGGCGGCAACCGACTTCAGGATCGCGTCACGGGCGGCGTCGGCGCCGTCCCAGCCTTCGATCTTCACCCATTTGCCTTTTTCGAGATCTTTGTAGTTCGCGAAGAAGTGCTCGATCTGCTGAATCAGCAGCGGCGGCAGGTCGGTGTATTCCTTCACGTCGACATACAGCTGGGACAGCTTGTCGTGTGGTACAGCGATGACTTTGGCATCGCCGCCGCCGTCGTCGGTCATGTTCAGGATGCCGACCGGACGGGCGCGGATCACCGAGCCTGGAGCCACTGGGTAAGGGGTCACGACCAGCACGTCGAGGGGGTCACCGTCGTCGGCCAGGGTGTTTGGAATGTAGCCGTAGTTGGCCGGGTAGAACATCGGGGTGGCCATGAAACGGTCAACGAACAGGCAATCGCTGTCTTTGTCGATTTCGTATTTGATCGGCGCGTGGTTGGCCGGAATCTCGATTGCGACGTAGATGTCGTTCGGCAGGTCTTTGCCAGCCGGAATCTTGCTGTAGCTCATTGGGCGATGCCCCCGTTAGTTGACCAAAATGTCTTGGCCGGATTGACCAAAAAGTGGCGGCGATTATAGGCACATTCCAAGGGCTATGCCACGTACCGAAGGACGTATGGACGCCTTGGGCCAAACGCCGCGAACCCTGTGCAGGAGCCGTCGGTCGACGCTCGATTGCTTGCGAAAAGAAGAGTCGCCGCAGCCTGTTTAGTTCAGAGACACCCGTCAGGATCGATGATTATTTCGCCAGCGGGCGCGTTCCGGCAGGACGCCTCAGTGTTGCTGGTAGTGCGGGTCGCTGGCCTGCAATTGCTGGAGCCGGGCCAGGGGATTCTGCCGGTAAAACAGCTGCAGTTGCTGGTAGACCTTCGGATAGGCCTCGTGCAGCAGATCCGGGGCGCTGAAAAAGTATTCGCTGGTGACGGCGAAGAATTCCGCGGGGTTTTCCGCGGCGTAAGGGTCGATGGCGGTTTCGGCGTCCGGGTTGTGGTCGAGCTGGCGATTGAGGTCGTCGTAGGCCGCCTGCATCACCTGTGCCCAGTCACTGATGCGCATGTCGCTGTGCAGCGGCGGCAGGCCGTTGGCGTCGCCGTTGAGCATGTCCAGCTTGTGCGCCAGCTCGTGGATCACCAGGTTGTAGGCTTCCCAGCCGCCGCTGGCGAGCACGCCGGGCCAGGCCAGGATGATCGGGCCCTGTTGCCAGGCTTCGCCGCTGTGCTCGCCGTCCCATTCATGTTCGACGCCACTGGCATCGCGATGGCGCTGGGGGCTGAGGAAGTCGTCGGGGTAGAGGACGATTTCGTGGAAGCCCTGGTACCAGTTCAAATCCCCCAGGTGCAACAGCGGCAACTGGGCCTGGGCGGCCAGCAGCAGGCGTTCGAACTGGTGCAGCTCGACCCCGGGCAGGGCGCTCAGGTGCTTGTCGTCGAGAAACAGGACGCTGGTTTCCCGTAGCCACTGATCCTCGGCATCGCTCAGGCCGTCGAGAAAGGGCAGGTGCTGGCGCACCCGTTGCCACATTTCATCGGCAACCGGGTGCTTGGCCAGCCGACGCCGGCGGCGCCAGGTACTGAGGGGCCACATAGCGATCAGTGGCTTTCAGCCTTTGCCGCCGAGCGGCCCAGGCGGCTGCGCACCACGCCGATGATCATCGGCACCAGCGACAGCAGGATGATGCCCACCACCAGCAGCGACAGGTTTTTCTTGATGAACGGCACGTTGCCGAAGAAGTAGCCCAGGGTCACCAGGCCGCCGACCCACAGGATGGTGCCGACCACGCTGAAGGCGAAGAAGCGCGGGTACGGCATCTTGGCCACGCCGGCGACGAAGGGGGCGAAGGTGCGGATGATCGGCAGGAAACGCGCCAGGGTCACGGTTTTGCCGCCGTGACGGTCATAGAAATCGTGGGTCTTTTGCAGATAGTCGCGGCGGAAGATCTTCGAGTTCGGGTTGCTGAACAGTCGTTCGCCCACCGTTCGCCCGATGATGTAGTTGGTGCTGTCGCCGAGGATAGCCGCCAGCATCAGCAGGCCGCCGAGCAGTACCGGGTCCATGGCGCCACCGGCGGCGACCGCGCCGGCGATGAACAGCAGGGAGTCGCCAGGCAGGAACGGCGTCACCACCAGGCCGGTCTCGCAGAAAATCACCAGGAACAGGATGGCGTAGATCCATGGCCCGTAGTTGGTCACCAACATGTCGAGGTAAACGTCGAGATGGAGGATGAGGTCGATCGGGTTGAAATCCATTGGGGCACCTGTGGTGACGGCCCGACTCTGCGGGCCTGTGCGATGACTGGGGCAAAAAACTTACAGCTGGCGCAGATTCATCTTACGCCCCGAAAAGGTCGGCATTATAAGACCTGATAGGTGAAATGGGCGTTGAGTTTGTAGCGAGGAATGTATTGACGGCGCTGGCTGGCCAGAGGCGAAAGATCGTGGCCTTCGGCAGCGTCTTCCCAGGCACTGTCGAAGGTCGTGATCGGGCGGTTGCAGAGGGGGCTTAGTCGTCGCTGATCGGCAATATGTAGTTCTTGAACTGGGTATCTTCGCGAAAACCGATGGATTCATAGGTTTTCTGTGCCACTTCGTTATCACTGCTGGTGGAGACACGCATGCGTACGGCCTGGGTGTCCTTGGCCATTTTCTTCGCGGTGCGGATCAGGTTGTCGGCCACCAGTTGGCGACGGGCATCTTCGGCGACGTAGATGTCGTTGAGGATCCACACGCGCTTCAGGGACAGGGAGGAAAAGCTGGGGTAGAGCTGACAGAAACCGAGGAGTTTCTTGTCGTCATCGTCGGGCAGGGCCAGGTAGATCACCGACTCCTTGCGGCGCAGGCGCTTTTCCAGGAAGGCTCGGGACGAGTCCGGAAAAGGCAGGGCGCCATAGAACTCGCGGTATTTGACGAACAGGGGGGTCAACAGATCCAGGTGTTCGAGGGTTGCTTGAGTAATCCGCATGAGTTGTCCTCAACTTCGAATGGATACGACGGCAAACGGTTCATTACTCGGGCAGCCGTGTTTCGATGCTGCCTAAAGCCTGGAAAAAGCGCAATCGTCTCGAAAAGTCATGGTTTTGCAGGCCCCAGCAGGAAATTGCCCTTGGTGGTGTCGGGCGCGTCGCTGTCCAGGGTGTTCACCTGGGCCTCGTCTTTCAGGTTGACCCCCGAGAGCTGCCGCCTGCAGGCCTCGCGCATCAGGTACAGCAAGCGGTGGGCTGCCATGCCGTAGCTCAGGCCCTCCAGGCGCACGTTGGAAATGCAGTTGCGATAGGCATCGGTGAGCCCGACCTTCGGGTTGTAGGTGAAATACAGCCCCAGGCTGTCCGGTGAGCTGAGGCCCGGGCGTTCGCCGATCAGGATCACGGTCATTTTTGCCCCGAGCAGCTCGCCGATTTCGTCGGCCACCGCCACCCGGCCTTGTTCCACGAGGATGACCGGCGACAGCGACCAGCCTTCGGCCGCGGTCTGTTCTTCAAAACGGGCGAGAAACGGCAGGGTATGCCGATGCACCGCCAGCGCCGACAAGCCGTCCGCCACCACCACCGCCAGATCTACCCCGCCCGGATTGGCGGATGCGTGATCGCGCAGGGCCTGGGCCGACTCGTCGCTGAGCTTGCGCCCCAGGTCCGGGCGTTGCAGGTAGCTGTGGCGATCGCTGGCGGCGCTGTGCAGCAGCAGGCTGTCGCGGCCGAGTTCGGCCAGTTGGCTGCTCAACCCGGCATGGTCGAAGGGCAGGTGTACCGCATCGCGGGCCTGGGCGTGGGCGAACTGGAAGTCCAGCTGGGCGCCGGTGGGCAGGCTGGTGCCGGTGCGGCCCAGGGCGATGCGCGCCGGGGTCAGGCGGCGCAGATCCAGCCAGGGGTTCTGGCTGTCGGTCGGATGTTTGTCCATGAGCCTGTCCTTACTGAAGCTGTGCCAGCGCCTGGCGGAAGGCCGGCGGCAGGTTGTGGCCGAACTGCACCTTGCCGTCGGGCTGGGTGAAGATGCCGGTTTTCGCCAGCCACTGCTCGAACTCCGGCGCCGGTTTCAGGCCCAGGGTCTGGCGGGCGTAGAGCGCGTCGTGAAAGGAGGTGGTCTGGTAGTTGAGCATGATGTCGTCGGAACCGGGGATGCCCATGATGAAGTTGATCCCGGCCACGCCCAGCAGGGTCAGCAGGGTGTCCATGTCATCCTGGTCGGCTTCGGCGTGGTTGGTGTAGCAGATGTCGCACCCCATGGGCACGCCCAGCAGCTTGCCGCAGAAGTGGTCTTCCAGGCCGGCGCGGATGATCTGCTTGCCGTTGTACAGGTACTCCGGGCCGATGAAGCCGACCACGGTATTCACCAGGAACGGCTTGAAGTGCCGGGCCACGGCATAGGCGCGGGTTTCGCAGGTCTGCTGGTCGACGCCGAAGTGGGCGTTGGCCGACAGCGCGCTGCCCTGGCCTGTCTCGAAATACATCAGGTTCTGCCCCAGGGTGCCGCGCTTGAGGCTCAGGCCGGCCTCGTAGCCTTCCTGCAACACATTGAGGTTGATGCCGAAGCTGGCGTTGGCCGCCTCGGTGCCGGCGATCGACTGGAACACCAGGTCCAGCGGCACGCCACGGTTGATCGCCTCGATGGAGGTGGTGACGTGGGTCAGCACGCAGGCCTGGGTGGGAATTTCATAACGCTGGATGATGGCGTCGAGCATTTCCAGCAGGGCGCAGATCGAGGCGATGCTGTCGGTGGCCGGGTTGATGCCGATCATGGCGTCGCCGTTGCCATAGAGCAGGCCGTCGAGAATGCTCGCGGCGATACCCGCCGGTTCGTCGGTCGGGTGGTTGGGCTGCAGGCGGGTCGACAGCCGCCCGCGCAGGCCCAGGGTGCCGCGGAACCGGGTGACCACACGGATCTTTTGCGCCACCAGCACCAGGTCCTGGACACGCATGATCTTCGACACGGCAGCGGCCATTTCCGGGGTCAGCCCCGGCGCCAGGGCGCGCAGGCTCTGTTCGTCGGCGGCGTCGCTGAGCAGCCAGTCGCGAAAGCCGCCGACCGTGAGGTGGCTGACGGTGGCGAAGGCGGCCTTGTCGTGGGTGTCGATGATCAACCGGGTGACTTCATCGGTTTCGTAGGGGATCAGCGCCTCTTCGAGGAAGTGCTTGAGCGGAATGTCCGCCAGGGTCATTTGCGCGGCGACCCGCTCGCCGTCGTTGAGGGCGGCGACGCCGGCCAGGAAGTCCCCGGAACGCGCCGGGCTGGCCTTGGCCATGACCTCCTTGAGGCTGTCGAAGCGGTAAGTCTGGGCGCCGATTGTGTGGGCGAAACTTGCCATACAGGTTCTCCGTGACGACGCAGGGACGTGGCCCCTGCGTCGAGGTTTTCGGCGGTTAGTGCAAGGCTTCTTCAGCTTTCTGAATGGCCGCGAATTCTTCTTCGGGCGTGCCTGCTACCAAGTGATGCCGACTGTAGAAAGCAAAGTAAGCAATTAATACTCCATAGATGATCGCGGCGCCAATGACCACCCGCGGATCCACCAGGAAGCCCGCGACCACGGCGATGCAGGCCAGTACCAGGGCCACGCCGGAGGTGAAGATGCCGCCCGGGGTGCGGTACGGACGATCCATTTTGGGGCGGCGGATGCGCAGGGTGATGTGCGCGGCCATCATCAGTACGTAGGAGATGGTCGCGCCGAACACCGCCACCAGGATCAGCAGGTCGCCCTGGCCGGTCAGCGACAGGCCGAAACCGATGATGCCGGGGATCACCAGCGCCAGGACCGGCGCCTTGCTCTTGTTGGTTTCCGACAGCTTGCGCGGCAGGTAACCCGCGCGGGACAGGGCGAAAATCTGCCGCGAGTAGGCGTAGATGATCGAGAAGAAGCTGGCGATCAGGCCGGCCAGGCCCACCAGGTTGACGAAGCTGCCCATCCAGGTCGAACCGCCGTAGGCCTTGGCCAGGGCTTCCACCAGCGGGTTGCCCGAGGTCAGCAGGGCGTTGGCCCCCGCGCCGCCGGGGCCGATCACCAGGATCAGCAGGGCGAAGCTCAGCAGCACCAGCATGGCGCCGATCAGGCCGCGCGGCAGGTCGCGCTTGGGGTTCTTGGTTTCTTCCGCGGCCAGCGGGACGCCTTCGACCGCCAGGAAGAACCAGATGGCGTAGGGAATCGCCGCCCACACACCGACATAACCGAACGGCAGGAAGCTGCTGGCGCCCACGGCCTCGGTGACCGGGATGTCCAGCAGGTTGGCCACCGAGAAGTGCGGCACCATCGCCACCAGGAATACACCCAGGGCCAGGGCGGCCACGGCGGTGATGATGAACATCAGCTTCAGCGCCTCGCCGACCCCGAAGATGTGGATGGCGATGAACACGATGTAGAACGCCAGGTAGATCATCCAGCCGCCGATGCCGAACAGCGACTGGCAATAGGCGCCGATAAACACCGCGATCGCCGCCGGGGCGATGGCGTATTCGATAAGGATCGCGGTGCCGGTGAGAAAACCGCCCCAGGGGCCGAAGGCACTGCGGGCAAAACCGTAGCCGCCGCCGGCGGTGGGGATCATCGAGGACAGCTCGGCCAGGGAAAAGCACATGCACAGGTACATGGTGGCCATCAGCAGGGTGGCGAGGAACATGCCGCCCCAGCCGCCCTGGGCCAGGCCGAAGTTCCAGCCGGCGTAGTCGCCGGAGATGACGTAGGCCACGCCCAGGCCCACCAGCAGGACCCAGCCTGCCGCGCCTTTTTTCAGTTCGCGTTGTTGGAAGTAGTCGGAGCCGACTTTTTCAAAGTCGACCGAAGAGCCAGCCGGCTGCACGCCGGTATGTTCGCTAGGCATAAGGGTTCACCTGTTCTTATTGTTGTGCCCGGTCGGCAGACCGGATCGGTGTTGCAAGGCGATGGTGCGTTTTGCCTTGAGGTCGTCATCGCGAGCTTGCGCGAGCGGCCCCCAAGGGTGAAGCCGCGTTGGCGGCTTCACCCTTGTCCCTGGCTTTGCTGGCTTTAGAAGAAGCCCAGCGGGTTGATGTCGTAGCTCACCAGCAGGTTTTTGGTCTGCTGGTAGTGGTCGAGCATCATCTTGTGGGTTTCACGGCCGACGCCGGACTTCTTGTAACCGCCGAACGCCGCGTGGGCGGGGTACAGGTGGTAGCAGTTGGTCCACACACGACCGGCCTTGATCGCCCGGCCCATGCGGTAGGCGCGGTTGATGTCGCGGGTCCAGAGGCCGGCGCCAAGGCCGAACTCGGTGTCGTTGGCAATCGCCAGGGCTTCGGCTTCGTCCTTGAAGGTGGTGATGCTCACCACCGGGCCGAAGATTTCTTCCTGGAACACGCGCATCTTGTTGTGGCCCTTGAGCAGGGTCGGCTGGATGTAATAACCGCTGGCCAGGTTGCCCTCGAGTTTTTCCACCTTGCCGCCGGTCAGCAGCTGCGCGCCTTCGCCCTTGGCGATTTCCAGGTACGAGAGGATCTTGTCGAACTGCTGCTCGGACGCCTGGGCGCCGACCATGGTGTCGGTGTCCAGCGGGTCGCCGCGCTTGATCTGCTCGACCTTTTTCATCACCACTTGCATGAACTCGTCGTAGATCGACTCTTCCACCAGGGCGCGCGACGGGCAGGTGCAGACTTCGCCCTGGTTGAAGAACGCCAGCACCAGGCCTTCGGCGGCCTTTTCGATGAAGCTCGGTTCGGCCTGCATGATGTCGGCGAAGAAGATGTTCGGCGACTTGCCGCCCAGTTCCACGGTGGACGGGATGATGTTCTCGGCGGCGCATTTCATGATGTGCGAGCCCACCGGCGTCGAACCGGTGAAGGCGATCTTGGCGATGCGCTTGCTGGTGGCCAGGGCTTCGCCGGCTTCTTTGCCGAAGCCTTGCACCACGTTGAGCACGCCCGGCGGCAGCAGGTCGCCGATCAGCTCCATCAGCACGCAGATGCCCAGCGGCGTCTGCTCGGCCGGCTTGAGTACCACGCAGTTACCGGCGGCCAGGGCCGGGGCGAGTTTCCAGGCGGCCATCAACAGCGGGAAGTTCCACGGGATGATCTGCCCGACCACGCCCAGTGGTTCGTGAATGTGATAGGCCACGGTGTTGCCGTCGATTTCCGCGGCGCTGCCTTCCTGGGCCCGCAGGCAGCCAGCGAAGTAGCGGAAGTGGTCGGCGGCCAGCGGGATGTCGGCGTTGAGGGTTTCCCGCACGGCCTTGCCGTTGTCCCAGGTTTCGGTGATGGCCAGCAGTTCGAGGTTCTGCTCGATGCGGTCGGCGATTTTCAGCAGGATCAGCGAGCGGGCCTGTGCCGAGGTGGCACCCCAGGCATCGGCGGCGGCATGGGCGGCGTCCAGGGCTTTCTCGATGTCTTCGGCGGTGGAGCGCGGGAACTCGGCGATCGGTTGGCCGTTTACCGGCGAGGTATTGGTGAAGTACTGACCTTTGACAGGCGCGACGAATTCGCCGCCGATGTAGTTACCGTATTTGCTCTTGAACGAAACGATAGCGCCTTCAGTACCGGGGTGTGCATAACGCATGGTGGGTATCTCCTGGCTTTTGTGCTTATAGGGGAGGACGCGCTGTTGCGCTTGTAAAAGCGTAGAGCAAAGCCCGGGCCACTGCGTTGCAGGCCAGGAAAATCAAGGGTTTGCGAATGTTTCAGCGGCTGCGTGCCGGGCGTATGTGGCAGTTGTGGCACAGGTCGGGTGACACTTTGTACCGCTTGTGGCACAGCTCGTGACTCATTGGTCGAAGCAACATTGCAATGCGTCCATGGCTGGAGGATGCTGGTGGGCCGCGAGGATCTGAAGAACTCTTCTGTAGCCGCTGCCGCAGGCTGCGAACGACCGCGAAGCGGGCGCTGCTCTTCAGATCGCGGAAGCCCCTGCGGGGCTTGGCGCAGCCTGCGGCAGCGGCTACAGGTGGGTGCCTTCTGAGCAGTCAGCGCAGCAGGAGAACAATAAGAAATGCACAGCAATCACCTCACCCGGCACGCCCAGCAAGTGCTGACCGTGACCCAAGGCAAGGCCCATCTGCAGGGGCCCGGCAGCGACCCTTCCATCGCCCGCTCCTGGCTGCGTTGCCTGGAGGACTATCACCTCGACCCGGCCCTGAGCATGGCGCCCACCGTGCTCGAGCACGGCCGCCTGCTGGAAAGCCGCGAACGCCTGCAGCAGGTGCTGCAGATCGCCGGCAACGAGATGACCAGCCTGCACCAGCAGCTGTCCGGCGCCGGCCATGCGGTGCTCTTGACCGACGCCCGGGGAGTGATCCTCAACTGCGTCACCGCGCCCGCCGAGCGCAAGATTTTCGAACGCGCCGGGCTCTGGCTCGGTGCCGACTGGAGCGAGGCCTGCGAGGGCACCAACGGCATCGGCACCTGCCTGGTGGAGCGCCAGTCCCTGACCATCCACCAGGACGAACATTTCCGTGGCCGTCATACCGGCCTGACTTGCTCGGCCAGCCCGGTGTTCGACCCTCACGGTGAACTGCTGGCGGTGCTCGACGTTTCCTCGGCGCGCCCGGATGTGTCGCGCCAGAGCCAGTTCCACACCATGGCCCTGGTCAATCTCTCGGCGAAGATGATCGAGAGCTGCTATTTCCTGCGCTATTTCGACAATCAATGGTTGCTGCGTTTTCACCTGCAGGCCGAGTCCGTCGGCTTGTTCAGCGAAGGCTTGCTGGCATTCGACGGGGAAGGGCGGATCAGCGCGGTGAACCAGAGCGCCTTGAACCTGCTGGGGCATGTTCGCGGTGGCTTGCTGGGCAAACCGGTGGAAGCCTTTTTCGACTGCTCGCTGGACGAGTTGCTGGGTCGCGCCAGTGTCAATGCCAGCGCCAGCTGGCCGCTGCGCACCCGTGATGGGCGGCACCTGTTCGCGGTGTTGCGTGGCCAGCCGCGCAGCGTACCGAAACCGCTGCCGCCGAGGACGGTGCTGGAGCGTCCGCGTCTGCCCGAGATCTGCCTGGGCGATGCGGCCCTGCAAGACGACTTCCGCAAATCCTTGCGGGTGTTCGAGCGCGATGTGCCGTTGCTGATCAACGGCGAAACCGGCTCCGGCAAGGAGGCGTTCGCCAAGGCGGTGCACCATGCCAGCCAGCGGGCGGAGAAAGCCTTCGTTGCCTTGAACTGCGCGGCAATTCCCGAAAGCCTGATCGAAAGCGAGCTGTTCGGTTATCGCGGCGGCACCTTCACCGGGGCACGCAAGGAAGGCATGCGCGGCAAGTTGCAGCAGGCCGATGGCGGCACGTTGTTCCTCGATGAAATCGGCGATATGCCGCTGGCCTTGCAGACCCGCCTGTTGCGGGTGCTGGAGGACCGCATGGTGGTGCCTATCGGCGGCGAGCCGCAGGCGGTCAACGTGCGCATCATCAGCGCCACTCACCGGGACCTGCTGGAGCGGGTGCGGGATGGCAGCTTCCGCGAGGACTTGTATTACCGCCTCAACGGCCTGGAAATCAGCTTGCCGGCGCTGCGCGAGCGCAGTGACAAATCCCAGTTGCTGGATTTTCTCCTGGCGCAGGAAGCCGGCGATCAGCAGGTCTCGCTCGACGGCCCGGCGCGCCAGGCCCTGCTGGACTTCCACTGGCCAGGCAACGTGCGGCAACTGCGCAACGTATTGCGCACCCTGGCGGCGCTCTGCGACGACGGACGCATCGGCCTGGAGGATGTGCCGGCGATGATTCGCCAGGGCCGCCCGGCGCCAATGCCGGCAGCTGCCGAGGAGGCGGGCGGATACCCGTTGGACGATGCCGAACGCCTGGCCTTGCTCAATGCCCTGGAACAACAGCGCTGGCATATGACCCACACCGCCGAGCAGTTGGGGGTGAGCCGTAACACCCTCTATAGAAAGCTGCGCAAGCATGGGATCGCGCGCTAGGACATGAGACCGCGTCAGCGTTCATCGCGGCGCAGCCGCCGATACATCGGTAACCGCGGCCCAAGGCTCCAACCGTGTTCGGGCGATTCCCCGGCAGAAGCCCCACAGAACTCGTCACAGCCTCCGGCAGTGACAACCGCGTGTTCCCCCATCAGCTAAAGAGTGCGATTTGCAGCCCTCTACGCTAACCTGCCTCGATGTTTTACGAGGTCGACTATGCACATTCATATTCTCGGTATTTGCGGCACCTTCATGGGCTCGATGGCGGTTCTGGCCAAAGAGCTGGGCCATCATGTCACCGGCTCCGATGCCAACGTCTACCCGCCCATGAGCACCCAGCTCGAAGCCCAGGGCATCGAGTTGACCCAGGGCTACGACCCGGCCCAGCTTGACCCGGCGCCGGACCTGGTGGTGATCGGCAATGCCATGTCCCGCGGCAACCCGGCGGTGGAATATGTGCTGAACAAGGGCCTGCCCTATGTTTCCGGCCCGCAATGGCTGGCCGACCATGTGCTGCAAGGCCGTTGGGTGCTGGCGGTGGCTGGCACGCACGGCAAGACCACCACCAGCAGCATGCTGGCCTGGGTGCTGGAGCATGCGGGCATGAGCCCGGGCTTCCTGATCGGTGGCGTGCCGCAGAACTTCTCGGTATCGGCCCGCCTGGGCGACACGCCGTTCTTCGTAATCGAAGCCGATGAATACGACAGCGCCTTCTTCGACAAGCGCTCGAAGTTCGTGCACTACCGTCCGCGCACGGCGATCCTGAACAATCTCGAGTTCGATCACGCGGACATCTTTCCCGATCTGCCGGCGATCGAACGGCAGTTCCACCACTTGGTGCGGACTATCCCGAGCGAAGGCCTGGTCATCCACCCGACTACCGAGCCGGCCCTGCAACGGGTGATCGACATGGGCTGCTGGACCCCGGTGCAAACCACCGGCGCGGGCGGCCAATGGCAGGTCAAGCTGCTCAGCGAAGACGGCTCGAAGTTCGAAGTAATGTTCGAAGGTGAGGCCCAAGGCGTGGTCGAGTGGGACCTGACCGGCCAACACAACGTCGCCAACGCCCTGGCCACCCTGGCCGCGGCGCGCCATGTCGGCGTGGTGCCGTCCATGGGCATCGCTGCGCTGAGCGCGTTCAAGAGCGTCAAGCGGCGGATGGAGAAGGTGGCTGAAGTTCATGGCATCACCATCTACGACGACTTCGCTCACCACCCGACCGCCATCGCCACTACCCTGGACGGCCTGCGCAAGCGCATCGGCGATGCGCCATTGATCGCGATCATCGAGCCGCGCTCCAACTCCATGAAGCTCGGCGCCCACCGTGACGGGCTGCCGGAAAGCGTCAACCAGGCCGATCAGGTGGTCTGGTACGCGCCGGCCAACCTCGGCTGGGACCTGGGCGCCACCGCTGCGCTGTGCAGCGTGCCGTCGATTGTCAGCGACTCCCTGGAAGGCATCATCGAGCGGGTGAAGAGCCAGGCCAAGCCGGGCACCCACGTGGTGATCATGAGCAACGGCGGCTTCGGCGGCCTGCACGGCAAGCTGGCCGAGGCACTGCGATGAACAACGGCCCGGAACGCATTACCCTGGCGATGACCGGCGCCTCGGGCGCCCAGTACGGCCTGCGCCTGCTCGATTGCCTGGTGCGCGAAGATCGTGAAGTGCACTTCCTGATCTCCAAGGCCGCGCAGTTGGTGATGGCGACCGAGACCGATGTGACCCTGCCGTCCAAGCCGCAGACCATGCAGGCCTTCCTCACCGAGTACACCGGTGCGGCAGCCGGGCAGATCCGTGTGTATGGCAAGGAAGACTGGATGTCGCCGGTGGCCTCGGGCTCCGGTTCGCCGGCGGCGATGGTGGTGGTGCCTTGCTCCACCGGTACCTTGTCGGCTATCGCCACGGGTGCATGCAACAACCTGATCGAGCGGGCGGCGGACGTCACCCTGAAGGAACGCCGCCAGCTGATCCTGGTACCGCGCGAGGCGCCTTACTCGAGCATCCACCTGGAAAACATGCTCAAGCTGTCGAACATGGGCGTGACCATTCTGCCGGCGTCTCCGGGTTTCTATCACCAGCCGCAGACCATCGACGACCTGGTGGATTTTGTCGTGGCGCGGATTCTCAACCTGTTGAATATCCCGCAGGACATGCTGCCGCGTTGGGGCGAGCATCATCTGAGCAGCGATGAGTAAGTCGCTGCTGGTCCTGCTGGTCGCCCTGCAACTGGGCGGCTGCGCCACGGCACGCACGCTGAACGCAGCCAAGCCGGGAGCTCCGGTGGTGTATTCCGGGACGCGCCTGGATCTGTATGTGATGCAGGGCGGCTGTTGCCCGATGGATCGCTTCGGTGCCGAAGCACCGAGCTATCCGGGGGTCGATCTGCCGGCCAGCGCCTTGCTCGACACGCTGCTGTTGCCGCTGTCGGTGCTGACGGTATTGGGGGTTGGTTTCCAGGCTACAGGCGGGTTGTAACCACCTTCTAGCCGCTGCCGAAGGCTGCGATCGGTCGCGTAGCGGCCGTAGAGGCGGGCGGCGCTGTGGTGCGGCAAATCGCGTCGTCAGGATTGCGCCTGCTGCGCAGTCGATCGCAGCCTGCGGCAGCGGCTACAGGCGCGATCCATGGCGTTTATTTGCCCAGCTTGCGCAACTCGTCGGACTCGACGATCCGCACGCCATCCTGCTCTTCCAGCGCCAGGCGCCACATGGCCCGGGCCAGATGGCAGGCTTCGATGCCGTGGTATTTGCCGGGAATCAGCTTGGAGAGCGGGCCGGCCAGCTGTTCGGCGAGACGCGGTTCGATGCGTTCGCCCAGCAGCAGCGACGGCCGGCAAATAGTCAGTTGCGGCCAGTCCTGGGCCTTCAGCGCCTGTTCCATTTCGCCTTTGACCCGGTTATAGAAAATCGAGGATTTCGCGTCCGCGCCTAGGGCGCTGATCACCACCAGGTGCCGCGCACCCATCTCCCGCGCGCGTTTGCCGAAGGCTACCACCAGGTCCAGGTCGACGGCGCGGAACGCCTGTTCGGAGCCGGCTTTCTTGATCGTGGTGCCCAGGCAGCAGAACGCCAGGTCCACCCGGCCGCTGAGCTGCGGCAGGAGTACCGCCGGGTCGCCGACCGGGTTTTCCAGGCGCGGATGTTCGCTCAAGGGGCGCCGGCTGGGCGCCAGTACGCGGGTTACCGTGGGTTCGTTGAGCAGGCGGTCGAGCAAGTGCTCGCCAGTCAGGCCGGTCGCGCCGGCGAGCAAGATATGCTGAGGCGTCAAGTACATAATGTTTCCCCCTTGATACTGTTTCAGCTTAGTTGCTCTTTGCTTCCTTGCTGTCGTTGGCGGCGCTTTGCAGCGCCTTTCGTGCTTGTTGCTTGCGCAGATGCTGCCAGTGCGCCAAGACCCCCTTGGGCGCCCAGATCTGCGGTTCGGAGGCTTCGAAATTGTCCGCCTGTTCGCGTTCGGCCACGGTCGCCCTGGCCAGCTTGAAGGCCTGTTCCAGGTCGTCGGTCTGGTTCAGCGCCTGGGCGAACAGGGCGTCGCCGAAGTAGGTGAAGTCGGCTTCTTCCGAGCAGCCGAACGATACGCGGTCGGCCTGCGAAGCGGTCATGATCAGGGTCCGCTCATCCTTGAGCGCGGGAATGAACCCGCCGGAATAACAGGCCGAGATCACGATGATCTTGTCGCGGTTTTTCAGTGGCGCCAGTACCGCGGCCAACTCGTCGGCCGGCAGGTCGGCCAGCTCCAGGCGCGGCTGGTCGAGCACCAGTTCGTGTTCGCTGGTGCCGTGGCTGGTCAGGTAGATAAACAGCAGGTCTTCCGGGCCGCTGCGTTCGGCCAGGACCTGGACCGCGCGCCGCAGGTTTTCCCGGGTGGCCATGGGCCGGCTGTCGAGGCGGTCGCGGTGGTTGACCAGGCGGATCTGGCCGTAGGCGCCGAAGCGGGTGGCAAGCATGTTGCTGACATAGTCGGCCTCGCGCAGAAACACGCTTTGCTTGCCATCGCCGGCCAGCGTCAGGCTGTAGAGCTCGATGGCGGGGGTCGACGCCGGCACCGCGCTGAGGGCGTCGTCGAGCAGGCGGCCCTGGGCCAGCAGGCCGGTCTCCAGTGGGTCGGGCAACAGTCGGCCGTCGGCATCGCGAACCCGCAGGCCATTGATCCAGTCGCCGCTTTGCACGGTGCCATCGCGCAGCACCAGCACACCGTGGCCCTGGTAGTTGTCGCCTTCGAAGCCGCCGATATAGAAGCTGCCGTCGCTGAGGTTCAGGCGGCCCTGGCCGCTGAAGCGCCAGTCGCTGAAACGGCCGATGTAGTGGCTGCCGTCGACGCCGATCAGCTCTCCCTTGCCACTGAGGGCGCCTTCCTTGAACTGGCCGATCCAGACATCGCCGTCGGCGTTTTCGTAGCGGCCCTTGCCGCTGAGCTGGTTCTGTTTGAAGCCGCCGACATAGAGGTCGCCCTCGGCGCTGCTGAAGGTGCCGTTGCCTTCCAGCTGGCCATCGACGAAGTGGCCGCTGAACTGGTTGCCGCTGGCATCGCTGCGCTGGCCTTCGCCGTTGGGTTTGCCGCGGGAGAACTGGCCCTGGTACTGGCTGCCGTCTTCCAGTTCGAGACGACCGAGCCCGGAATACAGGTCGGACTTGAATTCGCCGCGGTAGGTCATGCCGCGTTCCTTGAGGGTGCCTTCACCGTCGCGCCGGCCCAGTTTGAAACCGCCGGTATAGCTGCTGTCCTTGGTGATCAGGCTGCCCTGGCCGTGGAACAGGCCCTGCTGGAATTGACCGCGGTAGACCTCGCCGTCGCTGCCGTGCCATTCGCCCTGGCCATGCCATTGGCCGCTGTCGAACTGGCCGGCATACCAGCTGCCGTTGGGGTAGTCGATGCGGCCTTGTCCCTGCAGCAACCCGTTGACCACATCGCCGCGGTAGCGACCACCGTCCGGCAGACGGGCGTCGGGAGGCAGCAGCGATTCGCCGTCTCCACATGCGGTGAGCAACAGGGTCAGAGCCAGGGGTACAAGTGGGTGCATAGCGGGATCCGGATAATTAGGGGACCGAGTATGCCGCAGCAGCGAGGCTTATATATAGAGAGGCTGCGCGAAACAGCGTGAGCTGTTTCGCATCAGGAAGGTTTCAGACAAAGCAGAGGGACAAGGGCTCGGCGATGTAGGCTGGTTTTTCCTGGCCTTCGATTTCCAGTGTGGCGGTGGCCTTGAGCAGCCATTGGCCGGGTTTCTTCTCGGTGACGTCCACCAGGTCGACCTTGAGGCGGACCCTGGAATCGACCTTGACCGGCTGGATGAAGCGCACGCTGTCCAGGCCGTAGTTGACCACCATCTTCAGACCCTCGGGCAGGATCAGGATGTCTTCCATCAGTTTCGGGATCAGCGACAGCGACAGGAAACCGTGGGCGATGGTGCCGCCGAACGGCGTCTGGGCGGCTTTCACCGGGTCGACGTGGATGAACTGGAAGTCACCCGTGGCTTCGGCGAACAGGTTGATACGCTGCTGATCGATGGTGAGCCATTCGGAACGTCCTAGTTCCTTTCCGACATAATCTTTGAGCTCTGCAACAGGAACATACGGCATTGAGACTCTCCTTGGGTTCATCGGTTTTATCGTTCTAAAGGGGCGGGGGCCGTACCCCCTGACCACCCACTGTAGATCATCATGGGGGTTTGCTCCGGTCAACCTTCCATGCTTTTGGCGAATGCCGGTCCATAGCGTTCGCGTGCTTATAATGCCCGGCGCTTTTTCGGGGGAGATGAGAGATGTTGTTACGCGGTCTGACATGGCTGGTGCTGTTTCAATTGCTCGGTACGGCGATCAATCATCTGTTCCTGCCGATCCTGCCGGGGCCGATTGTCGGCCTGCTGTTGCTGCTGATCTTCCTGGTGGCACGCGGCGAAGTGGGCGAGCCGCTGAATCTGGCCGCCTCAAGTCTCTTGCGTTACCTGCCGCTGTTGCTGGTGCCGCCCGCGGTGGGCGTGATGGTGTACGCGGCGGATATCGCCGCGGACTTCTGGGCGATAGTCGGCGCGCTGGTGTTGTCGCTGGTGATCTCCATGGCCTTCGTCGGCGTGCTGATGCAGCGGCTGGTCAAGCGCCACGGACATCGGGAGGGCGGCCAATGATGTTCGATTGGCAGGGCGCCTGGGCGTCGGTGATCCACCATCCATTGTTCGGCATCGGCATTACCCTGGGCGCCTATCAACTGGTGCTCGCGGCCTTCGAGAAAACCCGTTGGATCTTTCTGCAACCGGTGCTGGTCTCCATGTTGCTGGTGATCGGCGTGCTGCTGAGTTGTGGCTTGAGCTACGCCGAGTACCGCAAGAGCACGGAGATCCTGAGCATTCTCCTGGGCCCGGCCACGGTGGCGCTGGCCGTACCGCTGTACCTCAACCTGCGGCGGATTCGACAGTTGTTCTGGCCGATATTTACTACGCTGGTGATTGGAGGGGTGGTCGCCACCGGCCTGGGCGTACTGCTGGGATGGTGGTTCGGTGCCGAGAACATGATCCTGATGACCATGGCGCCGAAATCAGTGACCTCGCCGATCGCCATGCTGGTGGCCGAACAGATTGGCGGTGTCGCAGCGCTGGCTGCGGTATTCGTGTTGATCACCGGGGTGATCGGGGCGATTTTCGGTCCGGCCATCCTCAACCGCCTGCAGGTGCATAGCCCGGAAGCCCGGGGCATGGCGCTGGGCATGACGGCTCACGCGGTGGGCACTTCGGTGGCCTTGCAGGAAAGTGATGAGTGCGGTGCTTTCGCGGCGCTGGCGATGAGTCTGATGGGTGTGGCCACGGCGGTCTTCCTGCCGTTGGCGGTGTCGTTGGTGGTTTAAGGAAACCTGTATGAGCCTGGCGCTTTTCCCGCTGAACACGGTGCTGTTCCCCGACTGCATTCTCGACTTGCAGATTTTCGAGGCGCGCTACCTGGACATGATCGGTCGCTGCATGAAACAGGGCAGCGGCTTCGGCGTGGTGTGCATCCTCGAAGGCGAAGAGGTGGGTATCGCCCCGGAAGGTTTTGCGCGGGTGGGCTGTGAAGCGCTGATCACTGACTTCCATCAGCAGGACAACGGCCTGCTGGGGATTCGGGTCAAGGGCGGGCGGCGTTTTCGGGTGCTGAGCAGCGAAGTGCAGCGCGATCAGTTGCGGGTGGCTGAAGTCGAGTGGCTGGACGAGGCGCCGGAGCGGCCGCTGCAGGATGAAGACGGGGACCTGATCGCCTTGCTCAAGGCGCTGGCCGAACACCCGATGGTCGAAGCCCTGAACATGGGCACCGAAGCCACCGGCCAGCAGTCGCTGGCCAACCAGCTGGCCTACCTGTTGCCGTTCTCCGAGCTGGACAAGATCGACCTGTTGCAACTGGACGATCCGCAGCAACGCCTGGATGCGATCCAGGCCTTGCTGGACGAATTGCAGGGCGAACTGTTCGCCTGATCCTGATCCTGATCCTGATCCTGATCCTGATCCTGATCCTGATCCTGTAGCCGCTGCCGCAGGCTGCGATCGCCCACACAGTGGGCGCAGATTCCGAAACCGCTGAAGGCCTTCGGCCTATCGCAGCCTGCGGCAGCGGCTACAGGGGCGTTCGTTCTATCTAGTAGGCATAACGCAACATGGCGTGGGGTAGATGCCTGACGGCTTCGAAGCCGAACAGCGCCGTCAGCGCCGGCAATACCAGCCACCAGATCTTGGCCGGCATAGGCTCCAGTGGTGTCTGGCGCTGGGCGAACCACAGGCTGGCGGCGCACACGCAGGCGGCAAGCATGGCGCCGGCAAGGATGTCGGAGGGCCAGTGCGCGCCCAGGTAAATCCGCGACAAGGCAATCGCCGCCGCCGGCAGGCAGCCCAGCAGCAGCCAGGTCAGGCGCATGCGCGGCGGCTGGCCGCGACCGGCGAGTATCGCCAGGGTCAGGAACAGGGCGAACGAGCCGGAGCTGTGGCCGCTGGGCATGCTGTAGCTGGTCAGTGGGTCGGTCAGGACTTCCGGGCGTACCCGGGCGAAGAACAGCTTGGTGCCGGTGTTGGCCAATGCGGTGCCCAGTAGCGTGGTGCCCGCGAAAATCGCCTGCCGCCATTGCCGGGCAATCAGCAACAGCAGGGTGACCAGGGCGCTGGCGAACAGCATGGTGCGAAATTCGCCGAACTGGGTGAGTACCACCATCACCTCGTCCATTGCTGGGCTGCGGTGTTCCTGGACTAGCGCGATCAAGCCCTGGTCGAAATGGTTCAAGTAGGGGTAACCGATGAACAGTCCTGCCAGGATCGCCAGACTGAGGCCGGCCACCAGCGGGCTGGCCTTGCGATGGCGGCGCACGGTGCTGTTGATGCTCAGGCCCAGCAGCACGGCGATGCTGGCGGCGACTATTCCTGCCTGCGGCCAGAAACCTTCAGGCAAGGGCAGGCGGATCGCCGCGCCCGTGGCCCAGCCCGGTAGCAGGTAGGCCACGGTCCAGCCGGCCGCGGCCAGCAGGCTGACGGCGAAAAAGCGCGGGAACGACATGTCGAACATGCCGGCGACCATTGGCAGCATGGGCCGCAAGGGACCGATAAAGCGCCCGACCAACAGGCTGGCGATGCCATACCGCTGGAAGTAGGCTTCGGCGCCGTTGATCCATTCCGGGTGATGGCGCAGGCCCGGCAGGCGGCGGATATTCTGGTGAAAGCGCCGGCCCAGCAGATAAGACACCACGTCCCCAAGCAAGCCGCCAAAGAACCCCAGCGCCAGGGTTTCACCCAGGGACAGCGCGCCGCTGCCGGCCATCACGGCAATGGCGAACAGCAGCACGGTGCCGGGTACGATCAGGCCGGCAATCGCCAGGCATTCGACGCAAGCGACGATGAACACGGCTGCCGCCAGCCATTGGGGGTTCATCGTCAACCAGCCGGTTATTCCATCGAGCCATTGGCCCATAGGTTTTCAACTCCGGTTATTCGGTGGTTCAACTGTAGAACCGGGCTTGCTCGCGATCAGGCCATCCGCGGGCACGCCGGCTCCTGCGAAAGGGATCAATCGAGCAACAGATAGTCGCGACCTTCGACCTGCCCGCGACGTAGCGGGTTCCGGGTGCAGTAGGGGGCGTAGGCGGCATCGACAAAGCGGTACATCAAGTGTTCGTCGCGGCCGTGGGGAATGCCCAGGCGAGTGGTCTGGATGATGCTGGCGACGGGCGTGCCGACATCCTCGACGAACAGCACTTCATGGTCGAAGCGCTTGGCATCCCATACCGGGACTTTCAGGCCCAGGGCCTTGCACAGCAGGGTCTGGCCGGCGCAGAGCTTTTGCGAGGGGCGCGGCCGGCCGCTGGCATCGGGATTGTTCAGCAGCATCTGCGCCAGGCTGGCGGGGCCGGAGACTTCGTCGACCCAAGGGTAGGCCGACTTGATCAGCACCGCGTTGCCCGGCCCCTGGGCGCTGAAGTTCAGCGAATCGCCGCCGCGGGCGTAGTACATATAGATGTGGCCGCCGTCCAGAAACAAAGCCTTACGCTTTTCTGTGTAGCCGAGGGAGGCATGGCTGCCTTTTTCCTCGCAGTAATAGGCTTCTGTTTCGATAATGCGCGCCGACAGCCACAGATCGCCGACCCGATGGCGGATGATTTTGCCGAGCAGTTCACGGGCCAGGACCTGGGCATCACGATCGAAAAAGCGGTCGGGCAGGGCCTTGGGCAGCGTCGGGGTGGACAGAATGGACATGGTGGCCAGGAGCGATGACGGGAATTGGTTCGGAATGATATCAATTCCAGGCTTAATTCAGGCTGAACGAGAGGTATTTGCCGTCCATTTCGACCATCCGCCCGTGACCGCTGTCCGTGGACCGGCGCGACAGCTATAATCAGCCGCTTTCCTCTTTGCCAAGACCACAGCAGACCATGACTGAGTCCGTTCTTGACTACATGACCCGTTTGGGTCGCGCTGCCCGCGAAGCCTCGCGGGTAATCGCCCGTGCCACCACTGCGCAGAAAAACCGCGCATTGCTGGCGGCTGCCGATGCATTGGACGCTGCTCGCCCCGAGCTGAGCGCGGCCAATGAGCAGGACCTGGCCAACGGCCGGGCCAATGGTCTGGAACCGGCATTGCTCGATCGTCTGGCGTTGACTCCGGTGCGTATCGACGAAATGATCGAAGGCCTGCGTCAGGTGGCCAAGCTGCCTGACCCCATCGGTGAAATCCGCGATATGCGCTACCTGCCTTCGGGCATCCAGGTCGGCAAGATGCGCGTTCCCCTGGGCGTGATCGGCATCATCTACGAGTCGCGCCCCAACGTGACCATCGATGCGGCCAGCCTGTGCCTGAAGTCCGGCAACGCCACCATCCTGCGTGGCGGCTCCGAGGCGATCAATTCCAACCGCGCCATTGCCACCTGCATCCAGCAAGGGCTGGCGGTGGCCGGCTTGCCGGCGCAAGTGGTGCAGGTGGTGGAAACCACCGACCGCGCGGCCGTTGGCGCGTTGATCACCATGCCCGAGTTCGTCGACGTGATCGTGCCGCGTGGCGGCAAGAGCCTGATCGAGCGGGTCAGCCGCGACGCCAAGGTGCCGGTGATCAAGCATCTGGACGGCGTCTGCCATGTGTTCATCGACGTGGCGGCCGACCTGGACAAGGCGATTCGCATCGCCGACAACGCCAAGACCCAGCGCTACGCACCCTGCAATACCATGGAGACCCTGCTGGTCCACGCCGGTATTGCCGAGCGCGTACTGCCGCCGCTGGCGGCAATCTATCGCGACAAGCAGGTCGAGCTGCGCGGTTGCCCGCGTACCCGTGCCTTGCTGGGCGACGATGTGATCGAGGCCACCGAAGAAGACTGGAGTACCGAGTACACCGCGCCGATCCTGTCGATCCTGGTGGTCGACAGCCTGGACGCGGCCATCGAGCACATCAACATCTACGGTTCGCACCACACCGACGCCATCGTCACCGAGAACTTCACCGACGCCCGGCGTTTCCTCAACGAGGTGGATTCCAGCTCGGTGATGGTCAATGCCTCGACCCGGTTTGCCGACGGTTTCGAATATGGCCTGGGCGCGGAGATCGGTATTTCCACCGACAAGCTGCACGCCCGTGGTCCGGTTGGCCTGGAAGGGCTGACCAGCGAGAAATATGTCGTCTTCGGCGACGGCCATGTGCGCACTTGATGAGCAAACGTATCGGTCTGCTGGGCGGTACCTTCGACCCCGTGCACATCGGTCACCTGCGCAGTGCGCTGGAGGTGGCCGATTCGCTGGGGCTCGATGAGCTGCGCCTGACCCCCAGCGCGCGGCCGCCGCATCGCGATGCACCGCAGGTGTCGGCGCTGGACCGTCTGGCGATGGTCGAGTGTGCGGTGGCGGGCGTTTCACCCCTGGTGGTGGACGACCGTGAGCTGAAACGGGACAAGCCGTCCTACACCCTAGACACCCTGGAACAGATGCGGGCCGAGATGGCCGCGGATGACCAGTTGTTCCTGTTGCTGGGCTGGGACGCTTTTTGCGGCCTGCCTACCTGGCATCGCTGGGAAGAGTTGCTCCAGCATTGCCACATCCTGGTGCTGCAACGCCCGGATGCCGACAGCGAGCCGCCGGATGCGTTGCGCAACCTGCTGGCGGCGCGCTCGGTGAGCGATCCCCTGGCCCTGCAAGGGCCCGGAGGACACATTGCATTCGTCTGGCAGACACCGCTCGCGGTGTCCGCCACCCAGATCCGTCAACTGCTGGCCAGCGGTAAGTCGGTACGTTTCCTGGTGCCTGATGCGGTCCTGGCCTATATCGATGCACACGGTCTTTACCGTGGGCCGAACTGAAGGCGCGCTGCCGGCTGATGCCGTGCAACGCGCCATACATACGAGCTGAACGAGTTTTATATGACTAACCAAGTAATGAAAGGCGAAGATCTGGTCAAGGTGGCAGTCGCCGCGCTGGAAGACGTCAAGGCCCAGGACGTCCTGGTGATCGATGTTCGCGAAAAGCAGAGCATCACCGACTACATGATCATCGCCACCGGTACTTCCAACCGCCAGATCGGCGCGATGCTGGAAAAGGTCCGCGAGATGGTCAAGGCCCAGGGCGTCAAGCCGCTGGGTGAAGAAGGCAAGGGCGACAGCGACTGGGTGCTGCTGGACCTGGACGACGTGATCGTGCACATGATGACCGCCTCCGCGCGCCAGTTCTACGACCTGGAACGGCTGTGGCAGGGCGCCGAGCAGAGCCGTGCGGCCGATGGCAAGCACCACAGCCCGGAGCACACCCATGAGCACTTCACCAAGCTCAACAAAGACCAGCAATAAGGGACGGCTGTGCGCCTGCGTCTGATCGCTGTCGGTTCACGCATGCCCAAGTGGGTGGAAGAGGGTTGGCACGAGTATGCCAAGCGTCTGCCATCCGAACTGGCGCTGGAACTGGTGGAAATACCGCTCAATACCCGTGGCAAGAACGCCGATGTGGCTCGTTTCATCCGTCAGGAGGGCGAAGCCATGCTGGCCAAGGTCGGCCCGAACGAGCGGATCGTCACCCTCGAGGTCCACGGCAAGCCCTGGAGTACCGAGCAGCTGGCGGTGGAGCTGGATCGCTGGCGCCTCGACTCGCGCACCGTGAACTTCATGGTCGGCGGCCCCGAGGGGCTGGCGCCGGAAGTCTGCGCGCGGGCGGATCAGCGCTGGTCGCTGTCGCCGCTGACTTTGCCGCACCCGCTGGTACGGATCCTGATCGGTGAACAGCTGTATCGCGCCTGGACAGTCCTGTCCGGGCACCCTTATCACAAATAGCCCGCGCCCCTAATGTCCCAGCCGATCCGTATCAAGGACCACGAAAAAGACGCCCGTCTGGTGCGTGGCCGGGTCGTGTTCGGGGCTATTGCCGTGGTCTGCCTGATCGGGGTGCTGATCGCGCGGCTGTATTACCTGCAGGTGATCCAGTACGACTATCACTCGACCCTGTCGGAAAACAACCGGGTTCACGTCCAGCCGATTCCGCCGACCCGCGGTCTGATCTTCGACCGCAATGGCGTGGTGGTGGCCGACAACCGGCCGAGCTTCAGCCTGAGCATGACCCGTGAGCGTTCCGGCGACTGGCGCCAGGTGCTCGACGTCATTGTCGAGGTGCTGGAACTGACGCCGGAAGACCGGGCGCTGTTCGAGAAGCGCATGAAGCAGGGGCGTCGGCCGTTCGAGCCGGTGCCGATCCTGTTCGAGCTCAACGAAGAGCAGATCGCCCGGATCGCGGTCAACCAGTTCCGTCTGCCTGGGGTGGAAGTGGTGGCGCAGTTGGTCCGTCATTACCCTCAGGGCGCGCACTTCGCGCACTCGGTGGGCTACATGGGGCGGATCAACGAGAAAGAGCTGAAGACCCTGGACCCGGTGAACTACAGCGGCACCCACCACATCGGCAAGACCGGTATCGAGCGCTTCTACGAGCCCGAGCTGCACGGCCAGGTGGGTTACGAAGAGGTCGAGACCAACGCTCGCGGCCGTGTGTTGCGGGTGCTCAAGCGTACCGACCCGATTCCCGGCAAGGACATTGTCCTGAGCCTGGACATCAAGCTGCAGGAAGCCGCGGAGGCGGCCTTGGGCGGCCGGCGTGGCGCGGTGGTCGCGCTGGACCCCCGCACCGGGGAAGTGCTGGCCATGGTCAGCCAACCGAGCTTCGACCCGAACCTGTTCGTCACCGGCATCAGCTTCAAGGCCTATGCCGAGCTGCGCGACTCCATCGACCGTCCATTGTTCAACCGGGTGCTGCGCGGCCTGTATCCGCCGGGTTCGACCATCAAGCCGGCGGTGGCCATTGCCGGTCTCGACTCCGGGGTGGTGACGGCCTCCACGCGGGTCTATGACCCGGGCTACTACCAACTGCCCAACTACGATCACAAGTACCGTAACTGGAACCGCAGCGGTGACGGTTACGTCGATCTCGACACCGCGATCATGCGGTCCAACGACACCTACTTCTATGACCTGGCCCACAAGCTGGGGATCGATCGGTTGTCGGCTTATATGAACAAGTTCGGGATCGGCCAGAAGGTCTCGCTGGACATGTTCGAAGAGTCGCCGGGCCTGATGCCGTCGCGGGAATGGAAACGCGCCACCCGTCGCCAGGCTTGGTTCCCGGGCGAGACGCTGATTCTCGGGATTGGCCAGGGTTACATGCAGTCCACCCCGTTGCAGCTGGCCCAGGCCACGGCATTGGTGGCGAACAAGGGCAAATGGAACCGTCCGCACCTGGCCAAGACTATCGAGGGCGAAAAGCCGGTGGATGAGAACCCGATGCCGGACATCATCCTGCGCGATCCGTCGGACTGGACGAAGGTCAATCACGGCATGCAGCAGGTGATGCACGGCGCCCGCGGTACGGCGCGCAAGGCGGCCATCGGTTCGCAATACCGGATCGCCGGCAAGAGTGGTACGGCCCAGGTGGTCGCGATCAAGCAGGGCGAGAAGTACGACCGCTCCAAGGTCCAGGAGCGTCATCGCGACCACGCCCTGTTCGTCGGCTTCGCGCCGGCGGAAAACCCGAAAATCGTGGTCTCGGTCATGGTCGAGAACGGCGAGTCCGGTTCCGGCGTGGCGGCCCCGGTGGTGCGTCAGGTGATGGACGCCTGGCTCCTCGGCCCGGATGGCCTGCTCAAGCCTGAGTTTGCCGGCCCTATCAGTGCGGAGGCTACGGCCCGTGAAGAGTAATTTCGATCGCATCCTGTCCAGCGAGGATGTGATGCGTCGCCGGGCGACGCTGCTGCAGCGCATGCACATCGACGGCCCATTGCTGATCCTGCTGCTGACCCTGGCGGCCGGCAGCCTGTTCGTCCTGTATTCGGCCAGCGGCAAGAGCTGGGATCTGCTGGGCAAGCAGGCGACGTCATTCGGCATCGGCCTGGTGTCGATGATCGTCATTGCCCAGCTCGAGCCCCGGTTCATGGCGCGCTGGGTGCCACTGGCCTATGTGTTCGGCGTGATACTGCTGGTGGTGGTGGATGTCATGGGCCACAACGCCATGGGCGCCACCCGCTGGATCAACATCCCCGGGGTGATTCGCTTCCAGCCCTCGGAATTCATGAAGATCATCATGCCGGCGACCATCGCCTGGTACCTGGCCAAGCGCACCTTGCCGCCGCAGCTCAAGCATGTGGGCATCAGCCTGGTCCTGATCGGTATTCCGTTCATTCTGATCGTGCGTCAGCCGGACCTCGGGACCTCGCTGCTGATTCTCGCCGGTGGCGCCTTCGTGCTGTTCATGGGCGGGCTGCGCTGGCGCTGGATCCTCAGCGTGCTGGCCGCCGCGGTACCGGTGGCGATCGCCATGTGGTTCTTCATCATGCACGACTACCAGAAGCAGCGGATCCTGACCTTCCTCGACCCGGAAAGCGATCCGCTGGGCACTGGCTGGAACATCATTCAGTCCAAGGCGGCCATCGGCTCTGGCGGCGTCTTCGGCAAGGGCTGGCTGCTCGGCACTCAGTCCCACCTGGACTTTTTGCCCGAGAGCCACACCGACTTTATTATCGCGGTCATGGGCGAAGAGTTTGGCCTGGTGGGCATTTGCGCTTTGCTGCTGATCTATCTGCTGCTGATCGGTCGGGGGCTGGTGATCACCGCCCAGGCGCAGACGCTGTTCGGCAAATTGCTCGCCGGCGCCCTGACCATGACGTTTTTTGTTTACGTTTTCGTCAACATCGGTATGGTCAGTGGCCTGTTGCCGGTCGTGGGGGTGCCGTTGCCGTTCATTAGCTACGGAGGAACTTCGCTGGTGACGCTGCTGTCAGCGTTTGGGGTTTTGATGTCGATCCATACCCATCGTAAGTGGATCGCGCAGGTTTGAATAAGGTGAAGAATTCAATGCAAGTAATGCGTGGCTGGACTGCTCGGTATGCACCGTGGGTCGGTCTGGTAGGCATCCTTGGCGCGGCGCAGGAAGCGCTGGCCGGCGGCGAATACGAAGGTTCCCCTCAAGTAGCCGAATTCGTGGGCGAAATGACTCGCGACTATGGCTTCGCGGGCGAACAGCTGATGGGCGTGTTTCGCGAGGCCGAGCGCAAGCAGTCGATCCTCGACGCCATTTCCCGGCCCGCCGAGCGGGTCAAGCAGTGGAAAGAATACCGGCCGATGTTCATCACCGACGCGCGCATCGCCCGCGGTGTGGACTTCTGGCGCCAGCACGAAGCGGTACTGGCCCGTGCCGAGCAGGAATACGGCGTGCCGGCCCAGGTGATCGTGTCGATCATCGGCGTCGAAACCTTCTTTGGGCGCAACACCGGTAATTACCGGGTGATCGATGCACTGTCGACTTTGGGCTTCGATTACCCGCCACGTGCCGAGTTCTTCCGCAAGGAATTGCGCGAATTCCTGCTGCTGGCCCGTGAAGAACAGGTCGACCCGCTGACCCTGAAAGGCTCCTACGCGGGCGCCATGGGCTTGCCGCAGTTCATGCCGAGCAGTTTTCGCGCCTATGCTGTGGACTTCGACGGTGATGGCCACATCAATATCTGGACCAATCCGGACGATGCCATCGGCAGCGTCGCCAGTTATTTCAAGCGTCACGGCTGGGAGGCCGGGCAGCCGGTGGTCAGCCGGGCCGAAGTGCGCGGCGATCAGGTCGACGAAGGTTTGACCACCGGTATCGAGCCGACGAAAACCGTCGGGGAGTTGCGGGCGCTGGGCTGGTCGAGTCATGATGCGCTGCGCGATGATATGCCGGTCACGGCTTTCCGCCTGGAAGGTGACAATGGCCCCGAGTACTGGATGGGCCTGAAGAATTTCTACGCGATCACGCGTTATAACCGCAGCGTGATGTACGCCATGGCCGTACATCAGCTCTCTGAACAGCTGGTCCAAGCACGGGGCGTCAAGTAATGCTGGCATCGCCAAACCGCAAACCCCTGAAGCTGGTGGCTCTTGCCGCGTTGTCCTTGCTGGTGGTCAGTTGTTCGTCAACCCAGGCGCCGAAACAGAAGGGCCCGACGACAGCCGTACGTTCGACGCCGGGCCTGGACATCAACCGCGCCCACAAAGACGGCGCACCCTGGTGGGACGTCGATGTATCGCGCATCCCCGACGCCACGCCGACCCTGCACACCGGCCCGTACAAGGCCAATCCTTATACGGTGCTGGGCAAGACCTATTTCCCGATGGCCGAATCCAAGCGTTATGTCGCTTCGGGCACGGCTTCCTGGTACGGCACCAAGTTCCACGGGCAGAACACCGCCAATGGCGAGGTGTATGACCTGTATGGCATGAGTGCCGCACACAAGACCCTGCCATTGCCGAGTTATGTCCGGGTGACCAACCTGGATAACCACAAAAGCGTGATCCTGCGGGTCAATGACCGTGGGCCGTTCTATTCGGACCGGATCATCGATTTGTCCTACGCCGCGGCCAAGAAGCTCGGTTATGCCGAGATCGGTACCGCCCGGGTCAAGGTCGAGGGTATCGACCCGCAGGAATGGTGGGCCCAGCGCGGTCGGCCGGCACCCTTGATGCTCAATGAGCCGAAAGCCGCGCCAGTGATGACGGCGTCCACGGGGACCGTCGAGCAATGGACGCCACCTGCACAGCAGCACGCCGCGGCCGTTGTGCCGGTGCAACTGGATGCAAAAAAAAACGCTTCTGCGCAAGCCTCTGGCCAGTATCTGCAGGTGGGCGCCTTCGCCAACCCGGACGCTGCCGAGCTCCTGCGCTCGAAGCTGAGCGGGATGGTGAGCGCTCCGGTGTTCATCAGCTCGATCGTGCGCAATCAACAGACCCTGCACCGGGTGCGCCTGGGGCCGATCGGCTCGCCGGGTGAGATCCAGCAAGTGCAGAACAGCGTCCGGCTGGCCAATCTGGGGCAGCCGAGCCTGGTAACCGCCGAGTAATCGGACATTGATTCATGGTTCGCCTACGGTATTTGGGGGGTGAACCCAGGTTGTTGGCTCGTCGTACAACAAAAGCCCGGCAAGGGTCAGTGAGTGAACAACTGAACACGCGACAGCCCTTTAGAAGGCTGTCTGAATAGTTTTGTCCGCGAGGACAAGTTTCCATTAGCAATTTCGAGAGACGGATGAACATCACCACCTTTGCCAAACGCCTGTGTCTGCTTGTCCCGCTGATCATCACGCCTGCCGCCTGGGCGGTAGAGGTGATGCCGTCGCCACCGCAGCTGGCCGCCAAGTCCTACGTACTCATGGATGCCAGCAGCGGTAACGTGCTGGTGGAGAACAACGGTGACCAGCGCCTGCCGCCAGCCAGCCTGACCAAGCTGATGACGGCCTACATCGCGACCCTGGAAATCCGTCGCGGCCAGATCGGCGAGAACGACCCGGTGACCGTCAGCGAGAACGCCTGGCGTACCGGCGGTTCGCGGATGTTCATCAAGGTCGGCTCGCAGGTCACTGTCAGCGACCTGTTGCACGGCATCATCATTCAGTCGGGTAACGACGCCAGCGTCGCGGTTGCCGAGCACATCGCCGGCAGCGAAGACGCCTTTGCCGACATGATGAACAAGACCGCCGGCGACCTGGGCATGAGCAACAGCCACTTCATGAACCCGACCGGCCTGCCGAACCCCGAGCACTACTCGTCAGCGCACGACATGGCGGTACTGGCTCGCGCCATCATTCACGAAGACCCGGCTCACTACGCGATCTACTCGCAGAAAGAGTTCTTCTGGAACGGCATCAAGCAACCTAACCGCAACCTGTTGCTGTGGCGCGACAAGACCGTCGACGGCCTGAAAACCGGTCACACCGACGAAGCCGGCTACTGCATGGTGTCCTCGGCCGTGCGTGACGGCATGCGCCTGATCGCCGTGGTGTTCGGTACCAACAGCGAGCAGGCTCGCGCGGCCGAAACCCAGAAGCTGCTGACCTACGGTTTCCGCTTCTTCGAAACCCAGACCTTCTACCAGAAGGGCACCGAGCTGGCTCAGGCCCCTGTCTGGAAAGGCACCACCTCCCAGATCAAGGCCGGCCTGGCCCAGGACCTGACCATGACCATGCCCAAAGGCCAGCTGAAGAAGCTCGCTGCCAGCATGACCATGAATCCACAATTGATCGCACCTATCGCCAAGGGCGACGTGATCGGTAAAGTCGAAGTGAAACTGGACGACAAGGTGGTGCACAGCGCCGATCTGATCGCTCTGGACGCGGTCGACGAAGGTGGTATCTTCCGCCGCATGTGGGATAGCATCCGTCTATTCTTCTACGGCTTGTTCAACTGATATTGTCGACCCGCGCGGCCCTCGCTCTGAAATAGAGCGGGGGCCGCGTCCGTCGCCACGGCTTACGAGGCCGTTACGCCATGACAGACACCGAAGTAAAGGCGCCAAAGATCGAATTCCCCTGCGCGGATTACCCGATTAAGGTGATCGGCGATACCGGCGTGGGTTTCAAGGACAAGATCATCGCGATCCTTGAAAAACACGCGACCGTTGACCACAAGACCCTGGCCGAGCGCCAGAGCACCAACGGCAAGTACACGACCATCCAGTTGCACATCGTCGCCACCGGTCAAGAACAGCTGTACGACATCAACAGCGAACTGCGGGCCACCGGCTTCGTGCACATGGTGCTGTGATGCCACAAACGCTGGGCTTTCGCGAGCTCGGCCAGATGGCCTACGAGCCGGTCTGGCAGGCCATGCAACGCTTTACCAACGAACGCGGCACCGACGCTCCCGATGAAGTCTGGCTGGTGCAGCATCCGCCGGTCTTTACCCAGGGCCAGGCGGGCAAGGCCGAACACCTGTTGCTTCCCGGGGATATCCCGGTGGTGCAGGTCGACCGGGGTGGCCAGGTGACCTATCACGGTCCTGGCCAACTGGTGGCTTATATGCTGCTGGACGTGCGCCGCCTGGGTTTTGGCGTGCGCGACCTGGTCAGCCGGATGGAGCAGTGCCTGGTCGAGCTGCTGGCCAGCTACGGCGTGACCGCGGCGGCCAAGCCGGATGCCCCCGGCGTTTACGTCGATGGCGCGAAAATCGCCTCCCTGGGCCTGCGGATCCGCCATGGTTGTTCCTTTCATGGCCTGGCCTTGAACGTGGACATGGATCTGCAGCCGTTTCGACGGATTAACCCCTGTGGCTATGCCGGGCTGGCAATGACCCAGCTGAGCGACCACACAGGACCGATTGAATTTGCCGAGGTAAGTGCCCGGCTGCGTGCGCAGCTCGTCAAACACCTCGACTATGCTGAGCAGACGACCCTAACGGGCGGAATCGACTGATATGACTACTGCGCAAGACGCTGTGCAAACCCTGATCCCGACGCTGGATGTTTCCGAGCGCCCGGCCCGTGCGAAAGTTGAAACCGGCGTTAAATTGCGCGGTGCCGAGAAAGTCGCGCGTATCCCGGTGAAGATTATCCCGACCACCGAACTGCCGAAGAAACCGGACTGGATTCGCGTGCGTATTCCGGTTTCCCCGGAAGTCGACCGGATCAAGCAATTGCTGCGCAAGCACAAATTGCACAGCGTCTGCGAAGAAGCGTCCTGCCCGAACCTGGGCGAGTGCTTCTCCGGCGGTACCGCCACCTTCATGATCATGGGCGACATCTGCACCCGTCGCTGCCCGTTCTGCGACGTCGGTCACGGCCGTCCGAAGCCTCTGGACGTCGATGAGCCGATGAACCTGGCGGTGGCCATCGCCGATCTGCGCCTGAAGTACGTGGTGATCACTTCGGTCGACCGCGATGACCTACGCGACGGCGGTGCCCAGCACTTTGCCGACTGCATCCGCGAAATCCGCAAGCTGTCGCCGAACGTGCAACTGGAAACCCTGGTCCCGGACTACCGTGGCCGCATGGACGTAGCGCTGGAAATCACCGCGGCCGAGCCGCCGGATGTGTTCAACCACAACCTGGAAACCGTGCCGCGCCTGTACAAGGCCGCGCGCCCGGGTTCGGACTACCAGTGGTCGCTGACCCTGCTGCAGAAGTTCAAGCAGCTGGTACCGCACGTACCGACCAAGTCCGGTCTGATGCTGGGCCTGGGCGAGACCGACGACGAAGTCATCGAGGTCATGAAGCGCATGCGCGAGCACGACATCGACATGCTGACCCTCGGCCAGTACCTGCAACCGTCCCGCAGCCACTTGCCGGTGCAGCGTTTCGTGCACCCGGACACCTTCGCCTGGTTCGCCGAGGAAGGTTACAAGATGGGCTTCAAGAACGTCGCCTCGGGCCCGCTGGTACGTTCCTCGTACCACGCCGACGAGCAGGCGAAGCTGGCCAAAGAAGGCCTGGTCTCCTGATGTAATACGCCCGCAAGGTCTTTTCCTTGCGGGCGTCATCTTCCGTTACGCCTGCGTCTCCCTCCCTTCATAGACTTTTCCTGCAAGCGCCGTGGCGTTTCGGCACTTCTGTTTGCCCGCTTTCATGTCTACTGTGCACTAGAGAATCCACACAGGGAGAACCACTGGATGACCCTCCAACCGACTGATGTCCTTTGTGCGCAACGGCCAGTGCCGGCGCTGCCTTCGCAAGGGCTGATCGGCTTGATTGCGCCCGCCGGGCCCGCAGCCCTGGACACCGAGCAAGCCGCCCGCTGGATGCGCGCTCGAGGTTATTCACTGCGGATTTATCCTGGGGTCCAGCAGAAGGACGGCTATCTGGCCGGTAGCGACGAGGTCCGCCTGAACGACCTGCACGCCGCTTTTGCCGATGATGATGTCGATACCATCCTGTGCCTGCGGGGCGGCTATGGCAGCCCACGCTTGCTCGACCGGATCGATTACGACCTGCTACGCCGCAATGCCAAGCCGTTTGTCGGCTACAGCGACATCACCGCGCTGCATCTGGCCATCAATCGTCATGCGGGTTTCGTGACCTTTCATGGGCCGATGCTCAATGCCGACTTGTTGGGTGACAAACAGCCACCTACCGAGTCCTCGCTGTTCAGCCTGCTCCGGGGGCAGTTGAAGGCTGGCAGCCTGATGCCGCATCCGGCGGCTTATCCCTTGACCACCGTCGAGCCTGGCATCGCCTGCGGTCAGTTGCTGGGGGGCAACCTGTCGTTGATCGCCGCGACCATGGGCACGCCATACGAGATCAATGGCGACGGCATCATTCTGTTTATCGAAGACATCAACGAGCCTCTGTACCGGATCGACCGTCTGCTGACGCATCTGCGTCTGGCTGGCAAGCTCGACAGGCTTCGCGGGGTGCTGGTGGGAGATGTGGCGGGAGTAGAGCCCCAGGCGCTTGCCGGGCTGCTCAAGCAGACCTTCGAACCCCTGTGCATCCCGGTGTTGGCGGGATGGCGCAGTGGCCACTGCGATCCGAACCTGACCCTGCCGATGGGGGCGATGGTCAGGCTGGATGCGGGGGAGAAGCAGTTGATCCTGGAACAGGACGTGGTATTCGGCTGATCAGCCCGTGCTCGCTGCCCTTGTGGGAGCGAGCTTGCTCAACTATGGCGCCCCTATGATTCGGCGCGCAGGCCTGGCTCAGCGCGAGCGCAGGCTCTCCAGCAGCTTGTGGGTCGGATAGCCGTCGGCGGGCCAGCCCAGCGATTGTTGGGCGCTGCGAATCGCCTTGCGGGTATTGGCGCCGATAATGCCGTCCGGGTTGCCGGCATCGTAATTGTTGGCACTGAGCAGGTTCTGCAGCTCGATGCGCTCGGAGCGGCTGAGGGGCATGTCGTCCTTCGGCCAGACGCCGTTGATCAGGCCCGAACCGTTGAAGCGTTGGGACAGCAGGTTCACCGCCAGGGCATAGGACGAGGAGTTGTTGTACTTCAGAACGGCGCGGAAGTTGTCGAGGATCAGGAATGCCGGCCCGCGATAACCCGCCGGCAACAGCAAGGCCGCCGAAAGCTGCTCGGCGCCGGCCGGAACGCTGGCGCCGTTAGGCAGCTGCATGCCCAGGCGCAGCCATTCGGCTACCGATTTGCGGATCGCGCCATCCGCCAGCGCATAGTCGAAGCCATTGGCCAGTTGCACTTCGAAACCCCATGGCTGGCCCTTCTGCCAGCCGGAGCTTTGCAGATAGTGCGCGGTCGAGGCCAGGGCGTCGGCCGGGCTGTTCCAGATGTCGCGGCGGCCATCGCCGTCGAAGTCCACGGCATGGGTGTTGTAGGTGGTCGGGATGAACTGGGTCTGCCCCATCGCGCCGGCCCAGGAGCCGAGCATCTTCTCGGGCTGGATGTCGCCGTGCTGGAGAATCTGCAGGGCGGCCAGCAGCTGGCTGTTGGCAAAGGCCGGACGGCGACCTTCGTAGGCCAGGGTCGCGAGGGAACGGATGACCGATTTGTTGCCCTGGAACTCACCGAAGTTGCTTTCCATACCCCAGACCGCCACCAGGGCCTGGCGATCGACACCATAACGCTGTTCGATCTGCTGCAGGATGTCGGCGTACTGATTGAGCAGTGCCTGGCCCTTGCGCACGCGCAGCGGCGACAGGGCACCGTCGAGGTATTCCCACACCGGCCGGGTGAATTCCGGCTGGCTGCGGTCGGCCTTGATCACACCCATGTCGGGGGTGATACCGGCGAATGCACGGTCGAAAAGATCGGCACGGATCCCGGCGTTCAGGGCTTCGACACGAAAGCCTGCCTGCCATTGGGCAAAGGTCTGGGTTGGCTGGATGTCCAGGTTGTCGACGGCCAGCGGAGCGACGGTTGCAGGCGCGGCGAGAGGGGCGGCTTGAATGCTTTGGAGTGGCTGGGCATCGGCGGCGGTGGGTTTTTCCGCGCAGGCGACGAGCAGGGCAAGGCTGGAGGCAGCGATCAGTTGGCGCAGGTGCCAACGACGGGAAAGACAAAAGGGCATGCACAGGTCCAGAGAATACGAATCAGATACAGACCTTATCACGCCGGCGGGGTTCTCCGCTTTATGCAGCCAGAAAGTAAGAAGCCTCCCAGCTTTTAGACTGGAAGGCTTCGCGGCGGTAGCTGCCTTTGCCCTTGGCGGGTCGTTCCTGACGGCTGCGGAACAGTGGCTGGGCGATGATGGATTTGGCCTTGTTGGGGCCATGCTTGGATGGCTTGCTCATTTTGGGTTCTCGCTTGAGGTGGGTTTGCGCGGCAGATGATCGGCCAGCTTGACCCTGCTGTCCAGCCCTGTGATGCGTAGGGTTTTTCAGCAAACCTTACGGATTCCCCCCATTCCCTGTAGGAACGAGCCTTGCTTCTGCAAGACGTTGGGGTTACTCGGCTGGGAGAGGCAGGCGTTGCCCGGCCATCAACAGCGACAGGCGGCTCAGGCTGCTCCAAGGCGAACCGGCGGCCTGCCCCTTGATCTGCGCATCGATACGCTGGGCGTCGAGCAGCAATTGCGCCCAGCGCGGCGCGGAATAGCGCTGCAGGGCCTTGCTCATCAGCGGCTTGCGTTTGTCCCAGACGGGCGGACGGGCCTGGCTGAACACTTTGTCCAGCGGAGTGCCCTGGCTGTACTGCAGCGACATATTGGCCAGCGCCCGCAATTCCCGGGACAGCGCCCAGAGAATCACCGGCGGTTCGACACCTTCGCCGCGCAGGCCTTCGAGCATGCGCAGGGCATGCGCGGCCTCGCCATTGAGGATGGCGTCCACCAGCCCGAACACATCGAAGCGCGCACTGTCGGCGACTGCCGCTTGCACGGTTTCCACCGTGATCTGGCCACTCTCGGCCATCAGCTTGAGCTTTTCGATTTCCTGGGCCGCGGCCAGCAGATTGCCTTCTACCCTGGCCGCAATGAGCTCCACGGCGTCCTGGCTGGCGGAAAGCCCGGCCTGGGACAGGCGTTGGCGAATCCACTGCGGCAACTGGTTGGCATCCACCGGCCAGATCTGGATGAACTGGGTCTGCTCGCCATCGATCAGGGCCTTGCCCCATTTGGTCTTTTGCGCGCTGCCATCGAGCTTGGGCAGGCTGATCAGCAGCAGGGTGTCTTCGGCCGGCCGTGAGCAGTATTCGATGAAGGCCGCGGCGCCTTTGTCGCCGGGCTTGCCCGAAGGCAGGCGCAGTTCCAGCAAGCGTTTTTCGGCGAACAACGACATGCTCGCGCCGGCTTGCAGCAGCGTTCCCCAATCGAAATTGGCGTCGGCGCTGAATACCTGGCGTTCATCGAAGCCTTGCTGGCGGGCGGCGGTGCGAATGGCGTCGGCGGCTTCCTGGCACAGCAACGGGTCGTCGCCACTGATGACATAGACCGGTGCGAGCGTGCCTTGCAGGTGTTTGCCGAGCTGAGCGGGGGCGAGTTTCATAAGGAGGGGCAAGCGGGGCGCCTGGGCGCCCCACAAGGCTTACTGGTTCGGCAGCTGCATGGGCGACTGTTGCGGGATTTCCGCCTCAGCCTTCTGCGCGGCTTCCAGCGCCTCGGCCTCGGCCTTGGCGCGGGCATCCGCGGTCTGCTGCAGTTGATCCAGCTGGGTCGGGGTCAGCAGTTGCAGGCGCAGCATCATGTTCTGCACCAGGTCGCGACGCATTTCCTTGCGCACTTCCAGCGACTCCTGGTCGGAACCCACCAGGTTGTTGCCGTCGTGGATGTAGACCTTCTGCACTTGCAGCTTGTCGCTGAGCAGGGTCAGGTTGTTCTGGCCCTGGATCTCGTAGTTCAGCACGGTGGTCATTTCATATTCGGCCGAACGACCGGCACCGGCGTAGCTGAGGCTGCGCTGGGATTCCTGTTCGCGGGTCAGCACCAGCTTGTAGGGCGCACCGGCGTAGACCTTGACGCCACTGCTCTGCAGAACCTGGCGCAGCTGGGTCACGGTTTCGCCGTAAGCGTTACGGGCGCTCAGGTCGAGTTCCTTGATCGCCAGTTCGGTGGTGCCGGTACCGCGCAGCTGAAAGCCGCAGGCGCTCAGCAGTACGGCCAGGCCCATCACCAGGAGGTTGCGTTTGATCATCTTGTTGCTCCCCTTGAAACCATGTGGGCCGATAGGGCGGCCCTGGAGGTTTTATTCGGCGTCAGCCATGGGCTGACGCCTGATCCAATTAGCTAGCGACGATATTGACCAGCTTGCCAGGCACGACGATCACTTTACGAATCGTCAGGCCTTCGGTGAAGCGCAGCACGTTCTCGTTGCTCCGGGCGGCGGCTTCGATCTCTTCACGGCTGGCGCTGGCCGGCATTTCGATCTGGCCACGCAGTTTGCCATTCACTTGAATGACCAGCTGCAGGCTGTCCTGAACCAGGGCGTTCTCATCCAGTACCGGCCAGCCGGCGTCGATGATGGCGCCGCTGCGACCCAGCTGGCTCCACAGCTCGTGGCTGATGTGCGGGGTGATCGGTGCCAGCAGCAGGGCCACGGTTTCCAGGCCTTCCTGCAACAGGGAGCGGTCCTGCGGGGTGGCTTGCGGTGCTTTTTCCAGCACGTTCATCAGCGTCATGACCTGAGCGATGGCGGTGTTGAATTTGTGGTTCTGGCCGACGTCCTGGCTGGCTTGCTTGATCGCCAGGTGGATGGCGCGACGAATGACTTTCTGTTCGTCGTTCAGCGAACCCAGCTCCAGTGTGCCCGGCAGGCCCTGGGCTACGTGAGCCTGAGCCAGACGCCAGACGCGCTTGAGGAAGCGATGGGCACCCTCGACGCCGGAGTCGGACCATTCCAGGCTCATGTCGGGCGGCGAAGCGAACATCATGAACAGGCGGCAGGTGTCCGCGCCGTACTGTTCGATCATCGACTGAGGGTCGACGCCGTTGTTCTTCGACTTGGCCATCTTCTCGGTGCCGCCGATTTCCACCGGCAGGCCGTCGCTGATCAGCTTGGCGCCGACGATCTTGGCCTTGCTGTCACGCTCCAGCTCGACATCGGCCGGGTTGTACCAGGTGTAGGCACCGTTGGCTTCGCGGCGGTAGTAGGTCTCGGCGACCACCATGCCTTGCGTCAGCAGGTTCTTGAACGGCTCGTTGGAACTGACCAGGCCTTCGTCGCGCATCAGCTTGTGGAAGAAGCGAGCGTAGAGCAGGTGCAGGATCGCGTGTTCGATACCGCCGATGTACTGGTCCACCGGCAGCCAGTGGTTGGCCGCGGCCGGGTCGACCAGGCCACCCTCGTATTTTGGCGAGGCATAGCGGGCGTAGTACCACGAGGACTCGACGAAGGTGTCCATGGTGTCGGTTTCACGCTTGGCAGGCTTGCCGCATTTCGGGCAGCTGCATTCGTAGAACTCGGGCATGCGCGCCAGTGGCGAACCGGCGCCGTCCGGCACCACGTCTTCCGGCAGCACCACAGGCAACTGGTCTTGCGGGACCGGTACATCGCCACAGCTGTCGCAGTGGATGATCGGGATCGGGCAGCCCCAGTAGCGCTGGCGGCTGATGCCCCAGTCGCGCAGGCGGAACTGGGTGCGGGATTGGCCGAGGTTTTTCTTCAGCAGGGCGACTTCGATGGCATCGAAGGCGCCGGCAAAATCCAGGCCGTTGAACTCGCCGGAGTTGATCAGTTCGCCGTGCTCGCCGTAGGCGTCCTGCCAAGGTGCTGGCGTTTCGTCGCCAGCGCTGGTGCGCACCACGTTCTTGATCGGCAGGTTGTACTTGGTGGCGAATTCGTAGTCGCGCTCGTCGTGTGCCGGAACGGCCATCACCGCGCCATCGCCGTAGTGCATCAGAACATAGTTGGCGACCCATACCGGGAGTTTCTCACCGGTCAGCGGGTGTTCGACGAACAGCGAAGTCGGCAGGCCTTTCTTCTCTTGAGTGGCGATGTCGGCTTCGGCGACGCTGCCGCCCTTGCACTCGGCAATAAAGGCTTGCAGCGCCGGGTCGTTCTGCGCCGCCAGGGTGGCCAGCGGGTGTTCGGCGGCTACCGCGACGTAGGTCGCGCCCATCAGGGTGTCAGGGCGGGTGGTGAAGACTTTCAGTGCGCCCGCTTCGCCAATGGAGGCCTGGTCGTAGGGGAATTGCACTTCCATGCCACGGGATTTGCCGATCCAGTTGCGTTGCATGGTCTTGACCTGCTCGGGCCAGCCCGGCAGCTCGTCGAGACTCTCCAGCAGCTCATCCGCGTAGGCGGTGATCTTGAAGTAGTACATCGGGATTTCGCGTTTTTCGATCAGCGCGCCGGAACGCCAGCCGCGGCCGTCGATCACCTGTTCGTTGGCCAGGACGGTCTGGTCGACCGGGTCCCAGTTCACGGTGCCGTTCTTGCGGTAGATCACGCCTTTTTCGAACAGGCGAGTGAACAGCCACTGTTCCCAGCGGTAGTAGTCCGGCTTGCAGGTAGTGACCTCGCGGGACCAGTCCACCGCCAGGCCCAGGCTGCGCAGCTGGGACTTCATGTAGGCGATGTTTTCGTAGGTCCACTTGGCCGGTGCGACGTTGTTCTTCATCGCGGCGTTTTCCGCCGGCATGCCGAAGGCGTCCCAACCCATGGGTTGCAGTACGTTCTTGCCTTGCATGCGCTGGTAGCGGGAGATCACGTCGCCGATGGTGTAGTTACGCACGTGCCCCATGTGTAGCTTGCCGCTGGGGTAAGGGAACATCGACAGGCAGTAGTAAGTTTCCTTGCCTGGCTGTTCACTGACTTCAAAGGACTTTTGCTCATCCCAGAACGACTGGGCGGCGGCTTCGATTTCACGGGGCTGATAGTGTTCGTGCATGGCTACTTTTGAACTGAATAGGGGTGGCCTAATCCTCTTCAATGCAACGTTGGGTGGTGATGGCGCCAGATATGGCGTTTTCGCTACCCAGTCGAGCTGGAAGTGGAGTTACAGGAAGCGCCGTAGCATACATGACCGCGCTCTACCGAGGGAAACCCTGATTACGCGCCGTGGGCCGTTGGTCGCGGCACCCTGCCGGTTTCGGCAGTGCGGCTAAGCTCAAAAAGGGGGAGTGATTCTTACTTTCATGAGGTGAGTGGATGGTTGAGTCGCAGCGAAAAGTTACAAAACCCGAGTTGTACGAACGATTGATAGATCGTCTGGCTTTGGCCTTGGATACAGCGAAAACAGCAGGGAGCTTGCGTAATGAGCGTCCTGCGGAGTTGGAGTTGCGGGGCCTGAGTCACGCCGAGCTTGAGGTGATCAAAGCCTATCTGGATCGTAGCGAGCGTGAGACGCAATTGAGCGTGCTCGAATGCCTGAGGCACGAAGTGACTCCACATTCGGCCAAGGTCATCTGGTTGAAAGACAAGGTGCCCGCCCGGGATGCGGTAAAGGTCCGATCCCTGCAGTTCAAGTGAGTCTGCGCAGCCCATGCGGGCATCTGCGCAGCGTCAACGCCGCGTACCTTGTGCGTGAAATCTGTTTCATATCTGTTGTTGCTTTGCTTTTACCCACTTAGGCTTCGAGCATCTTTGGAGATGCTCGATGCCTTTTCGTTATTTCGTCAAACAACTACTCCTGCCGCCAGGCCTTCTGTTGCTGCTGCTTCTGCTCGCCTGGTGGTTTCGCCGCTCGAGGCCGCGATTGGCCGGTGTGTGTTTTGCCCTCGGCCTGGGCGGGTTCTGGTTGATGAGCCTGCCTGTGATGGTGGAGTGGGGCGCGAGTGCCCTGGAAAGTGAGCCGGCGCTGACGCAAAGCCAGTGGTCGACCCTGGCCGGACAGGCCGATGCGATTGTGGTGCTGGGTTCGGGCCGTGAACGTGGCGATCCGGCCTGGGGTTCCGACCAGCCGACCGGTGTTGGCCTGGAGCGCCAGCGCTATGCGGCGCGCCTGGCCAAGGCTTCCGGGCTGCCGATCCTGACCAGCGGTGGCCTGCACTACGGCACGCCGCCCACGGAAGCAGCGCTGATGGCCGAGTCGTTGCTGAACGATTTCGACGTAACGGTGCGCTGGCAGGAAGGGCGTAGCCGCACGACCTGGGAAAACGCCCAATTCACCGCGCAAGTGCTTAAGCCGCAGGGCGTCAAGCGTGTGGTGCTGGTCACCCAGGCCTGGCATATGCAGCGGGCTGTCTGGAGTTTCGAACAGGCAGGATTCACCGTGGTGCCGGCCCCCGTGGGGTTCCTCGGGGTGGATAACGCCAGGCCGTTGGGTGGCTGGATGCCGGAGTTCAAATCGATCTGGCAGAGCGGCCAGTTGTTGAACGAGGCGGTGGGGCTGGTGGGCTACAAGCTGTTTTATCGTGGAGAGGACTAGGTTCATCTCGAGCCAGTCCGCTCCCACAGGAATCGCAAATCCCCGGCAGGAGCGAGCAGGCTCGCGATGAAGTCAGACGGTCTTGGCGATCCGGCTGGCCAGCAGGGCCCAGCCGAACAGCAGGAGGCTCACAATGATCAGTGGCCACGAGCGCCACTGCAGGTAAGGCGTCAGGTTGTGCATCGGCACCACTTCGCCGTACAGGATTCCGCGTTCGAACTGCGGAATCTGCACGGTGATCTTGCCGAACGGATCGATCAGGCCGGTCACCCCGTTGTTGGTGGCGCGGATCATCCAGCGGCCGGCTTCCAGGGCACGCATCTGGGCCATCTGCAAGTGCTGCAGCGGACCGATCGAGGTGCCGAACCAGGTGTCGTTGCTGATGGTCAGCAGCAGGTCGCTGCGGGCTGACAGGCTGGCGGCGAATTCCGGATACACCACCTCGTAGCAGATGAACGGCGCGATCTGGTAACCCTTGGCTTGCAGTAAAGGCTGGTCGGCGGGGCCGCGGGCGAAGTCCGACATGGGCAGGTCGAAGAACGCAATCAGGCCGCGCAGCAAGTCCTGCAGGGGCACGTACTCACCGAATGGCACGAGCTTCTGCTTGAGGTACTCGCCATCGCCTTCGCCGACTACGGTAATGCCATTGAAGTAGCGCTTCTGATGGTGCACTTCCTGGCGGATCGGTACGCCGGTGATCAGCGCCGAATGCCGGTCGGCGGCGAAATTGCCCATCATGTTCAGATAACCTTCGGCCGACTCCTTGAGCACGGGCACCGCGGTTTCCGGCCACACCAACAGATCCACGCGCTTGGAACTGAAGCTCATGTCGCGGTACAGCGCCAGTTGGGAGTTGAGTTGCGCAGGGTCCCATTTCAGGCTCTGTTCGATATTGCCCTGGATCGCCGCCACGGTCAGCGGCTCGCCCGACGGGCTGGTCCAGGCATGTCCCTTGAGCGCGATGCCGATCACCCAGGGGGCGACCAGCAGCGCCAGGCCGGCGGCGATAAACCCCTTGCGTCCGGTGCGGATCAAGCCGGGCAGGTTGTAGAGCAGGGCTGCGGTCAGCGCCAGGGCAAAGGAGATCAGCCACATGCCGCCCAGAGGGGCCAAGCCGGCCAGCGGGCCGTCGAGTTGGCTGTAGCCGGAATAGAGCCAGGGGAAACCCGTCAGGAACCAGCCGCGGAAGGCTTCCTGGCCCACCCAAAGGGCGGCGAAGGCCAGGGCATCGGCGAGAGGGGCTTCATTGCGCCGCAGCCAGCGCGCCCAGAGCCAGGCCGGCAGGGCGAAAAAGAAGGCGATGGCGGCAATGAAGGCCAGCATCAGTAAACCGGCCAGCAGCACCGAGGCGCCGCCGTAGGTATGGATGCTGACGTAGATCCAGCTGGTGCCGGCGGCAAACAGGCCGAAGCCGAAACACCAGCCGCGCCACAACGCCTGGCGCGGGCTCAGCTCGCGCAGGCCGGCGTAAAAGAAGCCGACCGCCAGCAGTGCCAGCGGCCAGATGTCGTACGGCGCCAGGGCCAGGGTGGTGATTGCGCCAGCCGCCATGGCCAGCAGGTTACCGGGCCAGCCGGGGCGGGTTAAGCGCAGCATGTCGATCCTTAGCGGGGGATAGGCGTTAGTCGCAGCAGATGAATCCGACGGCTGTCGGCATTCAGGATACGGAAGCGATAGGCACCGATTTCGGTGATTTCGTTACGTTTAGGCAGGTGCCCGAACGCGCTCATCACCAGGCCGCCGACGGTGTCGAACTCGTCGTCGGAGAACTCGCTGTCGAAGAACTCGTTGAAGTTCTCGATCGGCGTCAACGCCTTGATCAGGAAATCGCCGCTTGGCAGGGGCTTGATGTAGCTGTCTTCCTCGACGTCGTGCTCGTCTTCGATGTCGCCGACGATCTGCTCCAGCACGTCCTCGATGGTCACCAGGCCTGCCACGCCGCCGTATTCGTCGATGACGATGGCCATGTGATTGTGGTTGGCGCGGAATTCGCGCAGCAGCACGTTCAGGCGCTTGGATTCGGGAACGAAGGTCGCCGGACGCAGCAGGTCCTTGATGTTGAAGCTGTCGCCGTTCTCCTTGAGGATCAGCGGCAGCAGGTCCTTGGCCAGCAGGACGCCCATGACGTCGTCATGGCTTTCGCCGATCACCGGATAACGCGAGTGCGCGGAATCGAGGACGGACGGCAGGAATTCGCGGGGAGTCTGGGTCGCCTTGATGCTGATCATCTGCGAGCGCGGAACCATGATGTCCCGTACCTGCAGGTCAGCGACCTGGATGGCGCCTTCGACGATGGCCAGCGCTTCGCTGTCCAGCAACTTGTTCTGATGGGCTTCGCGCAGCAGCTCCAGCAGCTCCTGGCGGTTTTTCGGCTCATGGGCAAAAGCCTGGGTCAGTTTACCCAGCCACGACTTTTGCCCGCTGCTCGATCGGTCTTCGCTCATAGCGATTACTCTAAATCCTTGGTTGTTACAGATGGATGTTCTTCGGTTTCGTCGTCCGCATAAGGGTCGGGATGACCCAGTTCTGCAAGCAACGTTCGTTCCAGTGCTTCCATTTCCTCGGCTTCGTCGTCATCTATATGGTCGTAACCCAATAGATGCAAGCAGCCGTGAATCACCAGATGGGCCCAGTGGGCCTGGAGGTCCTTGCCTTGTTCGGCGGCTTCGCGCTCGACCACTTCGACGCAGATCACCAGATCGCCGAGCAATGGAATGTCCAGCAGTTCGTCCGGCACATCGGCGGGGAACGACAGGACGTTGGTGGCGTAGTCCTTCTGCCGCCAGGTGCGGTTCAGTTCGCGGCCTTCGGGTTCGTCCACCAGGCGGATGGTCAGTTCCGAGTCGGCCGTGCGCTGGCGCAGGGCCAGCTCACACCATTGGCGGAACAGGGCTTCACTGGGAGCAGGCTTGTCGCTTGCCAGTTGCAGATCAAGCTCAAGCATCGTGGCGATTGCCTTTTTCCGCGGCGGACTCGTCGGCCACGCGCTGCTCGAAGCGCTCGTAGGCTTCGACGATGCGTTGCACCAGCGGATGGCGCACCACGTCCTTGGGCATGAAGTGGGTGAAGCTGATGCCCGGGACGTCCTTGAGAACGTTGATCACATGGGCCAGGCCGGACTTGGTGCCCTTGGGCAGGTCGACCTGGGTGATGTCGCCCGTGATCACGGCGGTGGAGCCGAAGCCGATCCGGGTCAGGAACATCTTCATCTGCTCGACGGTGGTGTTCTGGCTTTCGTCGAGGATGATGAAACTGTTGTTCAGCGTACGGCCGCGCATATACGCCAGCGGCGCAATCTCGATGACCTGGCGCTCGATCAGCTTGGCCACGTGTTCGAAGCCGAGCATTTCATACAACGCGTCATACAACGGGCGCAGGTACGGGTCGATCTTCTGGGCCAGGTCACCCGGCAGGAAGCCGAGTTTCTCACCGGCTTCGACCGCCGGACGCACCAGCAGGATGCGTCGTACCTGCTCGCGCTCCAGTGCGTCTACCGCACAGGCCACGGCCAGGTAGGTCTTGCCGGTACCGGCCGGGCCGATGCCGAAGTTGATGTCGTTGCCGAGGATTTCCTTGACGTAGCGCTGCTGATTCAAGCCGCGGGGGCGAATCATGCCTTTTTTGGTGCGCAGGGCCACGGCCGCTTCGGCGACAGGGTGATTGTTCAGCTCTTCGACGGCGGATTCCTGGAGGAACAGGTGCACCATGTCCGGCGACAGCTCGGTACCCTTGGTTTCCCGGTACAGGCGGCGCAGGAGGTTTTCCGCGGAGGTGGTGTGCTTGGGTTCGCCGATCAGTTCGAACTGATTGCCGCGGTTGCGGATCTCGATGGTCAGGCGCTGCTCGATCAAGCGCAAATGCTCGTCGAATTGCCCGCACAGATTGGCGAAGCGGCGAGCCTCAAAGGGCTCGAGGATGAAACGATGTGGTTCTATGGGTGCGTTCAAGGTCGTTTTTTAGCCGCCCAACGGCAATAAAGGATGAAATCAAGGATAACGCCAGAGGCCTGGGTGCGAAAGCTCTTATACAAAGCAATGTCTTTCGCCACATTTTCCTTGGAGGCCGGCTTCCCGGCGATGGCGTGCCCGAGGCCACTACCACTGGTCAGCCCGCATCGGCAGGAGGTTATTGCAGCAGCGATCCGCGCAGCGAGTGAGGCTGGGCCGAGTCGATATGCACATCGGAAAACTGGCCGATCAGCGTCGGGTTGTCGCAGCGGAAATTGACGATGCGGTTGTTCTCGGTCCGCCCCTGCAGTTCGCCCGGGTCTTTCTTCGAATAGTCGGTAACCAGGATGCGCTGGATCGAACCGACCATTTGTCGGCTGATTTCGAATCCTTGCTGATTCAGCCGATGTTGCAGCGCGTTCAGGCGTTCCTTTTTCAACTCTTCCGGGGTGTCGTCCGCCAGGTCGGCCGCCGGGGTGCCCGGGCGCTGGCTGTAGACGAACGAGTAGGAGAAGTCGAAGCCGACGTCTTCGATCAGCTTCATGGTCTGTTCGAAGTCTTTTTCGGTCTCGCCGGGGAAGCCGACGATGAAGTCCGAGCTGATGCAGATGCCCGGCACGGCGGCGCGCAGTTTGCGCAGCTTGGATTTGTATTCCAGCGCCGTATGGTTGCGCTTCATGGCTGCGAGAATCCGGTCGGAACCCGATTGCACCGGCAAGTGCAGGTGTTTCACCAGTTCCGGCACTTCGGCGTGGGCCTGGATCAGGCTGTCGGAGAACTCCAGCGGATGGGAGGTGGTATAGCGAATGCGCTCGATACCGTCGACCGCCGCGACCACACGGATCAGTTCGGCGAGGTCGGCCAGGCGGCCGTCGTGGGTCTGGCCACGGTAGCCGTTGACGTTCTGCCCCAGCAGGGTGACTTCGCGCACGCCGTTTTCCGCGAGGTGGATGATCTCGCAGATCACGTCGTCGAACGGCCGGCTGACTTCCTCGCCACGGGTGTAGGGCACCACGCAGAAGGTGCAGTACTTGCTGCAGCCTTCCATCACCGAGACATAGGCACTCGGGCCGTCGATGCGCGGCTCTGGCAGGTGGTCGAATTTCTCGATTTCCGGGAACGAGACGTCGACCTGCGGCAGCTTGCTGCTGCGGGCGGCATCGATCATTTCCGGCAGGCGGTGCAGGGTCTGCGGGCCGAAGACCACGTCGACATAGGGCGCGCGATCACGGATGGCCGCGCCTTCCTGGCTGGCCACGCAACCGCCGACGGCGATGACCATGTCCGGGTTGGCCAGCTTCAGCTCGCGCCAGCGACCCAGTTGGGAATACACCCGGTCCTGGGCTCGTTCGCGGATCGAGCAGGTGTTGAGCAGGATGACGTCCGCGTCTTCGGCGCGGGCGGTGACTTCCAGAGCCTGGTGTTCACCCAGCAGATCGACCATGCGCGAGCTGTCGTACTCGTTCATCTGGCAACCGTGGGTTTCTATGTAGAGCTTCTTGGCCATGGACGGAGTCATCACGTGATTCAAAGAACCGCGCATTATAGGGAACATGGCCTGAGGTTCCTACCGCTGCGCGTCCGGTGGCTATGCTATAGTTCGCGCCCTCTTTTATATCCCCCGATGTGTTACCCGCCCACCATGACCAAACGTGAAGCTCCAATCTACAAGGTGATTTTCCTCAACCAGGGACAGGTGTTCGAAATGTACGCCAAGCAGATCTATCAAAGTGATCTGTGGGGTTTCCTGGAGGTGGAAGAGTTCGTCTTTGGCGAGCGCACGCAAGTGGTCGTCGATCCGAGCGAAGAGAAGCTCAAGGCCCAGTTCGAAGGCGTGGTGCGCAGCTTTGTGCCGATGCATTCGATCGTGCGCATCGACGAGGTCGAGCGCCTGGGTACGCCGAAGATCAGCGAGGCGCGTGGCGTGAGCAACGTCATGCCGTTTCCGATGCCGATGCCTGAGAAGTAAGGGCTGTATCGAGTGTGCTATCGCGAGCAAGCTTGCTCGCGATGTCATCAAGGCAGGGGTGAGAAGGGCGAACGCCCGTCGGCGCTCTGCAATTCCATCAGGTATTTGCGGAAAATCTGCCCCAGCACCTGGGTGGCGACTTCCAGCTCATCGCGCTGCATGTGCTCGGCCACTTCGTCGGCCGTGTCCAGTGCCTCTTCGGCGCCGTTGACCGCGGCCATCTTCAGCACGATATAGGCCTGAACGTTGTTGGCCGGTACGCCTTCGCCGCGAAAGAACATGGTGCCGAGCTTGAATTGCGCCTGGGCGTGGCCTTGCAGCGAGGCCTTTTCGAAGTAGCTCAGGGCCTGATTGAGATCGCGCGGGGTATTTTTACCTTCGTAGTAGAACTCGCCCAACTCGTATTGCGCTTGCGCATCCCCTTCGTCAGCCGCCTTCTGGCAGACCGCCAGGGCCTCGGACAGATCCTGTGACTGAGTATTGAGGGTGCAGCGACCCATCGCTGGGATCAACAACGAGTTGCCGCCTGCTTGTGCGTGCGCGAGCAGGGGCTGAAGGAGCAACAGGCAGCCCAGTGCAAGGGCGCGGCCGGTGCGGTTCATGGGAATCGACTTACCTCTGAAGGGCGCGCGGACCCATCGAGGGATCCAATAAGCGCGCATTATGAAATAAGCAGGGCCAACCTTACAAAGTCTTTACTCGTTTTTCTGCTGCGCGGGCGCGATATCCGCCGCTTTCGGGGCTGTTTCGGGAGTTGGGGCGCGAATGCAGCGTAAAACCGGCGCCAGCAAGTGTGGCGCCGGTTTGGCGGGGAAGGTTACTTCAGGGCAGCGAAAGCGCGTTCGGCCGCGTCCAGGGTCAGTTTCAGCTCGGCGTCGCCGTGGGCGATCGAGGTGAAGCCGGCTTCGAAGGCACTCGGGGCCAGGTAGACACCGCCTTCGAGCATCAGGTGGAAGAAGCGTTTGAACAGGTTGGCATCGCTGGCCATCACATCGTCGAACGTGACGATATCGTCGGCGCCGCTGAAATACAGGCCGAACATGCCGCCCGCCTGGGTGGTCACGAACGGGATGCCGGCGGCGTCAGCGCGTTGCTGCAGGCCGTCGAGCAGGCGGCTGGTGTAGTCGCTCAGCTCGGCGTGGAAGCCCGGGCGGCTGATCAGGCGCAGGGTGGTCAGGCCGGCGGCCATGGCCAGCGGGTTGCCCGACAAGGTGCCAGCCTGGTAGACCGGGCCCAGCGGCGCGATGTGTTCCATGATCTTGCGTTTGCCGCCGAAGCAGCCCACCGGCATGCCGCCGCCGATGATCTTGCCGAAGGTGGACAGGTCTGGGGTCACCCCGTAGTGCGCCTGGGCACCGCCCAGGGCGACGCGGAAACCGGTCATCACTTCGTCGAAGATCAGCACCACGCCGTGCTTGTCGCACAGGCTGCGCAGGCCTTCGAGGAAGCCCGGGGCCGGTGGCACGCAGTTCATGTTGCCGGCCACCGGCTCGACGATGATGCAGGCCACTTCCTGGCCGACTTCGGCGAGCATCTTCTCGACCGCGTCGATGTCGTTGAACGGCAGGGTCAGGGTGTGTTTGGCGAAGGCCGCCGGTACGCCGGCCGAGCTGGGCACGCCCTGGGTCAGCGCGCCGGAGCCAGCCTTGACCAGCAGGCTGTCGGAGTGGCCGTGGTAGCAGCCTTCGAACTTGATGATGCTGTCGCGGCCGGTGAAACCACGGGCCAGGCGGATCGCGCTCATGGTCGCTTCGGTGCCGGAGCTGACCATGCGCACCATTTCCATGGACGGCACGATGGAGCAGACCAGGTCGGCCATTTCGGTTTCCATGGCGGTCGGGGCGCCGTAGGACAGACCGTGTTCCAGCTGCTTGCGCACCGCGTCCAGCACATCCGGATGGCTGTGGCCAAGGATCATCGGCCCCCAGGAACCGACGTAGTCCACATAACGCTTGTCGTCTTCGTCGGTGACGTAGGCGCCTTCGGCGTGTTTGAAGAACAGCGGCGTGCCGCCCACGCTCTTGAACGCACGCACGGGCGAGTTCACGCCACCGGGGATGTGTTTCTGGGCATTGGCAAACAGGGTTTCGGAACGAGACATGATCGGACTCTCGGAAATCAGCGGTTAGAAGAGGGCATTGAAGGCGCGGGCACGGCGGGTCACTTCCTGGGCGCTGTCGGCGCCGAACAGGCCATGGACCACGGCCAGCAGGTCGACGCCATGGGCGACCAGCGGCGCGGCGTTCTCCAGGGTGATGCCGCCGATCGCGCAGATCGGCAGGTGCAGCCGGGCGCGGGCCTGGTCCAGCAACTCCAGGTTGGCCGTCGGCGCGCCGGGCTTGGTGTTGGAATTGAAGAAGCGCCCGAAGGCGACATAGCTGGCGCCTTCCTTGGCGGCTTGCTCGGCCAGCTCCAGCTGGGCGTGGCAGGTCGAGCCGATGATCGCCTGGCGGCCGAGCAGGGCACGGGCCGGAGTCAGCGGGCCGTCGGTCTGGCCCAGGTGCACGCCGACGCCAATGCGCGCGGCCAACTCGGCGTCGTCGTTGATGATCAGTTGTGTCTTATAGCGCTCGCACAAGCTGTGCAGGGCTTCGGCTTCGCGCAGACGGCGGGCCTCGTCGCTGCTCTTGTCGCGGTATTGCAGGAGGGTCACGCCACCGTCGAGCGCCGCCTCCACGTACTGCAGGAATTTGCCGGCCAACAGTTGGCTGTCGGTAATGGCATACAGACCACGTAGTTTCATCGAGCGAGCCTCATGGCTTACGAGCAGAAGTCCAGCGGCAGGCGGCGCGGTACGAACTGGCCTTGGCCCAGTTGCTCGGCGTCGCGCAGGGTGCGCCAGGTGTAATCGAGGGCCGACTTCACGGCGCTGGCCAGGTTTTCGCCCTGGGCCAGGCGTCCGGCCAGGGCGCTGGCCAGAGTGCAACCGGAACCGTGATAACTGCCCGGCAGCCGCTGGCAGGTGTAGGTGTGACGGCTGCCGTCGCGGCTGTACAGGCGATTATGCACTTCATGCTCGTCGCCATGGCCGCCGGTGATCAGCAGGTGTTTGACGAATGGCAGGAGCTTTTCCGCGCATTGGTCCGCAGTGCCTTCGGGCAACTCGGCGAGGATTCGTGCTTCCGGAAGGTTCGGGGTGGCGATGGTCGCCAGTGGCAGCAGGCGTTCACGCATGGCGTAACCGACCTCGTCCTTGCCCAGGCGCCCGCCGCCGCCGGCGCGCAATACCGGGTCGCAGACCATCGGCAGGTGCGGATGCGCCTGCAACAGCTCGACCACGGTGTCGACCATTTCCAGCGAGCCGAGCATGCCCAGCTTGACCGCGGCGACCGTGGAGTCGTTGAGTACGGCGTTGGCCTGGGCCAGCACCCACTCGCGATCCAGCACGCGGAAGTCGCTGACGTTGACCGTATCCTGCACGGTCAGCGCGGTCACAGCGGGAGCTGCATGGCAACCCTGGGCGAGCAGGGCTTCGATATCTGCCTGCAGGCCGGCGCCGCCACTGGGGTCGTGGCCGGAGAGACAGAGGACAACGGGGCGAGAGCTGTAGATATTCATGGTGCGCGAGCTTACCACCAAACGTCTTTTTTGCACGGCCCCTCGCGCGTTGGCCGGAGCTGGTTTTTCCGCCTTCCCGACAAGTTGACCGAGGCAACAGCTCTAGATCAATGGATAGCGCTGAAACGCCCGTTCTAGAGCCTTTAAACTAAAGTTTTTGGTGGTGTTCATTGGCCATCAACGGCTATGCTAGAGTGGATCCAAACCAATAACAGGTAATGCCGGTTTTACGTCTACTCAAAGGGAAATGGGGGGCTTCCTGACATAACCGGACAAGCCACGCTGGGGCTTTATGCGCTATTTGCTGATGTTGCTGTTGAGCTTGCCGATGCTGGCTGGCGCGGTCGAGTTCGACGAGTTCACCCAAAGCCTGCCCTTGGGTCGGGTGATGCAGGTGTTTGAAGACGCGAGTGGTCAGGCAACGATCGCGGATGTCAGCACAGCGGCGATGGCCGGCAGTTTCAAGACCCATGACAAGGCCACCCTCAACGCCGGTTACTCCCGCTCGGCATTCTGGCTGAAAATCCACCTCAGCTACCGTCCCGCCAACCCTTCCATACGACACACCTGGCTGCTGGAGCTGGCCTATCCGCCGCTCGATCATCTGGAACTGTATGTGCCCGATGAAACCGGTGGCTACCGTCTGGCCCAGCGCACCGGCGATGCCTTGCCGTTCGACAGCCGGCAGATCCGCCAGAACAATTACCTGTTCGACCTGAGTTTTGCGCCCTACGAGCAAAAGACCCTGTTCCTGCGCCTGCAGAGCCAGGGCTCGGTCCAGGCGCCGGTGACGCTCTGGTCCAGCACGGCGTACCTGGAAGCGCAGCCGGTGCGCCTGTATGTACTCGGCCTGATCTACGGCGTGCTGCTGGGGATGCTGGTCTACAACCTGTTCATTTACCTGAGCGTGCGCGACACCAGTTACCTCTATTACATCCTCTACATCGCCTCGTTCGGGCTGTACCAACTGTCGGTGAACGGCGCCGCGGTGGAGTACTTCTGGCCGGACAACCCGTGGTGGGCCAACGCGGCGACGCCGTTTTTCATTGGCGCGGCGGCCCTGTTCGGCAGTCAGTTCGCCCGCAGTTTCCTGCAGACCGCCAGCCACAGCCGCTGGGTCGATCGCCTGCTGCTGGTGCTGATCCTGTGCAGCATTGTGGTGGTGGCCCTGTCGCTGATGACCAGCTACGCCCTGGCGTTGCGTCTGGCCACGGCCCTGGCGCTGGTCTTTACCGTGGTGATCTTCGTCTCCGGCATCGTCGCCTGGTGCCGCGGCATGCGCGTGGCGCGTTACTTCATCATCGCCTGGTCGGCGTTCCTGGTGGGCGGGATCATCAATACCCTGATGGTGCTGGGTTATCTGCCGAATATGTTCCTGACCATGTATTCCAGCCAGATCGGTTCGGCCATCGAGGTGGCGCTGTTGTCGCTGGCCCTGGCCGACCGCATCAACTCGATGCGCGAACAGCAGGCGCAGACCCTGTTCGATGCCGGGCAGAAGCTCGAAGTGCTCAACCAGCAGCTGGCCCACAGCAACCGGCTCAAGGATGAGTTTCTCGCCACCCTGACCCACGAACTGCGCACGCCGATGAATGGGGTGATCGGTTCCCTGGAGCTGATGCAGACCGTCGATCTCGATCCGGAGCTGGAGCAATACCAGCAGACTGCCGCCGGTTCGGCCCGGGACATGATGCGCATGGTCAATGGCATCCTGACCCTGACCGAACTGCAGGCCGGCAAGCTCAGTGCCCAGCACGAGAGCTTCAGCCTGCGTTCGCTGCTCGATGCTTTGCTGGGCCAGTTTTGCGCCAACGCCTCGGCCAAGGGGCTGGGCTTCGATGTCGACCTGGCCGCCGGGCTGCCCGATCGGCTGCTGGGCGATCGTGGCAAGTTGAGCCAGTGCCTGGAGTGCCTGCTGGACAATGCCATCAAGTTCACCCGGGTGGGCGGCCTGGTCCTGCGAGTGACTGGCAAGCCGGTGGCAACCGGGCGGGTGGCGCTGACCTTCGCGGTGATCGACACCGGCATCGGTTTCGTCAATCTCGATGAGGCCTCGTTGTACCAGCGCTTCTTCCAGCTCGATGGCTCAATGACCCGTGAATACGGCGGGCTGGGCGTGGGGCTGGCGATCTGTCGGCAACTGGTGGATCTGCTGGGTGGTCACCTGACCCACGAATCGGAGCCGGGGCGTGGCAGCTGTTTCCGGCTGGAGGTGACCTTCGATGTGGACGGCGAGCAGCCTATGGCCTCCCAGCCGGCCTTGCGGGTCCGCGCCGTCCGGCGCAGGCCGCAGGATTGCAGCGTGCTGCTGGTGGACGACAACAGCATCAATCAACTGGTGATCCGCGGCATGTTGCTCAAGCTGGGTTATCAGGTACGCACGGCGGAGAACGCTCGCGGGGCGCTGGCGTTGTTGCGCCGGGAGTCGGTGGATGCGGTGCTGCTCGATTGCCAGATCGAGCAGGCCGAGGCGCTCAAGCTGTGCGATCAGATGCGCGGCATGCAGGGTTGCGCCGGCTTGCCGGTGCTGCTGGTGTCGGCCTCGGCGCACGCTGTGGAGGCTGAGCGCTGCCTGCTCGATTACCTCTCTTGGCCGGTGAAATTCGAGGAGTTGCAAGCTGTTCTGGCGCGTCGGGTGCTGACCTCGGAGCAGGGCGAAAGCGCCGGCATTTAGGCGGGTATGCCACTTTGTTCGGTGGGGAGGGGGTGCTTAACTGAGGTTCTGGCACACCCCTCAAGGAGCCCCGACATGAACCTGCACCAGTTCGCCGAGACCCACGAAGTCACCAACCAGCCACCTTCCCTGGACGGTACCAACCTCTATCGAATCGATCTGCCGTTGCAGGAGTGGGCACGGCGTTTCGGCGCTGGTTGGGCCGAAGCGCGGATCGACGCCTACGGTGCCCTGGCCGGTGGGCCGCTGATGGAGGCGGGGTTCCTGGCCAACCAGAACAAGCCGGTGTTCACCAGCCATGACCGTTACGGGCATCGCCTCGACCTGGTGGAGTTTCATCCGGCGTATCACGAGCTGATGCGTACCGCCATCGAGCACGGCCTGACGTCCTTGCCCTGGGCTCATCCGCAATCCGGGGCGCATGTCGCGCGCGCCGCCATGACTTATCTGCACAGCCAGGCCGAGGCCGGCAGCGGTTGCCCGCTGACCATGACCTTCGCCTGTGTGCCGGCGTTGAAGCTGCAGCCGGATCTCGCCGAACAATGGCTGCCGAAAGTCCTCGCCACCGAATATGACCCACGCAATGTCGGCATGGCCCACAAGGCCGGTGTCACCATCGGCATGGCGATGACCGAGAAACAAGGCGGTACCGATGTGCGCGCCAACACCACCAAGGCGTATCCGGTGGGCGCTACGGGGCCGGGGCAGGCTTATGAGCTGGTGGGCCACAAATGGTTCTGTTCGGCGCCGATGTGCGACGCCTTCCTGACCCTGGCCCAGACCGAAAAAGGCCTGACCTGCTTCCTGTTGCCTCGCCATCGTCCGGATGACAGCCGCAACCAGTTCTATATCCAGCGCCTGAAAAACAAGCTCGGCAATTGCTCCAATGCCTCCAGCGAAGTGGAGTTCCGCGGGGCCCTGGCGTGGATGATCGGTGAAGAAGGGCGCGGCGTGCCGACCATCATCGAGATGGTGGCCATGACCCGCTTCGATTGCATGGTCGGCTCCAGCTCGCTGATGCGCCAGGCCCTGACCCAGGCCGCCCATCACTGTGCCCATCGGCTGGTGGGCGGGCGTGTGCTCAGCGAGCAACCCTTGATGCAGAACGTACTGGCCGATCTGGCGCTGGAAAGCGAGGCGGCGCTGGCCTTGAGTCTGCGCATGGGCCGCGCGCTGGATAACCTGGATGACCCGCAAGAAGCCATGTTCTCGCGGCTGGTGACGGCGGTGGGCAAATACTGGATCTGCAAGCGGGCCCCGGCAATGATCAACGAGGCCGCCGAGTGCATGGGCGGCGCCGGTTATGTCGAGGAGAGCATTCTGCCGCGGCTGTACCGCGAAGCGCCGGTCAACTCGACCTGGGAAGGTTCCGGCAACGTGCAGTGCCTGGATGTGCTGCGTGCCTTGTCCAAGGAGCCGGGCGTGCTCGATGCGCTGTTCGCCGAGCTGGGCGATGGCCATGGCGACAGGCGCCTGGCCGCGCATATCGCCAACCTGAAAGGCGCCTTCCAGGACACCGACGACATTCAGTACCGCGCCCGCCAGCTGACCGAGGACATCGCCCTGGGCCTGCAGGCCAAGCTGTTGCTGGAAGCCGGCAACGCGGTGGTCAGCGATGCCTTTATCGCCAGTCGCCTGGGTTCGGCAGGAAGGGTCTACGGCACCTTGCCGCGAGGGCTGGATGTGGAAGCGATAGTCGCGCGCTCGACCCCGGCAGGCTTCTGACTGGTTTGTTGTAGGAGCGAGCTTGCTCGCGATAAATAGTCCAGGCTACCGATCGGCTGGGGCCTGAAAGATCTTTCGCGAGCAAGCTCGCTCCTACGCATATTCCGCTGTTCCCGTGAGACGGCGTTGCAGGCAAGATGAAGGCCTGCAAGATCAGAACACAGGATGCTTACCGTGACCGAAGCTTTTATTGTCGTTCAAACCGCCGAGCAAGCCGTGGACCGGCTTGCCGCTTTGCATGAGCGGGCCACCACGTCGCTGAGCCAGGCGCTCAAGCGTTACCTCAAGGATCGTGTCGAACCGGACGCCGAACAGCGCGCCCTGTTTCGTTACCCGGAATTACGCCTGACCTATCTCTGCCAGGGCGAAGTCCCGCAGACCACCCGCGCCTACGCCAAGGTCCAGTTGCCGGGCACCTACAGCGTCACGGTCACCCATCCCGCCGCCTTCCGTAAGTACCTGCTGGAACAGCTGGTGCCCCTGATGCACGACTTCACCGTGACCGTGGAAGTGGGCGTCAGCGAGCAGAACATCCCGTATCCGTACGTGGTCGAGCAGGGCGATGAGCTGGCCGGTTCCGGTGTCACCGCTGCGGTGCTGGCGCGAGTGTTCCCCAGCACCGACCTGTCCGCCGCCACCGATGGCATCGCCGACGGGCTGTACGATTGGGAAAACACCAATCCGCTGCCCCTGGCGCTGTTCGATGCCGCGCGCGTGGATTTCTCCCTGCGCCGCCTGGTGCACTACACCGGCAGCGACTGGCGCCACGTGCAGCCGTGGATCCTGCTGACCAACTACCACCGCTATGTCGACCAGTTCATCACCCACGGTCTTGAACAGCTGCGCAGCGATCCGCGGTTCGTGCGCATGGTCCTGCCGGGCAATGTGATCATCGAGAAGGGCATGGACCACGGCGAAGCCTCGTCGATCGCCGCCGGGGTGGTCTGGCACCGCTACCAGATGCCGGCTTATCACCTGCTGGCCAGCGACGGCCACGGCGTGACCCTGGTGAACATCGGCGTCGGCCCGTCCAACGCCAAGAACATCACTGACCATTTGGCGGTATTGCGTCCGCACTGCTGGCTGATGATCGGCCACTGCGGCGGCCTGCGGCAGTCGCAGACCATCGGCGACTACGTACTGGCCCATGCCTACATGCGTCGCGACGGCATTCTCGATCGCGTGGTGCCGCCGAACATTCCGATTCCGGCCCTGGCCGAAGTGCAGTTGGCATTGCAGCAGGCCGCCGCCAACGTCACCGGCGAGAAGGGCGACGACCTGAAAAAACGCCTGCGCACCGGCACCGTGCTGACCTACGACGACCGTAACTGGGAGTTGCGCTGGGCCCAGGAGCGTCCGCTGATCAACCTGTCCCGCGCCGTGGCGGTGGACATGGAAAGCGGCACCATCGCCGCCCAGGGGTATCGCCTGCGGGTGCCGTACGGCACCTTGCTGTGTGTCTCGGACAAACCGCTGCACAGCGAAATCAAGCTGCCGGGTTCGGCCAACGCCTTTTACGAGCGCGCGGTCAGCCAGCACCTGAAGATCGGTATCGCCGCGGTGGATCTGCTGCGCACCGAGCTCAACTCGCTGCACTCGCGCAAGCTGCGCAGCTTCGACGAGCCGCCGTTCCGCTGATCGCGGGATGGTCATTTAACGGTCGGGCCACTAGCATGGTCGGCCCTGACCGTTAGATGTTCTTTTCGCCATGTCTCGTCCTCCTCGTCCCGCTTCCCGCCGCCCTGGCGTGAAGAGTCCTTCGTCGTCTTCCGCGCCGCGCCGTGTTGCCAAGGCGCCACCGGCCGAGCCGAAGCTGATCCTGTTCAACAAACCCTTCGATGTGCTGACCCAGTTCAGCGACGGCGAAGGGCGGGCGACCCTCAAGGACTTCATCGCGATACCCGGCATCTACCCGGCCGGTCGCCTGGACCGCGACAGCGAAGGCTTGCTGCTGCTGACCAACGACGGCCAGTTGCAGGCGCGCATCGCCGATCCCAGGCACAAGTTGGCCAAGACCTATTGGGTGCAGGTGGAGGGGGAGCCCACGGCCGAGCAATTGCAGCGTCTGCGTGATGGCGTGGAATTGAATGACGGCATGACCCTGCCGGCCGAAGCCCGGCAGCTGGAAGAGCCGCAACTGTGGCCGCGCAATCCGCCGGTGCGCTTTCGCAAGAGCGTGCCCACCAGTTGGCTGGAATTGATCATTCGTGAAGGGCGCAATCGCCAGGTGCGGCGCATGACCGCCGCCGTGGGGTTGCCGACATTGCGCCTGGTGCGGGTCAGGATCGGCGACTGGACGATCGAGGGGCTTGATCAGGGCCAGTGGAAGGAGGTTCCGGCGCGCTTATAAGGCGCCGGATTCGATCAGGCCGATCACCACGCTCTTGATAATGAACGCGGCCACGCCCAGGCCCAGGACGAAGAACAGGATGAACGAGCCGAAGCGTCCGGCCTTGGACTTCTTCGCCAGATCCCAGACGATGAAGGCCATGAAAATGATCAGGATGGTCACCAGACCGGTCATCATCCACTCTTCGAATACTGCAGGATCCATCGAACATCTCCAGCACGGGCAAGGCTAAAAGGCGGGGGCGAGTATACGCCAAGGGGCCGCGGCCGGGCATTGGTCCAGGTGCGCTTCGTCGTCACAGGCTCTGCATGTCCTTGTAGGAGCGAGCTTGCTCGCGATAAATATTCCAGGCCATACATCGGTTGCGGGCGGACATTTCTATCGCGAGCAAGCTCGCTCCTACAGAAGAGATAGCGCTCAGTTGCGCAGGTGAGTCAGTGGCAGTTCGGTGCTGTTGAGCACCTGGTTGAGCACGAAGCTGGAGCGTACGCTGGTCACGCCTTCGATGCGGGTCAGATGGCCGAGCAGCAGTTTCTGGTAGTGATCCATGTCCGGCACCACCACCTTGAGCTGGTAGTCGGCGTCCATCCCGGTCACCAGGCTGCATTCGAGGACCTGCGGCAGGCTGCGGATCGCCGCCTCGAAGTTCTCGAAACGCTCGGGGGTGTGGCGGTCCATGCCGATCAGCACGTAGGCGGTCAGGCTCAGGCCGAGCATCTTGCGGTCCAGCAGGGCGACCTGGCGGGAAATGTAGCCGTCATCTTCCAGTTGCTTGACCCGACGCGAACACGGCGAAGGCGACAGGCCGATACGTTCGGCCAGTTCCTGATTGGAGATGCGGGCGTCGCGCTGCAATTCCGCCAAAATGCTGAGGTCGTATCGGTCGAGTTTGCTCATGGGACAGGCCTTTTTAATAACTATTGCGCGATATTATCTATCCTGGGTTAAAAATTGCGCAAGTCATGTTTATTAGAGCAATCTTCGCAATCCTCTGTCGGCGCCCCAGGCCTATTCTTATCACCAGAATCACTGCCCGGACATAGAGTCCACTGCGGCCCGCCGAATCAGGCCTGCCGCGGCCGCCAATCCCACAGGGTTGAGCCGGCCCCCGGGCTACACACTGTCCAGAAGACGGCGTGAGGTGAGCCGGCGCCATAAGCGTCGAGCACGGACGAAATTCTCAAAGGGGGACCGACGGGTCCCCCTTTTTTATTGCCTGCGCGCCAGGAAATATCCCGTGGCGCCTCAATAAATAAGTGTTGCGACTGATAACCTGTGGCAGAACCGGCCTGGGCTTTTCCAGTCTTATCTACAGGCCCCCATCCGTAGTGAGGAATAGCATGAAATCGCGCATCTGGCGTTTGGCAGGTGTTGGTTTGCTCTGTGTGAGCGTCAGTGCGCAGGGGCTTGCCGATGACCGCAATGACGGCCGTGGCTGGTCCAATGGCGGCCAGCGCAGTGACGACGGGTATCCGGGAAACGGCCAGGGGCGAGGCGAAAGCCATCAGTCGCGCCAGCAGACTGAAATCATTCGCGGCGACAACAGCCAGCAGTTCGAGCGCAACGTCGAGAACGGGCGTTGGCAGAACCACGGGCCGAATGATCAAGGGCGGGAACGACAGGCACAGCCGTCCGCCAACCTGCCGATCCAGGGTCGCCCCGATACCGTCCGCCAGACCCAGGAACCGCGCCAGGGTTATTACCAGGACATCCCGCGCCGCAACGACTACAACCCGCATTGGCAGGCCGGCGGAGGGGGGTCGCGTCCCTATGACTATCGCTGGCCGGGCCGTCCGGAGGGTCGTGGCAATGGCTGGGGGCCTGGCCCGCAATATCGGCCGGGTTATGTGATCGATCGTTTTCCGGACCGGCATTACCGTGTGCCTTATCGCGGCCGGGACTATTACTTCTCCGGCGGCTATTGGTACCGCCCAGAGGGGCCGCGTTACGTTGTGGTGCGCCCACCCTACGGGATTCGCGTGGCCTACCTGCCGGACTACGCGCGCGAGGTATGGATCGGCAGCGCGCTGTTCTTCCTGGCCGCGGGCGCCTACTACATCTACGAGGCCAGTACCCAGCAGTACGTAGTGGTCGAGCCGCCGGTGGCCAGCCCGCCGCCGCAGGCCGGCAATGATTACAACGTGCTGGCCTACCCGGTCAGCGGGCAGAGCCCGCAGCAGATCAATCAGGACCGCTACGACTGTTATCGCTGGGCGGTGCAGCAGAGCGGCTTCGACCCGGCGGCGATGACCTATCCCCCGGCGCCTCAGGTGGTCCAGACCTACCGCCAGGCCCAGGGCGGTTGCCTGAGCTCGCGCGGCTATCAGGTGACTTACTGAGCCCGGGCGGCGAGCACCGCTTCCTGCGGGTCGGCGTGCACCAGCACCTCGGCCCGCGGATAGGCCGCATGGATCGCCTCGGCGGCCTGATCGCTGATGCCGTGGGCCACCGACAGGGTCAGTTCCCCCGGTAATTCCAGATGCAGTTGCACGAACCAGTGGTTGCCGGAAATCCGCGTGCGCAGGTCATGGGCGCCGAGTACCCCGGGCACGGCACATACCAGTTCCAGCATGTGCTGGCTGACCTCGGGCGGCAGTTCCTCATCCATCAGCACCGCCACGCTTTCCCGAGCGATCTGGATCGCGCTCCACAGGATGTAGACGGCAATTGCCAGGCCGAACCAGGCATCCAGTTGCTGCCAGCCGAAACTGGCCAGCACCAGCGCCAGCAGGATGCTGCCATTGAGCAGCAGGTCGGAGCGATAGTGCAGCGAATCGGCGCGTACCGCGGTGGAGCCGGTTTCGCGGATCACCCGGTGTTGCACCATCAGCAGCGCCACGGTCAGCGCCAGCGACAACAGCATCACGCCGATACCGATCCAGGGCGCGCCCAGCGGTTCGGGGTTCTGCAGGCGTTCGACGGCCTGTACCCCGATCAGCACCGCGCTCACCGCGATGAACAGCGCCTGGGCCATGCCCGACAGCGACTCGGCCTTGCCGTGGCCGTAGCGGTGGTCTTCGTCGGCCGGGCGCAGGGCGTAATGCACGGCCAGCAGGTTGAGGAACGACGCGGCGCCATCGAGCAGCGAGTCGGTGAGGCCGGCCAGCAGGCTGACCGAGCCGCTCAGCCACCAGGCGATGGCCTTGGCCACGATCAGGATACTGGCCACCGCCAGCGAGGCGCGGGTGGCCAGGCGCAACAGGCGTGCGTGTTCCGGGCTACTGCTCATACAAGGCTTGTTCCTTCAAGAAACGCGAGGGTCAGGCTGCCGGTTGCAGACCGTACAGGGCCAGCTGCTGCGCGCTGCCCTTGTGCTGGATCAGGCGTGGATCGTCCAGAGGGAAGCTGCGGCCCAGCTCGCTTTCGAGGATAGCCTGCAACTTGTGGTTATCGACCTGGCCGTCGGCGCCTATGGCTTGCTGCAGCTTGTGCGGGTCGACCTGCGCGGTCTTGCCCGGTTCCAGGTAGATGGCGCCGGTGGCGAAGTCGACGCCAAAGGCGATCAGCCCCGGGATCACATAAAACAGCAGGCCCACAGCGTCGAGCACGGCTACCAGCGGGTCGATCTTGCCGTCGATCTGGCCGCGTCGGTCGGGGAAGAAGATCGAGCCGCAGGCGGTGAGCTGAGTCAGCAGGGTGGCAACCAGGACGCCACCGATGATGCGGAAAGGAATACGCATGTAAATCTCCTGAACAGACACGAAAGAGCAAGGCTGAAGCGTTGCCGGTATGAATTCAGACCGTGATTAACGCCAGGCAGTTCGCCGTTATACTCGCGCCTCTGTTTGGGAGCCAGTATGAATTCTTTGCCAATTGATGAAGTTTTACCCGCCCTGCGTGAAGCCCTGGCGACACGCCACGAGGCCGTGCTCGAAGCACCGCCCGGCGCCGGTAAGACCACCCGTGTGCCTTTGGCCCTGTTGAACGAACCCTGGCTGGCCGGACAACGCATTCTCATGCTCGAACCGCGGCGCCTGGCGGCGCGGGCGGCGGCCGAGCGGCTGGCCAGCGAACTGGGGGAAAAGGTCGGCGAAACCGTGGGCTACCGCATCCGTCTGGATAGCAAGGTCGGCCCGAACACCCGCATCGAGGTGGTTACCGAGGGGATCCTGACCCGCCGCCTGCAGGACGATCCGGCGCTGGAAGGCGTCGGCCTGCTGATCTTCGACGAATTCCACGAGCGCAGTCTCGACGCCGACCTGGCCCTGGCCTTGAGCCTTAATGGCCGCGATCTGTTCCGTGACGAGCAGCCGCTGAAAATCCTCCTGATGTCGGCGACCCTGGAAGGCGAGCGCCTGGCCGGGCTGCTGGACGACGCACCGATCCTGCGCAGCGAAGGCCGCATGTTCCCGGTCGATGTGCGCTGGGGGCGGCCCTTCCAGCCGGGCGAGTTCATCGAGCCCCGGCTGGTGCAGACCCTTCTTGAAGCGCTGAACGATGAAAGCGGCAGCGTCCTGGTGTTCCTGCCGGGGCAGGCCGAGATCCGTCGGGTGCACCAGCAGTTGGCCGACGCCCTGGGCGAGCGCCCGGAGATTCTGCTTTGTCCGCTGCACGGTGAACTGGACCTGGCCGCGCAGCGCGCGGCCATCGAGCCGGCCCCGCCGGGCAAGCGCAAAGTGGTGCTGGCGACCAATATCGCCGAGACCAGCCTGACCATCGACGGCGTGCGCGTGGTGGTCGATGCCGGGCTGGCGCGGGTGCCGCGTTTCGACCCGGGCAGCGGCATGACCCGTCTCGACACCCTGCGTATTTCCCGGGCCAGCGCCACCCAGCGCGCCGGTCGGGCCGGGCGCCTGGAGCCGGGCGTGTGCTATCGCCTGTGGTCCCAGGACCAGCATGAACAACTGGCGGCCTATGGCAGCGCGGAGATTCTCCAGGCGGACCTGGCGGGCCTGGCCCTGCAACTGGCCCGCTGGGGTGTGACACCGGCGCAACTGGTGTGGCTGGATGTGCCGCCCGGCGCGGCCTATGCCCAGGCCCAGGACTTGCTCGAACGCCTCGGAGCGCTGACGGCCAAGGCTGGCGAGGACTACAAGCTGACACCTCATGGCCAGGCAATGGCCGAGTTGCCGGCCCATCCGCGCATTGCCCATCTGCTGTTGCGGGGTCAGGCCCTGGGGCTGGCGAACATGGCCTGCGACGTCGCCGCCTTGCTCGGCGAGCGCGACATCCTGCGTGGCGGCGGTGCCGACCTGCATAGCCGCCTGGTGCTGCTGTCGGGCGAAGAGCGCGCGGCCCGTGGCGCCCAGGGCGGGGTCCAGCGGGCTCGGCAACTGGCCCGGCAATACCGTGGTTATCTGCGCGGCCAGCCAAGCCAGGCGGTGGCGGACCCGGATCACCCGCGCTGGCTGGGCGCCTTGCTGGCGCTGGCCTATCCGGATCGGGTCGCCCAGCAACGTCGCCCCGGCGGCGCCGAATACCGGCTGGCCAACGGCCGCGCGGCGCTGTTCAGCGAGACCGACAGCCTGATGAAGCAGCCCTGGCTGGTGATCGCCGACCTGGGCAGTCGCCAGGGGCAGCGGGAAGAGCGTATCTACCTGGCGGCGGATTTCGACCCAGCGTTGTTCGACTCGGTCCTGGCCGAGCAGGTGCGCTGCGTCGATCAGCTTGACTGGGACGAGCGCGAAGGTGTGTTGCGCGCCGAGCGCCAGCGCAAGGTCGGCGAACTGGTGCTCAGCCGCGAGCCGTTGACCGGCCTGGACGAGGCGGCGCGCTGCCAGGCCCTGGTCAACCTGGTGCGGCGCAAGGGCCTGGAACTGTTGCCCTGGACCCCGGAGCTGCGCCAGTGGCAGGCCCGGGTGGCTTTGTTGCGCCAGCTCGATCTAGAGGCCAAGGGCGAAAGCCAGTGGCCGGATGTCAGTGACGCGGCGCTGCTCAAGAGCCTGGAAAACTGGCTGCTGCCGTACCTGGGCAAGGTTTCGCGCCTCAGCCACTTCGCCAACCTGGAACTGGCCAGCATTGTCCACAGCCTGCTGCCCTGGCCGTTGCCGCAGCGCCTGGACGAGCTGGCGCCGCACCACCTGACGGTGCCGTCCGGCTCGTCGATCCGCCTTGATTACAGTGAACAACCGCCGATTCTCGCGGTGCGCCTGCAGGAGTTGTTCGGCCTGGCAGAAACACCACGGATCGCTGGCGGCCGGCAGGTGGTCAAGCTGCACCTGCTGTCCCCGGCGCGGCGGCCGGTGCAGGTCACCCAGGACCTGGCGAACTTCTGGCGCAGCACCTACGCCGAGGTGAAGAAAGACCTCAAGGGCCGTTACCCGAAACACTACTGGCCGGACGACCCGCTGGTGGCCGAAGCCACGGCCCGCGCCAAACCGCGCAAGTAACCAGTGTGTAGCCGCTGCCGAAGGCTGCGATCGAGCGCGTAGCGCTCGCCATCCGGTTCATGTCAGGACGCGGACTCAGGTTTTGCGTCCGCTGCGTCGGAATGCCGCCCAAGCCGATCGCAGCCTGCGGCAGCGGCTACAGGTGTTGGTCGAAAAGTGAGCAGTGGGCTGGAGAGCTTGTATTGCCTGACGTGCAGCGGCTTACGCGCAGGTTATCCACAAGCGGCTCCACAGCGGTTGGGGGTAAGGCGCCCACTTTTTGATGACAACCTGATGACGCCACAGGCCCCGTTTCCGTAGCCGCTGCCGCAGGCTGCGATAGGTCCGCAGGACCTCCAGCGCCAGTGCCGACGCCAGCGACCGTTCCGGCCTTATCGCAGTCTGCCGCAGCGGCTACAACGCGGCGGGCAGCAGGAAGCGGGCGATCAGTGGCAGGTGGTCGGAGATGCGCAGGGTGTCGTCCTGCCGTACCTGGGCCTCGACCCGCTTGAGCCGGGGGCTGTGGAACAGGTAGTCGAGGGTGCGATCCGGGCCGCTCAGGGTCGGGTCGTTGGGGTAGTGGGTCAGCCACAGGGCGCGGTCGATGCCGCTGGCCTCGTTGTTGGTGGGAATCATCGGGTACTTGTCCCAGAGCGTGTGCAACGCGCTGTCGGCGGAGTAGGGCGTGCGTTGCTCGGGGGCGAGACGCTGGTACTGGCCCAGGGGCAGCAGGTTGAAGTCGCCGCCGATCAGCCAGGGCGTGCCACGGGCTTCGAAGCGGTCGAGGATCCTGGTGACCGCGTTCACCTGGGCTTGCAGGGTGTCGTCGGGTTTCGTCGCGCGGTCCAGATGGGTGTTGAGCACCGCCATCTGCCCGCCGTCGCTTAACGGCAGGTAACTCACCAGCACGGCGTTTTTCGGCTGGAACTGGCGGCTGAGGAGATTGGCCTCGGGCACCGGCAATTGCAGGCGTTCGGCGTGTTCGATGCGGTAGCGGCTCAAGGTCGCCAGTTGCCGGCCGACGCTGCCGAAGATGTGCGGGGAGGGTACGAAGTCGGCCTTCCAGTCGAAGGCCTGTGTGCTGCACGGATACAGGTCGGTCAGGCGTTCCTGCAGCAGCTTGAGCTGGTCCTGGTAGTCGCTGGCCTTGGCGCCGTCGTCCAGCTCCTGCAGCAGCACGATGTCCGGCTGTTCATCGCGAATCACCCGGGCCACTTCGTCCAGGCTGAAGGCCATGTCTTCCGGGGTCGGGCGCTCGTCCGGCCCCTGGGCCTGGTCGTTCCAGAACACGTAGCGCTTGCCTGCCAGGTACTGCACGTTCCAGGTCATTACCTTCAGCGCCTGGCCCGGCACCAGGCTGGGCACCTTGCCCGTGCAGGCGACCGGCAGCGACTCCTTGGCGTCGGGGCGCCAGGTCAGGCTGTAGACCAGGGCTGACAACAGGCCTGCGCTGATCAGCAGGCCCAGGAGGATGAAGCGAAATAGACGGGGCATCGGCTCGGCTTATGGCGTTGCTGGATTGAGCCCGAGCATAACCGAGAGCGGGACCGCGGCCCAAGGGGTAGAGCGGTCGGCCCCCGGGGTCATTGCTGGTCAGGCGACTCGCCGATCAGCATGAACAGGCGGAATACCACCACGCTGGTGAACAATTGCAGGAAGCTGTGGGCGCTTTCGATCAGCAGCGACAGCATCGGACCCGGCTCGGGGTAGGCCGCCAGGCTGGCGCCCTTGAGTACCCACAGCGGGGCCATCACGGCCAGGATGCAGACCAGGATCCGCAGGAAGTGTCCGCGGGTCAGGCGGAAGCTTTCCTTGATCGCGGCCAGCGGTTGCAGGCCCTTGAGCACCAGCAGGTATTCGGCGAAGGCCAGGGTCACCATCAGCCACAGCCCGGGCAGGAAATACAGCGACAGACCCAGCAGGATCAGCAGGGTGTTGATGGCGGTCAGCAAGGCAAAGCGCGGCCACAGGCTGACGGTCGCGGCGAGCAGGTCGCGGGCCAATGGCGATTCGCCACGGCTGCGGGCATCGAGAAACAGGATCAGTACCCCGGTGTAGAGCGGGTAGATCAACAGGCCGACGATCACGCTGTAGCCGGGAAAGGCCTCGGGGCCCAGCGAGCTGTCGACCGCCTGCTGCAGCAGCGCTTCGAGGACCACCAGCGGCAGGCACAGTTGGACGATACGGCCCAGGTTGCGCTGGCAGAAGTACAGGGAGTCGCGCAGAACGGTTAACGGATTCATCAGTGGTTATCGCAGATCACAAAAAGCGGTTGGACACTTTAACCGATGCAGCCCCGGGGCGAGCAAACGTAAACGTTAGGTAAAGGCCATTGAAAGCTCGCCGGGCAGCCCCATTACTGGTTGCACCTTGTGCATGACGACAAGGCCCCGTTTTTTACCGGCAATCTAAAGAGGTCGCCATGAACAGCGAAGAGCAAACCCTGATCGATGGACTGTTTTCACGGTTGCAGCAAGCCGAGAAGGATTCAGCCCCGCGCGACGCCCAGGCCGAGGCGCGGATCAAGGAGCATCTGACCCGGCAGCCTGCCGCCGGGTATTTCATGACCCAGGCGATTCTGGTGCAAGAGGCGGCAATCAAGAGCCTCGACGAGCAGAACAAGCAACTCACCCAGCAAGTCCAGCAACTGCAGGCCGAGTTGCAGCAGGCCAGATCCCAGGCCGCGGCGCCGGCGCCCAGCAGCGGTGGCGGCTTCCTTTCGAGCATCTTCGGTAGCGGTTCCCGCGATCCGCAGCCGGCGCCGACGCAAAGCGCTCCGGCCTCGTCCGGTGGTGGCTGGCGCGAACCGGCGCGGCCGGCGTTCAACCCGCAGCCGCAGCAGAACTACCCGCAACAGAGCTATCCCCAGCAAAACTATGCCGCGCCACCCCAGCAGGCTCCGGCCGCGGCTGGCAGCAGCTTCCTCGGCGGCGCGCTGAAAACCGCCGCCGGCGTGGCAGGTGGCGTGATGCTGGCGCAAGGCCTCAGCAGCCTGTTCCACGGCAACCAGCAGCCGCAGGAAATCGTCGAAGTGATCAAGGAAGAACCGGCGCCCGCCAGCGACAACGCGGGTGGCTGGGGCAATGACGAGCAGCGTATGGCCAACAACGACTCCTGGGGCAACAACGACCAGGGTGGTTTCAGCGATGCCGACTACGGCAACGACGACAGCTCGTTCTTTTCCGACGACGATTCCTTCGTCTGATCCGCCATCGGTCCGGAACGCAACAGCGTCCCGGACCGATTATTCGCGGAACCTTCCTTCTGGCTGGCATACTGGGCGACTTTTCAGGGTTGAGTCCCGGCCCAGTTCGCGCGCGTGAGCGCCATGAGGATAAGCGGTGAAAAAAATCGCTGTGTTCGCCGATGTCCAGAATCTCTATTACACCGTGCGCCAGGCCTATGGCTGCCACTTCAACTATGCCGCCCTGTGGGCCGATATCAGCCAGCAGGGGCAGATAGTCGAGGCCTACGCCTATGCGATCGACCGGGGCGACAGCAAGCAGCAGCAGTTCCAGCAGATCCTGCGCAACCTGGGCTTCACGGTAAAACTCAAACCCTATATCCAGCGCAGCGACGGCTCGGCCAAGGGCGACTGGGACGTGGGTATCACCATCGACATCATGGACGCCGCGGCCCATGTCGACGAAGTGGTGCTGGCCTCCGGCGACGGCGATTTCGACCTGTTGCTCGAGCGCATCATCAGCAAGCACGGGGTCGAAGCGGTGGCCTATGGCGTGCCGGGGCTGACCGCCAATTCGCTGATTCGCGCGGCCACGCGCTACGTGCCAATCGAAGGCGCACTACTGCTCAAAAGCTGAGCTGACTATTTTTTGTACGGAGCTGGACAGGTTTGGAACGCATCGCAGTCATCGACTTTGAAACCACCGGGATCTCCCCGAGCAGCAGTTGCCGGGCCACGGAAATCGCCGTGGTGATCCTTGAGCAGGGGCGCATCGTCGAGCGTTACCAGAGCCTGATGAACGCCGGCGTGCGGGTGCCGGCCTTCATCGAACAACTGACCGGCATCAGCAACGCCATGCTGCGCGGCGCGCCGCCGGCCGAGCAGGTGATGAACGAGGTCAACGAGTTCGTCGGCACCACGCCGCTGCTGGCGCACAACGCTGCGTTCGACCAGAAGTTCTGGGACTACGAACTCGGCCGGATCAAGCGCACCCGCTTGCAGAACTTCGCCTGTTCCCTGTTGCTGGCCCGACGGCTGATGCCGGCGGCGCCCAACCACAAGCTCGGCACCCTCACCACGTTCGCCAGCCTGCCCCATACCGGCCAGGCTCACCGGGCCATGGCCGATGCGGAAATGGCCGCCAACCTCACCGCCCACCTGGCGCTGGAGCTGCGGCAGAAACACGGGCTGCGCGAGCTGTCCCACGATTTCCTGTGCAAATTGCAGAAAGTGCCGGCCGCCAAGATCGGCGAACACCTCAAGCGCCATCGCGGCGCCTGACTCCCGTAGCCGCTGCCGAAGGCTGCGATCGGCTCCGAAGGAGACGCGCTCTTGAGGGCCTCGGAAGGCTCTTCGAGCCTTATCGCAGCCTGCGGCAGCGGCTACAGATCGGTGCTGGCCGGGTTCACTTGCCGTTGCTCTCCAGATGCCCCAGCGGCACGCGCTGTTCGATGGCGCTGGAGAGCACGATCGAGGTCTTGCTGAACCCGTACTTCGCCACCCGGTTGATCAGCTCTTCCAGCTCCGGCATCGAGCCGACGGCGGCGCGCATGATCACGCACGGATCGCCGGTGACCCGCTGGCATTCGGTGAGTTGCGGGATCCGGCTCAGTTCGTCGTAGGCCTTCTGATTGCCGTGCTGGGCCATGCGCAGTTCGATCACGCACTGGATCGGCAGCCCGAGCTTGGCCAGGTCGACCTTGGCCTGGTAACCGGTGATCACTCCGCTGGCTTCAAGTTTGGCCACCCGTTCGGCCACGGCGGGGGCGGAGAGGTTCACCTTGCGCGCCAGCTCCGCGTAGCTCGCCCGGCCATTTTCCAGCAGGGCGGCGAGGAGCATGCGGTCATATTTATCCATGATAAGGCTCCCAAACTCAGCGACTTTCGAAAGCATGGTTTATAGCCAGAATCTCCATGTTTTGAAAAGTGTACCGATGCTTTAAACAGGTTTTGTAACTTAAGTTCCGCCGGCCGGCTTTCTAGAATAACCCTCTCCCTCGTCCTGTCTTCGAGCTTCCCATGCCTGGCCTACGCCGTTTTCCCTTGCCCCTGATTGCCGCCTTTTTTGCGTTGTACGTGATCTGGGGGTCGACCTACCTGGTGATCCGTATCGGTGTCGAATACTGGCCGCCGCTGATGCTCGCCGGCATCCGTTTCGTTATCGCCGGCAGCCTGATGTACGGCTTCCTGCGTTGGCGCGGGGCGCCGGCGCCGACCTGGGCGCAATGGCGGGCGGCGGGGGTGATCGGCATCCTGCTGCTGAGCTGCGGTAATGGCGCGGTCACTGTCGCCGAACACATGGGCGTGGCGTCCGGAGTGGCGGCCCTGGCGGTGGCCACGGTGCCGCTGTTCACCCTGCTGTGCGGTTACTTCTGGGGTGCGCGCAACACTCGCCTGGAATGGGCGGGGATCGTCCTCGGGCTGATCGGCATCGCCATGCTCAACCTCGGCTCCAACCTGCAGTCGAGCCCGACCGGCGCGGCCTTGCTGGTGTTCGCGGCGGCGGCCTGGGCCTTCGGTTCGGTGTGGAGCAAGCACCTGCCGTTGCCGCAAGGGGCGATGGCCAGTGCCGTCGAGATGCTGGTGGGCGGCGTGGTGCTGCTGATCGGCAGCTGGTTGAGCGGCGAGCAACTGGCCGCCGTTCCGCCGATCGAAGGCTGGGCAGCCCTGGCGTACTTGATCGGTTTCGGCTCGATCATCGCCTTCAACGCCTACATGTACTTGCTCAAGCATGTGCGTCCGGCGGCGGCCACCAGCTATGCCTACGTCAACCCGGCGGTAGCGGTGCTGCTGGGGATCGTGTTTGTCGGCGAGACCATCGGCCTGGAGGAGGCGCTGGCGATGGTGGTGATCATCAGTGCCGTGGTGTTGATCGGCCTGCCGCAGTGGAGCCGACCGAAAGTGAAAGTGCTGGCGGAAGAAACGACCGCCTGACACTGGTGGTCGTGATTGCCCTGAACCCCCGGGCGAGCGCGCTGCGTTCGCCCGGGGGGCAGTTACAGGGGCATCAGTTACAGGCGCCTTCGTCGCGCCAGACCTTGCCGCTGCCTTCGCCTCCGGTATACGCCGGGTTACCCGGTTCATTGCCCTGGGTCCACCAGCGCGCGGTATAGAAGTGGCCGTTGTGGCTGACCTTGTTGCCGGCCAGGTACGCGTTATTCGCGTTCCATTGCCCCAGGCAGAGGCTGGGTTGCCCACCTTCCTCGGCGCTGACCTTCACGTTGTGCTCGCTGACCACTGTGTGATGGCCGTTGCTCAGTTCGAGGCTGAAGCGGTAGTTGGCGTCCTTGCCGGTCTTCGGCGCGATGAACGTCAGTTGCGGCCCGTTGGCCTGGAAACTCAGGCTCGGGGTGACGCTCCAACGGTACTCCAGGGGCAGGCCCGCGGGGTCGCTGGAGCCCGAGGCGTCGAGCCGGACCTGCTCGCCGGCCTTGGCTTGGGTCGCACCGTTGATGCTCGGTAGCGGTGGCTCGACCTGAGTGTCATTGTCGCATGGCCCCAGATCCTTCCACACCTTGCCGCTGCCGTCGGCGCCGGTGAAGTTCGGATTGCCGGGTTCGCTGCCCTGTACCCACCAGCGGGCCATGTATTGGCGACCCTTGTGCTGCACCTGGTTTTTCTCCGTATAGACCTTGCCGGCTTCCCACTGGGCTTGGCAGCTGGCCGCGTTGCCGCCGGCCTTGACCAGCACTTCATGGCTGGCGCTGCTGCTCTGCTTGCCGTTGCTCAGCTTCAACGTGAAGCGGTAGCGAGTGTCGCTGGCCCGTTCGGGAGCGCTGAAGCTCAGGCGCGGGCCGTCGAAGCTGAAGTCCAGGGCCGGCGTCACTTCCCAGGCGTAACTCAGGGCATTGCCCTGCGGGTCGCTGGACGCGGAGGCATCCAGGACTACCTGCTGACCGGCCTCGGCCTCGGTCTTGCCATGAATCACCGCCACCGGCGGCAGATCGGCGTCGACCGGCTTGAGGGCGGCGGACTTGACCTCGTTGTCGGCGCTGAATTCGCCATCGGCGAGCAGCGTCCACGGACCGTCCGGGCCGGCGCCGCCATACACCTGGTAATCCTTGATATTGCCGCTCAGGCCCTGGTCCTGGCGTGGCAGGTAATGCAACTGGGAGAAGCGGCTCTCGGTGCCCAGGTCGATCACCAGTTGATGGGGATAACCGGCCCCGGTCGCCGAAGCCCAGTAGGACTTGGGGTTGCCGTCGAGGATGTTGCTGCCGGGCGAACCGGCCTGGGTGCTGCTGGCGGAGTGGATGCGCCAGCCGCGGGGCAGGGATTTGCCGCGGGCATCGGCCAGGTGCAGTTCGGCGATGCTGGCGCCTTCCTTGCCATCCACCGAGGAATTGGCCACCAGCCGCACATAACGCGCCTTGACGGTTTCGTTCTGGGTGGCGAAGGCGTGACCCTCGATCACCATGCCGGCCACGCTCTTGTTCTTTTCCACGCGCAACGCCAGGTACCAACGGCCGGCCTGCGGATCGTTGACCGCCAGGGCCACGCCGTTGTTTTCCAGGGAACGGTAGTCATAGTCGCTGACGCTTGGCTGGCTGCCCTGCTTGAGCAGCAGTTGGACCTTGCTCGACGACTCGTTCTGCGGGCCCTGGGTCACGCTGAACACCAGGCGCTGGGTGCCGCTGGGGACGTCCAGGGGGAAGTAGCGTATTTCGTCCTTGGCCAGATCGACCGACTGTTGCAGCAAGGGTGTGGCTTGCTCGTCGGCCAGGGGCACCACGGCAGGCGCGTAGGCGGAGATCTTCGCCGCGTTCTCGCGCCAGACCCTGGCCATGTTCGCGGTCTGCGCATCGCCCAGCGGCACTCCACGGCTGTCCTTGAGATCCGGGTTGGAGTAGTAGGGCACCTGGTTGCCGCAGAGGATGGTGCCGACCCGGCCGTTGTTATAGCCGAAGCGGTAGCTTTTGCCGTCCGAGCAGTGGCTGCCGCCGATGTTGTGCGCCAGTTCATGGCGAAACACCGTCGGCCCATTGATGTAGTTGATCGAGTAGCGCCCGTTGACGTAGGCCCAGCCGACCGCCGTGTCCTGGCCTGGGACCCCGCGCACGAAGCTGGCGACCAGGTCCGGGCTGTACTGCTTGATGCCGTCGGCGAACACTTTGCTGACCTGGCTCAGGGAGCCCGTGGTGATCGGCATGTCATCGCTGACCACCTGGGTACCTACCAGGCGTACACGCACGCCCTGGATCTGCGATTGCTGCACGGCGCGGTTGACCGCCACCACCTGCGCCAGGGCATAGGCTTCGGGGTCACCGATAAACCTGGCCGACGCCTCCGAGAAGCCTGCCAGCAGGTCGATGAGGATGTCCCCGTTGGCGCTGCGATCAAGCTGATAGCTGCGTTGGCCGCTGCGCGATTCGAGCAGGTTGGGCTGCTCCTTGCCCGGGGCTTCCAGGGAGTCCTGGGCATGGGCCGGGCGTTGCGGGCCGTCGAAGCGCAACAGCGACTGCTGGCCATCGGCGGTGCCACGAATGATCGCATTGGCTTGCGGCAACAGCGCGACGAAGCTGCCATCGGCACGACTGGCGACAATCATTTCGTCCTCCGGCTGCAAGCTGCGGCTATGGGTCTTGCCGACCAGCACCCTGAGGTCCTTGAAGCCATCGGCCGTGGTCGGCACGAGGCTGCGGATGCTCAGGCCGGTTTCCTGTTGCAGGCGTTGGGTGCCGACCTCGGCCGTGCTGCGGGCTCCCGGGGCGAGGGTCTGGAGGTTGATGAAGGGGCCGCTCTGGGCGGCCGGAGCCTGCGAGCCGGTCTCCTGGGCCAGTAGCTCGCCGCTCACGGGAAACAGTACGGCCGCCGCGAGGCTGGTGCAGTAAAGGCGGTGGGCGCGGGAAAACGCGGTCAATCTGAAGCGAGGCATAACCATTCCTGAAACCGCACGGACGCCCCCCAGTCGATCGGGATCGACAGAGCGCCTGTGCGGGTAAGTGATGAATAAGGAGGTGTGCCGGCGGCCGGGATCATAGGCGGTGGGTCACTGCCCTGTACATTGACCCGGCGGCTTTTCGTACCCGTCCGAAACGCTCGGTGTCCGGGCGCAAGGTATTTTTACGTGATGCCTGAAAGAAGCCTCCGCTTGAGAGTGCCGGGTAGCGCGCGAGCAAAAACGCCGGGCATTGCCCGGCGTTTTTTGTTCCAGCCAGCCGTAATCAGGCCGGGTTGAACAGCATCACCAGCGGTATCAGCGCCACGACGAAGGCCAGCATGAACAGCAGGCTGATCCCGGCGACGCGCCACAACGAGAAGAAAGGCCCCTTGCTGAGTTTGTGTTCGATAACGACTGGACCGAAGAGCTGGCGTGCGTAGGTGTTCATTGCAAAAATCGGTGGCAGTACGAAGACCACGGCTGGAACGCTTTCCGGTAGCACCGCGCCCAGCACCATCATCAGGATGAGCAGGCCGATACCGATGTACCAGGCCTTCTTCACTTCGCTTTCACGGCCGAGCGCCTTGAGGTTGGCGGCGATCATGTAGGACCCCGCCACGGAAGTGCCGAGGAATGTGGCAAGGCCGACAGCGTTGATGCTGTACAGGCGCAATGGCGCAGTCGCCGCCGGGGTCTGCAATTCGGCGGTCGGTGTCTGGAAGGGGTTGGGCGTATCCATACAGGTCAGGCTCCTGGATCTTCAAAGGTGCAATAGGGAAAAAAGGGACTGAATTCTCCTCCCGTATCTCAAGGCGCGTCCACCCGCATTCTTCATGCCCGCCCGCTGGCGACCTGTTGCGGGGCAACTCGTCAGCCCGAAAGAAACCCACCTGAATTAGGGTAAACTGCCGCCCATTGCACACCTGCGCTGACAATTTCCCTACGGTATCCCCATGACATTCGCCACTCTTGGCCTGATCGAACCCTTGCTGCGCGCCCTCGAAACGCTTGGCTACCAGACCCCAACACCGGTGCAGGCGCAAGCCATTCCGGCGGTGCTGGGCGGTCGCGACCTGATGGCCGCGGCCCAGACCGGCACCGGCAAGACCGCCGGCTTCGCCTTGCCGCTGTTGCAGTTGCTGGCCATGGAAGGGCCGAAAGTCTCCGCCAACTCGGTGCGCGCCCTGATTCTGGTGCCGACCCGCGAACTGGCCGAACAGGTGCACGAAGCGGTGCGCCAGTACGCCGAGAACCTGCCGCTGCGCACTTACGCGGTGTACGGCGGCGTCAGCATCAATCCGCAAATGATGAAGCTGCGCGGCGGCGTTGACCTGCTGGTGGCCACGCCGGGCCGCCTGCTCGATCTGTTCCGCCAGAACGCGCTGAAGTTCAACCAGTTGCAGACCCTGGTGCTGGACGAAGCCGACCGCATGCTCGACCTGGGCTTTTCCGAAGAGCTGGCGAACATTTATCGCGCCCTGCCGAAAAAGCGTCAGACCCTGCTGTTCTCCGCGACCTTCTCCGATGACATCCGCCTGCTGGCCGGGCAGATGCTCAACGACCCGCTGAGCATCGAAGTCAGCCCGCGCAACGTTGCCGCCAACACCGTCAAGCAATGGGTGGTGACGGTGGACAAGAAGCGCAAGCCGGAGCTGTTCAGCCACCTGCTGCGCAAGAACCGCTGGAAGCAGGTGCTGGTGTTCGCCAAGACCCGCAACGGCGTGGACGCGCTGGTGGAAAGGCTGCAGGGCCAGGGCGTGAACGCCGACGGCATCCATGGCGACAAGCCCCAGGCCACCCGCCAGCGGGCGCTGGACCGCTTCAAGGCCAGCGAGATCCAGATCCTGGTGGCCACCGATGTCGCGGCCCGTGGCCTGGACATCGAGGACTTGCCACTGGTGGTCAACTTCGACCTGCCGATCGTCGCCGAGGATTACATCCACCGCATCGGCCGCACCGGTCGCGCCGGCTCCACCGGTGAGGCGATCTCGCTGGTGTGCGCCGATGAAGTGAACCTGCTGTCGGCCATCGAGATGCTGACCCGCCAGACCCTCAAGCGCCATGACGAGCCGGACTTCATCCCGGAGCACCGGGTGCCGGAAACCGACGCCAGCGGCCAGGTGATCAAGAAACCGAAAAAACCGAAGAAACCCAAGACTTCCGGCGGTGGCGGCAAGCGCAACCTGGGCAAGTGGGTGGACAGCGGCGAAGTGGCCGAAGCCCCGGCGGTGAAACCGGTGCGCAAGGTGCCGGCGTTCAATACCGGGCCGCGCAAGCGCAAGCCGTAAGCGATCAACACCGCTCCTGTAGCCGCTGGCGCAGCCTGCGATCGAGGACGCAGTCCTCGTAAAACCAAACGACCCGGTTCTCCTGGAGAAGCCGGGTCGTTTGCTTTGGCGGCCGCTGCGCGGCCGTTCGCAGCCTCGCTTCGCTCGGCAGCGGCTACAGGGCGTAGGCCGGCCTCAGGCCTTTTCCCGCAACCACTCGAGCATCCCCACCCCCGCTGCCCGCCCGCTGGCGAAACACGCGGTGAGCAGGTAGCCGCCGGTGGGCGCTTCCCAGTCGAGCATCTCCCCGGCGCAGAACACGCCGGGCAATTGCTTGAGCATCAGGCGTTGGTCCATGGCCTCGAACGTCACGCCGCCGGCGCTGCTGATGGCTTCGTCCAGGGGCCGGGTTTTCACCAGGGTCAACGGCAGGGCCTTGATCGCCTTGGCCAGCAGCGCCGGGTCGGCGAAGCAGTCGGCGCTGGTCAGCTCACGCAAGAGCGCGGCTTTTAACCCATCGATGCCCACCTGGCTGTGCAGGTGCTTGGCCATGGAGCGCGAGCCCCGTGGCTTGCTCAGCGCGGCCTGGATCCGGTCATGGGGTTTGCCCGGCAACAGGTCGATATGCACCGTAGCGGTGCCGTGCTTGTTGATTGCCTCGCGAATCGGTGCCGATAGCGCGTAGATCAGGCTGCCCTCGATCCCGGTGGTGGTGATCACGCATTCGCCTAGGCGGGGGATGTCGTCGTTCAGGCCAATGGCTACGTTCTTCAGCGGGGCGCCGGCGAACTTGCTGCGCAGCAGATCGCTCCAGTCCTGCACCTCAAACCCGCAGTTGCTCGGTTGCAGGGGCGCCAGTTGCACGCCGCGCTGCTCCAGCGGCAGCATCCAGGCGCCATCCGAACCCAGGCGCGACCAGCTGCCGCCACCCAGCGCCAGCAACAGGGCGTCGGCCTGGACCGATTTTTCGCCTTCCGGGCTGTGGATGCGCAGGCTGCCATCGACATTCCAGCCGAGCCAGCGATGGCGGGTGTGGATAACCACGCCGGCATCGCGCAGACGCTTGAGCCAGGCGCGCAACAGCGGCGCGGCTTTCATATCGGTGGGGAACACCCGGCCCGAGCTGCCGACGAACGTCTCGATGCCCAGGCCATGAATCCATTGGCACAACGCCTCGCTGCCGAACTCGCGCAACAGCGGGGCAATCTGTGGGGCCCGTTCGGCATAACGCGAGAGGAAGGCCGGGTAGGCCTCGGAATGGGTGATGTTCATGCCGCCGACCCCGGCCAGCAGGAACTTGCGGCCTACCGATGGCATGCCGTCGTAGAGATCGACGCGCAGGCCCGCCAGGCTCAGCACCTCGGCCGCCATCAGGCCGGCGGGGCCGCCACCGATAATGGCGACGTGATGGGGCAGGGTGGTGCGGGATAAGGTCATGGCGGGCGGTGGCGTGGCGGAATAAGCCGGGCATTCTACCCGAGGCCGGCCCGTCGCCAATGCTCCATGCGTCCCGCAGTGGCTTATGCAGGGGGCTGATCAAAAAACGTTCAGTGCTTTGCAGGGCTTATATCCCATGGGCTGCAGAGGCTTGCGCTCAGGTTATCCACAAGCCGCTCCACAGAGATTGGGGGTAAGGCACCCATCTTTTGATGACAACCTGATGACGCGACCGGCCCCCGTTTCTGTAGCCGCTGCCGCAGGCTGCGATAGGTCCGCAGGACCTCCAGCGCCAGTGCCGACGCCAGCGACCGTTCCGGTCGATCGCCGCCTGCGGCAGCGGCTACAGGTGTTGGTCGAAAAATGAGCAGCGGGCTGGAGGGCTTGTATTGCCTG
>NZ_FOXG01000009.1:173365-184056 GCF_900115645.1 Pseudomonas sp. NFPP07
CTGGCGTGCAGCGGCTTACGCGCAGGTTATCCACAAGCGGCTCCACAGCGGTTGGGGGTAAGACGCCCATCTTTTGATGACAACCTGATGACGCGGCGGCGCTCATTTTTCAATGGCAACCCAATGACGTCCACACCCGTTGCGCGCTGTGGTGGAGGATGCCGTGGCGCCGGGCCAGGGCCTGGCGGTCCTTGCTGTAGCCACCGCCGATCACCCCCAGCACCGGGATGTCGCGGCCCAGGCAATGGCGCATCACCTGTTCGTCGCGGGCGGCGACGCCCTGGTCGGTCAGCTTCAGGTAACCCAGGGCATCGTCCTGGTGCACATCCACCCCGGCGTCGTACAGCACCAGGTCCGGCTGGTACAGCGGCAGCAGGTAATTGAGGGCATCGTCGACCACCTTCAGGTAGTCGGCGTCGCCCATGCCCATCGGCAGGGGGATGTCCCAGTCGCTGCTGGCCTTGCGCGCCGGGAAGTTTTTTTCGCAGTGCAGCGAGACAGTCACGGCGTCCGGGGTATGTTCGAGAATCCGCGCGGTGCCGTCTCCCTGGTGCACGTCGCAGTCGAAGATCAGCACCCGGCTGACCCGCCCGGCTTCCAGCAGGTAATGGCTGATTACCGCCAGGTCGTTGAAGATGCAGAAGCCCGCCGGGTGGTCGTAGTGGGCGTGATGGGTGCCGCCGGCCAGGTGACAGGCCAGGCCATGCTCCAGGGCCTGTTCGGCGGCCAGCAACGAGCCGCCGACAGCGCGCACGGTGCGCCGGGCCAGGGCTTCGTTCCAGGGCAGGCCGAGGCGCCGCTGGTCTTCCCGCGACAACTCGCCGGCCATATAGCGTTCGATATACCCAGGGTCGTGGGCCAGGGCGAGAATTTCCCTGGGGCACAGCTCCGGGCGCAGCAGGTCGGCATCGCGGGTCAGGCCGCTGTCCACCAGGTGGTCGCGCAGCAGGCGAAACTTGTCCATGGGGAAGCGGTGCTCCGCCGGGAACTCAGGGCTGTAGTCGTCGTGGTAGATCAGCGGCAGTGGCATGGCAATTTCATGTAGGAATCCGAAAAGGATCCTACCAGCGATGTAGACTGGCACGCATGGAAATGGAGGGGACGATGGAGCCGATACTGCAACTCGAAAGTGCTCGACTGCTGTTGCGCCAGTGGCGCGACGAGGATTTGCCGGCGTTCGCGGCGATGTGTGCCGATCCGCAGGTGATGCGTTATTTTCCGGCCCCTTTGAGCCGCCTGGAAAGCGCTGCGCTGATCGGTCGGATCCGTGGGCATTTCGCCGAGCACGGTTTTGGCACGTGGGCGCTGGAGCGCAAGGATACCGGGGCCTTTATCGGTTTTACCGGGCTGGGCGTGGTGGGCTTCGAGGCGCCGTTCACCCCGGCGGTGGAAATCGGCTGGCGCCTGGCGCGCGAGCACTGGGGCCTGGGCTATGCCAGCGAAGCGGCCTGGACCGCGTTGCGCTGTGGTTTCGATCGCCTGGCCCTGAAGGAGATCGTCGCCTTCACCACCACCAGCAACCTGCCGTCGCAGAAAGTCATGCAGGCCATCGGCATGCAACACGCTGCGGACGACGATTTCGATCACCCAAAGCTCGGCAGCGAGCATCCGCTGCGTCATCATGTGCTGTATCGCATCAACCGCGAACAATGGTTGGAAACCTTGCATGGATAGCAGGTCGGGGGCATCTGGAGTGTGCCCATGTGTGTGAACCCGATTGAATCGACCGCGGCAGCGAAGACTGCGCGGCATTGCTCTGTGTGAGGAGAGTCTGAATGAGCCACGTGTTGGATGATCTGGTCGACCTGTTGACCCTGGAACCGATCGAGGAAAACCTGTTTCGCGGTCGCAGCCAGGACCTGGGTTTCCGCCAGCTGTTCGGCGGCCAGGTGTTGGGTCAGTCCCTGTCCGCGGCCAGCCAGACTGTCGAAGAGGCCCGCCATGTGCATTCGCTGCACGGTTATTTCCTGCGCCCGGGCGACGCGGCGCTGCCGGTGGTGTATCAGGTCGACCGGGTGCGCGATGGCGGCAGCTTCAGCACCCGCCGGGTGACGGCGATCCAGAAGGGCAACCCGATCTTCACCTGCAGCGCCTCGTTCCAGTACGACGAGGATGGCTTCGAGCACCAGGACACGATGCCCCAGGTGGTCGGCCCGGAAAACCTGCCGTCGGAGCTGGAGATCACCCAGCAGCGCGCGCACCTGATCCCTGAGCACATGCGCGAAAAACTGCTGTGCCCCAAGCCCATCGAAGTGCGCCCGGTCACCGAGAAAGACCCTTACAACCCGCAGCCGGCGGACCCGATCAAATACGTCTGGTTCCGCGCCGACGGCAGTCTGCCGGACATTCCCGCGCTGCATAAATACCTGCTGGCCTACGCCTCGGACTTCGGCCTGCTGACCACCTCGATGCTGCCCCACGGCAAGTCGGTGTGGCAGAAGGACATGCAGGTCGCCAGCCTCGACCACGCGCTGTGGTTCCATGCCGACCTGCGCGCCGACGACTGGCTGCTGTATGCCATGGACAGCCCGTGGGCCGGCAATTCCCGCGGTTTCTCCCGTGGCAGCGTGTTCAACCGCGCCGGCCAGCTGGTGGCGTCGGTGACCCAGGAAGGCCTGATCCGCCACCGCAAGGACTGGGCATGAGCCTGGCCGAGGTGCGGCATTGGGTGTTCGACATGGACGGCACCCTGACGGTGGCCGTGCATGATTTCGCGGCTATCCGCGAAGCGCTGGGGATCCCGCCGGAGCATGACATTCTGACCCACCTCGCGGCCTTGCCCGCCGCTGAAGCCGCAGCGAAACACGCCTGGCTGCTGGAGCACGAGCGCGACCTGGCCTTGGGTTCGCGCCCGGCGCCGGGGGCGGTGGAGCTGGTGCGGGAGCTGGCGGCGCGGGGCTATCGCCTGGGCATCCTGACCCGCAATGCACGGGAGCTGGCCCATATCACCCTGGAGGCCATCGGCCTGGCCGACTGCTTTGCCGTCGAAGACGTGCTGGGGCGCGACGAAGCGCCGCCCAAGCCTCACCCGGGCGGCTTGCTGAAGCTGGCCGCGGCCTGGGAGGTGGCGCCCGCCGAGATGGTGATGGTCGGCGACTACCGCTTCGACCTCGACTGCGGTCGCGCGGCGGGCACCCATACGGTGCTGGTCAACCTGCCGGATAACCCGTGGCCGCAGCTGGCCGACTGGCATGCCGAGGATTGCGTGGTCCTGAAGCAGATGCTTTTGGCCTGAGATCCATCGCGAGCTTGCTCGCGATAGCGTTCTTGCTGATCTCACTCTGTTTATTGGCCGAGCTTATTGGCCGAACAATGCCTTCTGCCCCTCGGGCGAAGTGAACATCTTGTCGCCGTCATGCCCGACGCCGGGCACTTCGATCAATTGCTGTTGCAATCCCTGGGGATGGCGCTGTTTCAGGTAGTTGAAATAGTTGTGCCCGCGAATCAAGCGGTAGGCGCCCTGGGCCTCGGCGGCGCAGCTGGTGTCCAGCGCCGGGTGGTGCGGGTCGGTGTCCTGTTTGCCCAGCAGGTAGGTGATATCGCGCTTGACGTAGCTCTGTTCCAGTTGCTGCGCGGTCTGGCCGGCGGCGTAGGCCGGCAGCTTGAGCAGGCCGTACTTCCAGTGGTTGAAGCCGGGGCACGCGCCGGCATCGACCTTCACCGGGCGCTGCTCGTCGAAGTAGGCATAGGACGACGGGTTGGCGATGACGTAGCGCAGCTTGATGCCGTCATCCTCCAGGGCCGGATGGTGCTGGCCGAGCAGGGCGAAACGCTGCACCACCTGGGCGCCACCGGAGTGGCCGGCGATGACGATCTCGGTCAGGGACGGGAACTGCTGGCGATCGCTCAGCCGCGTGATGATCGCATCCAGCACCGCATAGGAACTGACCGCCCTGGGCCCGCTGGACGGCTCGCCGGCCATCCAGTCATTGCCCTGCCAGCGCAGCAGCGAGTCGGGTAGTTGGTGACGCTCGATATCGCTCTGGTTGAGAAACTGCGGGACGACCACCAGGGTGGACGCGCTTTGCCCGGCCTGGCTGGCGGCCTGTTCGGCGCTTTGCAGGTAGGTCTGGGCATTACGCAGGCGCCCGTGGACGATGATCAGCGCCCGCTGGACCTCGGGCAGCGGCCGCTGCCAGTCCTGGCTCAGGCCGATGGCCAGTTCGCCGCCTTCGAGGTTCAGCCGTGCGGGGCTGACCGTCTTGACGCCATTTTCCGCTGCCTGCGCGCCGGCGCAGATCATCCATAACGTGAGCAGCACCAGTACCCGGCGCATTACAGACTCTTCGCCGCGAAGGTGTCGCACTGGCCGACTTGGCCTTGAGCGAAACCTGTCTTGAACCAGCGCACCCGTTGCGCCGAGCTGCCATGGGTGAAGGAGTCCGGTACCACGCGGCCCTGGCCTTGCTGTTGCAGGCGGTCGTCACCGATGGCGTTGGCGGCGTTCAGGGCTTCTTCGATATCCCCCGGCTCCAGCCAGTTCAGGCGTTTCTGAGCATGGTTGGCCCAGACGCCCGCCAGGCAGTCGGCCTGCAGTTCCTGGCGCACCAGCAGGCCGCCGTCGCCTTCCATCTGCCGGCCTTGTTGGCGGGCCGCCTGGATCTTCGCCGAGACGCCGAGCAGGGTCTGTACGTGGTGGCCGATTTCGTGGGCGATCACGTAGGCCTGGGCGAAGTCGCCGGCGGCCGAGAAGCGCTGGTCCATCTCGCGGAAGAAGTCCATGTCCAGGTACACCTGCTGGTCGGCCGGGCAATAGAACGGGCCGGTGGCGGAGGTCGCCGAGCCGCAGGCGGAGTTCACCCGGCCACGGAACAGGATGAGCTTGGGTTGCTGATAGGCGCGTCCGGCCTGTTGGAAGATCTGGCCCCAGGTGTCTTCGGTGTCGCCGAGGATGGAGCGCACGAATTCCGCCTGCTCGTCGTTGGCCGGCGGCGCCTGGCGGGTCTGCTGGGTGGTGGCGGGCGCCGAGGACTGATCCATCTGCCCGGCGAGCTGCCCGAGGATTTGCAACGGGTCCTGGCCGGTGACCCAGCCGATGCCGACGATCAGGATGATGGCGGTCAGGCTCAGCCCCTTGCCGCCGCCAAAGCGCAGACCGCCGCCTCCACCGCCGCCGCTGTCATCGCGAGCATCCACCACGTTGTCGCTGCGCCGTCCTTTTTTCCAAAGCATGGGTGAATCCTCGTTCTAATTTGCTGATCAGTGTTGCTGGTGAGTAGGGCAGACGCCAGTCCGGTCGTCAGCCTTTTGCATGCACGCTACCATTGCCCGCAGCCGCATCGATCCTGTCGCGACACATCCGGGGCCTCCTTTGAACATCGATACCCGCATCAAATTCCGTCATCTCGTATGTTTTCTTGAAATGTCTCGCCAGGGCAGCCTGGCGCGGGCGGCGGATGTGCTCGCGGTAAGCCAGCCGGCGATGTCGAAAACCCTCAAGGAACTGGAAGAACTGCTCGACACCCGGCTGTTCGCCCGGAGCAAGGCCGGGCTCAGCCTGACCGAGGCCGGCATGGCCTTTCTGCGTTACGCCGGGCCCTCGGTGCAGGCCCTGCGCGAGGGGGTGAACACCTTGCGTGGTGGCGAATATGCCGCCGGCGTGGTGCGCCTGGGTGTGCTTTCGACCGCCGAAAGCCTGCTGCTGCCGGAGGTGGTGCGGCGCCTGCACGAACGGCATTCGGCGCTGGTGGTGAGCGTGGTCACCGGCCCCAGCGCCTACCTGCTGTCGCAGTTGCGGGTCGGCGATGTCGACCTGGTGGTCGGGCGCATGACGGACAGCCCGCAGATCCAGGGCCTGAGCTTCGAGCATCTGTACAGCGAGTCGATGACCCTGGTGGCGCGCCCCGATCATCCGTTGCTGCACGGGCCGCTGGATCGGCATGCGCTGGAGCGCTACCCGCTGGTACTGCCGCTGGCCGGTACCACCATCCGCAAATTCGCCGACAGCCTGTTCGTGCAGTGCGGCATCAGCCAGTCGCGCCAGCGCCTGGAAACCCTCTCGGTGGCCTTGAGCCGGCGTTATGCGCTGTCCAGCGATGCACTGTGGATCGCCCCGCTGGATGCGGTGCGCCTGGACCTGGCCAATGGCGAGCTGCGCGAGATCGACCTGGGGCAGCGCGAGCCGGGCGGCTCGGTGGGCATCTCCAGCAACGCCAGCCTGCCGCTGTCGCTGGCGGCGCAATGGTGCGTCGAGGTGCTGCGGGAAGTCGGGCAGGCCTATCGCGAGGGGCGTTACCCATAACCTTTTGGTTATGTTCTTGAGGGGGCTTTTCAATAGTCGTCGGGCTGCCGTTGTTTGAAACTGCGCGGGCTGCGCTCCATAAATCAAACAACAGGAGACCGACATGTCTGATGCAGACAGCAGTCGCTTCGTTATCCGTGACCGTAATTGGCATCCCAAGGCCCTGACCCCCGACTACAAGACCTCCGTGGCTCGTTCGCCACGCCAGGCGCTGGTGAGCATCCCGCAATCGCTGAGCGAAACCAGCGGCCCCGATTTCTCCCATCTGAAGACCGGGCGTTTCGACAACGACCTGCTGCTCAACTTCAATAACGGCGGCTTGCCGGTGGGCGAGCGGATCATCGTCGCCGGCCGGGTCTGCGATCAGTACGGCCAGCCGATTCCCCACACCCTGGTGGAGATGTGGCAAGCCAACGCCGGTGGCCGTTACCGGCACAAGAACGACCGCTACCTGGCGCCGCTGGACCCGAACTTCGGCGGCGTCGGTCGGGCCCTGACCGACCGTGACGGCTACTACAGCTTCCGCACCATCAAGCCCGGCCCTTACCCGTGGCGCAACGGCCCGAACGACTGGCGCCCGGCGCATATTCACTTCTCCATCAGCGGGCCGTCGATCGCCACGCGGTTGATCACCCAGCTGTATTTCGAGGGCGACCCGCTGATCCCGCTGTGCCCGATCGTCAAGTCGATCGCCAATCCGCAGGCGGTGCAGAGCCTGATCGCGCGGCTGGACATGAGCAGTGCCAACCCGATGGACTGCCTGGCCTATCGCTTCGACATCGTGTTGCGCGGCCAGCGCAAGACCCACTTCGAGAATTGCTGAGGAGCCCGCCATGCCTATCCAATTACTGCCTGAAACCCCTTCGCAAACGGCCGGCCCTTATGTGCACATCGGCCTGGCGCTGGCCGCCGCGGGCAACCCGACCCGCAGCGACGAGATCTGGAACCGGATGGCCGGGCCCGACGCCCAGGGGGAAAAGATCCTGCTGATCGGCCACGTGTATGACGGCAACGGCCATCTGGTGCGCGACTCATTCCTTGAGTTCTGGCAAGCCAACCACGAGGGCGTCTACGACCCTGTGTTCGATTCGGAGAAAGCCTTCAACAGCTTCGGGCGCACGGCCACCACCTTCGATGCCGGCGAGTGGACGCTGCACACGGTCAAGCCGGGCGTGGTGAACAACGCCGCCGGGGTGCCGATGGCGCCGCACATCAACGTGGCGCTGTTCGCCCGGGGGATCAACATCCACCTGCACACGCGCCTGTATTTCGCCGACGAGCCGGAAGCCAACGCCGCCTGCCCGGTGCTGAACCTGATCGAGCAGCCGCAGCGGCGCGACACCCTGCTGGCGCATCCCTGTGACGTGGATGGGCAGCGGGCGTACCGCTTCGATATCCGCATCCAGGGGGAAGGGGAGACGGTGTTCTTCGATTTCTGATTGGCCATTGGTGCCGGAAGTGGCCCGGTCTGATTTGGGGTTGCTGCGGTAGGGCACGCTGAACGCGGTCGCCCGTTTTGCGGCCGCTGCGCGCCCGATCGCAGCCTCGCGGGCTCGGCAGCGGCTACAGGGATTCCGTGCTTTCTGTAGCCGCTGGCGCAGCCTGCGATAAGGTCCGCAGGGCCTTCAAGCGATCTCAAGAACCACACCCTTTTCGAAGTTGAATGCCGCCTTATTCGTAAGCGCTGGCGCCCGCGATGTGCCGACCGGCGATGTAGCCGAAGGTCAGCGCCGGGCCGAGATTGATGCCGCCGGCGGGGTAGTGGCCGCCCATGATACTGGCCATGTCGCTGCCGGCGGCGTACAGGCCGGCGATGGCCTGGCCCTGGCCGTCGAGCACCTGGGCGTGGGGGTTGACCTTGAGCCCGGCGAACGTTCCGAAGCAGCCCGGCTGGACTTTCACCGCGTAGAACGGCCCCTGTTCGATGGGCGCCACGCACGGGTTGGGTTGCTGGCGCGGGTCGCCCTGCTTGCGGTTGTAGGGCGTCGAGCCCCGGCCGAACAGCGGGTCCTGGCCTTGTCGGGCATGCCGGTTGTATTCCGCCAGGGTGGCGCGCAAGCCGTTCACCTCGATGCCGCAAGCCTGGGCCAGTTCCTCGATGCTCGCGCCACGCTTCAGGTAACCACTGCGGATAAAGGGCGCCAGCGGCACCGGGAAGGGCCGGGAGATGCCCAGGCCATAGCGGCGCTGGAAGCCGTGGCTGCAGATCAGCCACGACGCCACTTCTTCGCCCTCGGGCGCCGCCGCGACCATCGCTCGCACATAGTCGTAGTAACCGTCGGCTTCGTTGACGAAGCGTTGGCCGTTGCGCAAGACGCCGATGATCCCCGGCTTGCCGCGCTCGATGATGTGCGGGAAATGCCCGCGGCTGCCGTCCTGGTAGGGCACCGCGGAGACCGGGGCCCAGGCCACGGGGGATTCCATGTCGGTATCGACCCGGGCACCGACGCTTTCCCCCAGGCGCAAGCCGTCGCCCGAGACTGCCAACGGCGGTAGGGCCAGGTGTTCGTGGCCGGTGGGCGTGCGTGGGAACAGCGCCTTGCGCCGCTCGATGTCGTTGGCGAAACCACCGGCCGCCAGCACCACCGCTTTGCGGGCGTGGATACGAATGGGCCCCCGGGTGGCGCTGCTGACAATCGCCCCGGTCACCGCGTCGCCGTCACGCAGCAATTCGGTGACCGGCGCCGATTCCCAGAGCAACACGCCAAGGTCCTGCGCCGACTTGGCCAGGCGCGCCACCAGCGCCACACCGTTGACCAGTTGCAGGGCGCGGCGATGGGTGACGAGGTCGCGCAGGTGGCGAGCGACGCGTTTGCTCACATGCCAGGCCGCCGGCAGCGAACGGCTCAGGTTGAGGAAGGCCGCAAGGTCGGCGCCGGCCATGATCGGCATGCCGATGAACGAGGTTTCGCGCATGGTCTTGCGCAGGCGCTTGAGCAGCGTGCCGACCTCGCGCCCATCGTAGGGCGCGGCGATCACCGAGCGTCCGCCGGTGCCGGCGCCCGGCGTATTGCCGTGGATATCGGCGATGGCGTTGCCGTCGGCGAATTGCAGCGCGGTATGACGCTCGAAGAACGACACCATGCGCGGCCCGGCCTCGAGGAAGGCGTCGATCAGTGCTGGCCGGTAGCGTTCGCCCAGTTCGTGCTTCAGGTAAGTCCGCGGCAGTTCCACGTCTTCGACTATGCCGGCCCGTCGCGCCAGCGGGTTGCACGGCACCCAGGCCCAGCCGCCGGACCAGGCGGTGGCGCCGCCGAACACCGGGTCTTTCTCCACCACTATGACCTTCAGGCCATGCCAGGCCGCGGTCACGGCCGCCGAAAGGCCGGCGGCGCCGGAGCCGACGACCAGCACGTCGCAATCGATATCGGGGTGGTGCAGGGAGGCGGTGGCAGGCATGGAAGAAGCAACTCCGCTAAACGAACGATTATTATTTTTGGAACTTGATTCCAAAAAATATACGGAGTCGAATAGTCGACAGCAAGGCGAGGGCAGGATCATCTGCGCCGTGCCGAGGTTTTTATGGGCGGTTATCGAACGAGGCCGCGGTGTGTTTCCCCATTGCGCCGGTTGTCACTAGAATCGGCCAAATTTCGTCTGGACCCGACCATGGCCGGCAGTCAAATCGAGCGCGTCTTCAGCGTTCTGGAAAGTCTTACCAGCGACCCCCGCGGCCTGCCGATGCAGACCCTGGCCGAGCAGCTGAGCATCCCCAAAAGCGCCACCCACCGGCTGTTGGCGGAGCTGATCCGCCTGGGCTACGTGCGCCAGAACCCGGACAGCCTGCGCTATCACCTGTCGACCAAGCTGGTGGCCATGGGCTTTCGCTACCTGTCCAGCAGCGGCGCGGATATCGTCCAGCCGGTGCTCGACCGGCTGGCCCAGGAAACCGGCGAGCTGGTGCGCCTCGGGGTGATCGAGGATGAGCGCCAGACCTGGATCGCCAAGTCCCAGGGCGCCCGTTCCGGATTGCGCTACGACCCCGACATGGGGCGCGAGGCGCCGTTGTTCTACACCGCTTCCGGGCATGCCTGGCTGGCCTGCCTGAGCGATGCCGAGGCGTTGTCGCTGGTGGAGCGCCAGGCCGCCGAGATCCCCGCAGATCTTGGACCGAACGCGCCGCGCTCGAATATCGAACTGCTCGAACGCCTGCGCCTGGCTCGGGAACAGGGCTACGCCTGGGTCGAGGAAAGCTCGGCGGTGGGCACCTCGGCGGTGGCCGCGGTGGTGCGTCATCCGGTCGACGGCCGGGTGGTCGGAGTGCTGAGCATCGCCGGCCCCAGTGCGCGTATGCCGCTGGCGCGCCTGCATGAACTGGCGCCGCTGCTGTTGAAGTTCACCGACGAACTCTCGGCCGCCAGCCAGGCCTCCGAACTCTTCAGCTGACTCTGTAACCGCTGGCGCAGCCTGCGATCGGCTCCGCAGGAGCCGCAAAACCGCTCACTACGGG
>NZ_FOXG01000009.1:184511-342038 GCF_900115645.1 Pseudomonas sp. NFPP07
ACGGCCGCTGCGCGCCCGATCGCAGCCTCGCGGGGCTCGGCAGCGGCTACAGGGTTTCCTCGTTTTCTGTAGGCGCTGGCGCAGCCTGCGATAAGGCTCGCAGGGCCTTTGCGATCTAAAGCCTTAAAGCTGTTCGCTGATCGGACACTATTTTGTTTTGCTCTTGTATGAAAATGGAACCGAGTTCTAAATATTTGAAATTTCGCGTTCCCATAACAATCACAAGAGGATCCCGCCTTGGACTCGCCTTTGCGCATTGCCCTGATCGGCGTCGGCAATATGGGCCAGCAGCATTACCAGCACCTCAAGACCCTCACCGAGGCCAGGCTCTGCGCCGTGGCCGACCCCGGCCCGCAAGCCGCCGGGATCGCCGCGCAGTGGCAAGTGCCGTATTACCCCGACCATGGACTGATGCTTGAACAGGCCCGCCCCGACGCCGTGATTGTCGCCAACCCGAACAACCTGCACGTCGGCACCGCCCTGGATTGCCTGGCGGCCGGTGTGCCGGTGCTGCTGGAGAAACCGGTCGGCGTGCGCCTGGATGAAGCGCGCGAACTGGTGGCCGCGGTGAAAAGCAGCGGTGTTCCCGTGCTGGTGGGCCATCACCGGCGCCACAACCCGCTGATCGTCCGTGCCCATGCGCTGGTGCGGGGCGGGGCATTGGGCCGGCTGACCACGGTCACCGCGCTCTGGCAATTGCAGAAGCCCGACAGCTATTTCGAGATTCCCTGGCGTCGCGAGCCCGGGGCCGGGATGCTGCTGACCAACCTGATTCACGACCTCGACCTGCTGCGTCATCTGTGCGGCGAGGTGCATCAGGTGCAGGCCGTCACCAGCAACGCGGTGCGCGGTTTTGCCAACGAGGATTGCGCCGCCGTCCTGCTGCAATTCGCCAACGGTGCACTGGGCAGCCTGACCGGTTCCGATGCCGTGGCGGCGCCCTGGAGCTGGGAGCTGGATTCCGGCGAGAACCCGGTGTACCCGCGCCAGGCCGACCAGCCGTGCTACCTCTTGGCTGGCACCGGTGGCGCCCTGAGCATTCCGCAACTCAAGCGCTGGCGGTACGCCGAGGCCGGCGCCGGCTGGCATCAGCCGTTGCTGGCGATCGAGGAGCCTTTCACCGCCGCCGAGGCCCTGCGCTTGCAGTTGCAGCATTTCGTCAAAGTGGCGCGACGCGAGGTCGAGCCGCTGGTCAGCGTGGCCGATGCGGCGCGGACCCTGGCGCTGATCGAGGCGATCCGTGAAGCGGCGGCGACCGGTCGGGCCTGTACCCCGGCGCCGATCGAGGGATGAGCATGAGCGAACGCATTCTTTCCCTGGCCAGCCTCACGGTGCTGGAAATCTCGCCGCCGCAGATGGTCGAGGTGGCGGCCCGCGCCGGTTACAGCCACGTCGGTTTGCGCCTGGTGCCGGCGACGCCGCAGGAGCATCACTTTGCCCTGGTGGCCGATGCCGATCTGCGCCGACAGACCCTCAGCCGCCTGCGCGACACCGGCGTCGGCGTGCTGGATGTGGAGATCCTGCGGCTTGAGCCGCACACCCGGGTCGCGGATTTCGAGGCGGTGCTGGCGGTCGGCGCGGAGTTCGGCGCCAGCGAGCTGCTGGTGGCCGGCAACGATCCCGACGAGGCGCGCATGACCGAGCGCTTCGCCGAACTGTGCGACCTGGCGTCGATCTACGGCCTGCACCCGCACCTGGAGTTCATGCCCTGGACCGATGCATGCAACCTGCAGCAGGCGGTGCGGGTGGTGGAGAACGCCGGTCGCGACAACGCTGCGGTGCTGGTGGACGCGTTCCACTTCAATCGCTCGGCCTCGCGCCTGGAGGATCTGGCAAAGGTCGCGCCGGCGCGGCTGCGTTATGCCCAGCTGTGCGACGTGGCCGGCCCGCGACCGGACGATATGCAGGAGATCCTGCGCCAGGCCCGCAACGAACGGCGTTTTCCCGGGGATGGCGATTGCGACCTGGCGGGGCTCTTGCATTGTCTGCCGGCCAACTTGCCGTTGAGCCTGGAGATCCCCACGGTGAAATTGCTCGAACAGGGCGTTGGCGCCCTGGAGCGGGCGCAGATGGCCCTGGACAAGACCCGGGCGTTGTTGGCCAGGATTTAATGGATAGCCCGGATAGCCCTATCGCGGGCAAGGACTGGGCGCCCAGTCCTTGCCCGCGAAGCTGTTTTTCTACAAACAAACCCTATCTTGAGAGACTCCGCGGATGACCCTCAGCACACCCCTTTCCGGTGTCAACCAGCCCTTCAAGGGCATCCTGCTGGTCGTCGTGGCGACCTTCCTGTTCGCCAGTCATGACGCCCTGTCGAAATACCTTTCGGGGTTCTATCCGATCGTGATGGTGGTCTGGGCCCGCTACCTGGTTCATACCCTGCTGATGGCCGGGATCTTCCTGCCGCAATCGGGCCTGCGGGTGTTGCGCACCAAGCGGCCGTTGCTGCAAATAGCGCGGGCCTTGTGCCTGCTTGGCACCAGCCTGCTGTTCACCTCGGCGCTGCTGTTTATCCCGCTGGCGGAAGCCACGGCGGTCAACTTCCTGGCGCCGGTGCTGGTCACCGCGCTGTCGGTGCCGCTGCTGGGCGAGCGGGTCACGAAGGGTCAATGGCTGGCGGTGATCTGCGGTTTTATCGGGGTGCTGATCATCGTTCACCCGGGTGGCGACCTGTTCACCCCGGCGGTGCTGCTGCCTTTCTGCTCGGCGCTGTTTTTCTGCTTCTACCAACTGCTGACCCGCAAGCTCGCCGAGCACGACAGCCCGACCACCAGTAACTTCTTCGCCGGCCTGTGCAACACCCTGGTGATGAGCGCGCTGGTGCCGTTGTTCTGGCAGGTACCGAGCTTTGTCCATGGCGCGCTGATGCTGGCGCTGGGGGCCTGCGGCATGACCGCCCACCTGTTCCTGACCCAGGCTTTCCGCCACGCGGCGCCGGCGCTGCTGGCGCCGTTCGGCTATTGCCAGATCGTCTTCGCCGGGTTGCTGGGCTGGCTGTTGTTCAGCCATACGCCGCAGCCGATCACCCAATTGGGCATCGCGGTGATCTGTCTCAGCGGCCTGGCGGCTGCCTGGCAACAGCGGCGGCGCTGAGTGGCGTTGGCAGCGGGGGGACAACCGGTATCGACTGAGAGAAGGGGGGAGAAAAAAAGCAGGCCCGGAACCGGGCCTGCGAGAGGAAAGCGTCAGTCTTCTACTTTTGGAATCTTGCGGGGAGCCATGAAGTACATCCAGGTCAGGGCAATGAAGTACATCGCCGGGATCAGGGTGAACAGCACGGTGTAGTTGTTGTTGGTGACGGTCAGGATATGGCCGACGATCTGGGTCATGAACATGCCGCCGATGGCTGCGCACATACCGCCGAAACCGAACACCGTGCTCATCATGTGCTTGGGCGTGTAGTCCATCACCAGGCTCCAGATGTTGGCGGTCCAGGCCTGGTGCGCGCCGATCCCCAGGGAGATGGCGAACACTGCCAGCCACAGGCTGGAGGTACCGGCTGCCATGATCACGCCGATGATGCAGCAGGCGAACAGGAACATGGAGACCAGGCGCGCCTTGATCGGGTTGACCCCGCGGCCGATCAGGAACGACGAGAGGATGCCGCCACCGACGCTGCCGAAGTCGGCGGTCAGGTAGATGATGATCAGCGGGATGCCCATCTGGGTCACGTTGATGCCCAGGTTGTACTGCTGGTTGAGGAAGGGTGGCAACCAGTACAGGTAGAACCAGAACACCGGCGCGGTGATCGCGTAGGCCAGGGCGAAGGCCCAGGTGCCGCGCATGCGCAGGATGCGCGAGAAAGGCACGCGGGCCTGCTCCGGTTCGACTTCTTTCTGGATGTACTCGAGCTCGGACTGTTTGACGCTCGGGTGATCTTCCGGGTTGAAGTACTTCAGGCCCCAGAACAGCAGCCAGATGCCGCCCAGCGCAGCCATGCACAGGAACGCCGCCTGCCAGCCCCAGGCGTGCAGGATCAACGGCAGCAGCATCGGCGTGAACATGGCGCCGACGTTGGTCCCGGCGTTGAAGATGCCGGTGGCCACGGCGCGTTCGCCGGCCGGGAACCACAGGCGCGTGGTCTTCACGCAGGCCGGGTAGTTGGCGGCCTCGGTCAGCCCGAGGATGAAGCGGCAGACCATGAAACCCGCGGCAGAGGTGGCCAGGCCATGAGCGCCGGTGGCCAGGCTCCACAGCAGCACGGCGAAGAAGAACACGCGCTTGACGCCGACCCGGTCGATCAACCGTCCTTGCAGGACGAAACCGACGGCGTAGCCGACCTGGAACCAGAAGTTGATGTTGGCGTAGTCCATCGCCGTCCAGCTCATTTCCTTGGCCAGGATCGGCTGCATCACACCCAGGGCGGCGCGGTCGATGTAGTTCAGGGTGGTGGCGAAGAACACCAGGGCGAGCATGCCCCAGCGGGTCTTGCCGACCGTCATGGCGCCGCGGATCTTGTCGCCGATGCCGCCGGAGGCGGTGCCGAGGCTCGGGGCCATGCGGGAGCTTTGAGAAGGAATCATGTGTGCCATCCGTTCAATGACTGACGAGGGACAACTCGTCGGGACTCAAGGGCGCGTGATCGATTGTCGGCTATGCGGACGGGCCGCGGGTGAACTCGATGATCGATCGGCTGAGTGCTTTGGTCGACGCGCGTCGGGCGCGGCGGTGGAAAGCGGGTTGGTCAGCGTGCGGGCATGGTCAGCCCAGGGGCCGTAGTGCGTCCGTCTGAAGGCGGCTGTTGGAGGCGTGGCCGGGTGAGGGCCGAAGGGCCAGGCAGAGAGGTGTGGCGTTGAGTGCAAGCATGAGGGTGTACCCGATTTTTGAAATTTTTATGGTGTGTTCTGGGTCTTGGGTGATTGAAGCCGGCGGTTCGGTGCCGGCTCAATGTGTTGCCGATGGTGCGCAGCGGACGAAAAATCGTCAATTCGCCAATGGCCATTTTGTTCGATAATCGCACGAAAAACTAACTGGTTCGTACACTTTAAATTGCTGTCTGCAATGCCCGGCTCAATAATCCGCCCCATCCAATAACCAACGTATCTGTAGCCGTTGCCGCAGGCTGCGATGGCCCGCGAAGCGGGCGCGGGATCTTCAGTGCGCTGGAGGGCCTGCGGCAGCGGCCACAGGCACGGCGCCCGATCTGTGGTCATTACCGGGAGTTGAAACATGCAGCGTTCCATTGCCACCGTCTCCTTGAGCGGTACCCTGCCGGAAAAACTCGAAGCCATTGCCGCCGCCGGTTTCGACGGCGTGGAGATTTTCGAGAACGACCTGCTCTACTACGACGGCAGCCCTCGGGAAATCCGCCAGATGTGCGCGGACCTGGGCATCGCCATCACCCTGTTCCAGCCTTTTCGCGATTTCGAAGGTTGCCGCCGCGACCGCCTGCAACGCAACCTGGAACGCGCCGAGCGCAAGTTCGACCTGATGCAGGAACTGGGCACCGACCTGGTGCTGGTGTGCAGCAATGCCGCGGCCGACAGCGTCGGCGACCGGCAGATCCTGGTGGACGACCTGCGCCTGCTGGCCGAGCGCGCTGGCAGCCGTGGCCTGCGGATCGGCTACGAAGCCCTGGCCTGGGGCCGGCACGTCAATACTTATCAACAGGTCTGGGACATCGTTCGCGAGGCCGACCATCCGAGCCTGGGCGTGCTGCTCGACAGCTTCCACACCTTGTCGCTCAAGGGCGACCCGGCGGCGATCGCCGAGATTCCCGGGGACAAGATCTTCTTCGTGCAGATGGCCGACGCGCCGATCCTGGCCATGGACGTGCTGGAGTGGAGCCGGCATTTTCGCTGCTTCCCGGGGCAGGGCGATTTCGACTTGCCGGGGTTCCTCGCGCCGATCATCAAGAGCGGCTACACCGGACCTTTGTCCCTGGAGATCTTCAACGACGGTTTCCGCGCCGCGCCACCGCGGGCCAACGCCGCGGACGGTCTGCGTTCGCTGCTGTACCTCGAGGAGAAAACCCGCCAGCGCCTGGAACAGGAAGCCGCGCCGGTGGCCAATATCGATACGCTGTTCGCGCCGCCGCCGGCCAGTGAATATGGCGGCACCGAGTTTCTCGAGTTCGCCGTGGACGAAGCGCTGGGCGCCAAGCTTGGCGGCTGGCTGGAACGCCTGGGGTTCGCCAGGGCCGGCCAGCACCGCTCGAAGAATGTCAGCCTGATGCGCCAGGGCGATATCAACCTGATCCTCAACTCCGAGCCTTATTCCTTTGCCCACAGCTTCTTCGAAGCCCACGGCCCCTCGGTGTGCGCCACGGCGATCCGGGTCAAGGACAGCGCCAAGGCGCTGGAGCGCGCGGTGGCCTACAAGGGCCAGCCGTACCGCGGCTTGGTGGGCCCCAACGAACTGGAACTGGCCGCCGTGCGCGAGCTGGATGGCAGCCTGATCTACCTGGTGGACCAGGAGCAGGGCGGCCAGCACCTGTACGACACCGATTTCAATATGCTCCCGGGCGTGGTGGCCAAGGGCGGCCTCAAGCGCATCGACCACATGGCCATGGCGCTGCCGGCCGACAACCTCGACAGCTGGGTGCTGTTCTACAAGAGCCTGCTGGATTTCACCGCCGACGACGAGGTGGTGCTGCCCGATCCCTACGGCCTGGTGAAGAGCCGGGCGCTGCGCAGCCGTTGCAGCACCATTCGTTTGCCGCTGAACATTTCCGAGAACCGCAAGACCGCGATCTCCCACGCGCTGTCCAGTTACGGCGGCTCGGGCGTGCATCACATCGCCTTCGATTGCGACGATATCTTTGCCGAAGTCAGCCGGGCCAAGGAGGCGGGCGTGCCGTTGCTGGACATCCCGCTCAACTACTACGACGACCTGGCGGCGCGCTTCGATTTCGACGACGAGTTCCTCAGCGAGCTGGCCTACTACAACGTGCTCTACGACCGTGACGCCCAGGGTGGCGAGCTGTTCCATGTCTACACCGAGCCGTTCGAGGGGCGCTTCTTCTTCGAGATCATCCAGCGCAAGAATGGCTATGTCGGGTATGGCGCGGCGAACGTCGCGGTACGCCTGGCGGCCATGGCCAAGTCGCGCAGTGGCGGGGTACGGCACGCGAAGTTGTAGGAGTTTCGTAACGGCGGCGGCAAAGGGCCGCCGTCCTGCTTTCCTTCGCTGCGCGAGGCGGCCCATAATCGCCCGCGTGTGCAGCGATGGCCGTGAGCCCCAGAATGACAATGACCACAGAACTCTCCGTAGCGCCCGAGCAGCCCGTGATCGAGCCACGCAAGAGTCGCAAGAACAACCCGGAAAAGACCCGCGAGAACATTCTTCAAGAGGCTATTGTCGAGTTCGTGCAGCAGGGCCTGTCCGGTGCTCGGGTGGATGCCATCGCCGAGCGCATCCACACCTCCAAGCGCATGATCTATTACTACTTCGGCAGCAAGGAGCAGCTGTACGTCGAGGTGCTGGAGAAGCTCTACGGCGATATCCGCAACACCGAAAGCCGCCTGCACCTGGCGGAGCTGGCGCCGCGCGAGGCGATTCGCCGGCTGGTGGAGTTCACCTTCGATCACCACGACCGCAACGTCGATTTCGTGCGCATCGTCAGCATCGAGAACATCCATAACGCCGAATACGTGAAGCGCTCCGAAGCGATCAAGGCGATGAACAACACCATCCTGCATGCCCTGGGCGAGATCCTCCGGCGCGGGGCCGACGAGGGCGTGTTCCGCGCCGGCCTGGACCCGCTGGATGTGCACTTGCTGATCAGTTCGTTCTGCTTCTACCGCGTGTCCAACCGCCACACTTTCGGCGAGATCTTCCAGATCGACTTGCCCGACGAAGCAATCAAGCAGCGCCACCGCGAGATGATCTGCGAGTCGGTGCTGCGCTACTTGCAGGCCTGACCCTCTAGGCGGTTGAACCCCGCTGTCGATCGATCAGCTGGCACAGGGTTTCAACCGCATCCGGCATCGACTCCGCCCGGGTATTGCCAAAGCCCATCAGCAAGCCGGGGCGTGATCCGCCCTGGGTACCCACGAAAAAACCTGACAGCGGCGCGACGCCGATCTTCCAGGCATGGGCGGCGGCCGCGATCGCCTGGTCGTCGAGCCCATCGGGCAGCTCGGCGAGCAGGTGCAATCCGCTGGCGCTGCTGGCTACCGTCATGCGCTCGCTGCCGGCGTTGTGAGTGGCCGCCAGCAAGGCGGCGCGACGTTGCGCATAAACCGCCTGGCTACGACGGATATGGCTGCCGAGATGGCCATTGCCGATGAACTCCGCCGCCGTCGCCTGGAGCGACAAAGGCACGCGGTGGCCGCTGCCATTGCGCACGTTGCGCAACACCTCCACCACCGCCTCGGGGGCGACCAGGAAGCCCAGGCGCAGGCCCGGCGCCAGCAGCTTGCTCAAGGTCCCGACATAAATGACCCGCCCCTGATTGCCGTCCAGGGCCTTGAGCGCCGGGGTTGGCGCGCCGCCGTAGCGAAACTCGCTGTCGTAATCGTCTTCGAGGATGAAGGCATCGGCATCGTGGGCCCATTGCAGCAAGGCCAGGCGTCGCGCCAGGCTCATGCCGACCCCCAGGGGATACTGGTGCGAAGGCGATACCAGGGCGAGCCGGGCGTCGGGCGCGAGCCGGCGACCGGCCTGCACATCCAGGCCTTCTGCATCCACCGGAACGCCCACGGCCTGCACACCGGCCAGCAACACGCTGCGGTAGGCCGCATCGTAGCCGGGGTTCTCGACCCAGACCCGCTCTCCCAGGTCGGTGAGCGCCAGGGTGGCAATCGACACCGCCGCCTGGGCACCGGGGGTAATCACGATGTGACTGGCCTGGCACACCACTCCGCGTGCCGCGCCGAGGTACGCCGCCAGGGCTTCGCGCAATGGCAGGAAACCCTGCGGGTCGCCGTAGGACAGGTCGGGAAGTGGCCGGCGTCGCCAGAAGCGGCCTTCCAGGCGCCCCCACAGCGCATAGGGAAAGGCGTCCAGCGCCGGCAGGCCCGGGGTCAGCGGCCAGGCGGCCCGGGCCACGGACATCGAGTCGGTCCCCGTCAGCGCCCGGGCCCGGGTGGAGCCGACGGGGGCCTCTGTCCGGGCGGGCGGCGAGGCCGTTTGCTCGGCGATCCGCGCCATGACATAGGTACCCGAACCTGTCCGGGCTTCCAGGAACCCCTCGGCGATCAACTGCCCATAGGCCTCGGTCACGGTCATGCGCGATAGCCCCAATTGTGTCGCCAGCACGCGTGAGGCGGGTAGGCGGATGCCGGCCTTGACGCTGCCGTCGGCGATGCCTTTGCGCAGGAACAGCAGCAATTGCTCGCGCAAGGACAAGGGGCCGTCCTTGGCCAGTTGCAGACGGTTCCAGATGGGATAGGCGGTTTTGCGGGTTTTCATCGGGGGCCTGGGGATCGCCGGTCGGCGACAGCTGGAAAAGTGGTCTGGGATATTGATCGAAAGTGGATATTTTATACAGTCCATTGCCTGCGGATACTCCCTCGCCTTGCCAACACAGCCAGAGGGTTTCCCCGATGAAAACCGCCAGCATCAGAATCGCTGACCTGCTGCATCCAAGCGTTGCCGCGCTGATCTCGGTCATCGTCAATTACGGGGGAACCTTCATTCTGGTTTTCCAGGGGGCCAAGGCGGCCGGGCTGAGCCCGGAGCAGACCGCCTCGTGGATCTGGTCGATCTCTATCGGCGTCGGCCTGACCGGCGCCTGGCTGAGCTATCGCTACCGCGAGCCGATCATTACCGCCTGGTCGACACCGGGCGCGGCCTTCCTGATCGCGGTACTGCCGGGCACGCCTTACCCGGAAATGGTCGGCGCCTTCATGCTGTCGGCTGCCGGCTTCGTGGTGCTGGGCATGTCGGGTTATTTCGAGCGGGTGGTGAAGCTGATCCCGCCGGGGATCGCGGCGGGCCTGCTGGCGGGTATTCTGTTGCGCTTCGGGATTGGTGCTTTCGACGGCGCGGGGGTCGATCCTTTGCTGGTGGGCGCGCTGCTGCTCAGCTATGTACTGCTACGGCGCTTTACCGCGCGTTATGCGATTGTCGGGGTGTTGCTGATCGGTATCGTGCTGTTGCTCGGGTTGGGGCAGGTCAGTTTCGCCAGCCTCGAACTCAAGCCGGCCCTGCCGGTGCTGACCGTGCCGGTGTTCTCGCTGAATGCGCTGCTGAGCGTGGCCCTGCCGTTGTTTCTGATCACCCTGACCGGCCAGTACATGCCCGGCATGCTGGTGCTGCGCAACGATGGGTTCAAGACCAGTGCCAATCCGATTCTCACCGCCACCGGCCTGGGCTCCTTGCTGATGGCGCCGTTCGGTTCCCATGCGTTCAACGTCGCCGCCATTACCGCTGCCATCTGCACGGGCAAGGAGGCGCATGAAGAACCGGCCAAGCGTTATCTGGCCGGGCTTGCGTGTGGGGTGTTCTATCTGCTGGTGGGGATCTTCGGCAGCACCCTGGCGGCGCTGTTCGTGGTCCTGCCGGCGACCTTTATCACCACCCTGGCGGGCCTGGCCCTGCTGGGGGCGATCGGCGGCAGCCTCGCCACCGCGCTGGTCGAGCCGAGTGGCCGGGAAACCGCCTTGATCACCTTCCTGGCGACCGCCGCCAATATCACCCTGTTCGGGTTGGGCGGTGCATTCTGGGGCTTGCTGGCGGGGTTGCTGGCGCACGGCGTGATGCACGGACGGCTGCGGCCAGCCGGTCGTCATGAACGCGCCTAGTCGCCATGCATGGCCGCGGGGAGTGTGGCAGGTACCTGTCGAGAGCGGAGCCGATTACAGCTCCGCACTGACCCGGTCAGGCACTGTCAGCCATTCATGCTCTGGAAATGCGCGAGCATGCGCTGGGCATCCGGCGTTATGCCGCTGAACAGCTCGAACGCCTTCACCGCCTGAAACACCGCCATGTTGCCGCCGTCCAGGGTGCGGCAACCGAGGGCGCGGGCGTTGCGCAGCAGCTCGGTTTCCAGGGGGAAGTAAACGATCTCCGCAACCCACAGCCCAGGGCGCAGAAGCTCGACCGGTACCGGCATGCCCGGCAGCTTGGCCATGCCCACGGGCGTGGTGTTCACCAGGCCGTCGGCGGCAGCCAGGGTGGCGGGCAGGTCGACGCCGGCCTTGGCCCGGCCGGGGCCGAAATGCTGGTTGAGGTTGTCCGCCAGGCTCTGGGCGCGGGCGCTTTCCACATCGAAGATGCTCAGTTGCTGCACGCCTTCGCTGAGCAGCGCATGGGCCACCGCCGCACCGGCGCCGCCGGCGCCCATCTGCACCACGCGCGCCAGGGCTACGCCTTGCAAGCCGCGGCGGAAACCTTCGGCAAAACCCAGGCAATCGGTGTTGTGGCCGATGCGCTTGCCATCCTTGAGCACCACGGTGTTCACCGCGCCGATGCCGCGGGCTTCCGGCGACAGCTCGTCGAGCAGCGGGATGATGCTTTGCTTGCATGGGAAGGTGATGTTCAACCCGGTGAAGTTCATGCGCTCGGCGGCCAGTAGCAGGTCGGGCAGGGCGTTGCTGTCGAGTTGCAGCTGGTCCAGGTCGATCAGCCGGTACAGATAACGCAGGCCCTGGGCGTCGCCCTCGTGCTCATGCAGCGCAGGGGTGCGCGAGGCCTGGATGCCGGCGCCGATCAGTCCGGCCAGTACTTTGTTCTGTTGGGTCATGCCTGGGCTCCTTGAAAACGCTGGCTGAAATGCGCCAGTGCCAGGCGATAGCCATGGCTGCCGAAGCCGCACATTACCGCCAGGGCGATGCCCGAGACAAAGGAGTGATGGCGGAACGGTTCGCGGGCGTGGACGTTCGACAGGTGCACTTCGATCACCGGCAACTCACTGGCCACCAGGGCATCGCGGATCGCCACCGAGGTGTGGGTCCAGGCCGCCGGGTTGATCACGATCCCGGCGCAACGGCCACGGGCGCCGTGAATCCAGTCCAGCAGTTCGCCTTCGTGGTTGGTCTGGCGAAACTCCACGGTCAGGCCGAACTCCTCGGCGGCACGCCCGCACAGGGCGGAAATGTCGGCCAGGGTCTCGTGACCATAGGTGGCGGGTTCGCGGGTGCCGAGCAGGTTCAGATTCGGGCCGTTGAGCACCAGAACGATAGGGCGCATGGGGGGAATTCTCCGTTGTTATTGTGGGCGTGGCTTGAGCGGCCAGCGGCTGGAGCTAAATTGTACTAACTAGTTAATTTGGTCAATTGCGACGGGAGAAGGCAAGGCAGGTCCTGTCATTAAGTGTTCGGTGATCGAACATTTTCACGCCGCAGCCAGCGAGTGCTTGCCGCCTGGGCAGGGTTGCCGGAGCTTGCGGACCGGCCTCAATCACGCCAGGCGAGGGTTCATCGATACGCACAAGGCGCAGGCGTTGTCATGAAAGGGCGCAGCCACAAAAAAGCCGTCGCAGGGACGGCTTTTTTGTGATTCGCGACAGGCCATCAACGCCGGGTCAGCAAGACCCCGGATTCCATGTGGTGGGTCCACGGGAACTGGTCGAACATCGCACAGCGGGTGATGCGGTGGGTGTCGTGCAACTGGGCGATGTTGGCCGCCAGGGTTTCCGGGTTGCACGAGATGTACAGGATGTTGTCGAAGCGCCGGGTCAGCTCGCAGGTGTCCGGGTCCATGCCGGCGCGCGGCGGGTCGACGAACACGCTGCCGAACGCGTAGCTCTTCAGGTCCACGCCCTGCAGGCGGCGGAACGGACGCACTTCGTTCAGCGCCTCGGTCAGCTCTTCGGCGGACAGACGCACCAGGGTGACGTTCTCCACCGCGTTTTCACTGAGGTTGCTCAGGGCCGCGTTGACCGAGGTCTTGCTGATCTCGGTGGCCAGCACCTTGCGCACCCGGGTGGCCAGGGGCAGGGTGAAGTTGCCGTTGCCGCAGTACAGCTCCAGCAGGTCGTCCGGGCGATCGCCCAGGGCGTCGTAGGCCCAGTTGAGCATCTTCTGGTTGACCGTGCCGTTGGGCTGGGTGAAGGCGCCTTCGGGCTGGCGGTAGCTGAAGGTGCGCCCGCCGACTTCGAGTTTCTCCACCACGTAATCGTGGCCGATCACTTCGCGCTTGCCCTTGGAACGACCGATGACGCTGACGTTCAGGTCGGCCGCCAGCTGGCTCGCCGCGGCGTGCCAGTGTTCGTCCAGCGGGCGGTGATAACACAGGGTGATCATCGCGTCGCCGGCCAGGGTGGTGAGGAACTCGACCTGGAACAGCTTGTGGCTCAAGGCGCTGCTGGCTTGCCAGGCGGCCTTGAGTCGCGGCATCAGCTGATTGATGCGCAGGCTGGCGATCGGGAATTCTTCGATCAGGATCGGCGTGCGTTTGTCTTCCTGGGAAAACATCGCGTAGTGACGCTCGCCGGCTTCGCGCCACAGGCGAAACTCCGCGCGCAGGCGGAAGTGCTGCAGCGGCGAATCGAAGACCTGTGGCTCGGGGGCATCGAACGGCGCCAGCAGTTCACGCAGGCGCGCGACCTTGTCGGCGAGCTGGGTGGCGTAAGCCTGGGGATCGAAAGTCATGCGTTGAACCAACCCAACTTGATCACAAACAGTACCGACAGAATTACCAGCGGCGCGTTCAGCTCACGGGCACGGCCCGACAGCAGCTTGATCGCGGTCCAGGCAATGAAGCCGAAGGCGATTCCGTTGGCGATGGAATAGGTGAACGGCATGGCCAGGGCGGTGACCACCACGGGCGCGGCGACGGTGATGTCGTCCCAGTCTATTTCCGCCAGGCCCGAAGTCATCAGTACCGCGACGAACAGCAGGGCCGGCGCGGTGGCGAAGGCCGGGACGCTGGCCGCCAGTGGCGAGAAGAACAGCGCCAGGAGGAACAGAATGGCCACGACGATGGCGGTCAGGCCGGTGCGGCCACCGGCGCTGACGCCCGCGGCGGATTCGATGTAGCTGGTGGTGGTCGAGGTGCCCAGCAGCGAACCGGCCATGGCCGCGGTGCTGTCGGCGATCAGGGCCCGGCCCATTTTCGGCATGTGGCCGTCCTTGCCCATCAGGCCGGCGCGCTTGGCGACGCCGATCAGAGTGCCGGAGTTGTCGAACAGGTCGACGAACAGGAAGGCGAAGATCACGCTGACCAGGCCGATGTCCAGCGCGCCCTTGATGTCCAGTTGCAGGAAGGTCGGCGCCAGCGAAGGCGGCATCGAGGTCACGCCGCCGAACGGGGTGAAGCCCAGGGCGATGGAGACGATGGTCACCGAGAGGATGCCGATCAGGACCGCGCCGCGGACTTTCAGGGCTTCCAGGGCGACGATCAGGGCGAAGCCCAGGGTCGCGAGGATTGGTGCCGGTTGCTTGAGGTCGCCGAGGCCGACCATGGTCGCCGGGTTGCTGACCACGATGCCGGCGTTGTGCAGGGCGATCAGCGCCAGGAACAGGCCGATACCGGCGGCGATCGCCGAGCGCAGCGGCAGCGGGATGCTGTTGATGATCCATTCGCGGATCTTGAAGATCGACAGCAGGAAGAACAGCACCGCCGAGATGAACACCGCGCCCAGCGCCACTTGCCAGGTATGGCCCATGTGCAGGACCACGGTGTAGGTGAAGAAGGCGTTCAGGCCCATGCCCGGAGCAAGGGCGATCGGGTAGTTGGCGATCAGGCCCATCACGGTCGAGCCGATGGCGGCGGCCAGGCAGGTGGCGACGAACACCGCACCCTTGTCCATGCCGGTCTCGCCCAGGATGCTCGGGTTGACGAAGAGAATGTAGGCCATGGCCAGGAAGGTCGTGAGGCCCGCGAGAATCTCGGTCCGCACATTGGTGTTGTGTGCCTTGAGTTGAAACAGCCTTTCCAGCATGTCTGCTCCCCGTGGCGCGCAGGGCGCCGTGAATGTATCGACCCAGACAGCAAAGCACAGACCCTGAAAAAGCGTCCGGGGATTTTGTGCGGGTCGGAAAAAGCCGCGCATCATACCAGCAGCGCAGGGCTATGGCTGCGATCCTCGGCGATGTTTTGCCCGAGTGGCGACTGGGGCATACTGCGCCGACGTTTTGGGGGGACTTATGCACAGCACGATAAAAACGATGGCCTTGGCGGTAGTGGCCAGCAGCCTGTGGTTGGGTGCGGCGCCGGCCATGGCCCGTTCCGCGCCGCCCTTGAGCCAGGTGGAAATCCTCAAGGTCGAGTCGCAGTCCTGCGGCCTGGAGGATGTGTCGGACGGACGCGACAAGACCGCCTGCGATCACCAGGGCCCGAACATCAAGGTGTACGTGCTGGAAATCGGCTATGGCCGCCAGCCCCGGGTGGCGCTGGACGGCTTCGAGGTCAACGGCACGCGCGCGGCGGTCTGCGAAGAGGGTTCGAGCCTGGTGCCGTGCGGCAACTCCGGGACCACCGTCGGCTACATCTATACCTTCGACCTGGCCGGCAGGCAGGAAGGGACCTTCACCTTCAGCAACACCTCGCTCAACGCGCCGGGCAACAGCATGAGCGCGCAGATCTACATCAAGTGACGGCAGCGTCCGAACGCGGAGGGCTTTAAAGCTGACTAAGCTTTAAAGACCCTACCGCGGACACAGCCCATGACCTTTAGAGCCCTGATTCCTCTCGCCGAGGGTGTCGACGACCTGCAAAGCGTGACCCTGATCGATGTGCTGCGCCGTGCCCAGGTCGAAGTGCTGGTGGCCAGTATCGAAGGGCGGCGCATGCTCACCTGCGCCCGCGGCACCCGCATGACCGCCGACGGCATGCTGGTGGATGTGCTGGCCCAGCACTTCGACCTGATCGTGCTGCCCGGTGGCGCCGTCGGCGCTCAGCACCTGGCGGCCCATCAACCGCTGATGCAATTGGTCAAGGACCAGGCCGCCGCCGGGCGCCTGTTCGCCGGCATCGCCGAAGCGCCGGCCCTGGCTTTGCAGAATTACGGGGTGTTGCGCCAGCGGCGCATGACCTGCCTGCCCAGCGCCAGCCATCAGCTGTCGGGCTGCAACTTCGTCGACCAACCGGTAGTGGTGGATGGCAACTGCATCACCGCGCAAGGCTCGGGAGCGGCCCTGAATTTTGCCCTGACCCTGGTGGAACAACTGTGCGGCAGGGGCCGGCGGACGGTGGTGGAGGGGGAGTTGCTGGTTTAGGGGCGACTGCGACTGACGCTCAAAACCGGGTAACAAAGGCTAATTAGCCGCTCCTTGCACAGCCCATCCGATCACACCTATAGTTCGCGCCGTCGCTGCCAATTCAGCGAACGGGTTTGGTCACCCGAAATTAAGAAGGCGCATGCGCCACCCTGGTATTGCGGGCATTTTTTCTATGCCCGCACGCTTTATGGTGGGCTGTGCGCGGGACACCTTCGGGTGTGCCGGGTGCCTTCTTTCCCGGTTGACCAACCTGTGCACAGTCCGCCACCTATCGTTTGGTCACGATTGGGGGCGGTCATTCATAAAGAAGGATTTAAGGATGAATACCCCGAAAACTACCGCTCACTATGTGCCGCTCAAATCCAACATAAGCCGGCCAGGCGTTTTCTTTATCAACGCCAACGCTTCCTCGGAGGCACTTCACGAAGCGGCGGAGCAACGTATGCGTGCGGCTGCCAATCTGCTGGAAACCCTGTGCTGTCTGAACTTCAGCCACGGCGATGTGAAGGACATACCGCACATCATCGATGTGCTCTATCTGCTGACCCGGGATGGGTGCGATCTATTGGAGGCGGCAAAATGGCGAGTGGTCGATGAGGCGCAGCCCAGCCACTGACGCTTGAGTCTGGCCGCGCCTGTCAGGCGCGGCTTTCGGCCTTGGCTTCTTCTTCCACCGGCCCATGCATGCGATCGCGACGGGCCAGGGTCGGGAACAGTTTTATCCACACCCCGGTCACCAGCAGGGTGCCGACTCCGCCCAGCACCACCGCCGGTACGGTACCGAACCAGTGGGCGGTGAGCCCGGACTCGAACTCGCCGAGCTGGTTGGAGGCGCCGATGAACAGGCCATTGACGGCGCTGACCCGGCCACGCATTTCGTCCGGGGTTTCCAACTGCACGAAGGAGGCGCGGATCACCATGCTGATCATGTCCGCCGCGCCCAGCACCACCAGCACCGCAAGCGAGAACCAGAACGAGGTCGACAGGCCGAAGGCGATGGTGGCGACGCCGAATACGCCGACGGCGGTGAACATCACCCGGCCGACATGGCGGTCGACGGCAAAGCGCGCCAGCCACAGCGACATCAGCAGCGCCCCCACCGCCGGCGCCGAGCGCAGCAGGCCCAGGCCCCAGGCGCCGGTGAGCAGGATGTCCTTGGCGAACACCGGCAGCAGCGCGGTGGCGCCGCCCAGCAATACGGCGAACAGGTCCAGGGAGATCGCCCCGAGAATGTCCGGGCGGCTGCGAATGAAGCGCACCCCGGCGAGCAACGAGTCCAGGGTGGCCTTGCCTTTGTTCAGCGGCGTCTGCCGCGCGGGCAGGTTGAGCATCAGGCAGCAGGCGATCACATACAGCAGCACGGTCGGGGCATAGACCCACACGCTGCCAAAGGCGTAGAGCAGGCCGCCGAGGGCGGGCGCGACGATGGTCGCCGATTGCTGGGCGGACTGGGCCGCCGCCACGGCGCGCGGGAACAGCGCGCTGGGCACGATGCTCGGCAGCAGCGCCTGGGTGGTCGGCATCTCGAAGGAGCGGGCGGCGCCCAGCAGGAACGCGAGGATGAAGATCATCTCGCGAGTGACGTTATGGGTGGCGCTGCCGATGGCCAGGGACAGGGCGATCAGCGCCTGCAGCGACTGGCAGATGGCTGCCACCTTGCGCCGGTCATAGCGGTCGGCCACATGCCCGGTGTGCAGCATGAACAGCACCCGCGGCGCGAACTCCACCAGCCCGACCAGGCCCAGGTCGAGCACGTTGCCGGTCAGTTGGTAGAGGTTCCAGCCGATGGCCACGGTGAGCATCTGGAAGCCGCTGGCGGTGAAGATCCGCGCCAGCCAGAAAGCAATGAACGGACGGTGATGGCGAAGCAGCAGAGGGTCTTGGCTGGGCATCTGAAAGACAGGTCTGGGCGTGGAGTAAGGCGAGGTTATCACCAAGATGTAACCAATAGTTGCAGAATCGTTAGCCCCGCATCTATCCCGGTTATTCGAAATAGCCCAATCCCTGTAGCCGCTGCCGCAGGCTGCGATAAGGGCCGAAGGATCTTCGACGGAGCAGAAATCGCCACGACCGTTCCGGTCGATCGCAGCCTGCGGCAGCGGCTACAGGGAGAGCAAAACTTCGGGGAAACCCCGTGCTTGACGTGGTGAGGCAACCTGTCACGCGACAAAAGACCACACAAACCAATGGCGAAAATGCGACTACTCTTTCAGCGTTGATTGATCCAGATCAAAACCTTTTCCAAGGTTGGGTCTGGTGGCCAGATGGCCAGACTCCCTGCGTTGCGATGGGTTTAAAAAGAACGAATTCGAATTCGCCACACTCCAGATCCGTGGGGGCAGTGGGTGCAGGCCTCCAGCCGGCAGCCGGTATTACCTGACAGAGGAAAGCTTATGTTCGGTTTGGAGGCACTAGATCTCGCCCGAATTCAGTTCGCGTTCACCATCTCGTTCCACATCCTGTTCCCCGCCATCACCATCGGTCTGGCGAGTTACCTGGCGGTGCTCGAAGGTTTGTGGCTCAAGACCCGCGACGATACCTACCGTGACCTGTACCACTTCTGGTCGAAGATCTTCGCCGTCAATTTCGGCATGGGGGTGGTCTCGGGCCTGGTCATGGCCTACCAGTTCGGCACCAACTGGAGCCGCTTCTCCGATTTTGCCGGTGCCGTTACCGGGCCGCTGCTGACGTACGAAGTGCTCACCGCATTCTTCCTCGAAGCCGGTTTCCTCGGGGTCATGCTGTTCGGCTGGAACCGCGTGGGGCGCGGCCTGCACTTCTTCTCCACGGTGATGGTGGCCATCGGTACGCTGATTTCGACCTTCTGGATTCTCTCGTCCAACAGCTGGATGCAGACCCCGCAAGGCTACGAAATCATCGACGGCCGCGTGATTCCGGTGGACTGGCTGGCGGTGGTATTCAACCCGTCGTTCCCGTACCGCCTGGCGCATATGGCCACTGCGGCCTTTGTCGCCACCGCGTTCTTCGTCGGTTCGTCCGCTGCCTGGCACCTGCTGCGCGGCCGTGACAACCCGGCGATTCGCCGCATGCTCTCGATGGCGATGTGGATGGCCCTGATCGTCGCGCCGATCCAGGCCGTGATCGGCGACTTCCACGGCCTCAACACCCTCAAGCACCAGCCGGCGAAAATCGCCGCGATCGAAGGGCACTGGGAAAACGTCGGTAACGAGCCGACCCCGCTGATCCTGTTCGGCTGGCCGGACATGAAGGCAGAAAAGACCAAGTTCGCCGTCGAGATCCCGTATCTGGGCAGCCTCATCCTCACCCACTCGCTGGACAAACAGGTGCCGGCGCTCAAGGAGTTCCCGCCGCAAGACCGGCCGAATTCGACCATCGTATTCTGGTCGTTCCGGATCATGGTCGGCCTGGGCATGCTGATGATCCTCACCGGCCTGTGGAGCCTGTGGCTGCGCAAGCGTGACCGCATCTACCAGAACCGCGCGTTCCTGTACCTGGCGCTGTGGATGGGGCCGTCCGGCCTGATCGCGATCCTCGCCGGCTGGTTCACCACCGAGATCGGCCGCCAGCCGTGGGTGGTCTACGGGCTGATGCGTACCGCGGACGCTTCGTCCGGGCATAGCCTGATGCAGATGAGCATCACCCTGGCGCTGTTTGTCGTGGTGTATTTCTCGCTGTTCGGGGTCGGTATCGGCTACATGATGCGCCTGGTGCGCAAAGGGCCGAAGACCAACGAAGGCACGGAAGTCAGCCACGGTGGTCCTGGCCAGAAACGCACGCCGGCCCGTCCGCTGTCGGCCGCCGACGACGATGCCGAAGACAACGGCACCAGCCTGAACAAGGGGAATTGAGTCATGGGTATCGATCTTCCGCTGATCTGGGCCGTGATTATCATCTTCGGCATCATGATGTACGTGGTCATGGACGGGTTCGACCTGGGGATCGGGATTCTCTTCCCGTTCGTCAAGGACTCCCGCGACCGTGACGTGATGATGAACACCGTCGCCCCGGTCTGGGACGGCAACGAAACCTGGCTGGTCCTGGGCGGTGCCGCGTTGTTCGGCGCCTTCCCGCTGGCCTATTCGGTGGTGCTCTCGGCGCTGTACATGCCGCTGATCCTGATGCTTATCGGGCTGATCTTCCGCGGCGTGGCCTTCGAGTTCCGCTTCAAGGCCAAGGAAGCCAAGCGCCACATCTGGGACAAGGCGTTCATCGGCGGTTCGGTGGCGGCGACCTTCTTCCAGGGTCTGGCGCTGGGCGCCTTCATCGATGGCCTGCCGGTGGTCGACCGCCAGTACGCCGGCGGTTCGCTGGACTGGTTCACGCCGTTCACCCTGTTCTGCGGCGGCGCGCTGGTGGTGGCCTATGCCTTGCTCGGCTGCACCTGGCTGATCATGAAGACCGAAGGCAAGCTGCAGGAGCAGATGCATGACCTGGCGCGGCCGCTGGCTTTCGTGCTGCTGGCGGTGATCGGTGTCGTCAGTATCTGGACGCCGCTGGCCCACCCGGAAATCGCCTCGCGCTGGTTCACCCTGCCGAACCTGTTCTGGTTCCTGCCGGTGCCGATCCTGGTGCTGGTGACCCTGTACGGCCTGCTGCGCGCGGTGGCCCGCAATGCTCACTACACGCCGTTCCTGCTGACCCTGGTGCTGATCTTCCTCGGCTACAGTGGCCTGGGCATCAGCCTGTGGCCGAACATCGTGCCGCCGTCGATCTCGATCTGGGACGCCGCCGCGCCGCCGCAAAGCCAGGGCTTCATGCTGGTGGGCACGCTGTTCATCATCCCGTTCATCCTGGGTTACACCTTCTGGAGCTACTACGTGTTCCGCGGCAAGGTCACCCACGAAGACGGCTACCACTAGTCAATGCGCCGCTCCCCGTGCGGGAGCGGACCTGCTCGCGATGGCGCCCCGAGCGACGCCATCGTCTCCATTCCGAGAGGAGTATTCGATGATGGCTGGTAAACCCACGTTGCAGGAAATCGAAGAAGCCGAGAAGAAACCGCTCTGGCAGCGCCTGGGCTGGCTCGCCGGGATCTGGGTCGGCAGCGTGCTGGCGCTGTTTATCGTCGCCAGCCTGATGCGCATGTTCATGAACGCCGCGGGCCTGACCACGCACTGATTTTCACCACCGCTCATCCCATCCCGTTGCCTTGCGGCACGGTTTTATAGCCCTCCTCTGGAGGGCTTTTTTTGGCCTGGAGTTTTATAAGAGAAAGGGGGGCTGGCGATGGCCGTGCAGTCGACCGCGAATGGGGCGGCTGCCGTGGGGATTATTTGCGCGCCTTGAGGATCACGAATTTGGGCGTGGCGGCCACTTGCTCGACGCCGCGGAACAGCCGCGCCAGCTTGCTGTGATAGCCCAGGTGGCGGTTGCCGACGATGTACAGCGCGCCGCCCACCACCAGGGCTTCGCGGGCCTGCTGGAACATGCGCCAGGCGAGGAAGTCGCCGACCACCTGCTGCTGGTGGAAGGGCGGGTTGCACAGCACCACGTCCAGCGACTGCGGTTCCTGCCCGGCCAGGCCGTCGCCGGCGCGCACGGTCACTTCGCGCTGGCCCAGGGTCGCGCGCCAGTTCTCCAGGGCCGACTGCACGGCCATGAAGGATTCGTCCACCAGGGTGTAATGGGCGTCGGGGTTGTGCAGGGCGCTGGCGATGGCCAGCACGCCGTTGCCGCACCCCAGGTCCGCGACCCGGGCCTTGCCGAGGTTTTTCGGCAGGTGCGGGAGGAAGGCGCGGGTGCCAATGTCCAGGCCTTCGCGGCAGAACACGTTGGCATGGTTGAGCAGCTCGATGGCGGGCTCGTCGAGCTTGTAGCGGGTCGGGTAGGGCGAAACCGTCGGGGTTTTCGCCTCCGGGGTGGCGATCAGTAAACGGGCTTTTTTCACCGCCAGCGAAGCCTGTACCGGGCCGATATAGCGTTCCAGCAGGTCGCCGGCGGCCCGTGGCAGGTGCTTGACCATCGCCGCTGCCACCACCTGGGCGCCCGGGGCCAGTTGGCCTTGCAGGTGGATCAGCTGTTCTTCCAGCAGGGCCAGGGTCTTGGGCACGCGGATCAGTACGCGGTCGAACGGCCCGGTCAACGGCTCGCTGGCCGGTACCACTGTTACGGCGTCGAATGGCCGGCCATTGCGCACCAGGTTTTTCTCCAGCGCCAGCGCGCCGAGAAACGAATCGCCGCTGCTGTGCACCTGTACGCGCCCGACCAGGCTGGCCGCCAGCGCGCCGAAACTGTCGTTGAGCACCAGCACCCGGGTGTCCGCCGTCGGCTGCTGTTCGGCCAGGTGATTGAGCAGGTACTCGTCCGCCGCGTCGAAGGCTTGCAGGGGCTCGTTCTGTTGTTCGGGCTGGCGGATCAGGTCGAGCTGGGCGAAGGGGCTTTCGAGCAGGGGCATGGGACGGACTCTTGGTAATCGGTGAATGTCCTGCCGGCGGGAGGGGCGCGATGCGGGCTGGACCGTTCGGGCAGGTGGCGCGCAGGCCGCGTGGCAGGTGCCCGAAGAGGGGCCAATGGTACGTTTTTTTGCGCTCGATTGCCCGCGCTCTATGCCATTACAAACCACCGGTGTTTCTGCCGCGCGCTTTGCGGGACACTAAGGGCATTCGCTTATTGGAGCCTGCCATGACTGCCAGTGCAGAAAAATACACGCGCCAGACCTTGCTCGACGTCCAGCCCCTGACTCCCAGCCTGTTTACCCTGCGCGCCACGCGGGACGCGGGTTTTCGCTTTCGCGCCGGGCAATTCGCCCGCCTGGGGGTGACCAAGGCCGATGGCAGCACGGTGTGGCGTGCGTACTCCATGGTGTCTTCGCCCTTCGACGAGTTTCTTGAGTTCTTCTCCATTGTCGTGCCCGGCGGCGAGTTCACCAGCGAGCTGAGCCGGCTGGGGGAGGGCGATACCCTGATGGTGGACCGGCAGGCGTTCGGTTATCTGACCCTGGACCGTTTCGTCGATGGCCGCGACCTCTGGCTGCTGTCCACCGGCACTGGGATCGCGCCTTTTGTTTCGATCCTGCAGGACTTCGAAGTCTGGGAGAAATTCGAGCGGATCATCCTGGTCTACAGCGTGCGCGAAGCCAAGGAGCTGGCTTATCAGCAATTGCTGGCCGAGCTGAAACAGCGCGATTATCTGGCGGAAGTTGCCCACAAGCTGCAAGTCATCACCACGGTGACCCGTGAACAGCATCCGGGCAGCCTCAACGGGCGGATCACCCATCTGATCGAGAGTGGCGAACTGGAACGGGTCGCTGGCGTGCCCCTGAGCGCCGAGCACTCGCGAGTGATGCTCTGCGGCAACCCACAGATGATCGACGACACCCGCGCCTTGCTCAAACAACGGGATATGCACCTGAGCCTGACCCGGCGGCCCGGGCAGGTGGCGGTGGAAAACTACTGGTAAAAAAATGGCGCCGCCTGACTTGCAGGGGGCGCCGTTTTGTTGAGGCAGAAGCCTCAGGGCTTGTTGTTCTGCGCCTTGAGCAGGTCGCGGATCTCGCCCAGCAGCTCTTCTTCCTTGGTCGGAACCGGCGGCAGGGTTGGCGCCACGGCCTCTTCGCGCTTCAGGCGGTTGATCGCCTTCACACCCATGAAGATGGCAAAGGCAACGATGATGAAATCGATCAGGCTCTGGATGAATTTGCCATAGGCCAGCGTCACGGCCGGTGTCTCGCCGACGGCGTCCTTGAGCGTGATCGCCAGATCACTGAAGTCCACCCCACCGATCAGCAAGCCGATTGGCGGCATCACCACATCACCAACAAACGACGAGACGATCTTGCCGAATGCGGCGCCGATGATAATACCGACGGCCATGTCGACCACATTACCTTTGACCGCGAAGGCCTTGAACTCACTTAGCACGCCCATAGGTTATTCCTTGTTACAGATGAGGTTGGTGAACGCAGTGTAATTCAGCACAAGGTATCTTGCTTGCAACAACTGCTTACAGCGTTCGCAGTTATCGACCGAGTTAACGGCAAATAGTTTACAAAGTGCCATCAATCGCGCGCGAAATACCCGCGCTTGCTCTTAGATACCAGAATATTTTTTCAATCAGACTGTTGCGACCTTTCTATTTAGAGTTCGACTCTTTGGTCACTAGCCTCTGACAGGCGCACCTGGATGCGTTCGATTAAAACCAGAGGAATAAAACATGACCATGATCATTGGCCTTGGGAGTTTTTCCCAACGACGCGTATTGGGCGTACTCGCCGCCAGTATGCTTTCTCTTTCCGTACAGGCCGCGACTCTGACCCGCGATAACGGGGCCGCGGTGGGCGATAACCAGAACTCGCAGACCGCGGGCGCTACCGGACCGGTATTGCTGCAGGATGTGCAGTTGATCCAGAAGCTCCAGCGTTTCGATCGCGAGCGCATTCCAGAGCGGGTGGTGCATGCCCGTGGTACCGGTGCCCATGGTTCCTTCACCGTGACCGACAGCCTGAGCGACCTGACCAAGGCCAAGGTATTCGCCGCCGGCCAGGTAACACCGGTATTCGTGCGTTTTTCCGCGGTAGTGCATGGCAACCACTCGCCGGAAACCCTGCGTGACCCGCGCGGTTTTGCCACCAAGTTCTATACCGCCGATGGTAACTGGGACCTGGTCGGCAACAACTTCCCGACTTTCTTTATTCGCGACGCGATCAAATTCCCGGACATGGTGCATGCATTCAAACCTGATCCGCGCACCAACCTGGATGACGATTCCCGGCGCTTCGATTTCTTCTCCCATGTTCCGGAAGCCACCCGGACCCTGACCGAGCTGTATTCCAATTCCGGCACTCCGGCCAGTTACCGGGAAATGGACGGTAACGGCGTGCACGCCTACAAGTTGGTGAATGCCAAGGGCGAAGTGCATTACGTGAAGTTTCACTGGAAGAGTTTGCAGGGCATCAACAACCTCGATCCCAAACAAGTGGTCGAGGTGCAGGGGCGTGATTACAGCCATATGACCAATGACCTGGTGACGCATATCAACAAGGGCGATTTCCCGAAATGGGACCTGTATGTCCAGGTCCTGAAGCCGGAAGATCTGGCCAAGTTCGATTTCGACCCGCTGGATGCCACCAAGATCTGGCCGGGCGTGCCTGAGCGCAAGGTCGGGCAGATGGTGCTCAACCGCAACCCGGCCAACGTGTTCCAGGAAACCGAACAGGTGGCCATGGCCCCGGCCAACCTGGTGCCGGGCATCGAGCCTTCGGAAGACCGCCTGCTGCAAGGCCGGGTGTTCTCCTATGCCGATACCCAGCTGTACCGCCTGGGCGCCAACGCCCTGCAATTGCCGATCAACGCGCCGAAAGTCGCGGTGAACAATGGCAATCAGGACGGCGCGATGAACAGCGGCAGCACCAGCACCGGCGTGAACTACCAGCCGAGCCGCCTGATGCCGCGTGAAGAGCCGCAAAGCGCGCGTTACAGCCAGCTGGCGCTGAGTGGCAGCACCCAGCAGGCGAAGATCCAGCGCGAGCAGAACTTCAAGCAGGCCGGCGATCTGTATCGTTCGCTGAGCCAGAAGGAGCGTCAGGACCTGATCGAGAACTTCGGTGGCTCCCTGGCGACCACCGATGACGAGAGCAAGCACATCATGCTGTCGTTCCTCTACAAGGCCGATCCGGAGTACGGCACTGGCGTGACCAAGGTGGCCAAGGGCGACCTGGCCCGGGTCAAGGCCCTGGCCGCCAAGCTGTCGGATTGATCCCACCCCGCGTCACGCCCCAGGCGTGACGCTTCCTCTTTATATAGGCGCGAGGCTTGCCCGCGAAAGGCCGCAAAGCGGCCCCAATACCGGTGATGGCGTTCTAGCTGACGAACGTTTGCCCGGGCTGAAGTCATTGCGGGCAAGCCTCGCTCCTACAGAATCGTTGAGACAAGGGAGTCGCACCATGCGCCTGTTCATTTCGCTGCTGCTGGCCGCCTGCTCGCTGGGCGCTTATGCGCAGCAACCGGCCCCCGCAGACCCGGTAGCGGTCAAGGTCCAGCTAGAGAATTACTACTTCGATGCGGCCCGTCGCGGCGACGTCGAGATGCTCAATACCTTTATCGAGGCCGGTTATTCCCTCGATACCCAGGACGAGAAGGGCTATACCGCCCTGATCCTCGCGGCATATCACGGCCAGGGGCCGGCGGTGGAGCGTTTGCTGGCCGCCGGTGCCGACGCCTGCGTGCAGGATAAAAGAGGCAACACGGCGCTGATGGGCGCCATTTTCAAGGGCGAAGTGAAGATCGCCCGGCGCCTGCTGGCCACCGACTGCAATCCCGACCAGCGCAACGGCGCCGGCCAGACGGCGGCGATGTACGCCGGGCTGTTCAAGCGGGTGGAACTGCTCGACGCCCTGGCGACCAAGGGCGCCGACCTGAATGCCGAAGATCCGCTGGGCAACAGCGCCACGCGTCTGGCCGAGGGCGAAATCCGCACGGTGGCGCCGCGCTGATCCGCTCCAGCTGAGCTATCATCGGGGTTTTGCCCGGGGGATCAGATGGCCAAGGCCAAGCGCATGTACGGCTGCACCGAGTGCGGCGCAACCTTTCCCAAATGGGCCGGCCAGTGCGGCGAATGCGGGGCCTGGAACACCCTGACCGAAACCATGGTGGAAAGCGGCGGTGCCGCGGCCCCTAGCGGTCGTACCGGCTGGGCCGGGCAGCAGGCGCAGATCAAGACCCTGGCCGAGGTCAGCGTCGAAGAGATCCCGCGTTTTTCCACGGCTTCCGGCGAACTGGACCGGGTGCTCGGTGGCGGCCTGGTCGACGGTTCGGTGGTGCTGATCGGCGGCGACCCGGGGATCGGCAAGTCGACCATTCTGTTACAGACCTTGTGCAACATCGCCACGCGCATGCCGGCGCTCTACGTCACAGGCGAGGAATCGCAGCAACAGGTAGCGATGCGCGCCCGGCGCCTGGGCCTGCCCCAGGACCAGCTGCGGGTGATGACCGAAACCTGTATCGAAACCATCATCGCCACGGCCCGGCAGGAGAAGCCCAAGGTCATGGTGATCGACTCGATCCAGACCATCTTCACCGAGCAACTGCAATCGGCCCCCGGCGGTGTTTCCCAGGTGCGCGAGAGCGCGGCGCTGCTGGTGCGCTACGCCAAGCAGAGCGGCACGGCGATCTTCCTGGTGGGTCACGTGACCAAGGAGGGCGCGCTGGCCGGGCCGCGGGTCCTCGAGCACATGGTCGACACCGTGCTGTATTTCGAAGGTGAATCCGACGGCCGCCTGCGCTTGCTGCGGGCGGTGAAGAACCGTTTCGGCGCGGTCAACGAACTGGGCGTGTTCGGCATGACCGACCGCGGCCTGAAAGAAGTTTCCAATCCTTCGGCGATCTTTCTCACCCGTGCCCAGGAAGAAGTCCCGGGCAGTGTGGTCATGGCTACCTGGGAAGGCACCCGGCCGATGCTGGTGGAAGTCCAGGCGCTGGTGGATGACAGCCACCTGGCCAATCCGCGGCGGGTCACCCTGGGCCTGGACCAGAACCGCCTGGCGATGCTGCTGGCGGTACTGCACCGCCACGGCGGCATTCCGACCCACGATCAGGATGTGTTCCTCAATGTCGTCGGCGGGGTCAAGGTGCTGGAAACCGCCTCCGACCTGGCGCTGATGGCGGCGGTGATGTCCAGCCTGCGCAATCGGCCCTTGCCCCACGACTTGCTGGTGTTCGGCGAAGTCGGCCTGTCCGGCGAAGTGCGCCCGGTGCCGAGCGGCCAGGAGCGCCTCAAGGAAGCGGCCAAGCACGGCTTCAAACGGGCCATCGTGCCCAAGGGCAATGCCCCTAAAGAGCCTCCACCGGGCCTGCGGATCATTGCGGTAACCCGTCTGGAGCAGGCGCTGGATGCGCTGTTCGAATGATCCCTTACTGAAAGGAAGCAGTTGATGCGGATGACAGGAACGGGCCTCGGCGCCCTTGGTTTTACGCTGTTGTGGGCCAGCGGCCTGGCTGTGGCCAGCCAGGAAGATGCGCCGCACGGCTATCGGATCGCCCAGGAACTGCTGGTCGGCGACGGCACGGTGCTCGAGGTCCTGGAAGACCGGCGCATCACCGCGCAATTGCATGCGCAGAGCTGGGGCAGCGGCCTGGACGAGGAAACCTTCGACGAGTCGACGGACAGCGAGCACCAGCCGCAGCTGGAGGCTCGGGTGCGCCTGGTGTCGGAGGTCGGCGAAGTGCTGGCCGAGCAGTCCCTGGGCTACCCGCTGGCGAAGGTGGAGAAGGCGCCGCTCAGCGGCCTGCCATACCCGGCGTTTTTCCTCACCGTCGATCAGACGGCCCCGATGGGCAGCTATAGCGGCCCGGCCACGCGGATCCTGGCGCCGACGCAAAGCCGCTTGGAGCCCGTACTGTATCGGGACGAAAACGGGGAGCAGCACCCGCTGGCGATGGCCCAGACCGGCAAGGCGGCCTGGCAGATCCTTCCATCGGCATCGGGGGCTACCGAGTCGATCGCCCAGGTGTCTTCAGCGCCTGCCAGCGAGGGTGACGATTTTGTGACCACCTACCGGATTTATCGCTGGGTGGACGGGCAGTGGACCGCCGCCAGTCGGCAACAGCCCGGTTATTGGGATATGGAAAGCGAATTCCCCGAGCCCTCGGCGTTCCCCTGAACGGCTGACGGGAAGAGGCGGGCGCTCAAACCTCCAGCAGCGCCCCCAGCTCGCGCTCCAGCTCCTGCGGGTCGGCGAGATTCAGTTCGATCAGCCGGCGCAGATGTTCGATCGACTCCAGGTCTATATGCAGGCAGACGAAGCCCAACTGACCGTGATCGTCGTGCGCCAGTCGCACGTCCATGCGTACTTCGGCGTCATCGCTCAAATGGATATCGGCTTCGAACGGCTGGCTTTCGTCCCCCAGCCAGGGATCGGGGCGCTGGATCAGCATGCCCCTGAGCGAGAGATCGACCAACTGCACGGACCAGCGATAAGGACCCTGGCTCAGTTCGGTACGGGCATCGAAGGCGATGCGTTTGAAACGGCGACGATCGGAATGGTGTTCGCTCATGAGCAGCCCCCCTGCATGGTGAAATGACTATAGACCCGGGTTTGCCCAACCCGCTACAGCCAGCGGCGCACCTTGCGGCAATAGTCACGGTAGCGGTCGCCGAACAACTCCAGCAGATGGTGCTCGTCCGGCCGGATCACCGTCAGGTTCATCAGGTAAATCAGCAGCGGCAACAGCAGCCATGGCCACAGGCTGCCGAGCAACAGGGCGATGGCGCAGTAACCCAGGGTGTCGCCGAGATTGATGGGGTTGCGTGAGATTGCGAACGGGCCATCGCATAGCAGGCGCCGGGGTTCGCCGGCATTGCTGGTGGTGGTGTGCCGTTGCCTGAGACGCCACATCGCCCAGAACGACAGGCCCTGGCCGCCGACAATCAACAGCAGGGCCAGGGTGCGCAGCCAGCCGTTGACCGGGACCGGCAAGGGCACACCGTCGGCAAGCGACAGCGCCGCCACCAGGAACAGCAGATACAGCAGCGGCGGTGACAACGGCGGTCTATTGGGCGGCGCGGGCATGGGCACTCCAGGCGACGAGTCGTTAAAGGTGCGACCGCTTTTTCGCTCGGGTGGTTCAGTGCTTCCGCAAACGCTTGCACCGAGGCGGTGCAAAACCTAGGAAAAAACTCAAAAGGACGCTCTAGACCAACGTGGGGGGTGGCCTTTGGGGCCAGTAGCGCTAAACTCCGGATGGCTGTCTTTCTTGTCCACCCTGGCTGGAATAATAAAATGAAAAATAATAATAGCCCGCTACGCCACTTACCCTGGCTGGTGCTGGCAATCGTAGGAGCGTGCGCCCTTGGCGTAGTGGCATTGCGCCGCGGCGAGGCGATCAACGCCTTGTGGATCGTGGTCGCTGCCGTGGCCATCTATCTGGTCGCATACCGTTACTACAGCCTGTTCATCGCTAACAACGTGATGCAGCTCGATGCGCGCCGGGCCACCCCCGCCGTGCTCAACAACGACGGTCTGGACTATGTTCCGACCAACAAGCACATTCTCTTCGGTCACCACTTCGCGGCCATCGCCGGCGCGGGCCCGCTGGTGGGGCCGGTGCTGGCGGCGCAGATGGGCTACCTGCCCGGCACGCTCTGGCTGATTGCCGGGGTGGTGCTGGCGGGGGCGGTGCAGGACTTCATGGTCCTGTTCATGTCCACCCGGCGCAACGGCCGTTCCCTGGGCGACATGGTTCGTGAGGAAATGGGCCGGATCCCGGGGACCATCGCGCTGTTCGGCTGCTTCCTGATCATGATCATCATCCTCGCGGTGCTGGCGCTGATCGTGGTCAAGGCCCTGGCCGAAAGCCCGTGGGGCATTTTCACGGTGATGGCGACCATCCCGATCGCGATGTTCATGGGCGTCTACATGCGCTACATCCGCCCGGGCCGCATCGGTGAAATCTCCGTCATCGGCGTGCTCCTGCTGCTGGGCTCGATCTGGCTGGGGGGCCAGATTGCCGCGGATCCCGTGTGGTCCAAGGCCTTCACCTTCACCGGCGTACAGATCACCTGGATGCTGATCGGCTACGGTTTCGTCGCCGCGGTGCTGCCGGTATGGCTGATCCTGGCGCCGCGCGACTACCTGTCGACCTTCCTCAAGATCGGTACCATCATCGCCCTGGCGATCGGCATTCTGATCACCATGCCCGAGCTGAAAATGCCGGCGCTGACCCAGTTCACCGACGGCACCGGTCCGGTCTGGAAAGGCGGCCTGTTCCCGTTCCTGTTCATCACCATCGCCTGTGGCGCGGTGTCCGGCTTCCACGCGCTGATCTCTTCCGGGACCACGCCGAAGCTGCTGGATAACGAAACCAACGCCCGTTACATCGGTTACGGCGGCATGCTGATGGAGTCCTTCGTGGCCATCATGGCGATGGTTGCTGCTTCGGTGATCGAGCCTGGCGTGTACTTCGCCATGAACAGCCCAGCGGCCATCGTAGGCGGTGACGTGGTCACTGTGGCGCAGACGGTCAGCAGCTGGGGCTTCGCCATCACTCCGGACGCCCTGCAAGCGGTGGCCAAGGACATCGGTGAAACCACCATCCTGGCCCGTGCCGGCGGTGCGCCCACCCTGGCGGTCGGTATCGCGCAGATCCTGCACACGGTGCTGCCGGGCGAGAACACCATGGCGTTCTGGTACCACTTCGCGATCCTGTTCGAAGCGCTGTTCATCCTGACCGCGGTGGACGCCGGTACCCGTGCCGGTCGTTTCATGCTGCAGGACCTGCTGGGTTCCTTCGTGCCGGCACTGAAACGCACCGAGTCCTGGACCGCCAACCTGATCGCCACCGCGGGCTGCGTGGCCCTCTGGGGTTACCTGCTGTACCAGGGCGTGATCGATCCGCTGGGTGGCATCAACACCCTGTGGCCGCTGTTCGGCATCTCCAACCAGATGCTGGCGGGTATCGCGCTGATGCTCGGCACCGTGGTGCTGATCAAGATGAAGCGTCAACGCTACATCTGGGTGACCCTGCTGCCAGCCGCCTGGCTGCTGATCTGCACCACCACCGCGGGCCTCATCAAGCTGTTCGACGCCAACCCGGCAGTCGGTTTCCTGGCCCTGGCCAAGAAGTACAGCGATGCCCTGGCCAATGGTCAGATCCTCGCGCCGGCCAAGGACATCACGCAGATGCAGCACGTGATCTTCAACGCCTACACCAACGCCACGCTGACGGTGCTGTTCCTGCTGGTGGTATTCAGCATCCTGTTCTATGCACTCAAGGTGGGTATTTCCGCCTGGGGTAAAAAAGAACGCACGGATAAAGAATCGCCATTCCATGCACTGCCAGATGCTTGATCGAGGACTGCAATCGTGTTCAATGACCTGAGTCGCCTCGGTAAATACCTCGGTCAGGCCGCGCGCCTGATGGTCGGCATGCCCGACTACGACAACTACGTCGAGCATATGCAGACCAAGCACCCGGACAAGCCGGTGATGTCGTACGAGGCGTTCTTCCGGGAACGCCAGGAAGCACGGTACGGCGGCAAAGCCGGGCCCAAATGCTGTTGATTCGTTAGTCCCTCTGTAGGAGCGAGCGTGCTCGCGAAAAACGTAAAGACGCCGAGTTCATTCTGAACGCACGCGGTGTCCTTGAGTTCTTCGCGAGCAAGCTCGCTCCTACAGTTGTTTTTGCGTTCCCATTCTTTCAGGAGAACCGCTTTTGTCCTCTCCAATCCCCGTCACCGTTCTCAGCGGCTTCCTCGGCGCCGGCAAGACCACCTTGTTGCGTCACCTGCTCAAGGCCGAGCACGGCCTGAAAATCGCCGTGATCGAAAACGAATTCAGCGATGCAGGCATCGACACCCAGTTGCTGGGCGCCGAGCCGGTACAAGTGATGACGCTGTCCAATGGCTGCGTCTGCTGCACCATCCACACCGATCTGACCAAGGCGCTGTACCTGTTGCTGGAACGGCTGGACAGCGGCGAGATTGCCTTCGACCGGCTGGTGATCGAATGCACCGGGCTGGCCGACCCCGCGCCCGTGGCCCAGACCTTCTTCATCGACGAAGAGCTGCGCGAGCGCTATATCCTCGACGGCATCATCACCCTGGTGGACGCCAAGCACGCCGAGCACCACCTGACCCAGACCATCGCCCAGGCCCAGATCGGCTTTGCCGACCGCTTGCTGGTGAGCAAGCGCGACCTGGTGGACGAGCAGACCTTCAATGCGCTGAGCGAGCGCCTGACCCGGATCAACCGCCGTGCGCCGATCCGTGTGGTCGAGCATGGGCGCATCGATTTGGCCGAACTGCTGGATGTGCGAGGCTTCAACCTGAATGCCGACCTGGGCGGCGGTGTCAGCCTGCGTCCGGTGAGTAAGGCGCCCTCCATCGATCGTATTTCCAGCCTGGTGCTGCGCACCGACGCGCCGCTGGATATCGACCGGCTCAGCGAGTTCATGAACGAGCTGCTGGAAGAACACGGCAAGCAACTGCTGCGCTACAAGGGCGTGCTGAACATTGCCGGCGAGCCACGGCGCCTGGTGTTCCAGGGTGTGCTCAAGCTGTACGGTTTCGACTGGGATACCGAATGGGCCGAAGGCGAGACACGGGAGAGCGTGATTGTGTTTATTGCCGACGATCTGCCGGAAGAGAAGATCCGTGCCGGGTTCGCCCGGATGGCGGCGCAGTAGGGGCGTTGTAGTGTCTGTACTGGCGTTATCGCGAGCAAGCTCGCTCCTACATGGGGGACATGGAAAACCTGTAGGAGCGAGCTTGCTCGCGAAACGATCTCAGGCTCAGCGTGTTATTTCGATCCTGCACTGGCCTTGAGCAGCCTTTCCTCCAGGTGATCCAGGTGCCCGGTCATCAAGGCGACTGCGGCCTTTACGTCACCGTCTTCGATGGCATCGACAATCGCCGCGTGCTCTTGCCAGGCGCAATGGCTGCAGGCGCGGGTTTCATGGTGGGCAATCGCCAATGACGTCAGCGGCACCAGGCTGCCGAGGAAATGCGCCAGCGGCGCGTTGCCGGCCACCTCGGCCAATTGCAGGTGGAATTCGCCGGACAGGCGGATCGCCGGGCCACGCAAGCCGCGGTCGATGCAGTCGCGCTCAGCGGCGATCAGCTCCCGCAGACGCTCGAGGTTGCGCGGTGCCGGTTGCTGGCAGGCGAGCCTGACCAGGGTGATTTCCGTCAGGCGGCGGGCGTGCAGGATCTGCCGCGTCTGTTCATGGTCCGGTGCTGCCACCTGAGGCCGGTGGTTGGGTCGCAGGATGATCACTTGTTGATGGGACAAACGCGCCAGGACCTGGCGAATGATGCTGCGACTGACCCCGAACACTTCGCCGAGGCTGTCCTCGGTGAACCGACTGGCAGGGGCGATGCGTTGTTCGAGAATGGCATCGAAAATCTGCGGGTAGACATCGTCGACCAGCAGTTTTTTCTCGCCGCTGCGGCGCCGTGGCAGGGCAGCGGGGAGGGGGAATGCAAGTTTGTTCAAGGCGTAGCTGGCCATGGCCTGTCTCCAGTCCGGTTACCGATACGAAGGTGTTGGTGCGGCTTAGTTGCCCAGATGGTCGTCCGGGATGTTCAGCTCGATGCCCATGCGCTGGCCTTCCTTGAGGATGTGCCGGCGCATTTCGGCACTGGCCAGCGCGCTGTTCTTGTTGCGGATCGCCCGGACCACCGCTTCGTTTTCTTCCAGGCGTTCGGCCAGGTGCTCCGGCGAGTTGCGCAGGATCTCAGCGCTCTGCTTGAGGGCGTTGCTGGTCTGCTGCACCACGTTCTGGAAGATCGGGTTGGAGGTCAGGGTGAACAGCTCTTCATGGAAGGCGATGTAGGCGTTCATCCCGGCTTCGCTGTCGTTGGCGTCCAGGGCTTCGCGCATGTCCATCAGGGTCAGGCGCAGTTGGCCCACTTCCTTGCTGCTGATGGACTGCGCCACCAGGCCGACGATGAATGGCTCGAGGGTGTAGCGCAGTTGCAGCACGTCCTCGAGGCTGGCGCCCGCCACGCCGCTGTCGCTGGCCGGTTGTTCATTGAGGCTGGCCTCCAGCACCACCACGCCTTTGCCGGGCATGGAGCGCACCAGGCCCAGGGTTTCCAGAACAGTCACCGCCTCGCGCAGGCTCGGGCGGCTGATGCCCAGTTGCTCGGCCAATTCACGTTGTCCCGGCAGCATGTCGCCGGAGCGCCATTGGCCACGGGCCAAGGCCGCCCGCAGCTTTTCTACCACTGAATTTACAACCGTTGACGAGGTGATCACTGTTCACTCCCTGGAATATGGCGGATGAGGCCCATGGCAGGCGCTGATTGTTGTGCCTGCCGGCGAGAGGCACAAGGCATGCCTCAGAACTCCTGCTGCTGCGCGCCGGGCAGCGGTTTTCGCGGCTGGAAACCATAGCCCTGCTGGCCGCTCAGGACTTTGTTGGCCCGTTGAATATCGATGTCTTTTTCCCAGCGGGCGATCGCCACGGTGGCGACGCAGTTGCCGATCAGGTTGGTCAGCGCCCGGCCGATGCCCATGAACCAGTCCACCGCCAGCACCAGCACCAGGCCCACCACCGGGATGGCCGGGATCGCCGTCAGGGTGGCGGCCAGGATCACCAGCGCCGAACCGGGAATCCCGTGGGCGCCTTTGGAGGTGATCAGCGACACCAGCAGGATGGTCAGCAGGTCGGACATCGACAGCGGCGTACCGGTGGCATTGGCGATGAAGACGATGGCCAGGGTCAGGTAGATCGAGAACCCGTCGAGGTTGAACGAGTAGCCCGTCGGGATGACCAGGCCGACTGTGGAGCTGCCGATGCCCAGGTGCTCCAGTTTGCGCATGATCTGTGGCAGTACGGCGTCGGAGGAGGCGGTGCCGAGGACGATCAGCAGCTCTTCGCGCAGGTATTTGAGGAACGGCAGCATGCGCAGGCCGGAACAGCGCATGACCAGCCCGAGAATCACCGCCACGAAGGCGAAGCAGGTCAGGTAGAACAGGCCCACCAGGCTGCCCAGGTGCTGCAGCGAGTCCAGGCCGTATTTGCTGGTGGTGAAGGCGATGGCGCCGAACACGCCGATCGGCGCCAGGCGCACGATCATGCCCATGATGCGGAAGATGATGTGGCTGAGTTCGTTGATCAGCCGCGAGATGCCGGAAGCGGCTTCGCCCACCAGGTTCAACGCGCTGCCGAACAGCACGGAGAACAGCAGTACCTGCAGGATGTTGTTTTCGGCGAAGGCGCCCAGTACCGAGTTGGGGATCAGCCCCATCAGGAACTGGGAGGTGCCGTGCATGTGCTGGCTGCGTTGGGCGATGTCGCCCATGTCGGCGGCGGACAGCTGTTCCAGATGGATATTGGCGCCGCTGCCGATGCCAGTGGTGAAGGCGAAGACCAGGCCGATCACCAGGGCGATGGTGGTCAGGACTTCGAAGTAGATGACCGATTTGAGCCCGATGCGTCCGACCTTTTTCAGGTCGCCGGCGCCGGAGATGCCGCTGACCACCACGCAGAAGACGATCAGGCCGATCAGCATCTTGATCAGCTTGATAAAGGCGTCGCCCAGTGGCTTGAGTTGCGAGGAGTATTCGGGGAGTGTCAGTCCGCACACGATGCCGAGCATCAGTCCGAGGACTACCTGGAGGAAAATCGAACGCGAGCACCATCTGAGCATGAGGGGAATCCTGGTCGGTGTCCCGGCTGCCGTGCGCGGAGCGCATCAGATTCGGGACTTAATTATTGTGGTCTTACCGGTATGTCCAGTGCAGGCGCAGTCTATGCCCGAGTTTCCCGCGAATACAAGGGTAAATCCGAAAATTGGCATGACCGGTCTGACCAGTGGTGCTGGTTGTGTAGCCGCTGCCGAAGGCTGCGATAAGGCCGAAGGCCTTCCTGCGATCTTCAGAGTGTCAGGGCCGTGCCGGCCGATCGCAGCCTGCGGCAGCGGCTACAGGTCCCGGGCCAGGCAATTTGCGGACGAAAAAAAGCCCGGCGCGAAGGCCGGGCTTTTCAGGTAACGCTCTGCTAATTAAGCGCCGTATACCGGCAGCTTCTTGCAGATGGCTTTGACTTTCTCACGAACGGCGTCGATCACCGCTTCGTTGTTCAGGTCGGCCAGGATGTCGCAGATCCAGCCCGCCAGTTCCTTGCACTCGGCTTCCTTGAAGCCGCGAGTGGTCACGGCTGGAGTACCGAAGCGCAGGCCGGAGGTGACGAATGGGGAGCGTGGGTCGTTTGGCACGGAGTTCTTGTTCACGGTGATGAAAGCCTTGCCCAGAGCGGCGTCGGCGTCTTTACCGGAGATTTCCTGCTTGATCAGCGACAGCAGGAACAGGTGGTTCTGCGTACCGCCGGAAACCACGTCGAAACCGCGCTCGATGAACACGCCGGCCATGGCCTGGGCGTTCTTCACCACTTGTTGCTGGTAGGCCTTGAATTCAGGCTGCAGCGCTTCCTTGAAGCAGATCGCCTTGGCCGCGATCACGTGCTCCAGCGGGCCGCCCTGGGCACCCGGGAATACCGCGGAGTTCAGCTTCTTCTCGATGTCGGCGTTGGCGCGCGCCAGGATCAGGCCGCCACGTGGGCCGCGCAGGGTCTTGTGGGTGGTGGTGGTCACGACGTCGGCGAAAGGCACCGGGTTCGGGTAGACGCCAGCGGCGACCAGTCCCGCAACGTGAGCCATATCAACAAAGAGGTAGGCACCGACCTTGTCGGCGATTGCGCGGAAACGTGGGAAGTCCAGGATCTGCGAGTAGGCAGAGAAACCGGCCACGATCATTTTCGGCTTGTGCTCGACCGCCAGGCGCTCGACTTCGTCGTAGTCGATCAGGCCGTTGGCATCGATGCCGTACTGGATGGCGTTGTACAGCTTGCCGGAGGAGGAAACGCTGGCGCCGTGGGTCAGGTGACCGCCGTGGGCCAGGCTCATGCCCAGGATGGTATCGCCAGCCGACAGCAGCGCCAGGTAAACGGCGGCGTTGGCTTGCGAACCGGCGTGCGGCTGGACGTTGGCGTAGTCGGCGCCGAACAGCTCCTTGGCTCTGTCAATTGCAAGCTGCTCAACCACGTCGACGTATTCGCAGCCGCCGTAGTAACGCTTGCCTGGGTAACCTTCGGCGTATTTGTTGGTCAGCACCGAGCCTTGAGCTTCCATCACCGCAGGGCTGGTGTAGTTTTCCGAAGCGATCAGCTCAATGTGCTCTTCCTGGCGCTGAGCTTCTTGCTCCATGGCGGCAAAGAGATCGGCGTCGTACTTGGCAATAGTCAAATCACGGCTGAACATGGCGGTCCTCAAGGATCGGGGCAGAAAAGGGGGGCATTCTAACCCAACGGGTTTTAGATGGCATATGAAAGGACATCATGTCGCAGACAAGTGGTGTTCATGAGCTGCCCAGGCTGAGTCCTGTAGCCGCTGCCGCAGGCTGCGATCGACCACGCAGTGGTCGTGCTCTTGAGGCCACTGAAGGCCTTCGGCCTTATCGCAGCCTGCGGCAGCGGCTACAGGGAAGGCGAGGTTGATCAATCGAACATGAACAGCGCGTCGTTGCTGAACTGCCCTTCGAAGCTGTTGGCCGGCATCGGCCGGCCGAACAGGTAACCCTGGACTTCGTCGCAGCCGTGTTCGCGCAGGAAGTCCAGTTGCTCATGGGTTTCCACGCCCTCGGCGATCACCGCCAGGTTCAGGCTGTGGGCCATGGCGATGATGGCGCGGGCGATCTGCGCGTCCTGCTCGCCGGACGGCAGGCCGTCGACGAAGGTGCGGTCGATCTTCAAGACATCGATGGGGAACTGCTTGAGGTAGTTCAGCGATGAATAACCGGTGCCGAAGTCGTCGACTGCGATGCTCAGGCCGAGGTTCTTCAGGCCGTCGAGGATCTGCATCGCCTCGCTGACTTCGCGCATCAGGATACTTTCGGTCAGTTCCAGCTCCAGGCAGGCCGGCGGCAGGCCGGTGTCCTTGAGGATGGTGGCGATCCGCATGCCCAGCTGGCCATCGGAGAACTGGCGGGCCGAGATGTTCACCGAGACCTTCGGCACCCGGACCTTGGCCTGGTGCCATGCCTTGAGCTGGCGGCAGGCTTCGCTGATGACCCAGTCGCCGACATCCACCACCAGTCCCAGTTCTTCGAGCACCGGGATGAAGTCCCCCGGCGGTACCAGCCCGCGTCGCGGATGGCGCCAGCGCAGCAGGGCCTCGGCGCCGGTCAGGCGCTTGCCGTCGCCGCTGAACTGCGGCTGGTAGTAGAGGATGAATTCCTGCTGTTCCAGGGCGTGGCGCAGGTCGCTTTCCAGCTCCAGGCGTTCCAGGGCGCTGGCGTTCATGTCGGCCTGGTAGAACTGGAAGTTGTTCTTGCCGCGCTCCTTGGCGTGGTACATCGCGGTGTCGGCGTTTTTCATCAGCTGGCTCAGTTCGTTGCCATCCTGCGGGCTCAGGGCGATGCCGATACTGGCGGTGACGAAGAACTCACGGCCTTCGAGCACGAACGGCTTCACCAGGCTGGCGAGAATCTGTTCGGCGACGTGGATCGCCCGGTTCAGGGCGATCTCGCGGCTGGTCCGCGGTTGCAGGAGCAGGGTGAACTCATCGCCGCCCATGCGCGCCACGGTGTCGTCATCGTCGACGCAATCGAGCAGGCGGGTGGCCATTTCCTTGAGCATGCGGTCGCCCGCGGCGTGGCCCAGGGAGTCGTTGATCGGCTTGAAACGGTCCAGGTCGAGGAACATCAGCACCACCCAGGACTTCTGCCGCTCCGCCGATTGCAGGGCGGTATGCAGGCGGTCCTGGAACAGGGTGCGGTTGGGCAGGTGGGTCAGGGCGTCGTAGTAGGCCAGGCGGTGAATGCGCTGCTCGCTGGCCTTGCGTTCGCTGATGTCGGTGAAGAAACACACGTAGCTGGCCAGGTCGCCTTCGTCATCGAGCACCGCGGTGATGCCGACCCAGGCCGGATAGTGCTCGCCGTTGCGCCGCTTGAGCCAGACCTCGCCTTCCCAGGTGCTGTGCTGGTGCAGCTGCTTGAGCACATAGCGCAGGTGGGCTTCCTGCTGTTCGTCGACGGTGAGCATGTTCGGCAACTGGTCGAGCACCTGGGACACCGCGTAACCACTGACCCGGCTGAAGGCCTCGTTGGCCTGGACGATGTAGCCCGCGGGGTCGGTGATCAGGATCGCCGAGGTCGAGTGCTCGAATACCGTGGCCGCCATGCGCAGGTCTTTTTCCGCGCGACGCTGCTGGCTGATATCGCGGCCGACCCCGAGCACGCCTTCGAAAGCGCCGAGTTCGTCCCACACCAGCACCAGGCGCAACTCGATCGGAATCTTGCGCCCGTCGGCCCGCAGGCAGTCGAACAGGAACAACTGGGTCTGCACCTGGTTGCGCAATCGCGCCAGTTGCTCGGGTTTGTCCAGGGCCTTGCTGACCCGCTCCATCAGGGCATAGATGCCGGTCAGTTGTTGCGGGTTGGCGATGGTCGATTGCCAGCCGTTCTGGAAGATCCACTCCGCGTCATAACCCAGTACCGACTGCACCGAGGGGCTGACATAGTTGAGGGCCATCTTACTGTCGGTGGAGAAAATCACGTCGCTGATGCTTTCGGCGAGCATGCGATAGCGTCGTTCGCTGTCGCGCAGGGATTCGCTGGCCTCGATCTGGTCGGTGATGTCCTTGGCCACGCCGATGATGCGCGTGACCTGGTCGTACTTGTCCCGCGCCAGGGCCTGTTCGCGGATGTCGAAACAGCGCCATTGGCCGCTGCGGTGGCGAAAGCGCAAATGGCACTGCAGCAACTGCAGGTAGCCGGCATGCCGCTGTTCCTGGCGCAGGCGGTGATAGAGGTCGGCGTCTTCCGGGTGCAGGAGGATTTCCCAGAAATACTCGCCCATCTGGTGCAGTTCGGTCTTGTTGTAGCCCAGGGTCTGGCCCAGGTGATGGTTGCTGAAGATCATCCGCTGGCTGATGACGTCCTGCACATACAGGTGGTCCGGCACGGTGCGCACCACATCCGACCAGAAACCCTCGCGCTCCAGCAGCGACAGCTCGATAAGCTTGCGGCTGGTGATGTCGCTGATGCTGAGGATCACCGCGCGATAGTCGGAGGGGTCTTCCGGCAGGCGCAGGACCAGCCACAGATGCTGGTCGTGGCCCTGGGCGTCGCTGAGGCGGATTTCCAGTTCCAGCTGTTTGTGCTGGTTGATCACGGTCTCCAGCAGCTGATTGCCGATGGCGCTGCTGTGGAGCGGGCTGCCTTCGATCAGCAGTTTCCAGGCCTGCTCGCAGGAGTCGACGTTGAGCAGCCGCAGGGCCACCTGATTGACCTCGGTGACGCGCAGTTCTTCAAGCAGCAGCTGGCGCTGCTGTGGGTTGTGCTCCAGCCAGGCCTTGAGCTGTTCGCTGTCGTGCAGTTGCGCCTTGTCGAGAAATGCCGGCAGCCCGGAGATATCCAGGACACAGAGAGCGACCCCGGTGCCTTCGAAAATATCCTGATAGCGCCGACGCCCTTCGTGCAACTGACGCTGGCGGCGGCGCATGTTCAGCAACGCGATTACCGGCAACAGGGAAAACGCCAGCCCCAGCAGGCATTTGGCGATAAACGCCGGCAACAGTTGCTCGATCACCGCGCGCTCGTCGAACAGGCCGCGCAATTGCCAGTCGCTATTGCCCAGTGGCGCGACCAGCACGCTGTTGGCGATGTCGTCGGTGCTCACCGGGGTGCTGCTGCCGTCGTCGCGACTGAGGGTTTTCTGGTTCAGGCGGTTTTCAATGACCCAGGTCGGGTGAAAGCCCTGGTCGGGACTGGGCTCCAGGGACTGGACGAAAGACGGTGCCAGGCGCAGCACCCAGTAACTCTTGAGGGCGCCGCTGGGCTGGTGCAACAGCAGCTGTACCAGCGCGCCGTTGGTGGCGTTGCTGTAGTAATAGCGCTGGCCTCGGCTACGGCTGGTCAGCTCGGCGAGCCATGCGGCGTCCTGGCCATCGGCACCACTGTCGCTGATGAGCTGGCCCTTGGCATCCAGCAGCGCGATGCTTTGCAGGTCGGGCAGGGACAGCTGCAGCTTTTTCAGCAGCAGTTGTTGCTGTTCGGCATTCTGGGGCGGCTCGACGATCGGCAGCAGGTTGAGGGCGATCTGCGCATTGAGTGCCAGGTTGAGGCTGATGTGCTCGGCCAGGTCGGCGTTGTAGTCGATCGCATGTTGACGCTGGTCTTTGCGGGTCTGTTGCAGTTGGTCGAGCAGTTGCCAGAACAGCAGGGCGAGCAGCAGCAGGACCAGGGTCGCCAGCACGCCTTTCACGGTGCCGCGCAGGGGCGAGCCGGACGCAGGTGCAGGTGCGCGCAGGGAAAAGGGCGGAGTGGCATTGGACAAACTGTGATCCTGCGGTTTGGCTGGACTGGCGCGACGTGCACTATAAGCCGGACGCCCGAAGGGCGGCTAGCATGCCTTGAGTTGTGGCAAAGTGCCAGTCCGGGCTGGCTGGACCTTGCCCGGCCATTGAGGTAGCTTTGCCGGTTACGCGGGAGCGCTCCAGCTCCAGACAATCAGGCTTTTTCCGTACGCAGGCATTGATCGCGATCAAATGCCGGCGCCGCGCATGGCCTGGCCCGGGCTTCGCCCGCTCTCCATTCATCAGTCACTGACGCTAGGTTCATCATGGCTCAATACGTCTTCACCATGCATCGGCTGGGAAAAGTTGTTCCGCCGAAGCGGGAAATCCTGAAAAACATCTCTCTGTCGTTCTTCCCGGGCGCCAAGATCGGCGTGCTGGGCCTCAACGGTTCGGGTAAGTCCACCCTGCTGAAAATCATGGCCGGCGTCGACACCGAGTTCGAGGGCGAAGCCCGTCCGATGCCCGAGCTGAACATCGGCTACCTGCCCCAGGAGCCTCAGCTGGATCCGACCAAGACCGTGCGTGAAGTGGTCGAGGAAGCGGTCAGCGTGATCAAGGACGCCCAGGCGCGCCTGGACGAGGTCTACGCGGCCTACGCCGATCCGGATGCCGACTTCGACAAGCTGGCCGCCGAACAGGCCAAGCTCGAAGCGATCCTGCAGGCCAGCGATGGCCACAACCTGGAGCGCCAGCTGGAAGTCGCCGCCGATGCGCTGCGCCTGCCGGCCTGGGACGCCAAGGTCGAACACCTGTCCGGTGGTGAAAAACGTCGCGTGGCCCTGTGCCGCCTGCTGCTGTCCGCCCCGGACATGCTGCTGCTCGACGAACCGACCAACCACCTGGACGCCGATTCCGTGGCCTGGCTGGAGCACTTCCTCCACGACTTCCCGGGCACCGTGGTTGCGATCACGCACGACCGTTACTTCCTGGACAACGTCGCCGGCTGGATCCTCGAGCTCGACCGCGGCGCCGGTATTCCTTACGAGGGCAACTATTCGGGTTGGCTGGAAGCCAAGTCCGATCGTCTGGCCCAGGAATCCAAGCAGCAGTCGGCCCATGAAAAGGCCATGAAGGAAGAGCTGGAGTGGGTGCGCAAGGGCGCCAAGGCTCGCCAGTCGAAATCCAAGGCCCGTCTGGCCCGCTTCGAAGAAATGCAATCGCAGGAATTCCAGAAGCGCAGCGAGACCAACGAGATCTACATCCCGGCCGGTCCGCGCCTGGGCGACAAGGTCATCGAGTTCAAGAACGTCACCAAGGGCTACGGCGATCGCGTGCTGATCGACAACCTGTCGTTCTCCATGCCAAAAGGCGCCATCGTCGGCGTGATCGGCGGTAACGGTGCCGGTAAGTCCACCCTGTTCCGCATGCTGATGGGCAAGGAAACGCCGGACTCGGGCAGCATCGAAGTCGGCGAAACCGTGCAGCTGGCTTGCGTGGATCAAAGCCGCGAAGACCTGGACGGCAGCAAGACTGTGTTCCAGCAGATCTCCGACGGTTCCGACCAGATCCGCATCGGCAACTACGAGATTCCGTCGCGTACCTACGTCGGCCGTTTCAACTTCAAGGGCGGTGACCAGCAGAAGTTCGTCAAGGACCTGTCCGGTGGTGAGCGTGGCCGCCTGCACCTGGCCCTGACCCTGAAAGAGGGCGGCAACGTCCTGCTGCTCGACGAACCGTCCAACGACCTCGACGTCGAAACCCTGCGTTCCCTGGAAGAAGCCCTGCTGGACTTCCCGGGCGCCGCCATTGTGATCTCCCACGACCGGTGGTTCCTTGACCGTGTCGCGACCCACATCCTGGCGTACGAAGACGACTCGCAAGCGGTGTTCTTCGAAGGCAACTACACCGAGTACGAAGCCGATCGCAAGAAGCGCCTCGGCGACGCGGCAGCCCAACCGCACCGCGTGCGTTACAAGAAACTGGCCTGATCCGGGCAAGTTGCTTGAAAGAAACGGAGCCTTCGGGCTCCGTTTTTTTTGCGCGTGTTTCCAGGTGGAGCCTGTGGCTCTTATCTCGAGCAAGCTCGCTCCTACAGGGGCTGTGTCGTTCTTGTAGGAGCGAGCTTGCTCGCGATGCGCCCTGACTGGCATCGCCGATTTTTAGGTTGCCCAACATGGGGCGAGACCTGCGGTTTTAATCCCTTGAATGGTGCGTAAAAGGCCGAAAACAGCCGAATATTTATATCTATTGCACCATTTAAATTCATAACTGCGACATTTTGCGCTGTCATGGTGCTGTTCGAGTTGCTAAAGTCCCGGACAAATCTGCGTTAACGACAATAAATTTGCCGAGACTTTCCCATGATCGAATCCGTCGAAGACTTCCTCGCCCGCCTGAAAAAGCGCGACCCGGACCAGCCTGAATTCCACCAGGCGGTGGAAGAGGTGCTGCGCAGCCTGTGGCCGTTCCTGGAGGCCAACCCGCATTACCTGACCTCGGGCATTCTCGAGCGCATCTGTGAGCCGGAGCGGGCGGTGGTGTTTCGTGTGTCGTGGGTCGACGATCAGGGCAAGGTCCAGGTCAATCGCGGGTTCCGCATCCAGATGAACAGCGCTATCGGCCCGTACAAGGGCGGTTTGCGCTTCCACCCTTCGGTCAATCTGGGGGTGCTGAAATTCCTCGCCTTCGAGCAGACCTTCAAGAACTCCCTGACTTCGCTGCCCATGGGCGGCGGCAAAGGCGGCTCGGACTTCGATCCGAAGGGCAAGAGCGACGCCGAGGTGATGCGCTTCTGCCAGGCCTTCATGAGCGAGTTGTATCGCCATATCGGTTCGGACGTGGACGTGCCGGCGGGGGATATCGGCGTGGGCGCCCGGGAAATCGGCTTCCTGTTCGGCCAGTACAAGCGCCTGAGCAATCAGTTCACTTCGGTGCTGACCGGCAAGGGCATGAGTTACGGCGGCAGCCTGATCCGCCCGGAGGCCACCGGCTTTGGCTGCGTGTACTTCGCCGAAGAAATGCTCAAGCGCCGTGACGAGCGGGTGGAGGGCAAGCGCGTGGCGATTTCCGGCTCCGGCAACGTGGCGCAATACGCCGCGCGCAAGGTCATGGACCTGGGCGGCAAGGTGATCTCCCTGTCGGACTCCGAAGGCACGCTGTACTGCGAGGCCGGGCTGACCGAGGAGCAATGGCAGGCGGCGCTGGAACTGAAGAACGTCAAGCGTGGGCGCATCAGCGAGCTGGCGACGCGGTTCAACCTCGAGTTCCTTGCCGGACAGCACCCCTGGGCGCTGCCGTGCGACATCGCGCTGCCGTGCGCCACCCAGAACGAATTGGACGCCGAGTCGGCACGCACACTGCTGCGCAATGGCTGCATGTGCGTGGCTGAAGGGGCGAACATGCCGACCACCCTGGAGGCTGTGGATATCTTTATCGAGGCCGGCATCCTGTTCGCCCCGGGCAAGGCGTCCAACGCCGGGGGTGTGGCGGTCAGCGGGCTGGAGATGTCGCAGAACGCCATGCGCCTGCTGTGGAGCGCCGGCGAGGTGGACAGCAAGCTGCACGGCATCATGCAGTCGATCCACCACGCCTGCGTGCATTACGGCGAAGAAAACGGCCGGATCAACTACGTCAAAGGGGCGAACATCGCCGGCTTCGTCAAGGTCGCCGATGCCATGCTGGCCCAGGGCGTGGTTTAAGCCGGGTCGATGCGGATCACCTCGATCAGTTGATCGCCCGCCGGCCGCTGCCACAGCACTTCATCGCCAAGCTGGGTGCCCAGCAGCGCCCGGCCCAGCGGCGAGTCCCAATTGATCAGGCCCTTGGCGACATCGGCCTGATCCTCTCCCACCAGTTGCACACACTGCTCGGTGCCGTGCTCGTCGGCGAAGACGATCCGGCTGCCGATCTGCACTTTCGACCGCGATGTTGCCTGGGGAACCACCTGGGCGCTTTGCAGGCGCTGGTTGAAGTAGCGCAGATCGCGCTCGATATCGGCCAGCTGCTGTGGGTCCGCCTGGTCGCCCAGCGCCGATTGTTCGTTGTGCCGGGTTTGCAGGAGCGCGACCTTGGCTTGCAGTTCGCTCAGGCCCTGCGGGGTGACGTAGTTGGGCTGCGTGCTGATCTGCCGTTCCACTGGTTGGTCGGCCTGGGCGGCAGTCAGTTCCTCATTGACGAAGGCTCGGCTCATGGGCGTTTTCCCGTAATGGAGGTTTGGGCCATGGTCGCAGCCTTTTGGTTTCGGGCCATGCCTGAAAGCGACTTACTGTGAGCGATAGGCTCGCGCGGCGTCGCGGTCTTTTTCTTCTTGCCAGGCGCGTTCGCGTTCGTCCCAGTGACGTTCCCGATAATCGTTGCGGTCCTGGTTTTCCAGCATGGCCTGGCACTGGCGAAAACCGTCGCTCCAGCCCTCGGCGTATTGCGGGTCCTTGAGGTAGCGCGGCACGTTCTTGCGAAATTCGCCGTTGATCGCCCCGGCGGCCTGGCGACCGCTGGCGCAGCCATCATCGAAGCCGTCGGCGAAGGCCGGTGGATAACCTTGCTTGAGCAACTGTTCGTGGGTCGTCTCACAACCGGTCATCAACGCCAGCAACGCTGCCACTACCGCATACCGCCACATCTCTGACTCCCACGCCGCTGAACGGCTGATAGAGAAAGTCTAGAAGGGGATTCGTCAGTGGTCTGTGAAAGCGCGGTAAGAATGCTACCGGGCGTCAGTAGTGGTACCACTTCAGTTCCAGCATCACCTCGTTTTCCGCCGTGGCCAGGTGGCTGAACTCGCGCTGGGCGCTCAGGCGCAGGCCCAGGTTGCGCGACAGCTCCCATTGCTGGTTGAGGCTCAGGCTGCGGCGCACCTCGCCATTGATGAAGTAATCGCCCTTGGCTTCGACGCTGAAGTTGCCCAACGGGTTTTTCCACAGCAGGCCGGTGTTGAAGCCGGCCGCCGGGGTGATGAAGCCGGCGAAATCGGCGTTGTGCTCGACGCGCACGGTGCCCAGGGCGAAGCCGAGCATGTTCTCGCTGAGCTGCCAGGTGCCGCCACCGCCACCGTTGACATGGCTGACCAGGGTTTCATCGTCGTGTTTGCCCGGCACCCGCTCCAGGCCGCCGGTGACCTGCCAGGACCAGGGTTGCAGCAGTTCGTTACGCGGCGTCAGCGAACGAATGGTCGCCAGGTCCAGTTGCTGCAGCTGCCAGTGGTTGCCTTCGTACTGGCGCAGTTTCATTTGCAGGATTTCGATCTGTGCGCCCAAGGGGAAACCTTCGGCGTTGTCATTGAGGTCGTGATAGGCCATGCGCAGCCCGTATTCGCCAAAGGCCTGGTCGCCGCGGGTGCCCACGCCGACCTGCCAGGTGCGCGATTCATGGCCGTCTTCCGGCAGGCCAGGGCGCTCGATGGACAGTTCGGGCGGCGGGTTGCGGTTGATCGCCCGCAACAGCTCGAAACTGCGCTGCGCCCGTTGCGGATTACGCTCCTGGCCGTTGGCCCGGTAGCGCTCAAGGCGATAGGCCGCATCGATGATCAACGCCTGGCGGTCCCGTGGCAGGGCCTTGAAGGCGGGCTCCTGCAACTGTTGCTGGTCGGCGCTGACCTTCAGCACCCATTGCTGTTCGTCGCTGCTCAGCGGCTTGGCGCGCTCGAGCAGCTCACGTTCGCGGGACGGGCGGTACTCGATCTTCTCCACCAGGCCGGCTTCCTTCACCGCCTTGACGGTGTCGGTAGGAATCGCCGTCAACGGGAATTGCCCGGTCAGGCGCAGGCTCGGACGGGCTACTTGCAGCAGCTCGAGCAAGCGGTAGGAGCAGTTCTCGTCGAAGAAGAAGTAGTCGAACTTGATCTGCTTCAGTTCCCAGACGTGCTCGACCATGCGTTCGGTTTCGGCCTGGGTCAGGTTCAGCCGGTATTCCCACAGGTCGCGGTTTTCCAGGCTGCGGTATTCCGAGAGCTTTTCCTGGTAGGGCACCAGGGCGAACAGGCCGGGATAGCCGCCCATCAGGCCTTTCCAGGCATAGAGAATGCTGTTGTCCGAGCCTTCGATATAGGCGCCGAAGTTGATCGCGTAGCTGAGCAGGGCGGTGTGGTTGCTTTGTACGTCGGCCTGGTCGATGCGCAGCAGGGTATGGCCGAACATCGACGACGGGCTGTTCAGGTAAGCCGCCGGGAAAATCATCACCGTGCTGTGGGGCGAGACGTCCTTGAACCACTGGTTGAACTCATTGCAGTCCACCGCCGGCAGATCGTTCAGGCTCAACTGGGCCTTGAGCCAGCGGGTGCGGGCGGGGTACACGCATTGAGCATGCTGGTTGCCGCTGCCGGCGGGGGCGTAGAGCGCGTCAAGGGTGGCCTTGAGTTCGGCGTCGGGGTGTTCGGCGCCGTCTTTGGCGAGGAAAAATTTCGGGTCGCTGACATAACTGCGCCAGCCACCGAGCTTGGCGGTTTCGTAGTGGCCAAGGGAAATCCAGAACGGATCGCTGGCCAGTTGCTGCAAACGTGAGTGGTCGATTTGTGGCGCGGCGGACAGCGGGGCGCAGACACAGAGCGCCAGGGAGGCAAGGCGTTTGAGCATGGTGGGCAACTTGAGTCGGAAAAAACAAAGACCCGGGAGGGGTCATGTCCGAAAAACAAAAGCCCGCTCCTCGAAAAGAGCGGGCGGGTCGAGATTAAGCCGGGGTGGCGTACTTGGCCAGGCGTGCATCGCTTTTCAGCACGGCCAGGGTGTTGGTGTGCACATCTTCCGCGGTCACGTCGGCTTTGCTGAAGATCTGCTGGAAGTGCTCGTGGGTGACGGCGGCGAAATGCGCGCGGTCTTCAGGAGCGACGCCCAGGACCACGGCGTAGGTGGTCAGCGCTTCGCCTTCACCTTTGGCCATGTCTTCGGAGAGCTCGTTCATCATGCCATTCATGGCAAACCAGGATTTGCCGCCGTAAGTCAGCGCACTGTTGGTCGAGCAGCCGTTGGTGCCGGAAGTCATACCGAAGGTCGCGTTACCGGAGGTGCCGTTGGTGGTGGAGGCCAGGAAGTGAGCCGGAGTGCCGCGCTGTCCTTCGAACAGCAGGTTGCCCCACCCACAATCCGGACCGCCTGGCGCTTGGGCCATTGCATTGATGGAAACAGCGGTGAAGAGAGTACCGAGAAGAATCCGTTTCATAGCTTTGTTCTCTTTGTGTGCAAACCAATGGACAAGGGTTCTGGCCCATGTCGGCGCCAGTGGGCCGGTTATTAGTCCAGCCGCGCAGCTTGGAGTTTAGGCAGATTCCAAGGGTTCCGTGTTTTTTTGCATGACATTCCTTGAAATAGACGGTTTTTATGCTGTCTGCGTGGGACCAGGGATCTGTCCGCGCTTTCGCTGCGTCGCGCCTTGCCAGCCGCTGTACCCGGCGCCAGAATGCCCCATCTGCCCCGCCTGATGTAAGGAAGCCCGATGCCTGATCCTGTTGCTGCCAGCTTGCGTCTAGCGCCCGAAGCGCTGACCCGTCCGTTTTCCGCTGAACAGTTCAGCTTCTCGACCACCAATGATTTGGAGCCCTTTCGCGGTGTGCTTGGCCAGGAACGTGCGGTCGAAGCCTTGCAGTTCGGTGTGGCCATGCCACGCCCCGGTTACAACGTCTTTGTCATGGGCGAGCCCGGCACTGGCCGCTTCTCTTTCGTCAAACGCTACCTGAAGGCTGAAGGCAAACGTCTGCAGACCCCGTCCGACTGGGTCTACGTCAACAATTTCGATGAGCCGCGCGAGCCTCGCGCGCTGGAGCTGCCTTCGGGGGCCGCGGGTGCGTTCATCAGTGACATCAACGGCCTGATCGACAATCTGCTGGCGACCTTTCCGGCGGTCTTCGAGCATCCGTCCTATCAACAGAAGAAAAGCGCCATCGACCGCGCGTTCAACCAGCGTTACGACCGTGCCCTCGACGTTATCGAGCGTCTGGCGCTGGAGAAGGACGTCGCGCTGTACCGCGACAGCAGCAATATCGCCTTCACCCCGATGCTCGACGGCAAGGCGCTGGACGAGGCCGAGTTCGCGCAATTGCCCGAAGCCGATCGCGAGCGTTTCCATGAGGACATTTCCGCCCTGGAAGAGCGCCTCAACGAAGAACTGGCGAGCCTGCCGCAGTGGAAGCGCGAGTCGAGCAACCAACTGCGTCACCTCAACGAAGAAACCATCACCCTGGCCTTGCAGCCGCTGCTGGCGCCGCTGTCCGAGAAGTACGCGGAAAACGCCGGTGTATGCGGCTACCTGCAAGCCATGCAGGTGTACCTGCTCAAGACCGTGGTCGAGCAACTGGTGGACGACAGCAAGACCGACGCCGTGGCCCGCAAGCTGCTGGAAGAACAGTACGGCCCGAGCCTGGTGGTCGGCCACCCGGCCAGTGGCGGCGCGCCGGTGGTGTTCGAGCCGCACCCGACCTACGACAACCTGTTTGGCCGCATCGAATACAGCACCGACCAGGGCGCGCTCTACACCACTTACCGGCAGTTGCGTCCGGGTGCCCTGCATCGGGCCAATGGCGGTTTCCTGATTCTCGAAGCCGAGAAGATGCTCAGTGAACCCTTTGTCTGGGATGCCCTCAAGCGGGCCCTGCAATCGCGCAAGCTGAAGATGGAGTCGCCGCTGGGCGAACTGGGGCGCCTGGCCACCGTGACCCTGACCCCGCAACACATCCCGTTGCAGGTCAAGGTCGTGATCATCGGTGCCCGCCAGCTGTACTACACGCTGCAGGACCTGGATCCGGACTTCCAGGAAATGTTCCGCGTACTGGTGGACTTCGACGAAGACATCCCGATGGTGGACGAGAGCCTCGAACAGTTCGCCCAACTGCTGAAGACCCGCACCTCCGAAGAAGGCATGGCGCCGTTGACCGCGGATGCGGTGGCGCGCCTGGCAACCTACAGCGCCCGGCTGGCGGAGCACCAGGGGCGCTTGTCGGCGCGTATTGGCGATCTGTTCCAGCTGGTCAGCGAGGCAGACTTCATCCGTCACCTGGCCTCGGACGAGATGACCGATGCCGGGCACATCGAACGGGCACTCAAAGCCAAGGCCACACGCACCGGGCGGGTCTCGGCGCGGATTCTCGACGACATGCTGGCGGGGATCATCCTGATCGACACCGATGGCGCTGCGGTAGGCAAGTGCAACGGGCTGACGGTGCTGGAAGTAGGCGACTCGGCCTTTGGCGTGCCGGCGCGGATTTCCGCCACGGTCTATCCGGGAGGCAGCGGTATCGTCGACATCGAGCGCGAGGTCAATCTCGGCCAGCCGATTCACTCCAAGGGCGTGATGATTCTCACCGGCTACCTGGGCAGTCGTTACGCCCAGGAATTCCCCCTGGCGATCTCGGCGAGCATCGCGCTGGAGCAATCCTACGGTTATGTCGATGGCGACAGTGCGTCGCTGGGCGAGGCGTGCACGCTGATCTCGGCCTTGTCGAAAACCCCGCTCAAGCAATGCTTTGCCATTACCGGATCGATCAACCAGTTCGGCGAAGTGCAGGCGGTTGGCGGGGTCAACGAGAAGATCGAAGGCTTCTTCCGCCTCTGCGAAGCTCGGGGCCTGACGGGCGAGCAAGGTGCGATCATTCCTCACGCCAACGTCGCCACCCTGATGCTCGATGAGAAGGTGCTGGCGGCGGTCCGCGCCGGGCAATTCCACGTGTATGCCGTGCGCCAGGCTGACGAGGCCCTGAGCCTGCTGGTCGGCGAGCCCGCGGGCGAGCCGGATGCGGATGGCCAGTTCCCGGAAGGCAGCGTCAACGCGCGGGTGGTGGAGCGCCTGCGGGTCATCGCTGAAATGGTCAGCGAGGAGGACCTCAAGGAAGCGGAAAAAGAGCAGGCGCAAGAAGCATTGGCGCAAACCAAGCCGGCATGAGCCTTGCCGCGACGAGGGCTCGGCCTTCGTCGCGGCGCCGGTCCGCTGGCGTCAACTTTCGCGAATAGACCATTCGGCGCCTGTTCAGCCGGTCAACTTTGCTTCTCAGGCTTTTCTTCCTATTCTCAGGCAAGGAGAACGACAGTCGTCACTGGATCGAAACAGTCTTCACATGAGGGCTGAATACAGGATCTACCGAGGGTCGCCGCCATGTCGCGCAACCTCTGCCTTACCCGCCAGTGTCTTGGCCTGGTCACCCGTATCGAATGCAGTATCCGCCCGCTGGCGGGAGATAACGGAATGTGGACCCTACTGTTCGCGGCCGGAATGGCCGGCGAGCAACCTTCGGCCATCAAGGCCCAGGGACCTTTCTGCGGTCCCAGCGTGGCCGAATCCATCCTTGATTCCATCGTCGAAAGCCTGACCACCCATGGTTATGAGCTGGCCGACGATCCGCAGATCTGGTGCCTGCACCTTCAGGCGCAACTACGGCAGATCAATGGCGAACGCTGCCGCCATTGACACAATCTCCCGTTAATCCCTACCGCTGAGTCCTACTCGGCGGGTGGTGGGTTCTCCAGCTTGTCGAGCTTGACCTCAAAGCCATATTCGACGGTGTTGAGTTCGCTGCGCTGGTAGGTTTCCAGCTCGGTGGGCTGTCCATAGAAGTAATGCACGTCGAACAAGGCCGGGCCGTTTGCCGGCGCCTCATGGCTGACTGCAAGAATCTCCTTCAGGTACTGGCCGCTGGCGTCCTTGGCATAGAAACGCCAGGCCTCGGACGGGAACAGGCGCTGGTCGACGATCAGCGCATTGCCCCGCAGCTCCAGGCCTTTGGGCAGCTGGCTGACGGGCAGGGCTTTCTTCTCGATGCTGGCCAGGAACAGCGGGATCGAACCGACGGCGTAAGCCGGGGTTTCCGGGAACAGAGTCAGGTCGTAAGTGATCGAGCTGCGCATCGGATCGACCTCGACTGCCTCCGATGGCAGTTCGATGGGCTCACCGCGTTTGCCGTTTTCGTTCTGGGTGAAGAAGGTCACGGGGCTGTCGCCGGTGGAGAAGGACGTGCCCAGCAACTCGTCATTGAAGGTTCTCGGGTGGTCGAACTCGATCCGCGCCGCGCTGGCGTCCTCGGTGGATTGATGAACGACCACGCTTTTCTTCAAGGTTTCTTGGTCGAGGTTGGCGCCCTTGAGGTAGTTCGGAGCCTGATCGTCATACACCACTACCGGCATGGGCAGGGGCTGGATCTTGCTGTCGGTGGTCAGAGGGTCGAAGCGCCGCACCGGCAGATTGAGGTCTTTGCGGGTGATGGTGGCTCCAGAGAAATCCAGCACATTGACTTCGAGCTTGTCGATCAGGCCGTTGAAATACACCTTGGTGTAATGGCTGTGCTGTTCGCGCTCGAAGGCTTTGCGCTCATTTTCAAGCTGCTGCTCGAACGCTTGGCTCCAGGCCTTCTGCTTCTGCATTTCGCTGAGCTGTTTGGTGTAGAAGGCGATCTGTTGGCTGTTTTCGTTGATCGACCCGGAGCGCGAAAGGATCTGCCCGGTAGTGTCCCGTGCCTGCACCAGCAATGGGTTGAGCGGCGTCTCGCTGAGTTCGGGCGACAGTGGGGCGCTGTTGGTCAACTCGATTTCGGCGCTGTTCTTGTCCAGGGACAACAGTTTCACGCTGACATTCTTGTCGCTGCGTTGCTTGCCGATATCGGCCTTGCCCAGTTCGAAGGTGAGGACCTGGTGTGGCGCGATCACTTCGGCCTTGCCTTGCAGCGTCACGGGTTGGGGCTGGTTCTTGTTTTCGACTTCCAGGCCTTCGATGAACGGGTAGGTCACCGTCAGGTCATCCGGGTTGGTCAGGTTGGAACTGGACGGGCTCAACTGGATGCCGGGATCGGTTTCCGACCATTCGGGCTGGAAGGCGATGACCTTGCCGTTGCTCAGGGTCACGGACTGCCATTCCAGGCCGTGGGGGAAGGGGAATTGCGCCGGCATGTTGAAGTTGAAGGGAAACACCGGCTGCAGGTCGGTCAGGTAGTCGGAGTTGGAGCTCTTGCGCAGTACGAACAGGCCGTTGAGGTAGGTGTCGACCAGTGCCTGCGGGCTGGGGTAGTGCTTGAGCAGGGCCAGGGCGTCATCGCCGTATTCGGTCTCGATGGGCTTGTTCTGGAGCCGCAGTTGCGCGCGTTCGAGCAGTAACAGCGAACCGCCCAGGTCAGCGATGGCGTCCTTGAGCTTGGGGTCCTGGATAGCATCCAGGGATTGTTCGAACTGTGCGGTTTTCTGTTCCAGGCTGACTTGCTGCTTCTCGTCGCTGGGCGAGCAGCCGCTGCTGAGCAGTACCGCGATACACAGGCCGGTACCCGCCAAAGGCAATCGCAAATCCATTCTCCAGGCTTCCTGTCCGATGTCATTGAGCTGTTCACGTGCTTGCGACACTAGCAGAAAACGCTTTGACAGAGGCGCAGGTAATGGATTTCGTTGCGGTTTATGGGCTTTTGGGCGGCTGATATACTCGCCGCCGTTTTCAGACCTGTGTGAGATTCAATGGAACGTTTTATCGAGAATGCAATGTACGCCTCGCGCTGGCTGCTGGCGCCGATCTACTTTGGTCTGTCGTTGGGGCTGCTGGCCCTGGCCCTGAAGTTCTTCCAGGAAGTCTTCCACGTCATTCCCAACGTGTTCAGCATGGCCGAGTCCGATCTGATCCTGGTGCTGCTGTCGTTGATCGACATGGCGCTGGTGGGTGGCCTGTTGGTGATGGTGATGATCTCCGGCTACGAGAACTTCGTGTCCCAGCTGGACATCGACGAGGACAAGGAAAAGCTCAACTGGCTGGGCAAGATGGACTCCTCGTCGCTGAAGATGAAGGTGGCCGCGTCCATCGTGGCGATCTCCTCGATCCATCTGCTGCGGGTATTCATGGATGCGAAGAACATCGAGCCGCAGTACCTGATGTGGTACGTGATCATCCACATGACCTTCGTGATTTCGGCCTTCGCCATGGGCTACCTGGACAAGCTGACCAAGCACTGATCGGCTGATCACCGCTGTAGCCGCGCCGCCCGGCCGTTGTGAAACGGACGGGCGGTGTCGTTTGTGGCTTGTGCTTTTACGGGCCGAGGCATATCCCTGTAAGGGTCAAGGGCTTGAACTGCGCGAGGTGCACTCATGAACCTGCACGAGTTGAATGCTTATGCCGTCGCCGGAAAAATCGACGAGCTGAACCTGATCTCCCTCGAAGGCGGCATCTATCTGCTCGAGGCGCGGATGCATGGGGCGGCCTATCCGTTGAGCGACGCCCACGGTCAGATGTTGCATCTGCGTTCGGTGGAGCATGCCCGGGAAGTGTTGCACGCCTTTCCCAAGCTGCCCTTCAACCTGATCCATGCCTCAGTGCATGACGAGATGTGTGGCCTCTCGGCCGGTACCGATGACAGCTTGCGGGTGCCTCTCGCCGTCCGCTCGGCCTGACAGGCGGGACGCACGTTCATCATCGCCATGGCATCTGTGCTAGTCTGCTCGCCCTTTTGGTTCCGGGCGTCCCGGGATGCGCTGTGTACGCACGGCGGATTTCCGAGCCGTCCGCACAGCGGAGCAGTGTCATGTCCGAAGTAAATCTGTCCACCGACGAAACCCGCGTCAGCTACGGTATCGGCCGTCAGCTGGGCGACCAGCTGCGTGACAACCCGCCACCGGGCGTGAGCCTGGACGCCATCCTGGCTGGCCTGACCGACGCGTTCGCCGGCAAGCCTAGCCGTGTAGGCCAGGAAGAAATGTCCGCCAGCTTCAAGGTGATCCGCGAAATCATGCAGGCCGAAGCCGCTGCCAAGGCTGAAGCCGCTGCTGGCGCGGGCCTGGCTTTCCTGGCTGAAAACGCCAAGCGTGAAGGCATCACCACTCTGGCCTCCGGCCTGCAGTTCGAAGTGCTGACCCAGGGCGAAGGCGCCAAGCCATCCCGTGAAGACAGCGTGCGTACCCACTACCACGGCACCCTGATCGACGGCACTGTGTTCGACAGCTCCTACGAGCGCGGCCAGCCTGCGGAATTCCCGGTCGGTGGCGTGATTGCTGGCTGGACCGAGGCGCTGCAACTGATGAATGCCGGTAGCAAATGGCGTCTGTACGTGCCGAGCGAGCTGGCTTACGGCGCGCAAGGCGTTGGCAGCATCCCGCCGCACAGCGTTCTGGTGTTTGACGTCGAGCTGCTCGACGTTCTGTAAGCCTCAGCTGCCGGGTTGAGCTTGCTCGCGATCCATACGCCGTGTTTGCGGTGTACGGATCGCGAGAAGGCTTGCCTTGGCAGAGGGGTCAGGTGGGGTCATAGACGTATTTTTGCGCTCAGGCCTTGCCCTTCGGCTGTTCCAGCAGGGCGCAAGGCCCGTGCATAGCAGAACAGAAACAGGTTGCGCACCAGTTCCTTGAGCACCACCGGTTCGCTGGAACTCAGGCCGTTGAGGTCCAGATCGCCCTGATCCTGCAGCTCGTTCAAGGCTTCTTCTTCCAGTACCGCACAGACTTCCCCGGTTTCCCGATGCAGGATTCTCAGGTAAGGGTGTGGGCGGTCCAGCCATGCGTCGATCAAATAAGTCATGAGTCTCATCTCCTTGATGGGTTTCAATGAGAATAATTCTTATTCAATGAATAGCAAGTACCTATTGGCGGTTTCTGCTTTTTTCTGTGTGGAAATTGTTGTGGGTCAAAAGGGCTGGCCTTTTGATATATAGCGGGAAATGAGGGGGGAGTCTGGCGGGAGCGGGGAGGGGCTTCACCCCGTGCCTGGCACGGGGCGATAGCCGGAATATCAGACCTTGCGGACGAACTCGGACTTGAGCTTCATCGGGCCGATACCGTCGATCTTGCAGTCGATGTCGTGGTCGCCATCGCACAGGCGGATGTTCTTGACCTTGGTGCCGACCTTGACCACCAGCGAGGTGCCCTTGACCTTGAGGTCCTTGATCACTGTGATGGTGTCGCCGTCTTGCAGGACGTTACCGACCGAGTCCTTTTTCACGGTTTCATCGGATGCGGCCTCGGCTTCGCCATTGGCGGACCATTCGTGGGCGCATTCCGGGCAGACCAGTTGGGCGCCATCTTCATAGGTGTATTCGGAATTGCATTTCGGGCAGGGTGGCAACGTGCTCACTAAGACTCCTCGGATTCAGGAAGGCTAAAAAAGCGCACATTATATAGGGTTTTGCCCGGGGAAGGGGTATCGCGGGGGATCGAGGGGGAAAGCATCATGAACAAGCCCGCTCCTGCGCAGGGCAGGAGCGGGCTTGTGTGCAATCGGATCTTAGTGGGTGCGGGCTACGGCGAATTCGCTCAGTTCCACCAGCGCGTCGCGGTATTCGCTCGGCGGCAGGGCTTCCAGGCAGGCAATGGCACGAGCGACATAGTCGCGGGCCAGTTGCGCGGTGTAGTCCAGGGAGCCGGAGGCTTCCACGGCTGCACGGATGCTTTCCAGGTCTTCGATACCGCCTTTCTGGATCGCCTGGCGCACCAGGGCAGCCTGTTCCGGCGTGCCTTCGCGCATGGTGTAGATCAGCGGCAGGGTCGGCTTGCCTTCGGCCAGGTCGTCGCCGACGTTCTTGCCCAGGGTTTCCGCGTCGCCACGGTAGTCGAGCAGGTCGTCCACCAGTTGGAAGGCCACGCCCAGGTGATCGCCGAAGGTGCGCAGGGCTTCGCTCTGCTCTTCGGTGGCGCCGGCCAGGGCGGCGGCGCTGTGGGTCGAGGCCTCGAAGAGCATCGCGGTCTTGCCGCGGATGACTTCCATGTAGGTTTCTTCGGTGGTGCTGGCATCACGGACTTTCGACAGCTGCAGCACTTCACCTTCGGCGATGATGCGGGTGGCCTGCGAAAGGATCTTCATCACCGGCATCGAGCCCAGCTCGACCATCATCTCGAAGGAGCGCGAGTACAGGAAGTCGCCCACCAGCACACTCGGGGCGTTGCCCCACATGGCGTTGGCGGTCGAGCGGCCGCGGCGCATGCCGGACATGTCGACCACGTCGTCATGCAGCAGGGTGGCGGTGTGCAGGAATTCGATGGTGGCGGCCAGCAGGCGCAGGTCGTCGCCTTCGCGACCCAGGGCCTTGCCACACAGCAGCACCAATAAAGGACGCAGGCGTTTACCCCCGGCCGAGGTAATGTAGTCGCCGATTTTCGATACCAGCGGCACTCGGGAGGTCAGCTGCTTCTTGATGATGCCGTCGACGGCGCTAAAATCGTCCGCCACCGCGCGGTAGAAAGCTTGGGGTTGCATCAGCGACAGGTGCTCCAGAAGGGTTGCGCGGCATGCTAGGACCCACGTCCGGGGCTGTCAAGGCGCGATGGACGGCCCCTTGCATCGCCAAGACAGCTTGCGTACAATCGCGCACCCTGAACTTCCTGGGCAGCACCTGCCTTACGCAATTGCACTTGGGCCGTTCCAGCCCCATGCAGCCATGCCAGCCAATACCTCTTCTTATAAAGAGCTGGGTGAGCAGGATTATCGGAGAAATACCATGTACGCAGTAATCGTTACCGGCGGTAAGCAATACAAGGTCGCTGAAGGTGAATACCTGAAGATCGAAAAACTGGAAATCGCCACTGGCGAATCCGTGACTTTTGACCGCGTTCTGTTGGTTGCCAATGGCGACGACGTGAACATCGGCGCACCTGTTGTTGCTGGCGCAACCGTCAAGGCTGAAGTGATCTCCCAAGGTCGTCACGATAAAGTCCGCATCATCAAGTTCCGTCGCCGTAAGCACCACATGAAGCGTATGGGCCACCGCCAGTGGTTCACCGAGATCAAAATCACCGGTATTCAGGCTTAATTTCAGCCTAATTCCTCACTAGGAGAATTGAACTCATGGCACACAAAAAAGCTGGTGGTAGTACCCGTAACGGTCGCGACTCAGAAGCCAAACGCCTTGGCGTGAAGATGTATGGCGGCCAGGTCATCAAGGCCGGCAACATCATCGTGCGTCAGCGCGGCACCCAATTCCACGCTGGCTACGGCGTTGGCATGGGTAAGGATCACACCCTCTTCGCGAAAATCGAAGGCGTGATCAAGTTTGAAGTAAAAGGCGCCTTCGGTCGTCGTTACGTGAGCGTCGTCGCAGCTTAATTGCGCGATCGCTGGAAAAGCCCTGTCTCGCGACGGGGCTTTTTCGTTTGTGGGGTGAGTCTCTTGCAAAACTGTTTGTATGGGCTGCCAGCGCTGGATGTTACGGCCGTTGATCGGGGTCGCTGCGCTCATTTTTGCAAGAGTCTTATGTCTTAGTGTTTTTCGGCTCGCCCGTGCGGCGAGAGGCGTTTTGTTATGAAGTTCGTTGATGAAGTTTCGATCCGAGTAAAAGCTGGCGACGGCGGCAATGGCTGCATGAGTTTCCGTCGGGAAAAGTTCATCGAAAACGGTGGTCCGAACGGTGGTGATGGTGGTGATGGCGGCTCGATCTACATGATCGCCGACGAAAACCTCAATACCCTGGTGGACTACCGCTACACCCGTCATTTCGATGCCGAGCGCGGCTCCAATGGCGGCAGTACCGATTGCACTGGCAAGAAGGGTGAGGATCTCGAGCTGCGCGTACCGGTCGGCACCACGGTGATCGACGCCGGGACCCAGGAAGTGATCGGTGACCTGACCAAGGCCGGTCAGCGTTTGCTGGTGGTGCAGGGCGGTTGGCACGGTCTGGGTAACACCCGTTTCAAATCCAGTACCAACCGTGCGCCGCGCCAGACCACGCCGGGCAAGCCGGGTGAGCAGCGTGACCTCAAGCTGGAGTTGAAAGTGCTGGCGGACGTTGGTCTGCTGGGCTTGCCGAATGCCGGCAAGAGCACCTTCATTCGCTCGGTGTCCGCGGCCAAGCCGAAAGTGGCTGACTATCCGTTCACGACCCTGGTGCCGAACCTGGGCGTGGTCAGTGTCGACCGCTGGAAAAGCTTCGTGATCGCCGACATTCCGGGTCTGATCGAAGGCGCTTCGGATGGTGCGGGTCTGGGTATCCGTTTCCTCAAGCACCTGGCGCGTACTCGTCTGCTGCTGCATCTCGTGGACATGGCGCCACTGGATGAAAGCAGTCCGGCCGATGCGGCGGAAGTGATCGTCAATGAGCTGACCAAGTTCAGTCCGTCCCTGGCTGAGCGCGATCGCTGGCTGGTGCTGAACAAGTGCGACCAGATCCTCGAGGAAGAGCATGAGGCGCGGGTCAAGGAGATCGTCGATCGCCTGGAGTGGACCGGTCCGGTGTACGTGATCTCGGCTATTTCCAAAGACGGTACCGAGCGCCTGAGTCGCGACATCATGCGGTATCTGGAGGATCGTGCCGATCGTCTGGCGGCTGACCCGGCTTATGCCGACGAATTGGCCGAGCTCGATCAGCGTATCGAGGATGAGGCGCGTGCCCAGTTGCAGGCTCTGGACGACCAGCGTGCCCTGCGCCGCAGTGGCGTGAAGAGCGTGCACGACATCGGCGACGATGATTGGGATGAGGAAGATGTGGATGACGAAGATGGTCCGGAAATCATTTACGTCCGCGACTGATTCGTTGCAGTAAACTACAAGCGCCGCTCACTGAGCGGCGTTTTAGTATCCGGGAAACGTAGCCACGAATAACTTTATGGGCGCGCTCGGTCGCGTGGCTCTCAAGCTAAGGTTGAAGAAGATGCGGAGTAAGGTGACAGGTGCGCAGCGCTGGGTCGTGAAGATCGGCAGTGCGCTGCTGACGGCGGACGGCAAAGGGCTGGATCGCGCGGCAATGGGTGTCTGGGTCGAGCAGATGGTGGCCTTGCATGAGGTCGGTGTCGAGCTGGTATTGGTTTCCTCCGGCGCGGTCGCGGCCGGCATGAGCCGCCTGGGCTGGACCGCACGACCGAGTGCGATGCATGAGCTGCAGGCGGCCGCGGCCATTGGCCAGATGGGCCTGGTGCAGGCCTGGGAGTCGAGCTTTGCCGAGCACGGCTTGCACACCGCGCAGATTCTGCTGACCCATGACGACCTGTCCGACCGCAAGCGTTACCTCAACGCTCGCAGCACCTTGCGTGCGCTGGTCGAGCTGAAGGTGATTCCGGTCATCAATGAAAACGACACCGTGGTTACCGATGAGATCCGCTTTGGCGACAACGACACCCTGGCGGCCCTGGTGGCCAATCTGGTCGAGGCCGATCTGCTGGTGATTCTCACGGATCGCGACGGCATGTTCGATGCGGACCCCCGTAATAATCCTAATGCCCAGCTGATTTACGAGGCGCGTGCCGACGATCCGGCGCTGGATGCGGTGGCAGGCGGCACGGGTGGCGCGCTGGGGCGTGGCGGTATGCAGACCAAGCTGCGCGCGGCGCGTCTGGCAGCCCGTTCCGGGGCGCACACCATCATTGTCGGTGGGCGTCTGGAGCGTGTGCTGGATCGCCTCAAGGCGGGTGAGCGCCTGGGTACCTTGCTGTCGCCTGAGCGCGGCATGCTGGCGGCGCGCAAGCAATGGCTGGCTGGGCACCTGCAAACCCGAGGCACCCTGGTGTTGGATGATGGTGCGGTGTCGGCCTTGTCCCAGGGCAACAAAAGCTTGCTGCCGGTGGGGGTCAAGCTGGTTCAGGGCAGCTTCCGTCGTGGCGAGATGGTGGTATGCGTGGCGCCGGACGGGCGTGAAATCGCCCGCGGCCTGGCCAACTACAGCGCTCTGGAGGCGCAAAAAATCATCGGTCAGTCCTCTGATGCGATTGTCGGTTTGTTGGGGTACATGGCTGAGCCCGAGCTGGTTCACCGTGACAACCTGATTCTGGTCTAAGGAAAAACCAATGCGTGTAGCAAAAGGGTTGTTGGGATTGCTGTTGGCGATGCCGCTGCTGGCCTGCGCTGAAGAAATCGGCCAGGTGTCGACGGTGTTCAAATTTGTCGGGCCTAATGACCGCATTGTGGTCGAGGCCTTCGACGATCCGAAGGTGGAGGGCGTGACCTGCTACCTGTCGCGCGCCAAGACCGGTGGTGTGAAGGGTGGGTTGGGGCTGGCGGAGGATCGCGCCGAAGCCTCCATTGCCTGTCGTCAGGTCGGCCCGATTAGCTTCAAGGGCGAACTCAAGGATGGCGACGAGGTGTTCAAGGAGCGCACTTCGCTGGTGTTCAAGACCATGCAGGTGGTGCGTTTCCTCGACAAGAAGCGCAATACCCTGGTGTACCTGGTCTATAGCGATCGGTTGATCGAGGGCAGCCCGCAGAATGCGGTGACGGCGATTCCGATCCTGCCTTGGGCGCAGAACCCGTAACCGCCTTCAGGGCTGGCTCCTGCAGTGGTTATTCCCTGTAGGGGCTGGCGGTCGATGTTCGATTGCTGGCGATGGCGGTTTGGTGGTCAAGGCAGTAAATCGCAGGCAATAAAAAACCGACCCTGAGGTCGGTTTTTTAACAAGCGTGTCGCTTAGGCTGCAGCAGCAAGGTTCAGAGCCTTGATGTGGCCATTCAGACGACCTTTATGGCGAGCAGCTTTGTTCTTGTGGATGATGCCTTTATCGGCCATGCGGTCGATAACTGGCACGGCCAGAACATAAGCAGCTTGCGCTTTTTCAGCGTCTTTTGCGTCGATGGCTTTAACTACATTCTTGATGTAGGTACGAACCATGGAACGCAGGCTGGCGTTGTGGCTGCGACGCTTCTCAGCCTGTTTTGCACGTTTTTTGGCGGAAGGTGAGTTGGCCACCGTCGAGCTCCTCGAAAGACTTTTTGGGAAATAGCAAACAAAATAGGCCGCGAATCATGCCGATGAGTTGAAGTCTTGTCAAGGGCAGGTGATGCGTTCCGCTGAGTGGTTGGATCTGAAGAGGCGGGATATTTATTTCCGGCGCTTGACCTGTAAACTCGCGAGCTTTGGCTCTGTGCTGTTGCGGCGCGGAGTATCGCACAAGTGGGCGCATTGTTCGCCTGCTGTTTATCTACAGGCAAAAAACCTTTCCATGAACCTGCTCAAGTCGTTGGCCGCTGTCAGCTCTATCACCATGCTTTCCCGGGTTCTGGGGTTCGTGCGCGATACCATCATTGCGCGCACATTCGGCGCCGGAATGGCGACGGACGCCTTTTTCATCGCCTTCAAGCTACCCAACCTGCTGCGCCGCATCTTCGCCGAGGGCGCCTTTTCCCAGGCCTTTGTGCCGATCCTGGCGGAATACAAAAGCCAGCAGGGCGAGGAGGCGACCCGTACCTTTATTGCCTATGTGTCCGGCCTGCTGACCCTGGTACTGGCGCTGGTGACGGCGCTGGGGATCATCGCCGCGCCCTGGGTGATCTGGGCGACGGCGCCAGGTTTTGTCGACACCCCGGAAAAATTCACGCTGACCACCGATCTGTTGCGCGTGACCTTTCCTTATATATTGCTGATCTCGTTGTCCTCCCTGGCGGGGGCGATCCTCAATACCTGGAACCGCTTTTCGGTCCCGGCGTTCGTGCCGACGTTGCTGAACGTCGCCATGATCGTGTTCTCGGTATTCCTGACGCCTTATTTCGATCCGCCGGTCATGGCCCTGGGCTGGGCGGTTCTGGCAGGTGGCCTGGCGCAGTTGCTGTATCAGCTGCCGCACCTGAAAAAGATCGGCATGCTCGTGCTACCGCGCCTGAACCTGCGCGACACCGGGGTCTGGCGGGTGCTGAAGCAGATGCTGCCGGCCATTCTCGGGGTCTCGGTGAGCCAGATCTCGCTGATCATCAACACCATCTTCGCCTCGTTCCTGGTGGCTGGCTCGGTGTCCTGGATGTATTACGCCGATCGCCTGATGGAGCTGCCTTCGGGGGTTCTGGGGGTGGCGCTGGGCACGATCCTGCTGCCGACGCTGGCCAAGACTTACGCCAACAAGGATCGGCATGAATATTCGCGGATTCTCGATTGGGGCCTGCGCCTGTGCTTCATGCTGGTGCTGCCTTGCGCGCTGGCCCTGGGGATTCTGGCGGAGCCATTGACGGTGTCGCTGTTCCAGTACGGCCAGTTCAGCGCTTTCGATGCCTCGATGACCCAGCGTGCGCTGGTCGCGTATTCGGTCGGTTTGCTCGCGATCATTGTGATCAAGGTGCTGGCGCCGGGTTTCTATGCCCAGCAAAACATCCGTACCCCGGTGAAAATCGCGATTTTCACGCTGATCGTCACGCAACTGCTGAACCTGGCGTTCATCGGCCCGCTGAAACATGCGGGCCTGGCGCTGGCGATCAGCGCCGGGGCCTGTATCAACGCGGGTTTGCTGTTCTATCAGCTGCGCAAGCAGCAGATGTTCCTGCCGCAGCCTGGCTGGGGCAAGTTTGCGATCAAGCTGGTCGTCGCGGTGAGTGTGATGTCGGCGGTGTTGCTGGGGCTGATGCAGTTCATGCCGGCCTGGGATCAGGGGAATATGCTCGCACGCTTCCTGCGTCTGGGTGTGCTGGTGGTGGCGGGCGTGGTGGCCTATTTCGGCATGCTGGCGTTGTTCGGCTTCCGTCTGCGCGACTTCAATCGCAAGGCGTTGCACTGAGGTCCTGAGGCACTTGGACGCCGGCGAGGCAGTGGTTTTGTCGGTTCGATCACTTTGGCGCGTGCTGTTGCCTGTCACCGGCCGTCGGGTGTGGTTATAATCGACCACTTTATGAGCAAGAAGCGCGTTATGCAGCTGGTCCGAGGCCTCCACAACCTGCGCCCCCAGCATCGGGGCTGTGTCGCCACTATTGGCAACTTCGACGGTGTTCACCGTGGCCACCAGGCTATCCTGGGCCGGCTGCGTGAGCGTGCGCTTGAGTTGGGCGTGCCCAGCTGCGTGGTGATATTCGAGCCGCAGCCGCGCGAGTTCTTTGCTCCGGATACCGCCCCGGCCCGCCTGGCACGCTTGCGCGACAAGCTGCAGCTGCTGGCCGAAGAGGGCGTCGACCGGGTCCTGTGCCTGGCGTTCAACCAGCGCTTGAGCAAGCTCAGCGCCAGCGAATTCGTCGAGACCATCCTGGTCGACGGCCTGGGTGTACAGCACCTGGAAGTCGGCGATGATTTTCGTTTTGGCTGCGACCGGGTCGGTGACTTCGATTTCCTGCAAAAGGCCGGTATCACCCACGGCTTTACCGTCGAGGCCGCGCAGACCGTCGAACTGGATGGCCTGCGCGTCAGCAGTACCCAGGTCCGCAATGCGCTGGCGGCGGCCGATTTCGTATTGGCCGAGCGTCTGCTCGGTCGCCCGTTCCGCATCGCCGGGCGGGTCCTGCACGGGCAGAAGCTGGCGCGCCAGTTGGGTACGCCAACCATCAATGTGCAGCTCAAGCGCCGTCGCGTACCGTTGTCCGGGGTGTATCTGGTCGATGTCGATATCGACGGCAAGACCTGGCCGGGCGTCGCCAATATCGGCGTGCGGCCGACGGTAGCAGGTGATGGCAAGGCCCACCTGGAAGTCCATCTTTTAGATTTTGCCGGCGATCTGTATGACCGGCGTTTGACGGTGGTTTTCCACCACAAGCTGCGTGAAGAGCAGCGTTTCGCCTCTCTGGAGGCGCTGAAGACGGCGATCAACGCGGATGTCGCCGCCGCCCGTGCCGAAGTTGCACGTATCCATAGCGCCAATCGCTAATGAAGAGCCTTAAATGACCGACTATAAAGCCACGCTAAACCTTCCGGACACCGCCTTCCCAATGAAGGCCGGCCTGCCTCAGCGCGAACCGCAGATTCTGCAGCGCTGGGACAGCATTGGCCTGTACGGTAAGTTGCGCGAAATTGGCAAGGATCGTCCGAAGTTCGTACTTCACGACGGTCCGCCCTACGCCAACGGCTCGATTCACATCGGTCATGCGGTCAACAAGATTCTCAAGGACATGATCATCCGTTCGAAGACCCTGGCGGGCTTCGACGCGCCTTATGTTCCGGGTTGGGACTGCCACGGTCTGCCGATCGAGCACAAGGTCGAGGTCACCCACGGCAAGAACCTGTCCTCGGACAAGACCCGTGAGCTGTGCCGTGCCTACGCCACCGAGCAGATCGAAGGCCAGAAAGCCGAGTTCATCCGCCTCGGCGTGTTGGGCGACTGGGCCAACCCGTACAAGACCATGGACTTCGCCAACGAGGCTGGGGAAATCCGTGCCCTGGCGGAAATGGTCAAGGGCGGTTTTGTGTTCAAGGGCCTCAAGCCGGTGAACTGGTGCTTCGACTGCGGCTCGGCCCTGGCTGAAGCGGAGGTCGAGTACCAGGACAAGAAGTCCTCGACCATCGACGTGGCCTTCCCGATCGCCGACGCAGACAAGCTGGCCGCTGCCTTTGGCCTGGCCAAGCTGAGCAAGCCGGCTTCGATCGTGATCTGGACCACCACTCCGTGGACCATCCCGGCCAACCAGGCGTTGAACGTTCACCCTGAGTTCAACTACGCCCTGGTCGACGCTGGCGACAAGCTGTTGGTGCTGGCCGAGGAGCTGGTGGAGTCCTGCCTGGCCCGCTACAACCTGGAAGGCTCGGTCATCGCCACCGCCCCGGGTTCGGCGCTGGAGCTGATCAACTTCCGTCACCCGTTCTACGATCGTCTGTCGCCGGTGTACCTGGCTGACTACGTCGAGCTGGGCGCGGGTACCGGCGTGGTTCACTCCTCGCCAGCCTACGGCGAAGACGACTTCGTGACCTGCAAGCGTTACGGCATGGTCAACGACGACATCCTCAACCCAGTGCAGAGCAATGGCGTGTACGCCACCTCGCTGGAGTTCTTCGGTGGCCAGTTCATCTGGAAGGCCAACCCGGCCATCGTCGACAAGCTGACTGAAGTCGGTGCGCTGCTGCACACCGAAACCATCAGCCACAGCTACATGCATTGCTGGCGCCACAAGACCCCGCTGATCTACCGTGCCACCGCGCAGTGGTTCGTCGGCATGGACAAGCAGCCAACCAGCGGCAACACCCTGCGCCAGCGTGCGTTGCAGGCCATCGAAGAGACTCAGTTCGTGCCGGCCTGGGGCCAGGCGCGCCTGCATTCGATGATCGCCAACCGTCCGGACTGGTGCATCTCCCGTCAGCGCAACTGGGGCGTGCCGATCCCATTCTTCCTGCACAAGGAAAGCGGCGAGCTGCACCCACGCACCGTCGAGTTGATGGAAGAAGTTGCCAAGCGTGTCGAGCACGAAGGCATCGAGGCCTGGTTCAAGATGGACGCGGCCGAGTTGCTGGGTGACGAAGCCCCGCAATACGACAAGATCAGCGACACCCTGGACGTCTGGTTCGACTCCGGTACCACTCACTGGCACGTACTGCGCGGCTCGCACCCTATGGGCCACGCCAGCGGCCCGCGTGCCGACCTGTACCTGGAAGGTTCCGACCAGCACCGCGGCTGGTTCCACTCGTCCCTGCTGACCGGCTGCGCGATCGATGGCAATGCGCCGTATCGCGAACTGCTGACCCACGGTTTCACCGTCGACGAGAACGGTCGCAAGATGTCCAAGTCCCTGGGCAACGTGATTGCGCCGCAGAAGGTCAACGACACCCTGGGCGCCGACATCATGCGTCTGTGGGTCTCGGCCACCGACTACTCCGGTGAAATGGCGGTTTCCGACCAGATCCTGCAGCGCAGCGCCGACGCCTACCGGCGTATCCGCAACACCGCGCGCTTCCTGCTTTCCAACCTGAGCGGCTTCAACCCGGCCACCGATATCCTGCCGGCCGAAGAAATGCTCGCCCTGGACCGTTGGGCCGTGGACCGTACCCTGCTGCTGCAGCGCGAGCTGGAACTGCACTACGGCGAATACCGCTTCTGGAACGTCTACTCCAAGGTGCACAACTTCTGCGTGCAGGAGCTGGGCGGTTTCTACCTGGACATCATCAAGGACCGCCAGTACACCACTGGCGCCGACAGCAAGGCCCGTCGTTCGTGCCAGACCGCGCTGTTCCACATCTCCGAAGCGCTGGTGCGCTGGATCGCGCCGATCCTCGCCTTCACCGCCGACGAGCTGTGGCAGTACCTGCCGGGCGAGCGCAACGAGTCGGTCATGCTCAACACCTGGTACCAGGGCCTCAGCGAGCTGCCGGAAGGCTTCGAGCTGGACCGTGCCTACTGGGAGCGGATCATGGCGGTCAAGGTCGCGGTCAACAAGGAAATGGAAATCCAGCGCGCGGCCAAGGCCGTCGGTGGCAACCTGCAAGCCGAAGTGACCTTGTACGCCGAGGAAGCGCTGAGCGCCGACCTGGCCAAGCTGAGCAACGAGCTGCGCTTCGTGCTGATCACCTCCACCGCCAGCGTCGCGCCTTTCGCGCAGGCACCGGCGGATGCGGTGGAAACCGAAGTCGCCGGCCTCAAGCTGAAAGTGGTCAAGTCGAGCTTCGCCAAGTGCGCCCGTTGCTGGCACTGCCGTGAAGATGTTGGCGTGCACCCTGAGCACCCGGAAATCTGCGGTCGCTGCGTCGACAACATCAGCGGCGCAGGCGAGGTTCGTCACTATGCCTAATGCCGCGGGCCGTTTCGGCCGTCTGGGCTGGCTGTGGTTGAGCGTGCTGGTCCTGGTCATCGACCAGGCCAGCAAGCTGCACTTCGAAAGCTCGCTGTCGATGTACCAGCAGATCGTGGTGATCCCGGATTACTTCAGCTGGACCCTGGCCTACAACACCGGCGCGGCATTCAGCTTCCTGGCGGACAGCTCGGGCTGGCAGCGCTGGTTGTTCGCCCTGATCGCGGTGGTGGTCAGCGCGGTACTGGTGGTCTGGCTCAAGCGCCTGGGGCGCAACGAAACCTGGCTGGCGGTCGCCCTGGCACTGGTGCTGGGCGGCGCGCTGGGCAACCTGTATGACCGCATCGCCCTGGGCCATGTGATCGATTTCATCCTGGTGCATTGGCAGAACCGCTGGTATTTCCCGGCGTTCAACTTTGCCGACAGCGCCATCAGCGTGGGTGCGGTGATGCTTGCGCTGGATATGTTCAAAAGCAAGAAAACCGGAGAAGCCGTTCATGACTGAACAGGTATTGGCTGAACAACGCATCGGCCAGAACACGGAAGTCACTTTGCATTTCGCATTGCGCCTGGAGAACGGCGACACGGTGGACAGCACCTTCGACAAGGCCCCGGCGACCTTCAAGGTCGGTGACGGCAACCTGCTGCCAGGTTTTGAAGCGGCCCTGTTCGGCTTCAAGGCGGGTGACAAGCGTAACCTGACTATCGAGCCGGAAAACGCCTTTGGCCAGCCGAACCCGCAAAACGTGCAGATCATCCCGCGTTCGCAGTTCCAGGATATGGAACTGTCCGAAGGCCTGCTGGTGATCTTCAACGATGCGGCGAATACCGAGCTGCCAGGCGTGGTCAAAGCCTTTGATGACGCCCAGGTGACGGTTGACTTCAACCATCCGTTGGCCGGTAAAACCTTGACCTTTGATGTCGAGATCATCGACGTTAAAGCGCTGTAACTAACGAAACCAGCCTGCTGTAGGAGCGAGCTTGCTCGCGAAGTTCTTCAACGATAACGCTGGCATTCAGGATGACCGCGGCGTCTTTGAGTTCTTCGCGAGCAAGCTCGCTCCTACAGGGCAAGACACGAGGCACAGCATGCAAATCAAACTCGCCAACCCCCGTGGCTTCTGCGCTGGCGTGGACCGCGCGATCGAAATCGTCAATCGCGCCCTGGAGGTCTTCGGGCCGCCGATCTACGTGCGTCATGAAGTGGTGCACAACAAATTTGTCGTCGAAGACCTGCGCGCTCGCGGCGCGATCTTTGTCGAGGAGCTGGACCAGGTGCCGGATGACGTCATCGTGATCTTCAGCGCCCACGGCGTTTCCCAGGCCGTGCGCAGCGAAGCGGCGGGCCGTGGCCTGAAAGTCTTCGATGCGACCTGCCCGCTGGTGACCAAGGTGCATATCGAAGTGGCGCGCTACAGCCGCGACGGTCGCGAATGCATCCTGATCGGCCATGCCGGCCACCCGGAAGTCGAAGGCACCATGGGCCAGTACGACGCCAGCAATGGCGGCGCGATCTACCTGGTGGAAGATGAGCAAGACGTCGCCGAGCTGCAGGTGCGCAATCCTGAAAAGCTGGCGTTCGTTACCCAGACCACCTTGTCGATGGACGACACCAGCCGGGTCATCGATGCCTTGCGCCAGCGTTTCCCGGCGATTGGCGGGCCGCGCAAGGACGACATCTGCTACGCCACGCAGAACCGTCAGGATGCGGTCAAGCAACTGGCCGACGAGTGCGATGTGGTACTGGTGGTGGGCAGCCCGAACAGCTCCAATTCCAACCGCCTGCGTGAACTGGCCGAGCGCATGGCCACCCCGGCGTACCTGATCGACGGTGCCGAGGACATGCAACGCAGCTGGTTCGACGGCGTCGAGCGCATCGGCATCACCGCCGGGGCTTCGGCTCCCGAGGTGCTGGTACGGGGCGTGATCGAGCAATTGCACGCCTGGGGCGCCACCGGCGCCGACGAACTGGCCGGCCGCGAAGAAAACATCACCTTTTCCATGCCCAAAGAGCTGCGCGTTCGCTCCCTGCTCTGATCAGCCCTGCCTGTCGCATAACGCCTGCGCGGCCTTGTCGCTGCGCAGGCTGACCCGCCCACTGCGGGAAAGCACCACCTGGTGCTGGCTCGTTCCCGGATCGGCCGCGCAGATGTGCAGCGTCCCGGCCTGAAAGGCGCCGCTGGGCAGCTGCGGATCGCCCAGGCCACTGAAGCGCACGAAATGCTCCACCGGACGATTGCCGACAATCGCCACCCGGGCGTCCCCCCGGCGTTCAAGCAGTACCGGGTTATCGCTGTCCTGCGAGCCCTCGCCGCTGATATCCAGAATGATCCGCCAGCCTTGGCTCCAGTCATCGTTCAACCCGTGAATCACGGTTCGCTGCTGACGCAGGATGGCTTCGGTGCGCGCATTGCGAATGCCGCTGGCAAGCATCTGTGCGGCATCCAGCCGGCGTGTCGACTGGAACAACTCCCCGAATGAGGTGGTGGCGAACAGCATCATCAGGCTGGCAAGCGCCAAGCCCACGATTATTTCGATCAGGCCGAAACCCTTCTGCGACATGGTTCTCCCTCCATGGAGTGCGCCAGGCCCGGACAATCCTTGCCCGGCCATTGAGCAAAACCTCAAACCCTCGGTCTATGAAGGTTCGAAGTGCCAGAGCCAGTTATAGCCGCTGGCCGCTCAAGGGGATGGCATGCGTCACCGTACAGAAGGCTTCACGCTGATCGAATTGCTGGTGGCCCTGGCAGTTTTGGCGGTTTTGTTGACCCTGGTGGTTCCCGCGTTCAGTCAGATGGCACAGCGCTCCAAGGCCGACAGCGACATCAGCGAACTGCTGCGCAGCTTGAATTACGCGCGTCTAGAGGCGATCGACAGTGGCTTGCCGGTTCACCTGCGCCCGGCCGCGATCGATTCGGACTGGAGCCGGGGGCTGTCGATTTATCAAGGCGACGGACCGGCGACGAATGTATTGCGGGTTGTTCCCGCGGTCAGTCGCGGCGCCCGGCTGACGCTAACCTCTGAATTCGACAGCATTGGCTTCAACGCGTTGGGCGGTGTATCGGCTGCGGTCCCGCCGGTCATGAGCTATGTGCTGGGCGAGCAACACAGGACGATCACGCTGTGCCTGAACGGACGGATAGCGGTAAACGGGGAGTGCAAATGACGGGCAGGAGCGTGCAGGCCGGAATGACGCTGATCGAGGTGCTGGTGGCGGTGCTGATTCTCGGCATCGGCCTGCTCGGTGCGGCGGCGGTCCAGCTCAATGCCCTGCGCTACACTGACAGTGCATTGATGACCAGCCAGGCCAGCCTCATCGCCTATGACATGCTCGATCGCATCCGCGCCAACAGCGCTGCGGACTACACCGTGGCAGCTCCCGAGGCCGGCAATTTCGGCGTGGTTCGGGACCAGGACCTCTATGACTTCAAGCGCAATGTCGAGAGTTTTGGCGGGCCGACCGCCGAGGGCCATATCAGCCTCAAGCAGGGCGTGTTCACCATCAGCATCACCTGGGACGACGCCCGTGCCGCCCATTCTTCTGGCGAGCCTGCTGAAGGCTCCCGCAGTTTTGTCCTGAGCAGCCGGGTGGCAGTGGATCCGGGGAGCAAGCCATGAGACGCGGGAACAGCGGCTTCGGTCTGATCGAAATGCTGGTGGCGCTGGCGTTGAGCCTGATCGTGGCCTTGGGCGTGACGCAGATTTTCATCTCGGCCAAAAATACCTATGTCAGCCAGAACGCCTCGGCCAGCCTGCAAGAGGATGCGCGCTTCGTGCTGAGCAAGATGATCCAGGAAATACGCATGGTCGGCATGTTCGGTTGCCTGCAGAACATTGCCGACTCCAGCATTGCCGCGGACTTCGCCGGCCATGCGCAAACGCCTATCCGCTGGGACAACGCCAACCACCGGCTGACGCTGGTCACGGCCGATATCGGTGACAGCGGTGGCGCCCCGACCTGGACCGTGCTGAGCGATTGCCGCAATAGCGCCACCGCCTATACCGGCGCCCGCAAGGCCCCCTCGGGGCAGCAGGCGTTTGCGGTGCGGCGCCTGGTGTACAGCTTGAAGGACAACCAACTGCTGATGGGCACCGGCACTGGCTCCGGCCAGGCGGTGCTGGTGAACAATGTCAGCGCGTTCGACGTGTCGTTCGGCATCGCCAGCACAGCCACGGATGTCGCGGCCTCCAGCTATAGCCGTGATCCTGGAGACCCGGCACGGATTCGCAGCGTGCGCTTGAGCCTGACCCTGAGCGATCCCCAGGCGCGAGTGCGGCCGCAGACGTTCAATGTGGTGGCCGCCTTGCGCAATCGCCTGTTGTGAGGGAATTGCCGATGACTTCGTATCAAACGGCTCCCGGGGCGCAGCGCGGCATGGCGCTGCTGATGAGCCTGGTGTTCCTGTTGTTGCTGACCTTGATCGGCATTTCGTCGATGCAGAACGCGACCTTGCAGGAAAAGATGGCCGGCGGCCTGTGGCTGCGCAATCAGTCGTTCCAGGCGGCGGAGATGGCCCTGCGCATCGGTGAGAGCGCGGTGCAGCAGGACAGTTATGTATTGGCGGCCTGTAGCGGCGGCCACTGCGCGCCGCCCGGCGAGTCCGCGGCTGTCAGCGCCGCGGGCCACAACAGCCATTCGGGCGTGACCTGGATCGCCACCGATAACGGTTTTTACGCTGTGCAGAACCTCGGTACGACGCTGGGGGCGGTCCATGTGCCGAGCAACACTTCCGCGACCCTGTACCGGGTGACTGCTGTCGGGCTGGCCGGCCACTCGCGCAGCGTGCTGGAGAGCATTTATGCCAAGTATTGAAAGGCCTGGGGGATTGCTGGCTGGCGCTTTGCTGGGCCTCTATCTGAGTGCCTCGGCCTATGGCTTCAGCCCAGCGCAGGCACCTTTGGCGAACGCGGCGGCGGTGGCACCGAATGTGATGCTGCTGCTCGACGACTCGCAGAGCATGAACAGCATTGTCTATGCCCCGGGTTTCGATCCCGGGCTGGCGCGGGCGCCGGTCAGGCCGTGCCGGATGCAGGCGGGCGAATGCCTGGCCGGAGCCAGTCCGAGCACGGATTCGCTTGCTCTTTCAACGCTGAGCCAGGCGGGCTGCGCCAGCGGTTATGTCGGTTTCTACCGCGACAGTGCCCGGCCACAGTGCCTCAAGCTGCCTGATCCCGCGGGGAACGGCCGCACCCGCTATTCGGCTGCCTATTTGGCTTACCTGCTGGCCCTGGCCGACGGTCGCGACCGGGATTTCACCGATGGCTCGATTCCCGCTCAGGACCGGATGACCCTGGTGCGTGAGGCCGCCAGCAAGCTGGTGGCTGACAACCGCGCGCTGCGCATTGGCCTGGCGAGCTTCAACCCGCCAGCGGGCGGCGATCTGGCGCCGGGTGGGTGTATCGTGCGCACCATCAGCGATCTGGCTCCGCTCAGCGACCAGGTCAGCCAGGCTCAGGCCGACGCTAACTACCAGGCATTGCTGTCCGCCATCGGCGGGCTCAGGGCCTCGGCCGAGGCGCCGCTGGCGGAAACCTATTACGAGATCAGCCGTTATTTTCGGGGGCTGGCGCCTTACTACAACAGCACGCCCTCTACCTATGGCAGCCCGATCCAGTATCGCTGCCAGCGCAATTACGGCCTGGTGGTGACCGATGGCCTGCCCAGTTACGACCACAGTTTTCCCTCCCGTGAACCCCAGGGGGCGAGCAGCCTGCCAGATTGGGATGGGGTGCCCAATGACGGTATTAATCCTGGCGGCAACGAGGAGGGCAGCAGCCTGTATCTGGATGACATCGCCAAGCTGGCGGTGGATATCGACATGCGCGCGGCAGGCATGGATATCGCGGGGAAAAGCTGGGATTCGGCGGGCTTCGCGCAGCAGCACATGAACACTTACACCATCGGTCTCAACGCGCAGTACCCCATGCTGGCGGATGCGGCGAACTATGGCCGGGGCAAGTTCTACCCGGTGACCGACAAGGCGGGGCTCGACGCCGCACTGGCCTCGGCCCTGGGCGAGGTTTCGGCTTCCGCCGCCCAGGCGGGGAGTGCCACGGCGGGGGCCGCCGGGCTGGCCAGCGGTTCGAGTTATTTCCAGGCGTCTTATGACTCCGTCGATTGGCACGGCACCATCAGGGCGTATGGCATCAGCCCCGCTGGTGCGGTCGACACCCGTACGCCGCTGTGGAGCACGGACTAGACCCTGGTTGCCGATGCATCGCCGGGGATCTTCCAGACCTGGAACAGCGCCACCCGGACCGCCGTTGCCTTGCGCCATGACCAACTGTCCGGCGCGCAGCAGGCCGCGCTCGCCCAGAACCTGCTGCCCGGCACCACCGCGGCCGATCTACTGGCCTGGAGCCAGGGGAGTAACCGGGCCGGGCTCAAGGTGCGTACCCGCCTGCTGGGGGACATCGTCAACTCGCCGCTGGTCATGGCGACGCCGACCGCGCAGGACGCCGCCGACCTGCAGGGCGACAGCGACTACAGCGCCTACCTGGCGAGCAAGGCCCAAGGCATGACCCCGAGCCTGCTGGTCAATGCCAATGACGGCCTGCTTTCGCTGATCGACCCTGAGAATGGCCGGCGCCGCTACGCCTATATGCCCTCCAGTGCCTTGCCGCTGCTGCATCACATCGCCGACCCCGGCTACGTCAACGGGGAACGTCACCGGTTTTTGGCCGATGGCCCGGTGGCGGTCTTCGATGCCCAACTCGGCACAGCCTGGGCAACCCTGGCGCTGGCGGGCACCGGGGCCGGCGGCAAGGTGTTTTACGCGGTGCAGCTGTATGGCCAGGCCGGCAATACGCCGCAGGCGCTGTGGGAAATCGCCGCGCCTGAGGTTGCCGATAACAGCCACCCGTTCAATGACCTGGGTTATGCCTACGCCCGCCCGGAAGTGGCACGCTTGGCCGACGGGCGCTGGGCGGCCTTTATCGGCAATGGCTATGGCAGCCATTCCGGGGTCGCCGCCTTGTATGTGCTGGATATTCGCGATGGCTCGTTGATCAGGAAAATTCTGGTCGATGGCAATGGGCAGGAGAACGGCTTGTCCTCGGTGAAGGTGCGGGTGGACAGCCAGAATGTGGTCCAGGCGGCCTATGGCGGCGATCTCCAGGGCCATCTGTGGAAGTTCGATTTGAGCGGTTCGGCGCCGGACAGCTGGGGCCCGGCCTTTGGCGGTGCTCCGTTGTTCAGCGCTCCGGGTGGCGCGAGCCAGCCGATCACCGCGCAGCCGTTGCTGGTGGATCATCCCGAGGGCGGCAAGCTGGTGCTGTTCGGCACCGGCAAGCTCAGCGAGCTGGCCGACAAACGCAGCAAGGATGCCCAGGGTTTCTACGCGGTCTGGGATGCCCCGGACGGGGCGGGGCGGATCACCGTGGCTGACCTGCAGGCGCAAGCGATCACCGGGCTGTTTGCCGGTAGCGCGGGCTCCTATATCACCAGCACCCAGGCGGATGTCAGTTATCCGGCCGAGCAGGGCTGGTACCTGCCGCTGGGGGAGGCGTCCAGCGGCGAGCGGGTCATCAATCAGGCCACGTTGGTGGCGGGTCGCATTGTCTTCAGCACCGCCGCTGTCGAGGCGGGCGACCCTTGTTCCAGCGCGGGCAACGGCAAATTGGTCGAGCTGGACGCATTCAGCGGTAAGATGCAGGACGACGCGGTGCTCGACACCAATGGCGATGAAGTGGTCGATGGTCTGGACACGCCTTCCAGCGGTGTCATCTTTACCGGCGGCATTCCTGCGTTGAGCGCTGTGCTTAACCGCGCTACCCGCAAAATCGTCAGCGATTCCGGCGGCGGTATCGCCTCCCTGGTCGAGAAACCGGGCGGTGGCAGCCGCCGCATCATGTGGCGACAAATACAGTAAGTGAGAGTGAGGCATGCGTAGATCCAACCAAGGTTTTACCCTGATCGAAATCATGATCGTGATTGCGATCATCGGGCTCGTCGTCACCCTGAGCCTGCCCAGCATCACCGAGTACGTGAAGAAAACCCATCGCACGCAGATTGCCGGCCTGCTGTCGGAACAGGCGCAGAGCCTCGAGCGGTTTCATTCCAAGGGCGGTGTCTACAGCAACGCTCCGGGCCTCAGCGCCGGCAACGACGACTACAGCATCACGCCAGTCCTGGCCGACCAGAGCTTTACCCTGACCGCGACGCCGAAAACCGAGAGCATGATGGCCGGCGACAAATGCGGCGAGTTCACCCTTAGCCACACCGGTGCCATGGGCAACAACAATATGGCCGACGGGGTGACCAGCAAGGATTGCTGGGGGCGCTGAACAACCTTCTCGGGCGCTGGCGGCGCCCGGTGTTTTCATTTCCTGGACTGGACTATGGCAAAGCAACAGCAAGTGGTGATTGTCGGCGGTGGAGTGATCGGCCTGCTGACCGCGTTCAACCTGGCATCCACCGGGCAGCAGGTGGTGCTGCTCGAACGCTCGAATGTCGGCCAGGAATCCTCCTGGGCCGGCGGCGGGATCGTCTCGCCGCTGTACCCCTGGCGCTACAGCCCGGCGGTCACCGCGCTGGCGCATTGGTCGCAGGATTTTTATCCACAGCTGGCCGAACGCCTGTTTGCCACGACCGGTGTCGATCCTGAAGTGCACACCACCGGCCTGTACTGGCTGGACCTCGACGACGAGGCCGAAGCGCTGGCCTGGGCCCGGCGGGAACAGCGGCCATTGAGCGCTGTGGATATCTCGGTGGCTCATGACGCGGTGCCGGTGCTGGGCGGCGGTTTTTTGCGGGCGATCTACATGGCCGACGTGGCCAACGTGCGCAATCCGCGCCTGGTCAAATCGCTGAAGGCCGCTCTGTCGGCCCTGCCGGCGGTGACCCTTCACGAGCAGTGCGAAGTCAGCGGGTTTATCCGCGAAGGTGAGCGAGTGCTCGGGGTGCAGACCTCCCTGGGCGAAATCCGTGGCGATCAGGTGGTGCTGGCGGCAGGGGCCTGGAGCGGCGAATTGCTCCAGAGCCTGGGGCTGGCGTTGCCGGTGGAGCCGGTCAAAGGCCAGATGATCCTCTACAAGTGCGCGTCGGATTTTCTTTCCTGCATGGTCCTGGCCAAGGGGCGTTACGCGATTCCCCGGCGCGACGGCCACATCTTGATCGGCAGTACCCTGGAGCACGAAGGCTTCGACAAGACCCCGACCTTGTCGGCCCTGGAAAGCCTGAAGGCTTCGGCCATCGAGTTGATCCCGGCGCTGGCGCAGGCCGAGGTGGTGGGCCATTGGGCGGGCTTGCGTCCGGGTTCGCCCGAGGGCATTCCCTATATCGGCCCGGTGCCGGGGCTGGCGGGGCTGTGGTTGAACTGCGGGCACTATCGCAACGGTCTGGTCCTGGCGCCCGCGTCCTGCCAGCTGTTCGCCGACCTGATGCTGGGTCGGGAGCCGATCATCGACCCGGCGCCTTATGCGCCCAGTGGGCGAATTTAATCCAGGCCGAGTTTCTTCAGCCGGTAGCGCATCGAACGAAACGACAAGCTCAAGCGCTGGGCCGCCGCCGTGCGGTTCCAGCGGGTGTGCTCCAGGGCCTGGAGGATCAGCCGGCGCTCGACTTCTTGCAGATGTTTCTCAAGGTTGATCGCCTGTGCCGGTCCGGGCGTGATGGCCGGGTGGGTGCCGTTTGGCGTCAGGCGCAGGTCGCGTGCTTCGATCCGCCGGTTCTCGCACAGGGTGTGTGCCCGTTCGAGCAGGTTCTCCAGTTCGCGCACGTTACCGGGAAAGTCGTAGCCCTGGAGCGCTTGCAGCGCGCTTGGCTGAAGCCGTGCCAGTTGTTGGCCGTTACCCTGCGCCAGGCGCTCGAGAATGGCGGTGGCCAAGGGTTCGATATCAGCCTTGCGCGCCCGTAGCGCTGGCACCGGCAACTCGATCACGTTCAGGCGGTAGTAGAGATCCTGGCGAAAGCGCCCGGCATGCACTTCCGCCAGCAACGCCTTGTGGGTGGCGCAGAGAATGCGCACATCGACCTGGACCTCCTGTTGCCCGCCGACGCAACGTACCGCCTTCTCCTGCAGCGCGCGGAGCAATTTGACCTGCATCGCCAGCGGCAGATCGGCCACCTCATCGAGAAACAGCGTGCCGCCGTGCGCCGCCTGGAACAGGCCGGGCTTGTCTTCGATAGCGCCGCTGAAGCTGCCTTTGCGATGGCCGAAAAACTCGCTCTCCATCAGTTCCGGTGGGATGGCTCCGCAATTGACCGGCACGAAGGCGTGGCAGGCTCGAGGACCCTGCTCGTGGATCGCGCGGGCGACCAGTTCCTTGCCGCTTCCGGACTCTCCGCTGATATAGATCGAGGCCTGGCTCCGGGCCAGTTTGCCGATTTGTCCGCGCAGTTTGTGCATGGCGGCCGAATCGCCGAGCAATGGGCCGGTGGCAGTGTTCGGTGGTGTCGATCCGGGCAGGGCGCCATTCAGCAGCTCGCGCAAGCGCGCCAGGGCCAGGGGCTTGCTCAGGAAGTCGATGGCGCCGGCCTTCAGGGCGTGGACCGCGGTTTCCTGGCGGGCGCAGGTGCTGAGTATTGCCAGCGGCATTCGCAGCTGGCGGCACTGGATATGCTCGAGTAATTCCAGCCCCGTGCCGTCGGGCAAATGCAGGTCGCTCAGGCACAGGTCGAAGCCTTCCCGCGCCAGCCAGTGACGCGCTTCGCCCAGGGTGCGGGCGCTGCGGGTATGGCGTTGCATCCGGCCGAGGCTGATTTCCAGATATTCGCGAATGCTTGGATCGTCATCGACGATCAAGACTTTTTGTCGTGGGCTCATGCCGCTTACTGCTTCATCCGTGAGCGAAAGAGGTGCGAGAGCACCCGCCATCCTGGCGTGTCGTGAAGTCTAGGCAGGCTTGAGGTCGTTGGCCCGCTCAAGGTCGGGCGGTGCGGGGCCGCTTGGTCGGATTCAAGATGACGCGCAGGGTAATAGCCCCGATTTGCCGAGGGTTGCCGGCCGGAAGCGAGGAGAGGAGAGGCGGTGGCTTTTTTGTAGCGAATTATTCAGCGGTGCAAACAACGTGCTTTTGACGTCATATGCACCGCTGCGGTCGAGGTTCAGCGATCGCGGGAGATCGGACCTTGCTCCAGGTGCGTCTGGCTGCAATACCACTGCTGCTCGAGGGGCAGCGCCCGGTCGCGGGGCAGGTGCACGCCGCAATGGGCGCAGCGCACCATGGGTGTGGTGCTGGGTTCGCGGGGCGCAGCGGTGCCGGAGGCGGGCTGCTTGAATTTGCGCCAGAGCCATACCGCAGCGGCAATCAGGGCGATCCAGAACAGTAGACGAAGCATGGTAGCCAGCTATGTGAGTGAGGAACCGGCAGTTTAGCCAAGGTCATGCTGGGAGCACAGTGCAATCAGCGCTGAAATCCACGGACAAAAAAAGGGAGACTCGAAAGTCTCCCTTTTTTGTGACCGCGGCGGTGTCAGTCGAACACGCCGAAGGTCATGTAGCTGAACCACGAGCGGTCGCTGTTGTTGCCTTCGGCTTCATGCTGTTCTTCTTCGACAGCGTCGCCATTGGCGTCTTTAGGCTTGAGCTCGGCCGGAATCGCATCCTTGGCGTCCTGGTATTGCTTCATCACGTCCTGGTTGGCGCGGGTTTCTCCCGGCGGCAGCGGTGGACGGGACTCGATCAGGCCCAGGGTGGCCTTGCTCAGCCAGGAGCGGTTGTCCGCCTCGGCGACCCGTGGCACGAACTGGCCATCGACCAGGGTCGGGTGATCGGGGTAGTTAAGCTTCAGGGTTTCCAGGCTGGTGGCGGCCAGTTCGTCCAGGTGCAGACGCTGGTAAGCCTCGGTCATCACCGCCAGGCCATCGGCCACCGACGGGGTTTCCTGGAAGTTTTCCACCACGTAGCGGCCACGGTTGGCGGCGGCTACATAGGCCTGACGGGTCAGGTAGTAGTCGGCCACGTGGATTTCGTAGGAGGCCAGCAGGTTGCGCAGGTAGATCATGCGCTGCTTGGCGTCCGGCGCGTAGCGGCTGTTCGGGAAGCGGCTGGTGAGCTGGGCGAACTCGTTGTAGGAGTCGCGCGCGGCACCCGGGTCACGCTTGGTCATGTCCAGCGGCAGGAAGCGCGCCAGCAGGCCGACGTCCTGGTCGAAGGAGGTCAGGCCCTTGAGGTAGTAGGCGTAGTCCACATTCGGGTGTTGTGGGTGCAGGCGGATGAAACGCTCGGCGGCGGACTTGGCGGCCTCCGGCTCGGCGTTCTTGTAGTTGGCATAGATCAGTTCGAGCTGTGCCTGATCCGCGTAGCGACCGAACGGATAACGCGACTCCAGGGCCTTGAGCTTGGCGGTGGCGCTGGTATAGCTGTTGTTGTCGAGGTCGGTCTGCGCCTGCTGGTACAGCTCGACCTCGCTCAGGTTTTCGTCAACGACTTCCTTCGATGAGCAAGCAGCGGTCAGTGCGAGGATGGCGATCAGCAGCAGGTGTTTCACTTGCATGGCGGCTTGCGTCCCTATGACGGCCGCTGTCTTGGGCGGGGCCGTCCTGTTATGATGAGCGCCCCGTTGAAAAGCCTCGGGGCAAAAGACGCCGTATTTAACCACAAGCGCGCAGCCGAAACCAAAGGCTGTGCCGACGCCTAGTCTGAGCATGTCCGATAAAATTGAACTTCGCGCAGAGGTGCCGTCCGAACTGGGCGGCCAACGCCTCGATCAAGTCGCCGCCCAATTATTCGCTGAGCACTCGCGCTCGCGCCTTTCCGCCTGGATCAAAGACGGCCGCCTGACTGTGGATGGAGCGGTTATCCGCCCGCGAGACATCGTCCATGGCGGCGCGGTTCTTGAGCTGACTGCCGAGCAGGAAGCTCAGGGAGAATGGATCGCTCAGGACATCGAACTGGATATCGTCTATGAAGACGACGACATCCTGGTGATCAACAAGCCTGCCGGCCTGGTGGTCCACCCCGCCGCCGGTCACGCCGATGGCACGCTGCTCAATGCCCTGCTGCACCATGTCCCGGACATCATCAACGTGCCGCGCGCCGGCATCGTGCATCGCCTGGACAAGGACACCACCGGTCTGATGGTGGTGGCCAAGACCATCCAGGCGCAGACCCAGCTGGTTGCCCAGTTGCAGAGCCGCAGCGTCAGCCGCATCTATGAATGCATCGTGATCGGCGTGGTCACCGCCGGTGGCAAGATCAACGCCCCGATCGGCCGTCACGGTCAGCAACGCCAGCGCATGGCGGTGATGGAAGGCGGCAAGCCGGCCGTCAGCCACTACCGCGTACTGGAGCGTTTCCGTTCCCACACCCATGTCCGGGTGAAACTGGAAACCGGGCGGACCCACCAGATCCGTGTGCACATGGCCCATATCAACTATCCGTTGGTCGGCGATCCGGCCTACGGTGGTCGTTTCCGCATTCCGCCTGCCGCGAACCCGACCATGGTCGAATCCCTCAAGCACTTCCCGCGTCAGGCGCTGCATGCGCGGTTCCTTGAGCTGGACCATCCGACCACCGGCGAGCGCATGAGCTGGGAATCGCCGCTGCCGGAAGATTTCGTCTGGCTGCTGACCCTGCTCAAGCAGGATCGCGAGGCTTTCGTCGGATGAGTGACTGGCTGATTCCTGACTGGCCCGCGCCGGCCGGGGTCAAAGCCTGCGTCACCACCCGTGCGGGCGGCGTCAGCCTGGCGCCGTTCGACAGCCTCAACCTGGGCGATCATGTCGATGACAACCCAGAGGCGGTGGCCGAAAACCGCCGTCGCCTGACCGATCGTTTCTCTATAAAGCCAGCCTGGCTGAAACAGGTTCACGGTATTGATGTGGTCGAGGCGGATCCGTCCGTCGTCGCCACCGCCGATGCCAGCTGGACCGCCACGCCCGGCATTGCCTGTAGCGCCATGACCGCCGATTGCCTGCCAGCGCTGTTCTGCGACCGCGCCGGTACTCGGGTGGCGGCGGCCCATGCCGGTTGGCGTGGGCTGGCGGCCGGGGTGCTGGAAGCGACGCTCGATAGCCTGAAAGTCGCACCAGAAGATGTACTGGTCTGGCTGGGGCCAGCCATTGGACCGCAAGCCTTCGAGGTCGGTCCGGAAGTGCGTGAGGCTTTCGTCCGGCACTTGCCACAGACCGAACAGGCCTTTGTACCGAGCCACAACCCCGGCAAGCTCATGGCTGATATCTATATGCTGGCCCGCCTGCGCCTGGCGGCATGCGGCGTCACCGCCGTGTATGGTGGCGGTTTCTGCACCGTGAGCGACCCGCGTTTCTATTCCTACCGCCGCAGCCCGCGCACCGGGCGCTTCGCTTCCCTGATCTGGCTGGAACGCTAGACTCTTCTGACCTGTGTCAAGCTCGCAAGGCTTGAATCTTCCAGAATCGACCGCATCTACAGGGGTATCTGGCAGGTTTCTCTATTTAGGTGTGTTTATCGCTCCGACCTGCTCAAAAGGAAGGTGACTAATGCGTATAGACCGATTAACCAGCAAGCTTCAGCTGGCATTATCCGATTCTCAATCCCTGGCGGTCGGCCTCGACCATCCGGCCATCGAGCCGGCGCACTTGATGCAGGCGCTGCTCGAACAGCAGGGCGGCTCGATCAAGCCGCTGCTGATGCAAGTGGGCTTCGACGTGAACAGCCTGCGCAAGGAATTGAGCAAAGAGCTCGACCACTTGCCGAAAATCCAGAACCCCACCGGCGACGTGAACATGTCGCAGGATCTGGCGCGCCTGCTGAACCAGGCCGATCGCCTGGCGCAACAGAAAGGCGACCAGTTCATCTCCAGCGAGCTGGTGCTGCTGGCGGCCATGGACGAAAACAGCAAGCTCGGCAAGTTGCTGCTGGGGCAGGGCGTCAGCAAAAAAGCGCTGGAAAACGCCATTAATAACCTGCGAGGCGGCGAGGCGGTGAATGACGCCAACGTCGAGGAGTCGCGTCAGGCCCTGGATAAATACACCGTCGACCTGACCAAGCGCGCCGAAGACGGCAAGCTCGACCCGGTGATCGGCCGTGACGACGAAATCCGCCGGACCATCCAGGTGCTGCAACGTCGGACCAAGAACAACCCAGTGCTGATCGGTGAGCCTGGCGTGGGTAAAACCGCGATTGCCGAAGGCCTGGCCCAACGCATCATCAACGGCGAAGTGCCGGACGGCCTGAAGGGCAAGCGCCTGCTGTCCCTGGACATGGGCGCGCTGATCGCTGGCGCCAAATACCGTGGCGAGTTCGAAGAACGCCTGAAATCCCTGCTCAACGAGCTGTCCAAGCAGGAAGGGCAGATCATTCTGTTCATCGACGAACTGCACACCATGGTCGGCGCCGGTAAAGGCGAAGGTTCGATGGATGCGGGCAACATGCTCAAGCCAGCCCTGGCTCGGGGTGAGCTGCACTGTGTCGGCGCCACCACGCTCAACGAGTACCGCCAATATATAGAGAAGGACGCGGCCCTCGAGCGGCGCTTCCAGAAAGTCCTGGTGGACGAGCCGAGCGAAGAAGACACCATTGCCATCCTGCGCGGCCTGAAAGAGCGTTATGAGGTGCACCACAAGGTGGCGATCACCGATGGCGCGATCATTGCCGCGGCCAAGCTCAGCCATCGCTACATCACCGACCGGCAGTTGCCGGACAAGGCGATCGACCTGATCGACGAAGCCGCCAGCCGTATCCGCATGGAGATCGACTCCAAGCCGGAAGTCCTGGACCGCCTGGAACGGCGCCTGATTCAACTGAAGGTCGAATCCCAGGCTCTGAAGAAAGAAGACGACGAAGCGGCGATCAAGCGCCTGGAGAAACTCCAGGAGGAAATCACCCGCCTGGAGCGCGAATACGCCGATCTGGAAGAAGTCTGGACCTCGGAGAAAGCCGAAGTGCAGGGTTCGGCGCAGATCCAGCAGAAAATCGAGCAGTCCCGCCAGGAATTGGAAGCCGCGCGCCGCAAAGGCGACCTGAACCGCATGGCCGAGTTGCAGTATGGGGTGATCCCGGACCTGGAGCGCAGCCTGCAGATGGTCGACCAGCACGGCCAAAGCGAGAACCAGCTGTTGCGCAGCAAGGTGACCGAAGAGGAAATCGCCGAAGTCGTGTCCAAGTGGACCGGTATTCCGGTATCGAAGATGCTCGAAGGCGAGCGTGACAAGCTGCTGAAGATGGAAAGCCTGCTGCACCAGCGTGTCATTGGCCAGGACGAAGCCGTGGTGGCGGTAGCCAACGCAGTGCGGCGTTCTCGCGCCGGGTTGTCCGATCCGAACCGGCCAAGTGGTTCGTTCATGTTCCTCGGCCCGACCGGTGTGGGTAAGACCGAATTGTGCAAGGCGTTGGCCGAATTCCTTTTCGATACCGAAGAGGCGATGGTGCGGATCGATATGTCCGAGTTCATGGAGAAACACTCCGTGGCTCGATTGATCGGTGCGCCTCCAGGCTACGTCGGCTACGAGGAGGGCGGTTACCTGACCGAGGCGGTGCGGCGCAAGCCTTATTCGGTGATCCTGTTGGACGAGGTCGAGAAGGCCCATCCGGACGTATTCAACATCCTGCTGCAGGTGCTGGAAGATGGTCGCCTGACGGACAGCCACGGGCGTACCGTGGACTTCCGTAATACGGTGATCGTCATGACCTCCAACCTGGGCTCGGCGCAGATCCAGGAGCTGGTGGGGGATCGCGAAGCACAGCGGGCGGCGGTGATGGATGCGGTGTCGACCCATTTCCGTCCGGAGTTCATCAACCGGATCGACGAAGTGGTGATCTTCGAGCCACTGGCCCGGGATCAGATCGCCGGCATCACCGAGATCCAGCTGGGACGCCTGCGCAGCCGCCTGGCCGAGCGCGAGCTCAAGCTGGAGCTGAGTGGCGAGGCCTTGGACAAACTGATTGCCGTGGGTTACGACCCGGTCTATGGCGCGCGTCCGCTGAAACGGGCGATCCAGCGCTGGATCGAGAACCCATTGGCGCAGTTGATTCTGTCCGGTAGTTTCCTGCCGGGGGTCACTGTGACGGCCAAGGTGGAAAACGACGAAATCGTCTTCACCTGAGCCCGATAGGGCGTCGTTGTGAAGGAGGCCTCGCATTGCGAGGCCTTTTTTTGCATAGGGCGTTGAACTGTAAGGCAAAGGCTTGTAAAGTGCGCCCCGCAGTACGTCACCCCAAGGCTTTTTCCTCCCTGAGGAAAAACTGAAATAAGTTGCAAATCATTGTCTTGAAAGCAATTTAGGGGGTTGACAGAGGTTTTTAAGATTGTAGAATAGCGCGCCTCAGAGGCATGAACGTAGCGATACGGACCAAGTCGACGAGGAGGCTTCTAGAAATAAAAGCCTGCTGTAAAGGTTGTAAAATTGAAATGTTCAGTTCCGTGATAGCTCAGTCGGTAGAGCAAATGACTGTTAATCATTGGGTCCCAGGTTCGAGTCCTGGTCACGGAGCCAATTTCAAACCGGGGTATAGCGCAGTCCGGTAGCGCGCCTGCTTTGGGAGCAGGATGTCAGGAGTTCGAATCCCCTTACCCCGACCATATTTGGGTCGTTAGCTCAGTTGGTAGAGCAGTTGGCTTTTAACCAATTGGTCGTAGGTTCGAATCCCACACGACCCACCATTTTTGAAACCAGTTCGCTGGAATCGAATCTTAAGATCAGACGCCAAAAGCTCTGTTCGCAGAAGGCGCCTTTAAAGGGTGCCTTTTTTTTACCGGGGTATAGCGCAGTCCGGTAGCGCGCCTGCTTTGGGAGCAGGATGTCAGGAGTTCGAATCCCCTTACCCCGACCATACTGAAAATCCTCGTATCGAAAGATACGGGGATTTTTTTTGCCCGGAATTTGGTGCCAGTTGTGTCTTGCCGGTTCTGCCCAGGTTCGACAGCAGTTCCGCGCCCCAGAACCCTTTGTCGAGCAGCGTCACCGAGTGGTCGGGAATCCGCTGCAAAACTCGTCGGCCAAACGCATTTCACTGCGTCGGTAAGGGCTCATTGTGCATCCAGGATCACGTGCGAACGCACGTTCATCAGCGCCACCAGGCGCAGCATAGGAAACGGTGTCTGATGGTCGCTTGTTTCCCGAGCCGAAGTGATCTCAACCCTCGGGCGTCCACAATGCGCAACAGCGCACCGTCCACTACAAAGACCGGCAGGTCATGCCTGGCATCATCGTTATAGCGCTCTACGCCCCAATGGTTGCCCGGTCTTGCGCAATAACCACTCAACAGGACCGGCGCCGAGCCGTTTACGAGCTTCGGTTGCCTGCTGCGAGCCAGCAAATGGTCAGAAGCCAGGCCTTGGGCGCGGATATTCAAATGTCTGGCCACCTCATGAACCGGCTCGTCACGAAATAACGCCACGCCGAGCACCCGCCAAAGCACTTGATCGGTGGGCAGACAATGTCGGCGAAGGGTTGCCTGGCTGGAGAGATTCAGCGCAGACGCCATTCACTCTATGGGGATATGTCGCAGACGTTGAAACGGTCGCCGAGGTCGAGCAGGTCCTGTTGAGCAGATATAAAAAATCCGATGCCAGAAGTCTGGCATCGGATTTTCTAGAAAGCCCGGCATGAGCTCAAATGCTTAGCTCATGCCAATTAACCTGATGTGGGAGTGATCGCCTGTGTCCGTGGCCAGCCCCTCGTTGCGAAGGGCGTTTACGGTACTCACAGGGCCCGGCAAAGGCCGTCCACGCGTTCGTAAGCCAGTTCCTTGTTTGTTGGGGGGAGCTTGTAGTCCACCACGCAACTGCCTTCGGCCCAGCGAATCTCCAGCCGGCCCTGGTCGGGAACGCCAAAGACCAGTAGGCGCGACAGGTTGTCGACCATGCCCAGGGGCTTGCCTTGTTCGTCGTAGCCTTGGGCGCCGAAGGGGATTGGATCGCCCTTGTCCGCGCGCAGCACGAATTGCAGGCGGCGACCTGTCTGTGCGGCATAGGTGGCCTTGACGATGGCGCCACGGGTTGGCACCAGCACCTTGGAGGTTTCGTTGATCTCGGTGTCGGTACCCAGGGTCTGGGTGTCCAGGTTCAGCCAGTTGTAGCGATAAGGCTGCATATAGGGCACCACCGCGTAACCCTTGCCATTGGTGCGAACGGCGTTCCAGCCGGATACACCGACGCCGTCGACATCCGGAACTTCCAGCAGGCCGAAAGTCTCGCCAAGCGGCTGGCCGAGGGTAACGCCACCACTGTGCACCAGCAGCGATCCAGATGCGCCCAGGTCGATATGTTTGTCGTCACGGCCCTGGTTATAGCCACCACGCAGCTTGGCGACGGGGGTGTCCCAGTCCAGGCTGGCGCCGGCCGTACTGCCGTTTCTTTTGCTGTGGCCTGCCTGTGCCGAGTAGCTGAGGGTCGCCTGGTCGTCCAGGTAGCCGGACACGTTCGACTGCAGCGAGGAATCGCCTTTGCTCGAGCTGATGGCGTTGCTGGAGAGGCGGTGAGAACCACCCCGGCCTCCCAGCGGCATGCTGACACTGGCGGTGAGTTGCGTATCCGAACCACCGTTCATGGGGTCGCTCTGGGTGCGTGACACCGCCAGGTTGTAGCTGACGTTGGCAACGCTGCTGCCATAACCAAATTGCCAGTTGCGCGTACGGCTCTGCTGATTCCAGTAGTTGGTTTCATCCATGCTGAGGTACAACGAGCCTCGCTGTGACAGGCTCTGGTTCACCCGGAGGTTGATTCGGCTCTTTTGTGCGCTGAAGCCGGCACGCTCCTGATACATGAGGTCGTCCACATGCTGGCTGAAGCTGCGATAGCCTTCGGTGGAGTAGCGGTAGCCGGCCATGGTGAAGGTGGTATCGGTGGCGTTCAGCGTCTTGGAGTACAGGAAGCGCGCACTGTGACCCTTGTTGCTCCTGCCGTTCGGGGTTTTCGATTCACTGCTGGTGACGTCGAAGGAAATACCGCCGAGGCTGGAGTTCACGCCCGCACCAATGTTGACGGCGCGATAGTCTTGCGCGAGCAGCGCGCCGCCATAACCGGTGAGGTTATCGGTCACACCGTAGACGGCTGTGCCCTGGGTGAACGACGGCGACGGTTGGTCGGCGACGCGATATTCCCCGGCGGTGACGCTGTAGCGAAGGTTGCCGCGCCGGGTCATGATCGGCTGGTAGGCATAGGACTGCAGATATTCGCGTACCCGGCCATCCGCTTCGATGATCTTGATCTGCAGGTCGCCGTTGGAGCCGCTGGGATAGATGTCGGTGAACTCGAAGGCGCCAGGCGGCACCGACGCGGAATAGATCACGTAGCCGTTTTGCCGTACTTCTACGGTGGCATTGGTTTCAGCGATGCCACGGATCACGGGTGCGTAGCCGACCTCGTTGTCAGGCAGCATGCCGAGGTCCGAAGCGATCTGTGCACCGCGAAAGCGCACGCTGTCGAAGATCTCGCCTGGGGTGTACAGCTCGCCCAGGGAAAGCTTGCCTTTCAGGCGCTGGACATCGCGCTCCAGATAGTTGCGGTTGCTCTTGAATTCGCTTTTTGTACCGGTTCCTCCGGTCAAGGCGGATTCGTTGCGAAAGCGCCAGCCGGCGATATTGAAACCGTTGCGCAGGTTCAGGTTGTGGTAGTCGCTCTTCCTGCCCTGGTTGGTATTGCGGTTGAAGTTGGCCTGGTAGTCGCTGTAGAAGGCGGTGATGCCTTCGTCCCAAACCGATGGGTCGACGTAACCATGGGAATAGCGCTGGACGTACGCCTGCGGAATGCTGAACTGCAATGCCAGGTTGGTGACGTCGAAGTCCACCGCGGCGCCGGTGATCTGGGCGCTGACGTCGAACGGCTGCTCATCCTTGGCGTCCGCGGCGATGAGTCCATCCTGCTGGGCTTTGCCCGCGTTGAGTCCAAGCTCTTTGAGCAGCCCGAGCGAGATGGCGGGTTTGACCTGCCCGGAGGCATCGGCGCTGAAGGTGATTTCCTGGCGCTTGATCAGCACGTTGTTCAGGTAGAGGTCGACGCTGTAGGTACCTGGCGGAACTGCACTGCCTTTCTCAAAAAACTTGAGGTCCACCGGAGCGCCCTCCATTTTCAGAAAGGAGTCGGCGAACTCGGCCTCTGCGGCGGACAGCTTCGAGGCCAGCCCCAGTGCCATGAGGCAGGTCGCGCACGCCCGTCGGGCGATCCTGAAGCTGAGCTCTCTCTGAAAAATGGGCATGCGAAATCCTTTCGATCATGCATCGGATGTCCGAGGCACTGACCTGATTAAAAAGTCGGATTAGATAAAGCGGTGCGCTCTATGCGAGCGACACGAGTGATGGCTGTTTTCCGTTAGTTGGAAAGTTTGCTGGTGACTCGGTCCAGCCCGCCGTAATCGTTGATGCTGTCGAATTCCACTGTTGTGGCTCCGGGCTTCATGCCAGTCGAGCCTTTGATCTCGACGGTGCGTGTTGCTCCTGGTGCCAGCATTTCCACGGTAGCGGTGCCCGCGTCTTTGCCATTGCGCAGTTTCACGCTGCTCCCAGCAAGGGTCACATGGAACGCGGAAGGGTTGGTCACCGAAAGCGCGGCTTTGCCGCCTTGTTCCACCAGCTTCCATTGCAGGCTCTTGGCTGCATTGGCGGCGGTGTCCGGCAGGTTGGCCGGGCGGTAGAACAGTTTCACGCGCTGGCGTATGGCAATTTGCAGGGTGTTCTCGCTTTTGGCTTTTTGCGGGATCTCTTGCACGGCCAGCCAGAACACGGATTCCTTGTCGGTCGGCAGCCCCTGGCCTTGATAGAGGATGCGCAGGATCTGCTGCTTGTTGCCTCCAAGGCGAACCAAGGGAGGGGTAATGGCGAACGGTACATCGGTCGCGAGCCCGTTTTTGTCTGGCTCGACCCAAGACTGGATCATGATGTCGTTCGAGCCTTGATTCCTGACGACGACGGATGTTTCCTTGGCTGGCGCAGCGAAGACGACGCGGGTGCCATCCAGCGTAATGCCGGCACTGGCCATCGACGCAAAGAGCGTCATCGCGCTGGCGAGCGCAAGACGTGTCAATAGTGAGGCTTTCATAGCGGCTCCAGGTCGGAGGGAGGGGCACAGGCCCCTCCCTTTGGCGCGGGTTACTCGTAAGTCAAGGTAAACGGCAGGGTGCCGTTCGCAGGACCTGCTTTGATCGTCGCGCCGTTTGCCACATAACCTGCACGCATGTTCAGGTTGGCGCTGTAGGTGGTGGTTTCACCTACTGTGGTTGGCACCAGCGCGCCATCGATGGTTTCGTTCGCGCCGAGGTTCACCAGCTTGTTGCTGCTGTTGTAAAGACCGATACCCACGCCCTCTGCACCACCGGTGACTTTCAGCAGCGAGACGTTATTGCTGTCGATGCCGGAGCCACTGCTTGGGTCGAACTGCAGCTTGACGGACTTCAGGCCCTCTGCGGTGCCGCCGCAATCCAGGTTCAGGTTGATACCCTTACCGCCGACGATGCCGCCGCCTGCAGAGCCCTTGAGCGAGTCGCTGCTGACCTTGCCGAGGTTGATATCGATGTTCTGGTTGCCCTTGCTACCACCAACGTTGGTACCGGAACCGGCGGCGATTGTGCAGGAGGCAGCGACGATGTCGCCGGTGAAGTTGATGGTGCCATCTGCTGCGAGAGCGGAAGTGCTGACCGCGCCAGCGATAGCCATGGAGACGATGCTTTTAAGAAGTTTGGACATTTCATGTACCTGCTAAAGTTGGAGGTGCAATCTTGTATCTTCACTTCGATCGTTACAATAAGACCATTCTTAAAGTACTGAATGTTCTATGGTTTTGAATGGCGGCTAATACTTTTTTGCCTGATAGGATTTCAATAAGAAGATTCTTAAAATTTGATCGGGCGGCATGAGGTTGTCGGAATGCCTGTCGGCAGCTAAACGGGATGATCGCCGCAAAAATCTTCGATTCTTGTATGTAAGTAGCTGTTTTTCAGGGGCTAATCCTTAGGGGTAGCAGGTTGGAGTCGAAGGTTTAAGCGTGCAGGGCAAACTATCAATGCAACTAGATAGAGCATGAGTGGCGTCTTGAATACTATCGGGCCAGCTATCTGTATGCCGCAATAAGAGATGGCGCGGAGGCAGGCGTATGTATTCGGTACGCCCGGGGGGAGAGCAACTTTTGGATGTATTGGCCAAGTCGGGCGGCTCTTCTGTTTTAGAGTTAAGACTAATCTTAAAACTGCGTGGAAAGTTGTAGGTTGAGTGCGGGAAGTCTCTAGGTACTTCGATCTTTAACCATCTGCCTGTTTGCCTGAGTCCGTGTTGAACAGGGCGCAAAAAAATGCCCCGATCGCTCGGGGCACTCTTGTCCTGGTCTACAGGCTCAGATTCAGTGCAGCTTGAGGCGTGGCTCGGTGCCGCGGCCGATCCGGCTGCCGAGCATCAGCATGGCGGTACGGAACGGGCCGTAGAGCGCCATCTGGTGCATGCGGTACAGCGACACATAGAACATCCGCGCCAGCCAGCCTTCGAGCATCACGCTGCCGGTCAGGTTGCCCATCAGGTTGCCCACGGCGGAAAAACGCGACAGCGAGATCAGCGAGCCGTAGTCGGTGTATTTGTATTCCGGCAGGGCCTTGCCTTCGATACGCAGTTTCAGCGACTTGGTCAGCAGCGATGCCTGCTGGTGAGCCGCCTGCGCCCGTGGTGGAACGTTGCGATCGGTGCCCGGTTGCGGGCAGGCGGCGCAGTCGCCAAAGGCGAAGATGTTCTCGTCGCGGGTGGTCTGCAGGGTCGGCAAGACCTGCAGCTGGTTGATGCGGTTGGTTTCCAGGCCGTCGATGTCCTTGAGGAAGCCCGGGGCGCGAATGCCCGCGGCCCAGACTTTCAGGCTGGCGGCAATCACCTGGCCATCGGCGGTGATCAGGCTGTCGGCGGTGACTTCGCTGACCGCGGCATTGGTCATGACCTTGACCCCGAGTTTTTCCAGGGTCTTGTGCACCGGGCCGCCGATCCGCTCCGGCAGGGCCGGCAGTACCCGTGGGCCGGCCTCGATCAGGGTGATGTGCATGTTTTCCGGCTTGATCCGGTCCAGGCCGTAGGCCGCCAGCTCGTGGGCGGCGTTGTGCAGCTCGGCGGCCAGTTCGACGCCTGTGGCACCGGCACCGACGATGGCCACGCTGATCTGCTCCACCACATCGGTCTGCCCGGCATGGGCGCGCAGGTAGTGGTTGAGCAGTTGCTGGTGGAAACGTTCGGCCTGTTTGCGCGTGTCGAGGAACAGGCAGTGCTGGGCGGCGCCCTGGGTGCCGAAGTCGTTGGTGGTACTGCCCACGGCAATCACCAGGGTGTCGTAGCCCAGCTCACGAGCGGGCAGCAGCTCCACGCCGTTTTCGTCGTAGGTGGCGGCCAGCTGGATTTTCTTCTGTTGGCGATCGAGCCCGCTCATGCGGCCCAGCTGGAACTCGAAGTGGTTCCATTTGGCTTGGGCGACATAGTTGAGTTCGTCTTCGGAAGAGTTCAGCGAGCCGGCGGCCACTTCATGCAGCAAGGGTTTCCAGATGTGGGTCAGGTTCGCGTCGACCAGCATCACACTGGCGGTACCGCGCTTGCCCAGAGTCTTACCCAGACGGGTAGCCAACTCCAGACCGCCGGCGCCGCCGCCAACGATGACAATACGATGAGTCATGGGGATATCTCGCAAGGCTAAAAGAAATCGGTACGGTTACCCGAGCGAGCGCGATGCAGCTCATAGCGTCAGGTAACTGATAAGTCGGCTCAGCAGGCCCAGGCCAATGGTGATGGTCACGACTATCACGAGGAGCATCCACGGCCGGAAGGGCCGGCGCTCGACTCGGTGCTGGGCCAGTTGCAGGTATTCTTCGACATGGCGTTGGTCGTCGGGGTTCAGGCGGCTGGTCATAAAAAGCCTCGTCAGCTAGACGTTGCGAAAAGTATGAAGGTTACAGCGCAGTGCCATCTTGTCGGGCTATGCGGCAATGAACGGAGCATAGCTGCTCGCGGATGCCGGCCTTGTCATCCCGTGAATGATTGCGCTTTGTAACACTCGCGCGGTGTTTGCGCCATGCCACGAATGGCCTGAAGAGGCCCGGGGAACTCCGCTCCAGGCGGTTTAGAGACTGATACCGACATCGAAGAGGATGCTGCGCCCCAGGTTGCCACGCAGGAAGTCCGGCGCGTCGGGGTGGGCGAACAGCACGCGGGCGAAGGTCGGCCCGACCAGCGACAACGAGCGCCAGCCCTGGCGCAGGTATTCGGTCGGCGGCGGGAAGTGGCTGTTGAGGTCGAGCACTTCGCGCTTGAGGCTGGCGAAGGCGATGATGTCCAGCTCCCCCAGGTCCATGCCGCGTTCCTTGTAGTTGTGGGCTTTCTTGCGCAGGGTCGGGGCCAGCCTGAGCAACAGTTCGTTGGCCGGAATGCGCTTGGGCTTGGCCTCGCGCCGCACTAGCTGGCTGAGGGAGAAGGCACTGCGGCGCCGTTGCAACTCGTCGCGCCATTCGTCGTTGAGGCGGCGGCCTTCGTCCAGCACGAAGAACACCTCGAAACAGGCCTCGCGAAACAGTACGTCCGGCGGCTCCTGCCCGGCGGGCGTGAACTCGTCGGCACGGTAGGGGATGTTCAAGCCTTGCAGCAGGCGTTGGCAGACCCAACGCTCACGCTCCCATTTGCGCGCATTGGACAGGAACGCGTTGGCTTGTTCGGCCTGAATGGTGAGCAGGCGCAAGTAATCTGAGTCATCCATAGTCCAAGCTTAGCGTCCAAACGCTGATCCAAGAAATACACTCTGCCGGGTCGGCGGGGGCTGACTGCACTTATAACGGATAAGTGTGACATCAGGTCAACCCTCTGCCGCTCGTTCAGGCCCGCCAGGGTTTCAGCCAGAGCCCCAGGGCGATCAGCAGGAGCAAACCGGCCACTGTGCTGAGCCCCAATTGCAGCCAGACATTCAACAGCGGATGCAACAGCAGCGCCGCCGCGCTCAGCAGGACGGCGCTGACTGCCCAGCGCACCGGCCAGTTGATCAGGGTGAGCAATTGCTGGCGCTGCATCAGCAACAGGTTGGTCAGGAGCACGCCGCCGAGGGCTGCCAGAGGAATTGCGGTCAGCCCCAGAACCAGCGGCAGGCCCGCCAGCAACAAGGCGTTGAGCAGGCTGCCGAGCAGTTCGCAATGCAGTGGCGTGCTGGTATCACCGGCGGCATAGGCGTAACGCGCGAGCATGGCGTTCCAGGCACCAAATACCAACGACACGGCGAACCAGCCCAGCAGCGCCGGCAGCGGGCCGTCGGCGCTCTGGGCGGGCAGCAGCCAGTGGATCAGCGCCGGGCTGGCGCCCACCAGGCCGAGCGCGGCTGGCAGGCTCAGCAGGGTCGCGGCGTCGAGCCCCCGATGCAGCAGCCCCAGGCGCTGATCGCCGGACTTGCCGCTCATCAAGCCAAGCAGGACCTGGTTGAGACTCATCAAGGCAATCAGCGGCAGGTTGATCAGCTTGCGCGCCAGGTTGACCCAGGTCACCACGCCTTCGCCCAGGTAGCTGGCGACCAGCCGTTCCACCAGTGCCAGGCCCTGGCTGGCCAGGTTGCTGGTCAACAGCGGGCCGAGGCGGCCGAGCAGTTCCCGGCCGGCACCGGCGTCCCCGCGGACTTGCCAGGGGCGCCAGCCGGTCTGCCAGACCGCCGGCACCAGCGACAGGCACATCAGCAGGCTGCCGAGGAAAAATGCCAGCGAAAGGCCGGAGCCCAGGCTCGCCTGGCCGTAGAAAAACAGGTAAAGCACCGGTGGCAGGTTGAACAGCAGCGAGCCTAGCCCCGGCAGGACAAAACGTTGCCGGGCGTGCAGCGGGATGCTGAACAGCGCATGCATGAGCAGGCCGGGGATGCAGGCGGCCAGGCTGCGCAGGTTGGCGGCGGCTTCGGCCTGGGCTGCGCTGTCGAGCCCGGGGCCGATCAGGCGGATCCACAACGGCGCGCTCAAGGCCAGCAGGGCATACAGCCCCAGCCCCAGGCCCAGCAGGCGTGGACACAGGCCGGCCAGCCAGCCGTGCTGGCGCTGGGCGTTGCGTTCCTGATAGAGCGGCAGGGCCGCGGCCGCGAGAATGCCGGCGGCCAGGGTCATGCGCAGGGCTTCGGGAATGAACACCGCGACCAGGAACGCATCGCTGCGGCTGCCCGCGCCCCAGGCCGCCACCAGCAGCCATTCGCGGGCAAAACCGGCGAGCAGACCGGCGAGGGTCGCCAGGGTCAGCAGCAGGGTGCTGCCGAGCATCAATAGAACAGGGTGAACAGGCCTTTGCCACCCACCTTGTAGTTCAGGTCGTGAGGGCGCTCGCCCATGGGTTTGGCACCGCTGCCGCCGATGATCTTGTAGGGGGCAACGGCCTTGGCCACGAGGGTGTTGGCGGTCACTACGGCCCCGCGACCGATATGCGATCCATGGGCGAGCAGCGCCCGGGTGGCGATCCAGGCGTAGTCATCGATGTAGATGGGCGCGGACACCGACCAGAACTCGGGGCTCATCGGGTCATGGCCGCCGGCGAGAATCAGCACGTGAGAGGCGATCGTCACATGATCGCCGATGATCAGCCCGGCCCGGGCATCGATCTGACAATGCCAGGCGATCACGCTGTCATCGCCGATCACCAGGTTTTCCACCCCCAGCACCTCGGTGTTGCGCCAGATGCTCGAGCCCTTGCCGATTTTCGCGCCGCCCAGGCGCAGCCAGGCGATGCGCACGTGATGGCTGGGGATCTTGTTGATCAGGATGTTGTAGGCCTGCTCCCAGGCCCGCAGCCAGCGGTCCTTGAGGGTGGCCAGATTCTTGCCGTAGCGCGGCACCAGGGTGGTGGGGATGTCCCGCTTCAAACGGCCAAACAGGCGTCGGGCCAGGGGATGCTCGATGATCGGTTCGATATCCACCGCACAGATGCTGTAGCGCGCCTGCTCGCCGTCGCCCTCGACGAACAGCACGTCGTTGTTCAGCCCCCAGCTATAGGCCTCGAGCAGTTCATCGTGGCTGACGCCCAGCTCCGAGGCCAGGGCAGGCAGGCGTTCCGGCAGATCCGCAGAATGGAAAATACGATGTTTCATGCTTGGCGATCCTTGGGGTTGATGAGAGGAAGAGTGATGGCCGGGCGCAACCGGACCTGTTGCAGGCTCATGCCCATCAACAGCCAGAACAGACCGATCAGCACGAAAGTGAAGCTGAAGTAGTGGTCGAACAAACCCGTCAGCAGGGCCGCCAACAGGCCGGAAATGCACCCCAGCCACAGCGCGTTGTCGGCGGTCACCTGACGGATCGGCGCCAGCGGGCGCACCTCGCGCCACCACAACAGGGTGACGGCGATGAACAGCAGCATCCCCGGAATGCCGATCTTGTAGATGAAGTTCAGCCACAGGTTGGAGATGCCCGGCAGGTCGGTGCCCGGTACCGGCGGGTCGACCTTGAAGCCGATGCCCAGCGGGTAGCGCATCATCGCCTCGGGGAATTTCGCGTACTCGTCGAAACGCACTTCGGTACTGGCGTTGGTCGCCGAGAACATGGTCATCAGGCGTTCCTGCAGCGGCGGGTAGAACATCACCAGGGCCACCGCGAAGGCCGCCCCGAGGCCGATGATCCGGCCGCTGTAGGGCACGCGTTTGTAGGTCAGCCAGATCAGCACCAGGGCCAGGGCCAGGATCGCCCCGCGGGAAATACTCAGCAGCAGCCCCGCGCAACCCAGGATCGCCACCGCCAGCCCCAGGGCCCGGCGCGCGCCGGTGCGGGTCCAGCCATAGAGCAGCGCCAGGGGAATGAACAGCACCAGCACGCCGCCAGTGAGGTTGGGGTGAACCCAGGGCGATGCCATGCGCTGGTAGTTGGCGGAGAAGATGTCCCTCACCGCTTCCGGGTGGGCGTACTTGAGGTCGGTGAGGATCGGGATCATCGACATCGCGTTGCGTGACTTGATGAACATGCCGATCGACAACAGCAGCATCAGCAGGGTGCCCAGCAGCAGGGCGATCACCAGTTTGTCGCGGTCGGCGTCGGTACGCAGCAGCAGCGGCACCATGAACAGCAGCGACAGGTTCATCAGCCAGCGCACCCAGTTCACCGGGCCGTTGCCTTCGGCGTGGATGATCAGCATGCCCCAGACAAAGGGAATGGCACTGAACAGCATCAGCCAGACCATGGCCCGCTCGGTGGGGTGCCAGAGCATGAGGTTGCGGGTCTTGCCGATGAACGATTGCCAGAACAGCCCGACCCACGTCAGGCCGAGCACCGCTTCACTGACCGTGGTGCGAATCCCCAGTTGCAGCGTGGTGTAGGGAATGCAGGTGGCCAGCACGGCGAAGATCAGCAGGCCCCACAGCGGCTTGCGGATCAGCGTCAGGGTCACGGCCAGGCCGATCACCACGAAGATGACTTTTGCCGGTGGCAGGGCCCACAACAGGATCCCGAAGATCAACCCCAGGGTCAGGCCAATGAATTTTCCTGGCAGCATCAGTGAAAGAGCCCTGTGAGCAAGGTGTCGAGGCGCTGGCGGTGGGCCGGCTCGGCAAATTGCCGGGCCCAGTCGCGCAGGGTATCCGGATCGGGTCTGACGCTGTCCTGCGCCTGTTCGATCAGCGCGTTGCGCAGGCTGGCGCGATCGCGGGCATTGAAGCGTCGCGCGCCGGGGGGCGTGACCTCGTCGAGCGCCGAACCCCTGGCCACTGCGACCGGCGTGCCCTGCCACAGCGCCTCGACCACCGGCAGGCCGAAGCCTTCGGCGTAGGAGGGCTGCCACAGGCAGTCGGCATGCCGGTACAGGGCCTGCAACTGCTCGTCGCTGACGCCATTGACCCAATGCAGGCCGGGCAACTGGCTCAGGTTGGCGGGCAGGTCGCTGGCATGGCCGACCAGGACCAGCTCCGGTACTTGCGGGTTTTCCTGGCGGCAGCGCTGCCACTGCTCGATGAAGAGCGGCATGTTCTTGCGCGGCTCCCGCGTCCCGACGGCCAGCCAGTAACGCTCGGGCAGGCCCGTCGGCAGTGGGCCGACGACGCCCTGGAACTCCGGCACCAGGTTGTGCAGCACGCGGAATTTCGGCCGCGCCCAGGGAAACAGCCGGGCCGCTTCACTGCAGGAAAACCGCGAAGGGCACCAGACCTCATCGGCAACCCAGATCGACCAGGCGATCGACACGGCGTCGATCAGCCGATAGGCCATGGCCTTGAGCTGCGAGCGGTGGAAGTTGCGTTGGGTCAGCTGGAACAGGTCATGCAGGATCAGCACATAACGGGTGCCCGCCGGCTTGTGGCCGATGGGCAGGCCCATGTTGGCGGTGGCGATATACAGGTCGACCGACTGCTCGCGAATGGTCGCCGGCAAGAATTTGCGTTCGAAGCGCAGGCGCACGCCGGGGCGTTGCACGCCATCGAGGGGGCTCGGCCAGGCCGGGCAAAAGGCGGTCTGGCGCTGTTCATGCTCCAGTGGCGCTTCGCTCACCAGCAGCAATTCGGTGTCTTCACGGGCACGCAGGGCCTGTTCCAGTGCCTTGACCTGACGGGCGATGCCCGAGGAGGGAGCGACCGTGGCCGGACGATAATCGAGGGCTACACGCATGCGGGATGCTCCTGTGTGGAGGGCAGAGTCCGGTAGATCTGTTCCAGTTCGTCACCGGCCACGGCCCAGTCGTGATGCTGGCGGGCATACAGGCGGGCGGCGCCGGCCAATTGGGCGGCGAGGGTCGGCTCGCTCAACAGGCGAATCACGGCATCGGCCAGGGCCTGGGCATTGTCGCCTGCCAGGTAATGTTCCTCGGGGCGGATGGCCAGGCCCGAGGCGCCTTGCGCGGTGCTGACCAGCGGCAGGCCGGCGGCCATGGCTTCGAGCACCTTGAGCTTGGAGCCGCCGCCCTGGCGCAACGGCGCGATGAACAGCGCGCAACGCCGTTGCAGATCGGGCAGGTCCGGCACGAAGCCGACCCATTCGATGCGGCTGTCGGCCCAGCGTTCGGCCCAGTTATTCGGCAAGGCATACCCGGCCACCGCCAGGCGCGCCTCGGGGCAGTGGCTCCAGACCCGCGGGAAAATCTCGTCGAGCATCCACTGCACAGCGTCCAGGTTCGGCGCGTATTCGTAGTTGCCGACAAACAGCACCCGCTGGCTCTGCGGGTCGGCCGAGACCTCGGCAAAGCTGCGGCTGTCGACACCGTTGACCACCACCTCGACCGGGGTACGGGTCAGCTGGCGCATGGTCCGGGCGTCGCTTTCGGTCACCGCGACCACCTGGCGGGCCGTGTCGAACGCCTTGCGTTCCCACTGTCGGCAGCGCCATTGGTCGTAGCGCACGAAGAGGCTGGCCCAGGCTGGGAAGCGGTCATAGGTTGCGCCGCCCAGGCTGGATTCGAGGTTGTGCTCGGTGAGCACGAAGTCCCGGCCGGCCCGCCGCAGCGGTTGCAGATAGGGTTGCAGGCTGTAGCTGTGTTCGACCTGGATCACATCCCAGGGCTCTTGCAGCAGGCTGTCGAAGCGCTCGCGCAAGGGGCGCGACACGCCGTTGACCGTGGTCAGCAGCGGCCACGGCGCGAACAGCCCGGCCAGTACCGTGACCGGGTGCTTCAGCGGGCGCCGGGGCACCACGATCAGGCGTTCCAGCCAGGGCTCGAGGGCGGCGCGGGTGACGGCATCGGCCTCGGTCTTCGACTGCACCAGCAAGGTGATGCGGTGACCCCGCTCGCTCAAGGTCCGCAGCAAGTGAAACTGGCGAGTCTTGCCTCCACTGGTCATGGGCCAGGGCAGGTAGGGGAGAATCCAGAGAATCTTCACGTACGGCACTCCAGGTCGAGATCGATTACCACACGAGAATCTGCAGGGACGATTTCACGGCCGGCTGGATGCCGTCCGCGGCCTCGAGACTGGCCCGGGTTCCGCTGAGCGGGTCGTAGAGCTCGGCCTGGTGCACCTGGGGCAAGCGGATAGTGCCGCCCTTGGCGCTCCAGAACATCAGCAGGCGCTTACCGTCGTCGCGGGTCCAGGACACGCTGTAGAAGGTGTCGGGCAGGTTTGTAAGCTCTGGCGTCTTGCCGGGTTTGAGGCGCGCGCCGGTAATCTCGAGAAACCGCGCGAGCGCCTTGTACACCGGCTTGGGTTCGCCGTTGAGATCGAGCAGGCCGTAATGCTGGTCGCGGGCCGAGGCGCGCGAGTCGAGATCGGAAAGGGCGAAGAGAAAGATCCGCTCGTAGTCCTGGTCGCTCATCAACGCCAGGCGACGCAGGGTGTAGTCGGCCTGGCCGTCGACGCCGATCAGCCGCTGCATCTCCTTGGGCCCGGCGTAGCTCGACCAGCCCCACTCGGTGGCCCAGACCCTCTTCAGGCCGGCGCCGTGCAGCATGTCGTTGAGCTGCTTGCCGCGCAGCAGCACTTCGTTCTTGCCTGGCTCATCAGTTTCCGGGGTTTCCGAATACGGGTGGTAGGCGGCGACCATGCCCAGGCTCTGCACGCCCAGTTCGCCGAGTTTCTCGAACATCAGCGCGTTGCGTTGGGTCGGCATCTGGCTGTAGTAGGCCATGCCGCCCATGACCTGGATCTTGTCCGGCGCCACCTGGTTCAGCGCCTGATGGGTCGCCAGCAACAGCTCGCCGTAGCCTTTGGCATCGGGTTTCGGCCGCCAGTTGTTGGGTATGTTCTGCTCGTTCCACACCTGCCAGGCGTCGATGTCCGGGTAACGCTGGGCCAGCATGGCCATGCGCGTGGCGAAGACTTTCGGATCGCGCGGCGGGTACTGATCCTGGAACGGCCCGCCCTTGGGGGCAGTGGTCACGAAGGGCGCCGAGCCTACGAGGTAGAACAGCGACTTGAGTTTCGAGTCGCTCAGGGTCCGGTCCAGTTCGTCGAGGGTGCTGAGTTGATAACCCTCTTCGGTGGGTTCGAGCCGATCCCAGTGCAGGTCGACCCGCACCCATTGCAGGCCGAGCTGCTTATAGGCGGCGATCTGTTTGCGGTATTGCTGCGGGGTGAACCACAGGAAGTGCGCATTGACCCCCAGGTAGTCCTTCCACACCAGGGTGCGATCGGGGGCCAGGTTGATCGGCGTGGCATCGACCTGTTCGCTGAGCAGCAGGGCGCCGCCCACCGCCAGCGCGGCGACCAGTGGCAGATAGCGCAAAAGAGGGCGACGTTTAAGGCCTGCTCGGGTCTTCATTTCGATCGCTCCTTGCACACTTCATTGAACAGTTCGGCGAAGCGCCGCGCGGTCGCGCTCCACTCGCGTTGTTGCCCGGCCTCGCTGGCCCGCGCGGCCCACTGGCGGGCCAGTTCGGGCTCCAGCACCAGGCGGCTCAGGTGTTGGCTCAGCGCTTCGACATCGCCTTGCTGATAGGTCACGCCATTGCCGCCGGCCACCTCCTCGGCAAAGGCCCGGGCATTGGAGGTGACGACCCCGCGACCGCAGGCATTGGCCCAGGACAGGGCGCCGCTGGTGCCGCGCATCTGGCCGAGCCAGGCGAGTTTTTTCGATTCCCGGTACGGCAGCACCATCACATGGTGGGCCTGGATGGTGCGGGCGATCTCGGCGGACGGCAGGTCCAGTTGCCAGTCCACCACATCGTCCAGCTGCAATTCGCGAATGCGCTGGCGCAGGCCGTCGAGGTAGTTGCCGGCCGGGTCGAAGGTCATTTCCGGGGCGGTGCCGCCGGCCAGGGTCAGGCGGACCTGGCCACGGCACTGCGGGTTGGCCGCCAGGGTGCGGGCCAGGGCCTCGATCAGGTCCTCGATGCCCTTGCCACGGTAGATGAAGCCGAAGTACAGCAGGCGCAACGGCACCAGCGGCGGCAGTTCGGCCGCGGGGATCGGCAGGTTGCCGTGGGCGATCACCGCCACCTGTTGCGGTCGCAGGCCCATGCGCTGGCGCAGGCAGTCGCCGCCCAGCCGGGTCAGGGTTATCAGCCGGCGCATGCCGCGGGCCAGGCGCCGTTCTTCGCGCAGGGTCAGCGGGTCGGCGAGCAGCGCCGCCGCTTGCGGCAGCGGGTGCGGCAGGCGTTCGAGCAGGGTCAGTGGCCAGAACAGCCGGGCGCGCCGCCAGATCAGGCGTTCCGGGTCATGCACGGTGGCCGTGCGGGGGATCCGTGGTTGTTCGCTGCTCAGGTAGTCGAGCGCCTGGAACTCGCCGAAGCGGCCACCGCCGAGCTCGGCGTGCACCAGGTCGACGCCCGTCCAGTCGAAGGCGCGCAGGCGCGTCAGTTGCTCCGCGGGATCGTGACAGCCGGCCAGCGGTGTCAGCACTTCGATGCCAAGGCCGCGCAGCGCATTGCTGAAATGCGCGGCGTAGTCGGCGATACCGGTCTGTTCCGGCGGCAGCGGGGCCAGCAAGGCGATACGCATCAGGCGGCACCGCGCCAGCTGTTGATCCGCTCCAGCACCCTGGACGGTACTTCGAAGCGGCGACGGTTGAGGATCAGCCCGTCGACCTTGCCGAAGGCGGTAGTCAGCAACGACATTGCATTCTCGATCATCGGCACGGTGCTGGTCCGAGCCTCGATCACCAGGGCGATCAGGTCGGCGCGGCGCAGGATCAGGAAGGCCTCCTGGTTCGACAGCAGGGCCGAGGCATCCAGCAGCAGGACTTCACCGGGCTGGGCCGGCGCGCTGTCGTTGACCCGCACGCGCTGGCCGCGCTCTTCCAGCAGGCGGCGCAGGCGTTCGAGGATGAAACTCACGCCTTCGCCATGGCGCGCCGAGGTCAGGCCCAGGGTCAGGCCCTGGCTCTCGATGCGGTCCATGGGCAGCAGGCTGTAGAGCCGGTAGATGCTCGCGGTCATGGCGGCGGGCGTGGCGTCCTCGAGGTCCGGCACGCTGCCCCACAGCGGCACCTGGAACAGCTCTGGCAGGCGCGAGCCGTCGTGGATGCGCTGGTCCAGCAGGTAGCAGACATAGATGGTCAGCAGACCCACGGCGATGCCCGCGGGAATGGCGAACAGCAGGATCAGCAGACTCTTGGGGAAGACCCGCGCCGGGTTGAAGGTGGCGTGCTCGATGATCGCGATGTTGCTGATCTGGCTGCTGTCGAGCTCGTGGTCGATACGCGCCTGTTCCAGGTTTTCCGAGTACAGCGCGTAGCTCTTTTCCGCGGTGCGCAACTGCTGGGTCAGGCGGTTGAGTTCGGGCTCGTCGGTCAGTACCCGGTCGCGCTCGGTACGCAGGGCAGCCAGGGTCTTGTCGTAGTTCTCGATCTGCCCGGTCAGCCGGCGCTGTTGCAGCTGGGCATCGATGACCTGCTGCTTGACGTTGGTCACCAGGCTATTGGGCGCGATGTTCTTCGAGCGTTCCAGGCGGCTCTCTTCCTGCTCGCTGAGGGCCTGCAGGTCGTGGATGTTCTGTTCGATCTGCTTGACCGCCGGCGCCTCGGGCAAATAAGTGCGCAGCAAGCGCGCGCGTTCCACCTGCAGGGTGTTGAGCTGGCGCTTGAGGTCGAGCTGGGTCGGGTTGAGGCTGGTCTCGCGACTGGTCACCACTTCGACGGGCTGATCCTGGATCTGCTGGCGGGCGTTGATCAGGAAGCTGCTGATCCCGGACAGCTGGTTCTGCGCATTGACCCGGGCATCGGTCAGGCGGTCGATCTGGCTGGTGAGGTTTTCCAGGCGGGCATCGACGCTGATCGAATCGATCTGCTTCAGGCGGCCCTGCAACTGTTCCTTGAGGCTGAGGATCTGCGCGGCCACCTTGTTGCCTTCGCCTTCATAGAAGGCATAGAGGCTCTTGCGACCGAGCACCCGGGCGCGCTCCTCGAGGAAGGTGTCGACCCAGATCTTCACCACCTGCTGCGCGACTTCCGGGTCGTCCCAGGTAAAGCTGATATCGATCACCGAGGAGCCCGCTTCATGGCTGGCCTGGAAGTTCTTTTCCAGGCGGGTCGCCAGGCGGTCCAGCGGGCTCTGCGGCTCCGACAGGCCGACCAGTTGCAGCAGGCTGCGCAGCGCATCGATGGCCGTGCCCATGGCCTTTTTGGCGTAGAACTTGAGGGTCTTCCAGAAACCCTGGGGTTCGGCGGCCGCGCTCAGTTCCAGGTAGCGCTGGGCGACGATGTGCACAATGGGTCGACCGGTGAGCATCTTCTCCTCATCGACGATCGGGTCGTGCTGGGTGCTGGGCGAGATCAGTGTCTGGCGATTGCCGGCTTCGATCGGCACCGTGGTGCTGTCGCGCCCGGGCTTGACCAGCAGGCGCGCGTCCGACTCGTAGCGCGTCGGCAGCAGGAAGGCGCCCAGCACCGCGACCACGATAGTGGTGATGACCGCCAGCTTGAACTCGCGGCGGAAGATGAAGAACAGACGCAACAGGTCGCGTAGAGAGCGTATTTCGATCACGGGATCACTCCGTTGAAAGTACTTGTAGCAGTGGCTGATGGAGGCCGATCAAACGCTGTTTACTGCCCCGTCCCGGTACCGGTGGAACTGCTGGTGAAGTTGTTGATCGTGTTGCCGCTGTTCTTCACTTCCTGATCATTCAGGTCGTAGTTGAAGCCCAGGCCGATCCCCTTGTTGATCGGGAACAGCTTGGTGAAGTACATGTCCACCGCTTCCACCGTGCTGCCGATGGTCGATTGCGGCACGTAGATCAGGTCGCCGCGCTGCAGGGCGACCAGCGGATGGTTGGGGTTGCTGAGCATGTTGCTGAGGTCGACGAAGTACATCTTGTACTTGCCGTCGGGACCGGTCCTGAGCAGGGCGATGTTGGAGCTGTCGGCCGACGGCAGCACGCCGCCGGAGCTGAGCAGGGCCTGTTCCACCGACACGGTGCCGGCGAGGTTGAAGAACGATGGATTGGCCACCGCGCCGCCAATGAACACCCGGTTGCTCGGGGCAATGGCGATGTTCACGGTCACTTCGGGCTCGCGGTAGACACGGGTGTAGCGTTTGGTGATTTCCTTGCCCAGGTCTTCAGGGGTCAGCAGCGCGGCCTTGATCCGGCCGATGTTGGGCATCGAGATGAAACCGTCCGGTCGCACCACGAACATCGTCATGTCGTCGGAGCTGGCCGGCTCCTGGGCATCGCGCACGATGCGCAGGGTGTCGCCGCTCTGGATCAGCACCTGGGCGGGCGGCAGGTCGGCCAGGGTCAGTGCCGCCGCGTGGCGAGCCTTGAGGGTGTCGCTGTCAGGGAGCGCGACATGGGCGGGGGTCGAGCAGCCGCCCAGCCACAGGGTGGCGGTCAGGATGCTCAACAGACAAAGCCGGGAAGGTCGGTTAATAGTCATCATGACAGCTCAGGTCCAGTAGTTTGAGAACATGCTCAAGCGACGCTTGAGCGGTGTCGGCAGATGCTGTTCGGCGTGGCCGAGGCGATAGCCCAACAGTTTCAGCGCGCTGCGCAGCAGCACTTCGGGTACACGTTGCAACTGGCCGGCGTCACGCAAGGCGCGCAACTCGGCCTGGACGTAACGCTTGCCTTCTCCACCCGCGCTGCCAAAGGCTTCGCGGATCCAGGGCTCGCGGCCATAAAACACGCCGATATCGAAATAACGGCGGAACTCCTGCATCAGACTGTAGCTGTGCGAATGCTGTACGCACGCACTGGCGGCGTAGCGCACCAGATAACCGTTGAGCAGCATGCGCGCCGCGACGTGGGCGTCCTCGCTGCCGATGACGTCCTCGGGAAAGCCGCCCACCGCTTGCAGGGCGCTGCGCCGGTAGACGGAAAACGAGTCCGAACTGAAGCAAGTCTTGATCCCTAGCTCCCCGGCGTCGGCCAGGCTTTTGCTGCGGCTCTGGGGGCTGTAGTTGAAGTGGCGCGACTGCGCCTCGAGAATCCCGGCGCCGGGATGCGGTAGTTGACGACCATAGGCGAGGCCGATCCGTGGGTCTTCTTCCAGCTCCTGGATCAGGTTGGCGAAGGTCTGGGGCGTGGCCGGAATCGCATCCTGGGTCAGCAGGATCAGCGCGTCGGCATCCACCTGCTCGCTCGCCCAGCGGCGGGTGCCGCCATGGTTGAACTGCTGGGCGGCGATGACCTCCACCCGGGCGCCGAACTGCTGGAAGCGGCTGACGGTGTCGTCCGTCGAGCTGCTGTCGACCACCAGCACCGTGTCCGGTTGCAGCGTCTGCGCGGCCAGCGCCGGGAGCAACCGATCGAGATGCGGCGCGGCGTTGCGGGCGGGAATGATCAGCGCCACCTTCATCATGGTTTTACCTGCGCCGGGGCACGGCCGTAGACGTCTTCGAAACGCACGATGTCGTCTTCGCCCAGGTACTCGCCGCTTTGCACTTCGATCATCACCAGGTCGATGATCCCGGGGTTGCTCAGGCGGTGTTTATGGCCGGCGGGGATATAGGTGGATTCGTTGCTGTTGAGCAGGACCTCCAGGTCGCCATTGGTGATCAGGGCCGCGCCGCTGACCACGATCCAGTGCTCGCTGCGGTGATGGTGCATCTGCAGCGACAGCGATTCCTTGGGCTTGACCATAATGCGCTTGATCTTGAAGCGGCTGCTTTCCTCCAGCACGGTGTAGGTCCCCCAAGGGCGGGTGACCGTGCGGTGCAGGCTGTAGGCACTGTGGCCCAGGCGCTTGAGTTCGGTGACGATATGGCGCACGTCCTGGGTCCGCGAGGCATCGGCCACCAGCAGCGCGTCCGGGGTGTCGACGATGATCAGGTCGCTGACGCCGACGGCCCCCAGAACCCGCTTGGGCGAATCGATATAGCAATTGCGCACGTCATGCAGGATGGCTTCGCCGTTGACCTGGTTGCCGGCGGCATCGCTCGGGGTCAGCTGGCGCAGCGCATCCCAGGAGCCGATGTCGCTCCAGCCGAGGTCGCAGGGCACCACGGCGACCCGCTCGGAGCGCTCCATCAGGGCCACGTCGATCGAAACGTCCGGGGCGAGGGCCAGGCTGTCGGCGTCGAGTTCACGCTGGCGGCAGTGCTTGTTGTCCAGGGTCATGCCTTGTTCCAGGCAGGCCTGGGCGGCGCTCAGCACCTCGGGAGCATGCAGGGTCAGCTCTTGCAGCAGGGTATCGGCGCGGAAGCAGAACATCCCGGCGTTCCACAAGTAATTGCCGCTGTCGACGTAGGCCTGGGCGGTGGCCAGGTTGGGTTTCTCGACGAAGCGCGCGACCTGGAAACCTTCCTTCAGCGCCGGGCCCTGTTCGATGTAGCCAAAACCGGTCTCGGGTTTGTCGGGCTGAATGCCGAAGGTCGCCAGATAACCTGCTTCGGCAAGGCTGCGCGCCTTGCCCACGGCTGCGGCGAAGGCCTCCTGGTCGAGGATCAGGTGGTCGGCCGGAAGGATCAGCAACTGCGCCTCGTCGCCCCAGTACTCGCGCACATGCAGGGCCGCCACGGCGATGGCCACGGCGGTGTTGCGCCCGAACGGCTCGAGCAGCAGGTCGAGGCCCAGCTTGCCCTGATTGACGTTGCGGTACTCGTCCAGCGAGCGGAACAGCAGCTCGCGGTTGGTCACCGTGACCACGCAGCTGACGTCCGCCAGGCTGCTGGCGCGAACGAAGGTCTTTTGCAGCAGGCTCTGCCCATCGCGCATGCGTATGAATGGCTTGGGCATGTTCTGCCGAGAGACGGGCCACAGGCGCGAGCCGGAGCCGCCGGAAATAATGCAGGGGATCAATCCAGTGAATGCGCTCATCAGTAGACTTCCTTCGTCGAGAGGACGGCCGGAACCGTCATGAAAACGATGTACAGATCCAGCCAGACCGACCACTTGGAGATGTAATCGAGGTCGTACTCCACTCGTTTCTGGATTTTCTGCAGGGTGTCGGTTTCTCCCCGGTAGCCATTGATCTGCGCCCAGCCGGTGATCCCGGGCTTGACCCGATGGCGCGAGCTGTATTCGCGCACCGCCTGTTCGAACGGCACTCCCGCCGCCTTGGTGGCGGTGGCGTGTGGGCGAGGCCCGACAATCGACATGTTGCCCATCAGCACGTTGAACAGCTGGGGCAGCTCATCGATGCTGGTCTTGCGAATGAAGCGTCCGACCCGGGTGATCCGCGGGTCTTCGCGGGTGGTCTGCCGTTCGGCGTTGAGGTCCGCTTGCTCGACATACATCGAGCGGAACTTGAACACGCGGATCAGCCGGTCGTTGTAGCCGTAGCGCTTTTGCCGGAACAGCACGGGGCCCTTGGAATCGAGTTTCACCGCCACGGCAGTGGCCAGCAGCACAGGGGACAACAGGACCAGGCCCAGCAGGGCGAGCACGATGTCCTCGCAGCGCTTGATCAGCGGCGCCCAGCCGCGCAATGGCAGCTCGGACGTGTTGAACATCAGGATGCCGCCGACATCGGTCATGCGGTTGTGGCCAAAGCGCAGGGTGGTGATGTCGGGCACCAGGGCGACATTCACCGACAACTGCCGCAGCCGTTGCACCAGCTCGCCGATGCGCGCGTGCGCGGCCCAGGGCAGGGCGATCAGGACCTGATTGACCTGCTCGGAACGGATCAGCTCTTCCAGGTTCTGGGTGTTGCCCAGAAAGGGCAGGTCGCAGAAGGCCTTGGGCACGCGGTCGCTGCGATCGTCGATGAAACCGATCAGGCCGGAGCGGATATCGCCGTGGCGCTGCATGTGTTCGGCAAGGAACAGCGCGCTCTCGCTGAAGCCGAGGATCACCGTGCGTTGCAGGTATTTGCCCCTGGCCATCCACGAATGGAACAGGCGCAGCAGAAACAGACGCTCGATGCCAAACAGCACGAGGCTGGCGATGAACCAGACAGCCAGGTCCCGCAGGCTGAAGACCGGCAGCAGGTGCAGCCCCAGGTACATGACCAGCAGGATGCAGAAGGCGGAGGTCCAGGCCACCAGCATCGTGCGCAGGCGCAGGCGATTGCTGAAGAACTCTTCGGAGTAGACCCCCTGGGCCTGGAACAGGATGACGGTGATGACGGCAAAGAACAGCAGCAGGCCAAGTACGGTTGGCCAGATATCCGCGCTGGCGGATTCAAGACTCAGGAGCAGCAGGATTCCAGGCAGGGCGGCGGACAGGGCGTGCGTCAGTTTTACCCCCGAAATGAAGAGTTCCATGAATCCGGTTCGGGTCAGGAACCTGCTATCAATCGATTTCGTAAGCATCGAATCCCGTCGTTGCCAGGTAAAGACCCAGCTCTGTTAAGGGTAAAGCCACTACAGAGGCAGGCTGAAAAACTAAGGCTTACTGCAAAAAAGTCTGTTTTTTGGCGGCCTGTGATGGCCAAACAATACTATTTTTCTGCTTTGATGGTCAACTAATTGACTAATTCTGGCAGGTTAACCTTTTTTTTGCATTATGCATCGGTTTTTTGACGGTTTGGCGCATCCAGGACGAACGGAAGCCTGGGCGTGTGTCACGAAGTTGGCTCATTCGTGAGCGAGGGCGTGACGGATAAATGGAGTGTTGTTCAGGGGTCGACTCTTGTCCAACCGGTGGCGATTTATTCCCTTTCGCCCATGATTGCGGGGTTCTTGATGGCTGGCGCGGCCCTCGGGCGAGGCGCTCTGGCGGTGTAGACTGGACGCTGCGAACTCACCGAAGGAAGGGGAAGAAGCTGTGAAGTATTGGTCATTGCTGTTGCTGGGTTGCATGCCCTTGCTGGCGCACGCGGTGGAGGTCGGCGAGCGTCTGGCGCCCTGGACCTTGCTTGATCAATTCGACCGGGCCTATAGCCTCGACGGGCAGGCACGGACGCTGCTGGTGGCGCGCAGCATGGACGGCGCCAAGCTGGTAAACGCCGCCTTGCAGGATCGTCCCGCGGGTTATCTGGAGGCCCGGCACACGGTATTCGTCGCGGACATCCAGCGCATGCCGGCGGTGATCGCCAGGATGTTCGCGGTGCCGGCGATGCGTGATTATGGCTACCGGGTCATGCTCGACCGTGACGGGCGGGTGGCGCCGCGCTACGCCGGGGCTGTGGATAAAGTCCTGTGGCTGCAGCTCGACGATGGCCGGCTGGTGGCTCAACGGGAGTACGGCACGGCCGCCGAACTGCGCGCAGCGCTGGAGCAGGCGCAACCATGATCAGTGCCGCGCTGCTGTCGCCGCTCACTCTCGGCGCCGGCTGGCTGATCTATGTGCCGGTGCTGGTCTGGGCCGCCTGGCGCGCGCCCTGGGTCGAGCTGTTCAGCGACAGCCGGCGTCAGCATCTGCTGTTCGGTACGGTGTTCGCGTTGTTCATGTTGTGGCTGGTGCGCCGGGATTTCGATACCGGGGTGTCCTATCACTTCATCGGCATGACGGCCGTGACCCTGTTGCTGGACTGGCCGTTGGCGATCGTCGGCGGCCTGATTGCCCAGGTGGGGCTGGTCGCGCTGGGTCGCCAGGACCTGGCGGCGGTCGGCATCAACGGCGCCTTGCTGATCCTGCTGCCGGTGCTGGTCACTGAATGCTGCGCGATCCTGGTGGAGCGCGCGCAGCCGCGTAATCCCTTTGTGTATATCTTCTGTTCCGGTTTTTTTGCTGCCGCCCTGTCGGCCTTGCTGTGCCTGCTGGTGGGCCTGGGGCTGCTGTGGTTCGACGGGCGTTTTGCCATGCCGGAATGGCTGGAGGACTTCGTCGGCTACCTGTGGCTGATCATCTTTCCCGAGGCCTTCATCAACGGCATGGTGGTCAGCGCCCTGGTGGTGTTCTGCCCCGAGTGGCTGGAAACCTTCAACCGTACCCGTTACCTGTCGGCGCCGTGGAAGGATGACGATCCGCGTTCTTGATCCATATCAAACACGTTCGCCAGGCGCGGTCCCATGCTCGGCAAAAACCGTTCGGGAGCAGGGTCATGAGTGTGTATGAATGGGCGCGGCAGGAAATACGCAGGAGTCTGGATACTGCGCAACAAGAGGGTTTCGAACCGGGCTTGAGCCTGCGCGCCCTGCTCAGCGCGGTGGTGCAGGAGAGTCGGCGGGTACGCAGCGCCGAGGATCTGGCCGACGAGTTGCAGTTTCTCGCGGAGAACCTCGACGATACGCAGGACTACGCTTTCATGCGGCCTTGAGGCTTCAGTGGGCGCGCGGCGGCAGATCGTCGGAAAACAGATCGTCCTCGGCATCCGGGCTGACCGGAATCTTGTGTTCTTCGGCAGCCCAGGCGCCGAGGTCGATCAGTTTGCAGCGGTCCGAGCAGAACGGACGGTTGACGTTGCTCGCGGTCCATTCCACGGGCGCACCGCAGGTTGGACATTCCACGGTCAGGGGTTGGCTCATGACTGGCCTCCACGCAAGGTAAGGTAAAAGTGATGCAGGCGTTCGACCTCGCTGTGCAGCCAGGCGAGGTCGCGGTCGTTGACCAGCACATCGTCGGCATGGCTCAGGCGATCTTCGCGGGTCGCCTGGGCCTTGAGAATCGCCTGGATCTGCTGTTCGCTGATCCGGTCGCGTTGCAGGGTCCGCTCGATCTGCAGTTGCTGCGGCACATCGATCACCAGGATCCGCTGGGTCATTGCGTATTGCCCGGATTCGATCAACAGCGGTGACACCAGAATCGCGTAGGGCGATTCGGCACGGGCCAGGTGGGCGGCGATTTCATCGGCAATCAACGGATGCAGCAAGGCTTCCAGCCAGAGGCGTTGTTGCGGCACCTCGAAGATCAGCTTGCGCAGCGCGGCGCGGTCCAGTTGACCATCGGCCTGCAGCACGCTGTCGCCGAAATGTTCGGCAATGCGGGCCAGGGCCGGGCGGCCGGGTTCCACCACCCAGCGGGCGGCGTGATCGGCATCCACCACATGGATGCCCAGGTCGATGAAGTGCTGGGCCGCGGCACTTTTGCCACTGCCGATACCGCCGGTAAGGCCGAGGATCCAGGGTTTGAAAACAGGCTTGGTCATCTGAAACCGACAAACTGCAAATAGGAGTCGGTTATTTGACCACCCCAGAGCAAGGCAATCCAGCCGGCAATGGCCAGAAAGGGACCGAAAGGGATAGGCGTGGACATTTGCGCGCGGTTGCGGCGCAGCATGGCGACTCCGGCCAGGGCTCCCGTCAGTGAGGCCAGCAGCAGGGTCATCGGCAGAATCTGCCAGCCGCCCCAGGCGCCGAACATGGCCAATAGCTTGAAATCGCCGTGCCCCATGCCTTCCTTGCCGGTCAGCAGCTTGAACAACCAGTACACCGACCACAGGCACAGGTAGCCGGCCACGGCGCCCCACAGCGCATCGTGGAGGCTGACGAACAGCTCAAAGCCATTGACGATCAGGCCCAGCCACAACAGGGGCAGCACCAGCACGTCGGGCAACAGTTGATGATCGGCGTCGATCAGGCTCATCGCCAACAGGCCCCAGCTCAGGAACAGCATCAAGCCGGCCTGCCAGCCGAAGCCGAAATGCCAGGCCACGAATGCCGAGGCCAGGCCGCAGGTCAGCTCCACCAACGGGTAGCGCCGGCCGATCGGGGCCTTGCACGCGGAGCAGCGTCCGCGCAGCAGCAGGTAGCTGAACAGCGGGATGTTTTCCCAAGGGCGGATCGGGTGCGCACAGTGCGGGCACTGGGAGTGTGGGAGCAACAGGTTATAGGTCGGCCCGACAGGCTCGTCGGGCAGCCCGAGGATGTCACGGGCCTGGGCGTGCCAGTCGCGCTCGAGCATCTTTGGCAGCCGCCAGATCAGCACATTGAGAAAGCTGCCGACAATCAGGCCCAGGACCAGCACCGATGCTACGAAGACCAGCGGGTAGCTGGCCAGGACCTCAGTCAATGACATGTTCAGATCGCTGTGCCGAGTTGGAAGATGGGTAAGTACATGGCGACCACCAGGCCGCCGACGAGGGTGCCCAAAACTACCATGATCACGGGTTCCATGAGACTGCTCAGGGTGTCGACCAGGGTATCGACCTCTTCCTCATAATGGATCGCGACCTTTTCCAGCATGCCGTCCAGGGCCCCGGACTCTTCGCCGATGGCGGTCATCTGGATGGCCATGCCGGGAAAGATGCCGGATGCGCGCATGGAAAAATGCAACTGCATGCCGGTCGCCACGTCCTGCCTGATGCGGTTCACCGCTTGCTTGAACACCTGGTTGCCGGTGGCCCCGGCCACCGAGCCCAGCGCCTCCACCAGCGGCACTCCGGCGGCGAAGGTGGTGGACAAGGTGCGGGCGTAGCGGGCCACCGCGGACTTGTACATCAGTGGCGCTACCAACGGCAGTTTCAGCAGGCCCACGTCCAGCCAGTGGCGAAAGCGCGGTGAGCGCCGGCGGGCATGGCGCAGGCCGAACACACTGAGCAACAGCGCGCCTGCCAGCAGCCACCACCAGTGCTGCACGAATTCCGAGAGGGCGATGACCAGTTGCGTGAACATGGGCAATTGCGCGCCGAAGCCCTGGAACATCGACTGGAACTGCGGCACCACCTTGACCAGCAGGATCCCCGTCACCACCAGCGCCACGCAGATCACCGCCAGGGGATAGGTCATGGCCTTGCGGATCCGCGTCTTGAGGTTTTCGCTTTTTTCCTTGTAGGTCGCCACCCGCTCCAGCAGGGTTTCCAGGGCCCCGGCCTGTTCGCCGGCATCCACCAGGCTGCAGTACAGCTCGTCGAAGTGCCGGGGCCTCTTGCGCAGCGCGCTGGTGAAGCTGCTGCCGGCGGCGATGTCCTGTTTCAGCTCGCCCATCAGTTTGCGCATGTTCGGGTTGTCGAAGCCCTCGGCAATGATGTCGAACGATTGCAGCAGCGGTACGCCGGCCTTGATCAAGGTCGCCAGTTGCCGGGTGAACAGGCTGATGTCGCGGGCCTTGATCGGGGGCGTGCGCTGCAACAGCGAGCTGGGTTTCTTCCTGACCCTGGCCGGGTTGATGCCTTGCTTGCGCAACTGGGCCCTGATCAGCGAGGGGGTATGGCCGCTCAATTCGCCGCGCAGTTTGCTGCCTTGCCTGTCGGTGCCTTCCCACAGGTAAACACTGACTCTTGCTGCTTTGACCGCCATGGTGTCGAGTCCCGGGTTGTGATGGATGTCCTCAGGGCCGGCAATGCCCTGTGCGTTAGCGAGTGGACCGCTGCGCGGCGCGCGGCGTCCGGCTCATAGAGTTTGAATGGCCCGATACGTTCCTTGGATGGGGCGGGCAGTGAAGGCAATCGATGATCGAATGACAGCGTAGCCCGTCACGGCGACCGGCCCAGGGCACTTGGCTGACAAAAAGTGTCAGATAGTGCGACTTCTGGCGCTCACCGCCGCAGCTTTGCGCCGCTAAAGCCCCGTTCGGCTGGGGCGCAGGCGCTGGCACAGGCTGTGCTATGGCTGTGTGGTGAATGCCCAGACCCCTGGATATCCCCTGCTTGGAGCAGATAGATGAAGTATCAGAAAGGTTTTACCTTGATCGAGCTGTTGGTCGTCGTGGCGATCATCGGCATCCTGGCCACCTTTGCCATGCCGCTGTATTCCAAATACCAGGCGCGGGCCAAGGTCACCGCGGCGTTGGCCGAAGCCTCGGCGCTGAAGGTCAATTTCGAGGACGTGCTGAACCAGGGCAGCGATCCGACCCTGGAGCTGGTGGGGGGCAAGGCGGCGACGTCGAACTGCACCATGACCGCCGCGGGTTCCGCCTCGACCGGAGCGGGAACAATCGGCTGCACCATCCTCAATGCACCGGCGCCGGTGCTGAACAAGACCGTCACCCTGACCCGCACCACGGCCGATGGCTGGGTCTGCACCACCACTGTCCCCGCGGACTACTCCCCTAAAGGCTGCACCGCCAGCGGCAGCTGAGTCCGGTTCTCGCTTGCTTGGCGCGTGAAACGCCACGCGCCAGCGTGCCTTTGGGGAAAATATCGAGAATTCAGGAAGTTAGCTCGCCGGGAAGTGCAACTTGCATGCAGATTATTCACAGGTCATGCATTTTGCATGACCGCGAGTGTTTGGATGGTTTTGTAATTCTTTGATATTTAAGGGCTTTATTGTTTTTCTGAACTTGGCATAACGCCTGCAATCTACTTAAGTAACCCTGCTGCCAGGACTTGGAGCAGGTTTTCCAGAAGAACAGGAGTTACTCGTATGAAGAAGTTCGCTATCGCTGCTGCAACTGCTACCGCTCTGACCCTGACCATGGCTAACGTCGCATTTGCCCAGACCACTCAAGCTACTCAGGCGCCAATGGTGCTCGCGGCGGGTGAAGTGACCAAGGCCAAGGAAGCCACTTCCGACACCTGGATCACCACCAAAGTCAAAGCGGATCTCGTAACTGAAAAAGGCATTCCTGGTACCGACATCAAGGTCGAAACCAACAAGGGTGTGGTTTCCCTGTCCTCCACCACTGCTCTGACCGCGGCGCAGAAAGAAACCGCAGTCAACATCGCCAAAAACATCAAAGGCGTGAAGGCAGTATCGGCTGACGGTTTGAAAACCGACTAAGCCTCAAGCTTCTTTCCTGGACAGGGAGAAGATGCGGTAGAGGATTCATCTACCGCTTCCTTGAAGGTTCATGCGAATGGCCACAGGGAAGTGGCTCCTTTTGTAAACAGAACAGGCCCCGGCACAGTGTGTCGGGGCCTGTTCTGTTCATGGCGGGGAAAACCGCCGGGCCGACCCGTTTCCGGGGCGGCGGGGAGGGGGGTTATTCGGCGTCCAGGTGCATGGGGGTAATGACCCGACCATCGCTTTCGGCCTGGCCAAGGTTGGCATCGATGAAGTAGACCCGATCGTCCGTCAGTTGGCCCTTGTCCACCAGGAAGTCCTTGATGCTGCTGGCCCGTTCCTGGCCCAACTGGCGCAACAGCACATCGCTGCCACTCCAGAACTTGATCACGCCTTCACGCATTTTCGCGGTGCGCTCTTCCTTGCCCAGGTCCTTCCATTCGGCCGGTGGCTGGGTCTTGAGGCGTGTGCGATAGATGCCCTCCAGCAGCGGGGCTTTCTCTTTCTCCGGTACTTCCAGCAGCGACGCCTGGGCCGGCACCTTGTCGCCGCGACGCTGGAGCATCTTGTAGTAGTTGTACTGGTATTCCCGCTCCAGGCGTTGCTCGGCGATCAGCGGGCCATCGCTGCTCTGCGCGGCGGTGCCTTCGATCTCCAGGCGCAGGGCCGGACGTTCCTTGAGTGCATTGGACAGCTTGACCAGTGCCGCTTCCGATTCCGGGCTCAAGTCACTCGAGCCCGGGGCGAACGAGACACTGCCCAGGTCTTCCGAACCGCCGCCGGCGACCAGCCCGCCAATCAGTTTGAACGGTGCCGCGGCAGCCTTGACGATCAGGTTGCGCAGGGTCTGCCAGACAATCGGCATGACGCTGAACTGTGGGTTGTTCAGATCGCCGGTCACCGGCAGTTCGATGGAGATTTTGCCGTCGACATCCTTGAGCAAGGCGACCGCCAGTTTCAGTGGCAGGCTCACGGCATCCGGGCTGTCGACTTTTTCCCCCAGCTCCAGTTGTTCGACCACCACTTTGTTTTCGGCCTTGAGCTGGCCGTTGGTGATGACGTAGTGCAGGTCGAGGTTGAGCCGGCCCTTGCGGATGCGGTAGCCAGCGAACTTGCCGGAGTAGGGGGTCAGGTTGGTCAGTTCGACGCGTTTGAAGCTGGTGGCGATGTCCAGTGCGGCCATCGGATCGAAGGGGTTCACGCTGCCCTTGATGGTGACCGGCGCATAACGATCGACCTTGCCCTTGATATCGACGTTGGCCGGTTTTGCCTGGCGGCTGTCGATGGTGCCGATCTGGCCATTGAGTTGCTGGACGGCCGTGGCGAAGTTGGGGGTCAGGCTGAAGTCGGCGAAGTTGGCCGAACCGTCGTTGATGGCGATCTGGCCGATATGGATGCCCAGGGGCTTTTCCTTGGCGGCCGGCTTGGCTGCGCCTTTCGGCGCGCTGTCGGCCGGTTGCGGGATCAGCAGGTCATCGATGTTGGTGGTGCGGTCATCGTTGATCATGAAGCGCGCATAGGGCTGCATCAGGTTGACCTTGTTGATCGTCAGGCTGTCGCCGTGCTGATAGTTCAGGCCTTCGAGCACCAGTTGCTGCCATTTCACGAAATCGCGGGTTTTCAGGGTGTCCAGGGTGTGCAACTGGTCGACCTGGGCGCGGCCAGTCACGCTGAATGTCAGGGGATCGATGTTTTTCAGGTCCACCGCCAGGTCGCTGCCGAGCATGCCGCTGCGCAGTTCCAGGCGAATGAACGGGCTGATGTAGGACTGGGCGACCCGCAGGTCGATGTCCTTGGTCTGCACCGCCAGCTTGGCGGTCACCGGTTGCAGGTTGACCACGCCGTTGGCGAGGATCTTGCCCTGTTTGCCCACTCCGGTGTCGAGCTTGAGGTTGAAAGGCGACTGGTTGAGGCTGTCGAAGTTCTGCACGTCGACGTTCAGCGGGCCGACCTCCAGGGCCACGGCCGGCTTGGCCTGACGGTCCGCCAGGTGCACCTGATAATTGCGCAACTGCACGTCCTTGAGCAGCACCTGCCAGGGTTTGCTCGGCGCCGGAGCGGGAGCTGGTGGAGTATCGGCGGCGGCCGGAGCGGGCTTGGCAGCCGGTTTGGCCGGCTGGCTGGCGAACAGTTTCTGCCAGTCCAGTTGGCCATCGGCCTCCAGGGCGGCCCAGGTTTCCAGTTTCTGGCTGCGGATCTTGCCGACCACCACTTGCTGCTTGGCCAGGTCGACCGTGGTTTCACTGACGTCCAGGCGCTCCAGGCGGGCCAGTGGCCGACCGTCGGGGGCCTTGATGGCGAAGGGCGCGACGCTGACCGAAGCATCGCTGAGCAGCAGCTCGGTTTCCTTGGACAGGTTCAGCTTGTAGCGGGTGTTGAGGTTCAGCACGCCGTCTTCCAGGACCAGGGGCAAGGCGTCGCGGACATAGGGCCACCAGACTTTCATCTTGCCGTCGGTGACTTTCAGGGTGCCTTCGGACGCGATGGGGACCAGGCTGAAGTTGCCGCTCCAGTCGATCTGGCCACCCTCGGGCCCGGCGGCGACCAGGGTCATGTCGGCACTGTCGTCGGGCAGGGTACTGAGGTTCTTCAGTTCGAAATCGAGCTTGTCGTACAGGAACTCGATGGGCTCGCTGGGCCGCGCGTCCTGGAAGTGCACATAACCACCGGCCAGCTTGATGCGCTCGATACGCAGGGGGAACGGCTTGGCCTCGGGGTCGTCCGGAGTGGGTTCGCTGACGGGCAGGTTGAACAGGCCCAGCAGGTTGAGCTTGCCGTCCTTGGCGAACAGGATCTCGCTCTTGGGTTTGTCCAGTTCGATATCGGCCAGGTGCAGCGCGCGGGTCCAGAGGCTGTCCAGTTGCAGGTTGGCGTAGAGACGCTCGAAGGCCACTTGCTCTTTGCCCGGCTCACCGATATTCAAGCCCCAGAGCGTCAGTTCGAGACTGAACGGGTTGAGTTCGATGCGCTGGATCTTTGCCGGTACCGTCGCGTAGTTGGCCAACTGTTGATTGGCCACTCGCAAGGCGATGCCCGGCAAAATCAGAAAGCCCAACAGGCTGTACAGGGCGAGAGCGGTCAACAAGGCGCCGATAGCGCGGATCAATCCTTTGGACATGCGAGGCTTCATCTATCTGAATCGGAAGTGCGTTGGAGTATGGCATGCGTTTCCGGTTCCGAAACAATCCCATCACGGTCGCAAACAGGATTGTTCAGATTCCTCGCAGCAGATCACAGATGCAGGATCAGGGTCTTGAGCGGCGGTTGCTGGTCCATGGACGGGAAGTCGCGAGCGGGTGTCAGCACCTGCCATTCGCGTACCGGGCGACCGGCTTTTTCGGCACAGCGCAGCACCTGTTCGCGCCAGTCGTCCAGCGTGACTTTCGCCAGGTTGTTGCAGCAGATCAGCACGCCATTGTCGGCGGTGGCCAGCAGGGCAGGCTTGAGCAGACTCTGATAGTCGCGCAGCAGGTCGACGGTGCCGAATGCGCTCTTGGCCCAGGCCGGCGGGTCAAGCAGCACCAGGTCGTACTGGCGTTGTTCCAGGCGTGGGTAGCTGGGCAGCTTTTGTCCACGGCGCTGGCTGATGGGCAGGCCGGCCAGTTGCCGGATCGCCGGGAAGTAATCCGATTGCACGAACTGCATGGCCGGCAATTGCGGATTGAGCTGGCCGTTCTCGCGGCCGACGGCCAGGTTGCCCTCGGCGAAGTCCAGGTTGCACACCTCGCGGGCACCGCCTGCCGCGGCACTCAGGCCGACACCGCAGGTGTAGGCGAACAGGTTCAGCACGCTCTTGCCGGCGCTGTGGGCCTTGACCCAGCCACGGGCGTTGCGCAGGTCGAGAAACAGCAGCGGGTCCTGGCCGGCATGGCGACCGCGTACCCGGTAGTTCAAGCCCCATTCGTGGCCGACCAGGTCTTTGAGCGCTTCTTCTTCGGCGCGGTAAACCGAGTCCTCGCGATCGATGCGTGAATTGCCCCGGGAGCGGTCGTTGTAGACCAGCAGGGTGTCCAGGCCCAGTTGCTGCTGGACGGTCTCGTGCAATTGCAGCAAGGCATCGCGTTCCAGCGTCTGGTGAAAGCTTTGCACCAGCAGCTGCGGGCCGTAACGGTCGATGGTCAGGCCCCCGGCGCCTTCCTGGCTGCCATGGAACAGCCGATAGCAGTCGGTACCTTGCTGATGCAGCTCGACGAGCAGGTCCTGGCGATGATCGAGGGCGGCGCGCAGCGCCTGATTCAAGGAAGACATGCGGGCGCCTTGCGGATGATTGGGCGGGGCAGTCTACCAGTTTCGTTTTGTCCTCTGTGTAGGAGCGAGCTTGCTCGCGAAAGATCGGCGCAACACCGCGATGCACCAGGCAGACCGCGTTACCGTTGAGGTCCATCGCGAGCAATCGAGCGTCGACCGGCCGCTCCTACAAGGGGATTGTGGTCAGCGTTCGATGGCCAGTGCCACGCCCTGGCCGCCACCGATGCACAGGGTGGCCAGGCCTTTTTTGGCATCGCGCTTGAGCATTTCGTGCAGCAGGGTCACCAGCACCCGGCAGCCCGAGGCGCCGATCGGGTGGCCGAGGGCGATGGCGCCGCCATTGACGTTGACCTTGTTCGCGTCCCAACCCAGCTCCTTGCCCACCGACAGCGCCTGGGCGGCGAAGGCTTCGTTGGCTTCGATCAGGTCCAGCTGCTCCAGGGACCAGCCGGCCTTGTCCAGGCAGCGGCGGGTGGCCGACACCGGGCCGATGCCCATGATCGCCGGGTCGACGCCAGCGTTGGCGTAGGCGGCGATCATCGCCAGCACCGGCAGGCCCAGGGCCCGGGCCTTGGCCGCGCTCATCAGGATCACCGCGGCGGCGCCGTCGTTCAGCGACGAGGCGTTGCCGGCGGTGACCGTGCCGTCTTTCTTGAAGGCTGGCTTGAGCTTGCCCAGGGATTCGGCGGTGGTACCGGCGCGCGGCTGCTCGTCGGTGGCGAAGGCCACGGGCTCGCCCTTGCGCTGGGGAATCAGGATCGGGGTGATCTCATCGACGAAACGTCCGCCTTCGATGGCGGCCACGGCCTTCTGCTGCGAGGCGGCGGCGAAGGCATCCTGGGCTTCGCGGCTGATGGCGTATTTGTCCACCAGGTTCTCGGCGGTGATGCCCATGTGGTAGTCGTTGAAGGCGTCCCACAGGCCGTCGCTGATCATGCTGTCGATCATCTGGCTGTGGCCCATGCGCAGACCGGTGCGGGCACCGGGCAGCACGTAATTGGCCAGGCTCATGTTCTCCTGGCCGCCGGCGATGATCACCTCGGCGTCGCCGCAGCGGATCGCCTGGGCGCCCAGATGCAGGGCCTTGAGGCCGGAGCCGCAGACCTTGTTCAGGGTCAGCGCCGGCACCGCGTGGGGCAGGCCGGCCTTGATCGCGGCCTGGCGCGCGGGGTTCTGCCCGGCGCCGGCGGTGAGCACCTGGCCCATGATCACTTCATCGACCTGGGCACCGTCCAGGCCGGTCTGGGCCAGCAGCTGGCGGATCACCGCGGCCCCCAGGTCGACCGCGGGAATGTTCGCCAGCGAACCCTGGAAACTGCCGACCGCGGTGCGGGTGGCGGCAACGATTACGACGTCTTGCATGGCGCGAATCCTCATCGTTATTGGCGGCATCGGTCGGCGGCCATTGGCAGGTGACCGGTGCGCGAGAACTTGGAAAATCATGGTTGCATAGAAGGTCGCGACGTCGCCAATCGCGAACCGGTGGGTCGCGTTCTGTTCGCCCGGTCGGGTATTACAGGCCCATGCGTCGGCGTGCGCGATGTATCGAGCCGTTGCGTACCGCCCAGCGCAGCATCGGCGCACTGCGGTTGACGCTGGCGCGGATCAGCTGGCGTTGCAGCAGACCCTGGTTGATGCCGAGCATATCGCTGGCCCAGTCGGGCAACAGGTCGATGCCGGCCTGCATCATCAACGAGCCAAATGGCTTGGCCAGGCGGCTTGGGGCAGGTGCCGCCAAGAGCAAACGCAGCACTTCTCGGCTGCGTTCATCGCAGAGCAACTGGGGGCGCATCCCGGCCAGGTAAGCCGCCACGGCCCGGCGCGAGCTCGGTACATCAGTGGCGCCAAGACGCTCGGCGATCAGCGCGACTTCCCCGTAGTAACGGTCTTGGTCGGCAGGCGACAGCTGCGGGTTGCGATAACGCAGGTGCGCCGCCAGAAAGCTGCTGACCTCGGCCACATGCACCCAGGTCAGCAACTGCGGATCGCTGGCGGCATAGGGCCGGCCATCTGGCGCATGGCCGACGATCTGCAGGTGAATGGTGCGCACCTTGTCGATCAGCCATTCGGCATCCTGGCGCGAGCCGAAGGTGGTGCCGGAAATGAACTGCGCGGTACGCCGCAGACGCCCGATCATGTCTTCCCGGAAGTTCGAGTGATCCCAGACCCCAGCCAGGGCCAGCGGGTGCAGGGCCTGCATCAGCAAGGCGCTGATGCCGCCGATCAGCATGCTGCTGAAATCGCCATGCACCTGCCAGCAGATGGCGTCCGGGCCGAACAGGCCCGGGTCGCCCTTGGGGTTGTCCAGGTCGAGCTGACCCAGCGACAGGCCACCCAGGCTCATGACCTGGGTTTCGATACGACTGCGAATGAATTCCATACCGCTTGGCTGTTCCTTGGTTGAGGCCCGAGGCCCGCTCAGAGGTTCAGGCGCTTATCGATCAGGCCCTCGACCACGCTCGGGTCGGCCAGGGTCGAGGTATCGCCCAGGCTGTCGAGCTCGTTGCAGGCGATCTTGCGCAGGATACGCCGCATGATCTTGCCCGAGCGGGTTTTCGGCAAGGCCGGCGCCCACTGGATCAGTTCCGGCTTGGCGAAACTGCCGATCTCGCGACTGACCAGGCTCAACAGTTCCTTCTTCAGTTCTTCGCTGGGCTCGACGCCGTTCATCGGGGTGACAAAGGCATAGATGCCCTGGCCCTTGAGGTCGTGGGGATAGCCGACCACCGCGGCCTCGGCGATGCTGTCGTGCAGGACCAGGGCGCTTTCGACTTCGGCGGTGCCGATGCGATGCCCGGACACGTTGATCACGTCGTCGATGCGTCCGGTGATCCAGTAATCGCCGTCTTCATCGCGCCGCGCGCCGTCGCCGGTGAAGTAGTAGCCCGGGTAGGGTTTGAAATAGGTCTCGACCATGCGCTGCGGGTCGCCGTAGACGCTGCGGATCTGCGCCGGCCAGCTGGCCTTGATCGCCAGGATGCCGCTGCCGGCGCCGCTGATTTCCTTGCCGTGCTCATCCAGCAGCACCGGTTGCACGCCAAACATCGGGCGGGTGGCGCAGCCCGGTTTGATGTAGCTGGAGCTGACCAGCGGGCTGAGCATGATGCCGCCGGTTTCGGTCTGCCACCAGGTATCGACGATCGGGCAGCGCTGCTCGCCGACGCTATTGAAATACCACTCCCAGGCTTCCGGGTTGATCGGCTCGCCGACAGTGCCCAGCAGGCGCAGGCTGCTGCGCGAGGTGTGCTGCAGCGGCTCGGGGCCTTCGCGCATCAGCGCCCGCAATGCGGTGGGGGCGGTGTAGAAAATGTTCACCCGGTGCTTGTCGATGACTTCCCAGAAGCGCGAGCTGCTCGGATAACTGGGCACGCCCTCGAAGATCAGGGTGGTCGCGCCATTGGCCAGCGGGCCGTAGACGATGTAGCTGTGGCCGGTGACCCAGCCGACGTCGGCGGTGCACCAGAAGACTTCGCCTTCGCGGTAGTCCAGTACGTATTTGAAGGTCATTGCCGCTTGCAGCAAATAGCCGCCGGTGGTGTGCAGCACGCCTTTGGGTTTACCGGTGCTGCCGGAGGTGTAGAGGATGAACAGCGGGTCCTCGGCGTCCATCGGTTGCGGCGGGCAGTCGTCTTCGACGCCGCGCAGGGCCTGGTGATACCAGAGGTCGCGGCCTTCGACCCAGTTCACCGGGTTCTGGGTGCGCTCGACCACCACCACGGTGCTGACGTTCGGGCAGCTTTGCAGGGCCTTGTCGACGTTGTTTTTCAAGGGTATGAACTTGCCGCCGCGCACCCCTTCGTCAGCGGTGATCACGGTGCGGCAGTCGGCGTCGAGAATGCGGTCGCGCAACGCGTCCGGGGAAAATCCGCCAAAGACCACCGAGTGCACCGCACCGATACGAGTGCAGGCGAGCATGGCGTAGGCCGCCTCGGGGATCATCGGCATGTAGATGCATACCCGGTCGCCTTTTTTCACGCCGCGGCTTTTCAGGACGTTGGCCAGGCGGCAGACGTAGTGATGGAGTTTCTTGTAGGTGATTTGCAGCGATTCGGCCGGGTCGTCGCCTTCCCAGATGATCGCTACCTGATCGCCGCGTTTTTCCAGATGGCGGTCGATGCAGTTGTAGCTGACGTTCAACTGGCCGCCGGCGAACCAGCTGGCGGCGCCGGTTTTCAGGTCATAGCGCTGCACGGTTTGCCAGGGCGCGCTCCAGTCGAGAAAGCGGGTGGCCTGTTCGGCCCAGAAGGTACTGGGGTGCTCGATGGATTCGCGGTACAGCCGCTGGTAGTCGTCCTGACTCAATTGTGCGGCCCGGCGGACGGCATCGGCTTGGGGGAACATGCTGATATCGAACATGACGGTTCCTTATTCTTGTTTTAGCGACAAGTAATAAAGATGCGCCTTGATCGGAAGGGGTTCAAGGGGAGGGCGGCCAATCGCGAGCAAGCTCGCTCCTACAGGTGGATACGGGTTCTGTAGGAGCAGCCGGTCGACGCTCGATTGCTCGCGAAAGGCTATTTCAGGCGGCTATCAACCGCGGTGGCGACCGCGGAAGTAGTTGATCAGGCCCTGGGTCGAAGCATCCTCGGCCGGGGTTTCTTCGCTGCCGACCAGGCGGTTGTAGACGCCCTTGCCCAGCTCCTTGCCCAGCTCCACGCCCCATTGGTCGAAGGCGTTGATGCCCCAGATCACGCTCTGCACGAACACCTTGTGTTCGTACATCGCCACCAGCGCGCCCAGGCGGCGCGGGCTGATGCGCTCGACCACCAGGGTGTTGCTCGGGCGGTTGCCGGGGATCACCTTGTGCGGTGCCAGCTTCTGGACTTCGGCCTCGCTCAGGCCTTTTTCACGCAGCTCGGCCTCGGCCTCGGCGCGCGTCTTGCCGAGCATCAGCGCCTGGCTTTGCGACAGGCAGTTGGCGTACAGCCACTGGTGATGGTCGGCGACCGGGTTGAAGCTGACGATCGGCACGATGAAGTCGGCCGGAATCAGCTGGGTGCCCTGGTGCAACAACTGGTGGTACGCGTGCTGGCCGTTGCAGCCCACGCCACCCCAGATCACTGGACCGGTGTCGGTGGAAACCGGCGTGCCGTCCTGGCGTACGCTCTTGCCGTTGGATTCCATGTCCAGCTGCTGCAAGTGCTTGGTGATATTGCGCAGGTAGTGGTCGTACGGCAGGATCGCGTGGCTTTGCGCGCCCCAGAAATTGCCGTACCACACGCCCAGCAGGGCCAGGAGAACCGGCATGTTCTGCTCGAACGGCGCGGTCTGGAAGTGCTGGTCCATGGTGTAGGCACCGGACAGCAGTTCCTTGAAGTTGGACATGCCAATGGCCAGGGCGATCGGCAGGCCGATGGCCGACCACAGCGAGTAACGCCCGCCGACCCAGTCCCACATCGGGAAGATGTTCTCTTCGCGGATGCCGAAGGCCACCGCGGCGGCGTTGTTGCTCGACACTGCGATGAAGTGGCGATACAGCTCGGCCTCGGAGCCGCCCTGAGCCAGGTACCAGGCGCGTGCGGCCTGGGCGTTCTTCAGGGTTTCCAGGGTATTGAAGGATTTCGACGAGACGATGAACAGCGTGGTTTCGGCGCGGATCTTCGAGGACAGCTCGTGGAACTCGCTGCCGTCGATATTGGCCAGGTAATGGCAACGCACGCCTTTCTGGGCGTAGGACAACAGGGCTTCGGACACCAGCTCGGGGCCGAGGAAGGAACCGCCGATGCCGATGTTCACCACGTCGGTGATCGGCTTTTCGGTGTAGCCACGCCACAGGCCGTCATGGATGCGCCCGACCAGCTCGGTGATCTGGTTCAGCACCTTGTGCACTTCCGGCATCACGTTGACGCCGTTGACCGACAGCTTGTCGCCCACCGGGCGGCGCAGGGCGGTGTGCAGGGCCGGACGGCCTTCGGAAGAGTTGACCAGCTCACCGGCGAACAGCGCCTTGATCGCGTCCTGCAGGCCGGCTTCGTTGGCCAGGCCCACCAGCAGGTTGCGGGTTTCGGAGGTGATCAGGTTCTTCGAGTAATCGAGAAAAAGCCCACAGCCGCTGAGGCTGAATTGATGAAAGCGCTGCGGGTCGGCATTGAAGGCCTCGCGCATGCTGAAATCCTGCATGGCCTGGCGGTGGTCATTCAACGCTTGCCAGGCGGGCAGAGCGGTAACGTCGTGAGGAGTGCGGTAGTACGCCATCGCTGCGGTTTTCCTTTTACTTGAACTGCCTGTTGGACACTGAAAAGCCCGGAACGTCCTGCTCGAAGAATAACGTTCGGTCAAACCTGCGCTGACACGATTAAGCACGCAGGGCGATAACAGTAACTCTCGCGTGCTGATCTGTCTTGGCTTTGTCTGACCTGCGGCCGGTACTTTTTTACACCGGCGCCTCAGAGCCGCGCACGAACGGGATTTCAGGGGGTGAGAATGACTGGGGTTCAGGCGACCTGAACCGGGATGGCATGGCTGGTGTGGCTCAGCTCGTTGCCCGGCGCCATATAGAGCATGCGTGGCTTGAAGTTGAGCAGTTCGGCTTCGCTGTAGTGAGCGTAAGCGCAGATGATCACCCGGTCGCCGACCTTGGCCTTGTGCGCGGCGGCGCCGTTGACCGAGATCATGCGCGAGCCTTCCTCGCCACGAATGGCGTAGGTGGTGAAGCGTTCGCCATTGTCGACGTTGTAGATCTGGATCTGTTCGTACTCACGGATACCGGACAAGTCCAGCCATTCGCCGTCGATGGCGCAGGAGCCTTCGTAGTCGAGCACAGCGTGGGTGACTTCGGCGCGATGCAGCTTGGCCTTGAGCATGATGGCGTGCATGAATGGTTCTCTCGGTCGGATCCTCGAACAGGGCCCGCAGCATCGCTGCAGGCCCCGGGCGGCGGCAGTTTGCCCGAAGGTCGGGCTTCGGGCAATCGGCCTTTGGGACCTAGGCGTCGAGGTCCAGATGCAGGTTGTCGATCAGGCGGGTAGCACCCAGATAGGCCGCCGCCAGGATTACCAGGTCTCGGTCTTGCGCGGTGGCTGGGCGCAGGGTTCGGGCGTGGCGGATTTCCAGGTAATCGGGGCGAAAACCTGCGGCTTCGAGCACTCGTTTTTGCTCGTCCAGCAGCTTTGGATAGTCCCGCTCGCCCTGGCTGATGGCCTCGGCGATCTGAGTCAGGCCACGATAGATCGCGGGGGCGATGGCACGTTGTTCCTCGCTCAGGTAGCCGTTGCGCGACGACAGCGCGAGGCCGTCGGCGGCCCGCACGGTGGGCTCGCCGATGATCTGGATCGGCATGTTCAGGTCATGCACCAGGGCGCGGATCACTGCCAGTTGCTGGAAGTCCTTCTGGCCGAAGACCGCAAGGTCCGGCTGCACCATGTTGAACAGCTTGCTGACCACCGTGGCCACTCCTTCGAAATGCCCGGGACGGCTGGCGCCGCACAGGCCTTCGGAGAGTTGCGGCACGCTGACCCGGGTCTGGTCGTCCATGCCGTCGGGGTACATCTCTTCGACGGTCGGGGCGAACAGCAGATGGCAACCGGCTTGCAGGAGCTTTTCCTGGTCGGCGGCCAGGGTCCGCGGGTACTTGTCGAGGTCTTCGCCGGCGCCGAACTGCAGCGGGTTGACGAAAATGCTCGCCACCACGAAATCCACCCGCTGGGCCGCCTTGGTCACCAGGGCCGCATGACCGCTGTGCAGGTTGCCCATGGTCGGTACGAAGCCGATGCGCTTGCCCTCGCTGCGGGCACGGGCCACGGCGGCACGCAGTTCACGTACGGTTTTGACAGTATTCATGCAGAAAACCCGTGTTCGGCGCCTGGGAAGGTCACGGCCTTGACTTCATTGACGTAGGCGCTCAGGGCCGCCTGGATGCTTTCCTGGCCGGCCATGAAGTTCTTCACGAACTTCGGCGCGCGACCGCTCAGGGACAGGCCCAGCATGTCGTGCAGAACCAGCACCTGACCGTCGGTGCCGCTGCCGGCACCGATGCCGATCACCGGAATCTTCACCGCCTGGGTGATTTCCGCCGCCAGTTCGCTCGGCACGCATTCGAGCAGCAGCATCGCTGCGCCGGCCGCTTCCAGGGCGATGGCGTCGGCACGCATTTGCCGGGCCTGGTTTTCGTTACGGCCCTGGACCTTGTAGCCGCCGAGGATGTTCACCGATTGCGGGGTCAGGCCCATGTGGGCGCAGACCGGGATACCGCGTTCGGCCAGCAGGCGGATGGACTCCGCCAGCCAGAGCGCGCCTTCGACCTTGATCATGTGCGCACCGGCCTGCATCAACTGGGCGCTGTTGTTCAGGGCCTGTTCGGTGGTGGCGTAGGCCATGAACGGCAGGTCGGCGAGGATCAGCGCGCCACTGTTACCGCGTTTGACCGCGGCGACGTGGTAGGCCATCTCGGCGGTAGTGACTGGCAGTGTGCTGTCGTGCCCTTGCAAGACCATGCCGAGGGAGTCGCCCACCAGCAGTACTTCAACGCCAGCCTGGCAACAGGTGTGGGCGAAGGTCGCGTCATAGCAGGTCAGCATGGTGATTTTTTCACCTTTCTGCTTGAGGCCTTGCAGGGTGGTCAGGGTAATGTCTGGCATGAAAAAGGGTCCTCATTCAGGCGCTCTGGAAACTGCTGCGAGTAACGCGCGTGATTCTTTATCTATGCAGGCGCACGGTCTGTTGTCGTGCTTATAAGGCCTGGATTGCGCCCTGTAACGCCGTGTTGGCGGCAACGGGACGCCTATAGTCGTGAGGAGAACTCGGGAAGTCAATTGCATGTGTTACCGCATTGTTACGGCGTGAGTGTTACCGCCGTAACTGATGCGTTTCAGCAGTCAGGCCAGACGTTCCAGGCCGACAAATGGGCAGGCGGCGAGCAGATCGCGCAGGTGGCGGCCGTCGGCCAGTTGCAGGTCGGCGGGGGCCAGTTCGGCCAGGGGATAGAGGACGAAGGCCCGGGCCTGCATATGGTAATGCGGGACCTTGAGTCGCGGTTCGTCGATCAGGCGATCGCCGAACAGCAGGATGTCCAGGTCCAGGGTACGTGGCCCCCAGCGTTCGAGACGCTCGCGGCCCTGGCCGTTTTCGATGGCTTGCAGCGCGTCCAGCAGTTCGAGCGGCGCGAGGCTGCTGTCCAGGGCGGCCACGGCGTTGGTGTAACGCGGTTGGCCGGGCAGCAGAGAGTCGCTTTGATAGAAGGCCGAGACCCCCGCCAGTTGGCTGTGCGGCAACTGCGCCAGGGCGTCGATCGCGCTGCGCAATTGCTCTGCCGGGGCAGCCAGGTTGCTGCCCATGCCGATGTAGATGCGTTCCATCGGGTTATTCGCCGGAAGCGCTCGGTGCGCCGGCGGTGGCGCGTTTGCGTTTGGCGCCACTGCTGCGACGACGCTTGCGCGGACCTGTGCCGGCTTCGTCCTTGCCGCTCAGATCGCGAATCATGTCGCGGCGACCGGCTTCGTTGGCGTCCTGATAGTCGGTCCACCATTCGCCCAGGCCATCGGTCTGTTCGCCGGCGCTTTCGCGCAGCAGCAGGAAGTCATAGCCGGCGCGGAACCGCGGGTTGTCCAGCAACTGGTCGGCGCGCTTGCCGCTGCGGCGTGGCAGACGTTCCTGCATGTCCCAGATTTCGCGGATCGGCATGGTGAAGCGTTTTGGAATGGCGATGCGCTGGCACTGTTCGCTGATCAATTCGTGAGCGGCTTCCTGCATCGCCGGAATTGGCGGCATGCCGCGTTCCTGAAGGCGCAGCACGCGAGCCGGCAAGGCAGGCCACAGCAGCGCGGCGAACAGGAAAGCTGGGGTGACCGGCTTGTTCTGCTTGATGCGCAGGTCGGTATTGACCAGGGCTTCGCTGATCAGCGTATGGGTGTAGGTCGGGTTGTACTCCAGCGCCTCGGCGCTGGCCGGGAACAGCGGATCGAACAGTTGCAGGTCGACCAGCATCTCGAAGGTGTCGGCGGCATGGCCGGACAGGAACAGCTTGAGTACTTCCTCGAACAGGCGGGCCGAGGGGATTTCCCGCAGCATGGGGGCCAGGTCGCGGATCGGTGTGGCAGTGTGTTTCTCGATGCCGAAATCCAGCTTGGCGGCGAAGCGCACGGCCCGCAGCATGCGTACCGGGTCTTCCTGGTAGCGCTGGCGTGGGTCGCCGATCAGGCGGACCAGGTGATTGCGAATGTCGTGCACGCCGTTGGCGTAATCGAGGATGCGTTCGCTGACCGGATCGTAATACAGGGCGTTGATGGTGAAGTCGCGGCGCTGGGCGTCCTCTTCGAGGGTGCCGTACACGTTGTCGCGCAGGATGCGCCCGCTTTCGTTGCGCGAGGACTGGTTGCTGTCTTCCTCTTCATCGTTTTGCGGGTGATTGGCGCGGAAGGTCGCGACCTCGATGATTTCGCGGCCGAAGTGGATATGCACCAACTTGAACCGACGGCCGATGATCCGCGCGTTGCGGAATTCGGCCCGCACCTGTTCCGGTGTGGCGCTGGTGGCGACGTCGAAATCCTTGGGGGTGATATTGAGCAACATGTCGCGCACGCAACCGCCGACCAGGTAGGCCTGGTAGCCGGCGTTCTGCAGGCGTTCGACGATGTTCACCGCATAACGGCTGAACTGGGCGCGTTGCAGCGAATGTTGACTGCTGTTGAGCACTTCAGGCGTGCTGCGTTTGTGTTGCGTACGACGCAAGGGAGAACGGAATGACTGGAACAACTTCTTCAGCATGGGATGCACTGTTTGAAGGAATGTTCGGCCATAACGAAGAATGACCGCATGATGGGCGGGGATTCTAGCATTTAGTCGGGGGATGGTGTAGGAAGCTGCGGCGAGTCGTGCGCGGGGCTTTGGAACGCGGGTTGGCGGGGCTTTGCATCAGTAAAGTCGCAATCACGGAAACCACAAGGGGAGCCGAAGCTCCCCCAGAAGTGTTTGCGTGCTCTATTTTTATTATTGGTTTCGGGCTTCTTGTTTTTGTTTAACGCCCTTGTCACCTGGTTAACCCAGGATGACCCTCCCAATCGGGAGCCAAGAGCAAACGGATTGCTTTGGTCGCTGTGTTGCAATGATCGATGATCCAACCAGTTCAGGCTCTGCCTTAGGGCAGTTTTTGTTGTTCTCGGCCTGGTTGTGGGGCAAGCCCCAATGACAACGCCTCTCCAAAAGAATCAGTTAGCTGCGCCTCCGCCGTGTTGTTTTTATTGTGCGTGAGTCGATTCGTCTTATTTTTATTGTCTTATGCATTGCTTGTTATTGTTCTTGTACCAAACATATAGCAGGTGCCGTGCCAACTTTTGCGAAGCCCAGTAAAACAAGGGGTTAGGCACGGTTTTTAGGTTTTCGCGGGCGAAAAAAGCCGGGGCTTCGTTACCTTAAGCCCCGGCTTTTGTTACGTGAAATGACTGAGGTAACAGTTTTTTCACAAGGTCACGTGTTACCCGCAACCCGTTACCGCCGAACTTCAGCTTTCGCTGGCGACCCCGGTCTTGCGCCGTGGGATGCCCAGACGCTGGCGACGTTCCCACAGGCATTTGCGGCTGACGCCCAGTTTGCGCGCCAGCTCGGTCTCGGTCATGTGGTCCTGGTGCTCGAGGACGAAATGCTGGAAGTAGTCTTCCAGCGACAGGTCTTCGGTCGGCTCGTGGCTGCTGTTGTTGGCGTTGGCGGCCTGGGGCGCCAGGCCGATGAATTCGTCGTCTTCCAGATCGCTCAGTTCGATATCGATACCCAGCAGCTCGGCGGAGATTTCCGGGCTTTCGCACAGGATGACCGAGCGCTCGACGGCGTTTTCCAGTTCGCGAACGTTACCTGGCCATGAGTAGTGACGAATGGCTTGCTCGGCGTCCGGAGCGAACTTCAGGTCAGTGCGGCCCACGCGCGCGCTTTGACGGGCGAGGAAGGCATTGGCGATTTCGTTGACGTCGGCGCCGCGCTCGCGCAGGGCTGGCAGTTTCAGGGCAATCACGTGCAGGCGGTAATACAGGTCTTCACGGAACTGGCCGATCTTGGCCAGGCTCTTGAGATCGCGGTGGGTCGCGGCGATCAAGCGCACATCGACCTTCTGCGATTGCACCGAGCCGACCCGGCGAATCTCGCCTTCCTGCAGCACGCGCAACAGGCGGGCCTGGGCTTCGAGCGGCAATTCGCCGATTTCATCGAGGAACAGGGTGCCGCCGTCCGCCGCTTCCACCAAGCCGGCGCGCCCGGCGCTGGCACCGGTGAAGGCGCCTTTTTCATGACCGAACAGCTCGGACTCGATCAGGGTTTCCGGAATGGCCGCGCAGTTCACCGAGATCATCGGCGCCTTGGCACGCTTGGACAGGTTGTGCAGGGCGCGGGCTACCAGTTCCTTGCCGGTCCCGGATTCACCCTGGATCAGTACATTGGAGTCTGTCGGGGCGACCTTGCGGATCTTGCTGTACAGGTCCTGCATCGGTGGGCAGGAACCGATGATGCCGATTTCGCCGTTGCTGGCACTGGCGCCAGCCTTGTCCGCGCCGTTGCCCGGCTTGGCGGCCGGCCGCTCGTTGGGGCTGCTTTGCGCGGTCTGGCGGTCGCGCAGGATGCGCGCCACGGCCTGGAGCATTTCGTCGTGGTCGAAAGGCTTGGCGATGTAGTCCACCGCGCCCATCTTCATCGAGTCGACCGCCGAGCGCAGGCTGGCGTAGCTGGTCATGATCAGCACCGGGGTGCCCTGGCCGAGCTTGATCAGTTCGGTGCCGGGGGCGCCTGGCAGGCGCAGGTCGCTGACGATCAGGTCGAACGTGGGAATGCTGAAACGCTCTTGTGCTTCCTGCACGGAACCGGCTTCGCTGACCTGGTACTGGTTGCGTTCCAGCAGGCGGCGCAAGGCGGAGCGGATAATTGTTTCGTCTTCGACGATCAAAATGTGCGGCATTGATTCGATTCTCTCGACGGTCTCAGTTCACAGCGGACGTCGCTTCGACATGACGCGGTAAAGTCACCCGGATACGGGTGCCGCGTTGGCTTTCGGTGTCAGCCGGGCTGTCGATGGTGATTTGTCCATAATGCTCTTCAACGATGGAATAGACCAGTGCAAGGCCCAGTCCGGTGCCCTCGCCAGGATCCTTGGTGGTGAAGAAGGGTTCGAACAGTCGATCCATGATGCTCGACGGGATGCCGCTGCCTTCGTCTTCGACGATCAGGTCGATCGTGTGTTCGCCGGCCTCGCTCTTGACCCGTACCGCGCTGCCCGCCGGTGAGGCGTCGCGGGCATTGGATAGCAGGTTGATCAGTACCTGGGCGAGCCGCTGCGGGTCGCCGTCGACCCAGTGGTCGGGATCGCACAGGTTGAAGAATTGCACTTCGAAGTTGCGCCGGTTCAGCGCCAGCAGACCAATGGCGTCCTGCGCCACCTCGGCCAGGCACACGGCTTCGTCGTTGTGCTGGTGGCTGCCGGCGTGGGCGAAGCTCATCAGCGACTGGACGATGCGCGACACGCGCTTGGTCTGTTCGAGGATCTGGCCGCTGATTTCGGTGAGTTCGCCGTCTTCTTCGCGCTCTTCGCGCAGGTTCTGCGCCAGGCAGGCGATACCGGTGATCGGGTTGCCGATTTCGTGGGCCACGCCGGCGGCCAGGCGGCCGATGCTGGCCAGCCGCTCGGAATGCACCAGCTTGTCTTCGAGCATCTGGGTTTCGGTCAGGTCTTCCACCAGCAGCACCAGGCCGCTGTTGCCCGGGGCCAGGGGTTCGTCGATGGCGGCCTTGTGCAGGTTCAGCCAGCGGGTCTGGCCGTCGAGGGCCAGGTGCTGTTTATGCAGATGTTCATCGGGGATGTTGATGAAGCCTTGCAGCAGCTCTCTCCAGGGATCGGCGATGGTGCTCAGGCGCGAACCGACCACATGCTGCGCCGGAATGCTGGTCAGTTCCTCCATGGCCTTGTTCCACATGAGGATTTCCTGGTCCTTGGCCAGAGAGCAGACACCCATCGGCAGTTCCTGCAGGGTCTGGCGGTGGTAGCGGCGCAAGGCGTCGAGCTCGGCGGCCAGGCCGGTCAGGCGCGAGTGGTAGTCCTCGAGCCGGCTTTCGATGAAGTGAATGTCTTCGGTCACATAGTTTTCGCCGCCGGCCTTGTAGGGCAGGAAGGTTTCCACCATGTCCTGGGCCACGCTGGGGCCCATCAGGCCGGACAGATTGGCCTCGATACGGTCGCGCAAGCGGCGCAGGGCATAGGGGCGGCGCTCGTCGAAGGGCAGGTAGAGGTCGCGCAGCGCCTGCTCGACTTCCTTCTGCGCGGCCTTGGCGCCCAGGGGCTTGGCCAGCTGGGTGGCGAACTCCTGGGGCGAGGCAGCATGCAGTTCGCGACGTTGCGGCCGGCGCACGTTGTCCACCGCGCAGGCTTCGGCGGCGCTGGCTTCTTCGGAGCTGGCGTTGGTGAACAGCGAAATCAGGGTGAATATCAGGACGTTGGCGGCCAGCGAGGCGATAGCCGCCATGTGCCAACTGGTGTCGTCCAGCACGTAGATCATGTTCAGCAGCGGTATATAGAAGCCCTGCAAGTTGCCGATCAGCGGCAGCAACATGGTCACCAGCCACACGAGCGTCCCGGCCATCAGCCCGGCGATGAAGCCGCGCCGGTTGGCAGTCGGCCAGTACAGCACCGAGAGTACGCCGGGGAGGAACTGCAGGGTCGCGACAAAGGCCACGATGCCGAGGTTGGCCAGGTCCTGTTCGGCCCCCAGCAACAGGTAGAAGGCATAGCCGGCCATGATGATGGCCACGATCAGCGCGCGGCGGGTCCATTTCAGCCAGCGGTAGATGTTGCCTTCGGCCGGTGGTTGATACAGCGGCAGCACCAGATGGTTGAGGGCCATCCCCGACAGCGCCAGGGTGGTGACGATGATCAGGCCGCTGGCGGCGGAAAGCCCACCGATATAGGCCATCAAGGCCAATGCCGGTTTGTTGGCGGCGATGCCGATGCCGAGGGTGAAGTATTCGGGATTGGTGGTGGCGCCCAGTTTCAAGCCGGCCCAGAGGATCAGCGGCACCGCCAGGCTCATCAGCAACAGGAACAGCGGCAGGCCCCAACTGGCGCTGACCAGCGAGCGCGGGTTGAGGTTTTCGGTGAAGGTCATGTGGTACATGTGCGGCATCACGATCGCCGAGGCGAAGAACACCAGCAGCAGGGTGCGCCACGGCCCTTCCTGCAATGGCGTGTGCAGGGCGGCGAGGGCGGTCTGGTTCTGCAGCAGCCAGAGTTCCAGCTGTTGCGGGCCATCGAACACACCGTACAGGGCATAGAGACCGACGCCGCCGATGGCGATCAGCTTGATCACCGACTCGAAGGCGATGGCGAACACCAGGCCTTCGTGTTTTTCCCGGGTGGCGATGTGCCGGGAGCCGAAGAAGATGGTGAACAGGGTGATCAGCGCACAGAAACTCAAGGCTACCCGGTGCTGCACCGGCTCGCGGGTGAGGATACCGATGGAGTCCGCGACTGCCTGGATCTGCAGGGCCAGCAGCGGCAATACCCCGACCAGCATGATCACCGTGGTCAGTGCGCCGGCCCAGGTGCTGCGAAAACGGAAGGCGAACAGGTCGGCCAGCGACGACAGTTGGTAGGTGCGGGTGATTTTCAGGATCGGGTAAAGCAGCACCGGCGCCAGCAGGAAGGCGCCGGAAACCCCGAGATAACTGGAAAGGAAACCGTAGCCGTACTGATAGGCAAGGCCGACCGTGCCATAAAAGGCCCAGGCGCTGGCGTAGACCCCGAGGGACAGGGTGTAGGTCAGCGGGTGGCGGATGATTGAGCGCGGGATCATGCCGCGTTCGCTGATCCAGGCCACCCCGAACAGCACCAGCAGGTACGCGGCGCTGATCAGGATCATCTGGGTCAGGCTAAAGCTCATCGGCATCTTTTTGGCTCTGCAGGATGAAGGTCACGACGATCAGGATCAGCCAGAGCAGATACGGGCGATACCAGGCGCCCGTAGCATCGATCCACCAATCCATGATGGCGGGGGAGAACAGATAGATCCCCACTACCAGCAGCAGGACCAAGCGATAGATGTACATCTCGGCCTCTCTTTATTGTGTGCGTGCCCGAAAACGTGCGGCGATGGTAACGGATGGGCGCCAACCTGCAAGGGGCGTCAGCGGATTTGCGCTTCGGGCACGCTCAGTGTGCGTGGGATCAGTAAAGCATCCCAGTGTTCGATGCCCCAACTCAGCACTTCCCGAGGGCTGGCATGGGCCATTTCGCTGTCGGTTTTCTGCCCCAGGGCGCGCAGGGCACGCAACAGCAGCGGGGTGGCCTGGTCCGCGGCCAGCGGCGGGGAGCGGTAGGACTTGCCCAGTTTATGCCCATCCGGCTGGGTGATCAGCGGCACATGCAGGTAGCGCGGCTGCGGCAGGCCGAGCAGCTCCTGCAGGTACAGCTGGCGCGGGGTGGAGTCCAGCAGATCGGCGCCGCGGACGATATCGGTCACCCCTTGCCAGGCGTCGTCGAGCACCACCGCCAGTTGATAGGCGTAGAGGCCGTCGCGGCGGCGGATCACGAAGTCGCCCACATCCCGTCCCAGGTGCTGGCGGAATTCGCCCTGGACCCGATCGGTGAAACGATATTCCAGCTCCGGTACGCGCAAGCGGATGGCGCCATCTTCCTGGCCATGTCCGGCATTGCGGCACAGGCCCGGATAAATGCCGTGGTAGGGTTCCAGCTGCTTGCGCGAGCAGGTGCAGGCGTAAGCCAGGCCCAGGTTGAACAGGCGGTTGAGGACTTCGGCGTAGGCCGCGTGCCGCTCGCTCTGGCGGACCATTTTGCCGTCCCACTCGAAGCCGTAGCTTTCCAGGGCCTTGAGAATGGCCGCCTGGGCGCCGGGCTCTTCCCGGGGTGGATCGAGGTCTTCCATGCGCAACAACCAGCGGCCGCCGACGGCGCGGGCATCGAGGTAGGAGGCCAGGGCGGCGACCAGCGAGCCGAAATGCAGGTGCCCGCTGGGGGTTGGGGCAAAGCGCCCGATGTAGGAAGAGGCGTGAGAGACAGTCATGGAGAGGATGTTACTTCGTTCGGTCCCAAGGTGACGATGGCGTCTGGCGGATCGCCATCGCGAGCAAGCTCGCTCCTACAGGGGGAAGGCGGCAGAAACAAAAACGGAGCGTTCGCACGCTCCGTTTTTCATGCAAGCCAGCGATTATTTGCCGACTTGTTTTTCCTTGATTTCCGCCAGGGTCTTGCAGTCGACACACATGTCGGCGGTAGGGCGGGCTTCCAGGCGGCGAATACCGATCTCGACGCCGCAGGATTCGCACCAGCCGTATTCTTCGTCTTCGATCAGTTGCAGCGTCTTGTCGATCTTCTTGATCAGCTTGCGCTCACGGTCGCGGGCGCGCAGTTCCAGGCTGAATTCTTCCTCCTGGCTGGCACGGTCGGCCGGATCGGGGAAGTTGGCTGCTTCGTCTTTCATGTGATCAACAGTGCGATCGACTTCCTGCATCAAGTCCTGTTTCCACTTGTTCAGGATCTTGGTGAAGTGCTCGCGCATGGGCTTGCCCATGTACTCTTCGCCTGCGGTTTCAACATAAGGCTCGAAGCCGCTGATCGATTGATTCTGTTGCTTTGCTTGGGTGGGCATGAAATGGACCGCCTCTACTCATGTAATCCATTGCGCAGGATTGCTCCATCACCGACACGTGCCGGCCCTGCGACTGCAAGCGGGCGAACTTACCAGATCAAATCGGACGGCGCTACTCCCGGTTGTCGAGCCCGCGTCCCGCGGCGCTTGCAAAGGTCGATGCCGCCTGGCCTGGTCTGTTCGGGGGCCTGGTCAATTAATGATTTTAGCCAAGCCTGGGCCTGTTGTCGGTCTTCTTTAACGGGGTGGATGGCGGGGGCTCAAAGGCTTTGGGCTCTCCCTTGTCCCCGGGGTTGGGTAGAATCGGTTTTTTGCTCACTTCAATGAAGGAAGGCTAATGGCTCAGCCCTACAGTGCGCGCAGCCGCGCTATCGAACCTTTCCACGTGATGGCCCTGCTGGCCCGTGCCAATGAGCTGCAAGCGGCCGGGCACGATGTGATTCACCTGGAAATCGGTGAACCGGACTTCACCACGGCTGAGCCGATCATCAAGGCCGGGCAGGCCGCGCTGGAGGCAGGCAGGACCCGCTACACCGCCGCCCGCGGGATTCCCGAGCTGCGCACGGCCATCTCCGGATTCTATCGGCAGCGTTACGGGCTGGACATCGACCCCGAGCGCATCATGATCACGCCCGGTGGTTCCGGCGCATTGCTGCTGACCAGCAGTTTGCTGGTCGACCCCGGCAAGCACTGGCTGCTGGCGGACCCAGGCTACCCCTGCAACCGGCACTTCCTGCGCCTGGTGGAAGGCGCGGCGCAACTGGTGCCGGTCGGTCCGGACGTGCGTTATCAGCTGACACCGGATCTGGTGGAGCGTTATTGGGATCAGGACAGCGTCGGCGCCCTGGTGGCCTCGCCGGCCAACCCCACCGGGACCTTGCTCACCCGTGACGAGCTGGCGGGCCTGTCGGCCGCGGTGAAGGCGCGTAACGGTCATCTGGTGGTGGACGAGATCTACCACGGCCTGACCTACGGCTGCGATGCCGCCAGCGTGCTGGAAGTCGATGACAGCGCCTTTGTCCTTAATAGCTTTTCCAAATATTTCGGCATGACCGGCTGGCGCCTGGGCTGGCTGGTGGCGCCGCAGGCGGCGGTCGGCGAGTTGGAGAAGCTGGCGCAGAACCTCTACATCAGCGCCCCGAGCATGGCCCAGTACGCTGCGCTGGCCTGCTTCGAGCCAGACACCATCAGTATTCTCGAAGAGCGTCGCAACGAATTTCAGCGGCGCCGCGACTTCCTCCTGCCAGCCCTGCGCGAGTTGGGTTTTGGCATTGCGGTAGAGCCGGAAGGGGCGTTCTACCTGTATGCCGATATCAGCGCCTTCGGCGGCGATGCCTTTGCCTTCTGCCGGCATTTCCTCGAGACCGAGCACATTGCCTTTACCCCGGGACTGGATTTCGGTCGCCATCAGGCCGGGCACCATGTCCGGTTCGCCTACACCCAGAGCCTGCCGCGCCTGCAGGAAGCGGTGGAGCGGATTGCCCGTGGCCTGCGGAGCTGGCAAGGCTGATGCGTTTTCATCCCCCCCTCGAAGAAGGTCGCCTGGTCCGTCGTTACAAGCGTTTTCTCGCCGATATCGAGACCATTGGTGGCGAGTTGCTGACCATTCACTGTCCCAACACCGGTTCCATGTTCAATTGCATGGTCGAGGGCGGGCAGGTCTGGTTCAGCCGTTCCAATGACCCCAAGCGCAAATTGCCGGGGACCTGGGAAATCAGCGAAACGCCCCAGGGGCGGCTGGCTTGCGTCAATACGGCGCGGGCCAACACGCTGGTGGAAGAAGCCTTGCACGCCGGGGTGATCGCTGAGTTGAACGGTTTTACCGCCCTCAAGCGGGAAGTGCCCTATGGCCAGGAAAACAGCCGTATCGACTTCCGCCTGGACTATCTGGGCGGCCCGGCTTTCGTCGAGGTCAAAAGCGTCACCCTGGGCTTCGACGGCTCCGCGGTCGCGGCCTTCCCGGATGCGGTGACCCAGCGTGGCGCCAAGCATTTGCGGGAGTTGGCCTGTCTGGCGCGTGACGGTATTCGGGCGGTGCAGTTGTATTGCGTCAACCTGTCGGGTGTCGAAGCGGTGCGACCGGCCGAAGAGATCGACCCCGGTTATGCCGCGGCGCTGCGCGAGGCGGTGGCGTCCGGGGTTGAAGTACTGGCCTACGGGGTGCGCTTGACCGCCGAGGAAGTGTGCATCGACCGTCGTCTGGACGTATTGCTCAACGGCTAAAGCTGAACCCAGATGCCCTGGCTGTCTTCCCGGCAGGGGATGGCCGTCAGGGATTGCCCGGCACAGGGGCCGGCGACGCATTCACCGTTTTCGATCAGAAACAGCGCACCGTGGGTGGCGCACTGAATCAGGCTGGCGCTGGGATCGAGGAATTGGTCGGGTTGCCACTCCAGAGCGACCCCGCGATGGGGGCAGCGATTGGTGTAGACGTATACCTGTTGATCGCGGCGCACTGCAAAAAGCGGTTGGCCTTCAAGGTTGAAACCTCGGCTGGAAGCCTCTGGCAGATCGCCGGGGGGGCAAAGAAACTTCATGTCTATCCTCGGTAACCAAAGGCTCTGGGCTCAGGCTGTCACAGTTTTCCTGTGGGCGCTTGGTGAAACATGTCTGTGCTTGACGGTCAAATGCAAACAATTATCAAATGGCCGCTTCGCCTGTGGGGCGCTTGCTCATTTCGATGCCTGGGTTGCAGGGCATGTCACATGTACGGCGGTTTCCGTGGGCCCACTCTCTGAAGGAAATACCTTTATGCGTTCGAGTGCCCGCGCAATCGCGCTCTGTGTCGGACTTCTGGCCAGTCATGCCGCTGCGGCGGCCGAGCTACCACAACGCTGGGTGAGCGCCGGCGGCGCCTTGTCCGAATGGGTGAGCGCGCTGGGCGCCGAATCGAAGTTGGTGGGCGTGGACACCACCAGCCAGCATCCCGAATCCCTGAAGAGCCTGCCGAGTATCGGTTATCAGCGTCAGTTATCGGCGGAAGGCATTCTCAGCCTGCGCCCGCAGATTCTGCTGGGTACCGAAGAGATGGGGCCGCCGCCAGTGCTCTCGCAGGTGCGCGGCGCCGGGGTGCAGGTCGAGCTGTTCTCGGCCCAGGCCGACCTGCCGACCCTGCGGGGCAACCTGCAGCATCTGGGCAAGCTGCTGGGTAGCGAAGACAAGGCGACGCAGCTGTTCGAGCAATACCAGCAGCAGCTGGAGCAGCAGCGGGCCTGGGTCAGCCGGGCCCAGAAGAAACAGGCCGCGCCGGGTGTGTTGCTGTTGCTCGGGCATGCGGGTGGCAAGCCTCTGATTGCCGGTAAGGACACTGCCGCCGATTGGCTGCTGCAGCAGGCGGGCGGACGCAATCTTGCGACCCACACGGGTTACAAGCCCTTTTCCAATGAGTCGTTGGCCGAACTCAACCCCGAGGTGCTGGTGTTTGCCGATCGCAGCCTGAGTGGTGAGGCGGCCCGCGCCGCGCTGTTCAAGGAGAACCCGATTCTCGCCTCCAGCGGCGCGGCCAAGGCCGGCCGGGTCTTCGAGATTGATCCGACCTTGCTGGTGGGAGGCCTGGGGCCGCGCTTGCCACAGAGCCTGAAAAGGCTGTCGGCTGGTTTCTATCCAGCCGAGTCGGGCCAGGCCAGCACCGCCCAATGACCCCTTTGCTTAAACCCCGCACGTTGTTCATTGGCCTGAGCCTGCTGTGTCTGTTGGCGATCTGGCTGTCCCTGGCGCTCGGGCCGGTCAGCCTGCCGTTGCTCGATACCCTGCGTGCCGCCCTGCGTTTGCTGGGCCTGCCTATTTCAGGGCAGGGGCTGGAGCAGGCCGAACTGATCCTCGGGCAGATTCGCCTGCCACGCACCTTGCTGGGGCTGGCCGTAGGGGGCGTCCTGGCCCTGTCCGGCGTGGCGATGCAGGGGCTGTTTCGCAATCCCCTGGCTGATCCGGGGCTGGTAGGCGTTTCGAGTGGCGCGGCGCTGGGCGCGGCCTTTGCCATCGTCGGTGGCTCGTTGCTGGGGGGCGTGCCGGAAGCGATTGGTCCTTACCTGCTGTCGTTCTGTGCCTTCCTCGGTGGGTTGGTGGTGGCGTGGCTGGTCTACCGCCTGGGGCGGCGCAACGGCCAGACCCATGTGGCGACCATGCTGCTGGCCGGGATCGCGTTGACGGCGCTGGCTAGCTCGGCGGTGGGCCTGTTCACCTACCTGGCCGACGACGCGACCCTGCGCACCCTGACGTTCTGGAACCTGGGCAGTCTCAACGGCGCCAGTTATTCGAGGTTGTGGCCGCTGCTGTTGATCAGCGCGGCCGTGGCATTGTGGCTGCCACGCCGGGCCAGAGCCTTGAATGCCTTGCTGCTGGGTGAATCTGAAGCCGGCCACCTGGGGATCGATGTCGAACGGCTGAAGCGGGAGTTGGTGTTCTGTACCGCGCTGGGGGTCGGCGCGGCTGTCGCCGCTGCCGGGCTGATCGGCTTTGTCGGGCTGGTGGTACCCCATCTGGTGCGACTGCTGGCGGGACCTGACCACCGGACCTTGTTGCCGGCGTCGATACTGGCCGGCGCCAGCCTGCTGTTGCTGGCGGATCTGGTGGCGCGCCTGGCGCTGGCGCCTGCGGAGTTGCCCATTGGCATCGTGACTGCCTTTATCGGTGCGCCATTCTTTCTGTTTTTGTTATTGCGAGGGCGCGCCTGATGCTGCGAGCGGAAAATCTGGCGGTGCGCCGTGGCAGGAAAACCGTGCTGGAAGGGATCGACCTTGAGCTCAAGCCCGGGGAAGTGCTGGGAGTGCTAGGGCCCAATGGCGCGGGCAAAAGCACCTTGCTGGCGGCCTTGTGCGGCGAGCTGAAACCCGATCAGGGTCAGGTCTGGCTGGATCAGCGTGAGCTCTCCAGGTGGGACGGCGGGCAAAAGGCGCAAAGGCTGGCGGTGTTGCCGCAAAGTTCGACGCTCGAGTTCGCCTTCCGGGTCGAAGAGGTCGTCGGCCTGGGGCGCCTGCCTTATCAAAGCGGTCGGGCACGGGATGATGAGATTGTCATGCAGGCCCTGCAAGCGGCGGATGCCGGGCACCTGCACGGTCGCAGCTATGTGGCCTTGTCGGGCGGCGAGCGTCAGCGTGTGCATCTGGCCCGGGTGTTGGCGCAGCTGTGGCCGGGCGCGGTCGGCCAGACCCTGTTGCTCGACGAGCCGACCTCGGCCCTCGACCCTTTGCATCAACATGTCACTTTGCAGGCCATCCGCGAGTTTGCCGATCGTGGGGTCGCGGTCCTGGTGATCCTGCATGATCTGAACCTCGTCGCGCGATATTGTGATCGCCTGTTGCTGCTCGAAGGCGGGCGGCCTCACTCGCTGGACAGCCCGGCGCAGGTGCTGCGGCCCGAACCGCTCAAGGCGGTGTTCGGACTGGAGGTGTTGGTGCAGGCGCACCCCGAGCGCGGCCATCCTTTGATCATCGCCCGCTGAGGCGATTCGCGGAGACGCCACATGCGTGTGTTATTGATCCTGAGTGTGTTGCTGCTGGGCGCCTGCGAGGGCCTGCCGGTCATGCCTGAACTTCCGGTCCAGGCTGAAAGCGGGGCGATTCAGGACCTGCGCAGTGGAAAGCTCCTGACTCCAGAGGAGCTGGTCATTCGTCTGGCCCGGGCGCCGCGGGTGATTGTCGGCGAGCAGCATGACCACCCCGAGCATCACGCCTTGCAGCTGTGGTTGTTGCAGGTGATGGCGACCCAGCGCACGCAAGGCAGCCTGCTGTTGGAGATGCTCACGCCGGACCAGCAGCCGCGGGTCGACGCGCTCCGCCAGCACAAGGCGGCGCAGGGCTTGCCCGATGATCTGTCAGGTGCACTGGCCTGGTCGCCGGGTTGGAACTGGGCGCTGTACGGACCTGTCGTGCGCTATGCGTTGCTCCAGCCTTATCCGTTGCTGGCCGCCAATCTGGATAGCTCCGAAGTTCGCGGCATCTATCGCCAGGCACCAGCCTTGAGTGGCGAGCACTCGAATGCCGCCTTGGTGCGCAATGAGTTGCTGCAGCAAGTTCGTGATTCCCATTGTGGCCTGCTGCCCGAAAGCCAGATGCCGGCGATGCTGGCGGTTCAGCAGCAGCGCGACCGACGCATGGCCGAGCGCTTGCTGGCGGCACCGACGCCGGCGCTGCTGTTTGCCGGGGCCTTTCATGCACGCAAGGATGTCGGGGTACCGGTTCACCTGCGGGACCTCGACGCATCGAACGGCGCCGTGGTGCTGATGCTGGCGCAGAAGGGCATGCAGGTATCGCTGAAAAGCGCGGATTACGTGTGGTACAGCGCGCGGCTGCCGGAGAAGGACTACTGCGCCCAGATGCGCCAGTAGGCGGATGGCTTTTTCCGGACAAAAAAAGACCCGGCAAGAGCCGGGTCAAATAACCGTGATTAGCCTGATGAGGAGATAATCTGAGAGTCCGAACCACTGGTCTTCCAGGTTATCGACTGATCTCGCGACCAGTTGTGATAATCATAACGATTCTCATTTCCAAGTCAACAAAGTTTTTCCTGTTTCTGCGAATTCCGCTAAACGCTCGTTTGGATTGCTTGTAAACGCGGGGCTTCAAAGGTTGGCGCTCAGGCTGTGCAGGCGGCTGACTTCCTTGTTCAACAAGTCGATTCGCCGCGCCATGCTTTCGATCAGGCTATGGGCGATACGTGGATTGCTCTGAGTCAGGCTGAGAAACTGGCTCCTGGGGATCAGCATCAGGGTGGATGGCTCGCTGGCAATCACGCTGGCGTTGCGTTTCTCCCCGGTGAAAATGGCCATCGCACCAAAGATCTCGTCCTTGGGCACATCTCCGACCTTGTGTCCGTCGACAAAGGCTTCGGCGTGCCCTTCGATAATGACGAACACATGATCGGCGTCGTCGCCCTGGTGAATCAGCACTTCGCCCTTGGCCGCGCGTTGAAAGCCGTTGCTGTTGCGCAACTCGGGCTGCTTGAGGCGGGCAACGGCATCGGAGAGCAGGGCGGTTTGTCCGATCAGGTACTGTAGAAACAGTTCGGAACGCTGTTCGTCGGCATACAGATGCTGGAACACCGCGGAACGCTGATAGGGGATCAGGCTCAACGGCTGCTCGCTGCTGAGTTGCCAGTGCGGCAGGTCCACGCCTCGGCGCAGCCCGAGCAGATCGCCTTCATGCAGATAAAACAGTGGGCGCTCATCGACGCTGGCTTGTACCTGGCCGCTTTCGAGCAGGAACAACTGGCTGTCGGCAAGGCTGCTGGAAAGGTCTTTGGAAGGGGCCACCTCCAACACGTCGCCGGACGGCAGCAGGCCTTCCAGCAGGCGCGGCGGGATGCTCTGCAGCCGATTGATCAAGGCATCGGCGTAAGCCGGTTGTTCCCCCAGTAAATACATAAAAAGCCTGCCAGGTCAGTTCTTTTGGCGTGAAGAAATGGCATCCAGCTGTTTGTTGAGTGCTTCCTTGCGTTCTGCCGGAATGTCATTCCAGTGCACATCCATCAGTGCGCCTTCAATGGCGTACAACAGCACCTTCGAGGCTCGAAACCCTCGGGTCCGCACGGCCCGATAGGCATCCACCGCCCCCAGGCGGCGCAAGTCCGAAGCGCTATGGATGCCCACCGCATGCAGCCATTGTGCCGACGTCTTGCCAAGGTTCTTCAGGTGTTGCAATTCATCATTCATCAAGCCTCCTTGCGACGGCCGAATGGTGCGTGGGCAAGTCTCAAAGGAGTGTAGCGCTCAGTAGGAAAAGCGCTGTTCTTTGGTCGGTTTTGGCGCAAAAGCTTCTAAGGCGACAGAGGAAAGTACGCCAGAAACAGAGGGAAGAGGGGGAAGGAGAAGACCAAGTCCAGCGTAAGGCAGAAAGCGCCGGACCTCGGAGCAAAAGGAGCGATTACTTGGTGCGGTAGCGCAGACGAGTGCCGAAATTGACGGACATCAGGATCTCATCGGCAGTCAGTTCGGGCGGAAAGTAGGCGCCGGAGATTTGCGCATGGGCCAGGCTGGCGCCTTCCATGGAGGAATTGCGCAGGTCGAGGCCGCGCAGGTCGGCAGAGCGGAAGTAGGCGTCGGTGAAGTCGATGCCGTCGGCATTCAGTTCACGCAGGTCGAGCCCACGAAAATCGCCGCCGCGCATGTCGACAGTCTGGTCTTTCGGGCGCTCCCGGTTAAAGCCGTCGATGTCGTCTTTGTGCAGCAAAGCGTAAAGGGGAGTATCGAGAAGTTTGGGCTGACTCATGGGGCGTCACCTGCTGGAATTATGACGCCAGTATAGTGCCACTATTTTTCAGCCGTGAAGCCTTTGCGGTTTCACGGCTGAAATAGTTGATTACAAGCCTGGGAGACGCTGGCGAATGTTCGCGACCAGGCTGTCGAGGCTCCCGCTTTCATTGGTCTCGACGCGCTTGCTGCGCAGCACTTCCTCGGCGCTCAGGGCTTCGCGATTGGCTTGCTGCTGTTCGATTACGGCTAGGGTCGCGTCCGACGGGTCGTTGCGATCGGCCTGGCGTTGCGCCAGCCAGCTGGCAATGACGGCCTGCGGGGCATTGCAGTCGATGATCAGGCAAGGCGTGCCGGTCGCTTCGGCAACCTTGGCTGCGGCATCACGCTGGTCGCGCTTGAGGTAGGTGGCGTCGATGACCACCGGGAAACCGGCGCGCAGGACGATACCGGCAAGTTCATGCAGGCGGTCATAGGTCGCGGTATTGGCTTGGGCATTATAAATGCCGGCATTCGGATCGTTCTGTACCTGCTGCTCGCCGAACAGGCGTTTGCGCTCGACATCGGAGCGCAGGCGAACGGCGCCCAGGGCTTCCACCAGACGCATGGCCACATGGCTTTTGCCAACGGCGGAAACGCCAGAAGTAATCGCCAGGAAGCGCGATGGAATGGTGCTGTAGCTTTCTGCCAGGTTGGCGTAGTTGCGGTACTGGCGCAGGGCCGTGGCGCGCTGCATCGGACTGGCGTCGGCCGGCATGCTGAACAGGGCGACCTTGGCGCGTACCAGGGCGCGATAGGCTTTGTAGAAATTCAACAGCTCCAGGCCCTGATAGTCACCGGTCTGTTCCAGGTACTGGCTGATGAAGCGGCGTGCCAGGCATTTCAGGCCGCGGTCTTCCAGGTCCATGGCGAGGAAACCGGCGTCGGCATAGACGTCAGTGAAGCGGAACGGCTCGTTGAACTCGATGCAATCGAAAATCACCACCTTGCCGTCGATAAGCGTTGCGTTACCCAGGTGGATGTCGCCGTGGCATTCACGGATGAAGCCTTCGGTCTTGCGCTGGGCAAGGAGTGGCTTGAGGCGCTCGAAGCTGCTTTCGGCCCAGGCTTGCAAGGCTTCGAGCTGTTGCAGGTCGGCCTTGTCGCTGAGGAATGGGCGGATCTGCTCGAAGTTCTGACGCACCGGCTCCATGACGCTTTCCGGGGTGCCGGCTTCGTGGGCTGCCGAGACCCGTGGGGCTTCGAGGTGGAACCTGGCAATCTGCCGGGCCATTTCGTCGATGTGCGCGGTGGTCAGTTCGCCATTGGCTTGCAGCGTACTGAGCAGCTGGCTTTGCGGAAACTGGCGCATTTTCAGCGCGTATTCGATAACCGGGCCGTCACCCGCGATCTGCGGCGCTTCGGCACTGCCGGTGATCGGCAACACTTCCAGATACAAATCATCGGTCAGGCGCTGGTTCAGACGCAGCTCTTCGCCGCAGAAGTGCCCGCGCGCTTCAAGGCCGGTGAAATCGAGAAAGCCGAAGTTGACCGGCTTTTTCAGCTTATAGGCATAGGGGCCGGTGAGCAGGACCCAGGAAATATGGGTCTCGATGACCTGGAAACCGTCTACGGGATGCGGGTAGAGGGCCGGGTTTTGCAGGGCGGCGATCAGGGATTGGCTCACAGGCGATCCTTCAGAGTCGGGGAAAATTCAAGGGCGTCATTATGGCCGCTGACAGGGCTAACGCAAACCTCGGGCGGCTCCTGTTGACGATGAATAAAGTGCGTATAATCCGCCGCCATGACTCGTACTCGATCCCCCCGTTCCGCTAAAAAACGTCCGTCTAGTGGCCCGCGCCCCTGGCTGGGCTGGGCCTTGAAGCTCGGTCTGGTCGCTTTGGTGGTGCTCGCCGGCTTTGCGGTTTATCTCGACGCCGTGGTCCAGGAGAAATTCTCCGGCAAGCGCTGGACCATTCCGGCCAAGGTCTATGCGCGCCCGCTGGAGCTGTTCGTCGGACAGAAGCTCAGCAAGGACGACTTCCTCACCGAACTCGACGCACTCGGCTATCGCCGCGAAAGCGTGGTCAATGGCCCTGGCGCTGCGTCGGTCAGTGGTAACACCGTTGAACTCAATACCCGCGGTTTCCAGTTCTATGAAGGCATGGAACAGGCGCAACCGGTGCGGGTGCGCTTCTCCGGTGACTACGTGGCCGAGCTGTCAGGTAGCAAAGGCTCGAAACTGGCCGTGGTACGCCTGGAGCCGCTGCTGATCGGCGGCCTGTATCCGAAGAATCTCGAAGACCGGATCCTGATCAAGATCGATCAGGTGCCTCCTTATCTGCTGGAAACCCTGGTGGCGGTCGAGGACCGGGATTTCTACAGCCACTTTGGCGTGTCGCCCAAGTCGATCGCACGGGCGGTGTGGGTCAATACCTCGTCCGGCGCCATGCGCCAGGGCGGCAGTACCCTGACCCAGCAGTTGGTCAAGAACTTCTACCTGACCAACGAACGCAGCCTGAGCCGCAAGCTCACCGAAGCGATGATGGCCCTGCTGCTTGAGCTGCATTACGACAAGCGCGAGATCCTCGAGGCGTACCTCAACGAGGTCTTCGTCGGCCAGGATGGCCAGCGTGCCGTGCACGGTTTCGGCCTGGCCAGCCAGTTCTTCTTCAGCCAGCCGCTGGCCGAACTCAAGTTGCATCAAATCGCCTTGCTGGTGGGGATGGTCAAGGGGCCGTCCTATTACAACCCGCGTCGTTATCCGGAGCGCGCGCTGGAGCGGCGTAACCTGGTGCTCGATCTACTGGCGCAGCAGGGTGTGGCGACGCCGGAGCAGGTCGAAGCGGCGAAGAAAATGCCCTTGGGCGTGACCAAGCGCGGCAGTCTGGCGGACAGCTCGTTCCCGGGCTTCCTGGATCTGGTGAAGCGTCAGCTGCGTGAGGATTACCGCGACGAAGACTTGACCGAGGAAGGCCTGCGGATCTTCACCAGCTTCGACCCGATTCTGCAGATGAAGGCCGAGGCTTCGGTCGGGGATACCTTCAAGCGCCTGGCCGGGCGCAAGGGATCGGATGAAGTCGAAGCGGCAATGGTGGTGACCAACCCGGAAACCGGTGAAGTCCAGGCCATGATCGGCAGCCGCCAGGCCGGTTTTGCCGGTTTCAACCGGGCGCTGGATGCGGTGCGGCCGATCGGCTCCCTGATCAAGCCCGCGGTTTACCTGACGGCGCTGGAGAAACCCAGCCAATACACCCTGACCAGTTGGCTCTCCGACGAGGCGTTCTCGGTGAAGGGGGGCGATGGACAGGTGTGGAAACCCCAGAACTACGACCGTCGTTCCCACGGCACGGTCTTCCTTTATCAGGGGCTGGCCCATTCCTATAACCTGTCGACCGCGCGCCTGGGCCTGGAAGTCGGTGTGCCGAATGTGCTGAAAACCCTGGGGCGCCTTGGTGTCACCCGCGAGTTCCCGGCGTTCCCTTCGATGCTGCTGGGGGCGGGGGGCTTGAGCCCGATGGAAGTCGCCACCATGTATCAGACCCTGGCCAACGGCGGTTTCAATACCCCGATGCGCGGGATCCGTAGCGTGCTGACCGCTGAGGGCGAACCGCTGAAGCGTTATCCGTTCCAGATCCAGCAACGTTTCGACCCGGGCTCGATCTACCTGATCCAGAGCGCGATGCAGCGCGTCATGCGCGAAGGTACCGGCAGTTCGGTCTACAACGTGCTGCCGCGCTCCCTGGCGCTGGCGGGCAAGACCGGTACCAGTAACGATTCCCGCGACAGCTGGTTCGCCGGTTTCAGCCAGGATCTGTTGGCCGTGGTCTGGCTGGGGCGTGATGACAACGGCAAGACACCGTTCACCGGCGCCACCGGTGCGCTGCAGGTCTGGACCAGTTTCATGCGCAAGGCCGACCCGTTGCCATTGGATATGCCGCAACCGGATAACGTGGTGCAGGCCTGGGTCGACTCGCGGACCGGGCAAGGCTCGGATGCCAACTGTCCGGGCGCGGTACAGATGCCGTATATTCGCGGCAGCGAACCTCCTCCCGGTCCGGCATGCGGTGGCGAAAGCCCGGCGTCCGGCGAGTCGGTGATGGATTGGGTCAAGGGCTGGATGAATTAAGCGAAGAGGGTTTGACGTGAACAAGTGGTGGATTCCAGCTATTACAGCTCTGGCTTTGCTCAATGGTTGCGCCAGCGTGCAGCGTGGCTCGATTCCGGTGGTGGACTCCGGTACCGCAGTGTCCAACAGCGAACGCATTTCGGCCAATGGCGGCTTCCGTCAGACGACCATCAAGCGTCCTGCGCAAGCTCAGGCTCAAAGTATTCCCCAGGACTCGGGCGTGGTGGTGATGGTGCCGGGCGGGGCTGCGGCCACTGCTGCGCCGATCAGCAGCGCGCCGATTACCCCGGGCCCGATCACCCCAGGTCCTATCGATACCGCACCGATCCAGTCCGCACCGATCAATCAGGGCAGCTACAGCTTGCCGCCGACGCCGAGCGGGGTGCCTTCGGCCAGCTCTGGCGGGCTGTCCGCCGATGAGCAACTGGACGGTCCAGTGCTGGCCCTGTTGACCACCGCTCAGCAGCAACAGGCGAGTGGTGATCTGAACGGTGCTTCCTCCAGTCTTGAGCGCGCCCAGCGTGTCGCGCCGCGTGAGCCGCAGGTGCTGTATCGCCTGGCCCAGGTACGCATGGCCCAGGGCGATGCCCCGCAGGCTGAACAGTTTGCCCGTCGCGGCCTGAGCTTCGCCAACGGTCGTCCGGATCTGCAGGCCAGCCTGTGGGCATTGATTGCCCAGGCACGCGAGAAACAGGGCGATGCCGCTGGTGCCGCTCAGGCCCGGCAAAAAGCCAAGGTGTCGCTCTGATGGATGCACGTTTTCCAAAGATTGCCGATCAGTTGCTGTTGATCGAACGTGAGATGCGGTTGCAAGGGCTGTGGGATGACACCCCGCCGAGTGCTGAAGCTCTGGCCAGTGTCGAGCCGTTTGCCGTGGATACGCTGGAGTTCGAGCAGTGGCTGCAGTGGATCTTCCTGCCGCGGATGAAGGCGATTCTTGAGCAGGATCTGCCTTTGCCCAACGCCTCGGGTATCCAGGAAATGGCCGAAGTGGTATTCGCCGGTCGCTCGATGCAAGGCCGGGACCATCAGTTGCAGATCCTGCTCAAGGAGTTTGACCAACTGATCGGCGGCGCCCGCTAAACCTTCTGCAACCACTGCCTAGCGGCAGTGGTTGTCTATCGCCTTCTGTGTTTCCGCAATGCGCTGCTGCCGTTGTTCCTCGGTCAGGCGGCGCACTCCCCCCTCTGTGTTCTCGCTCAGGCGCGGGTTGTTCTGCAACTGCGCCAGGCTGGCCCGTGCCTGTGTGCAAAAACGCCTGCGTTCGGCTTCCTGCCTGGCGAGCTGCTGCTTGACCTGATTGTCCATGACTTGTTGCTGAGGGCCCGGCTTGTCGGGCGGCGGAGTACTGCTCGCACCTTTCGGCGCTTTTGGCAGGGTGATGGCAGTGCTGCCCACGCCTTGGGGTGGCTGGGCGTCGAAATGGGTGACTCCCTGGGCGTCGACCCATTTGTAAATCTGGCCGGCCTGGCACGGGAGGCTCATGGCGAGCAGCAGGCCAGCGGTCATGGCGAAGGTTCGCATTTTTGAATTCCTTATCCAGGATTGCGCAATTGAAGCGCAGACACTCGCGGTTTACAGGTTTTTTCTTGCGTTCTCATGCGCTTAGTTCGAATAAAGCACATTGACGTCTTGACTTGCAGAGGGCGAAACAGAAGAATCCAAAGTCCGCTGTAGAGGGACTGCCAGAAGCAGACCCACTCGGCAGAACATGAGGCGCACATCCGCGCCGACCTGCTACACCCGCAACGCGTTACCTCGCGCTGGGTGGGAAAACCCCGCAACACTTGGGGCACTCCCAATACTTGCTCAGTCAGTGCTGACGTAGTCGGCGACCACCGTCGCTCATGCTCTGCTGAGAAGTAAACCTATTAAGACCCGTCCCCTTTCAAGAGGGCGGTATTCTGGCGTTTTAGAGGTGAACAACGTGGAGCTTTTATCTGGCGGTGAGATGCTCGTCCGCTTTTTGCGTGACGAAGGCGTCAAATATATCTATGGGTACCCGGGTGGTGCTCTCCTTCATGTTTACGATGCCCTGTTCAAAGAACCGGAAGTGACCCACATCCTGGTTCGTCACGAGCAAGCGGCTACCCATATGGCTGACGGCTACGCCCGTGCCACCGGCAAGGCCGGCGTGGTACTGGTGACTTCCGGCCCTGGCGCGACCAATGCCATCACCGGTATCGCCACTGCCTATATGGACTCCATTCCAATGGTGATCATTTCCGGTCAGGTGCCTAGCACCATGGTCGGTACCGACGCGTTCCAGGAAACCGACATGATCGGTATCTCCCGGCCGATCGTGAAGCACAGCTTCATGATCAAGCATGCTTCGGAAATCCCGGAAGTCATGAAGAAGGCGTTCTACCTGGCGCAATCCGGTCGTCCGGGTCCAGTCGTGGTCGATGTCCCTAAGGACATGACCAATCCGGCTGAAAAGTTCGAATACGTTTTCCCTAAAAAAGCGAAGCTGCGCTCCTACAGCCCAGCTGTTCGTGGTCACTCCGGGCAAATCCGCAAGGCGGCAGAAATGCTCCTGGCGGCCAAGCGTCCTGTGCTGTACGCAGGCGGCGGGGTGATCCTCGGTGGCGGTTCCGCGCCGCTGACCGAATTGGCACAAATGCTCAACCTGCCGGTCACCAATACCCTGATGGGCTTGGGTGCCTATCCTGGCACCGATCGTCAGTTCGTCGGCATGCTCGGCATGCACGGCAGCTACACCGCCAACCTGACCATGCACCATGCCGATGTGATCCTGGCAGTCGGCGCGCGTTTCGACGACCGTGTTATCAACGGCCCGGCGAAATTCTGCCCGAACGCCAAGATCATCCATGTCGACATCGACCCGGCGTCCATCTCCAAGACCATCAAGGCAGACGTGCCGATCGTGGGTCCGGTAGAGAGCGTCCTGACCGAAATGGTCGCGGCCCTCAAGGAAATCGGCGAAACCCCGAACAAGGATACAGTCGCCAGTTGGTGGAAGCAGATCGAGGAGTGGCGCGGTGATCGCGGCCTGTTCCCTTACGACAAGGGCGACGGCAGCATCATCAAGCCGCAGACCGTGATCGAGACCCTCTGCGAAGTGACCAAGGGCGACGCCTATGTGACCTCCGACGTGGGTCAGCACCAGATGTTCGCGGCGCAGTACTACCGGTTCAACAAACCCAATCGCTGGATCAACTCCGGTGGCCTGGGCACGATGGGCTTCGGTTTCCCTGCGGCCATGGGCGTCAAGCTGAGTTTCCCTGATGCTGACGTTGCCTGTGTAACGGGCGAGGGCAGTATCCAGATGAACATTCAGGAACTGTCGACCTGCCTGCAGTACGACCTGCCGGTCAAGATCATCAACCTGAACAACGGTGCGCTGGGTATGGTGCGTCAGTGGCAGGACATGAACTACGGTAGCCGTCACTCGCATTCCTACATGGAATCGCTGCCTGATTTCGTCAAGCTGGCCGAAGCCTATGGGCACGTGGGCATTCGCGTCACGGACCTGAAGGATCTGAAGCCGAAGATGGAAGAAGCGTTCGCCATGAAAGATCGCCTGGTGTTCCTCGACATCCAGGTCGATACCAGCGAGCACGTCTACCCGATGCAGATCAAAGACGGCTCCATGCGCGATATGTGGCTGAGCAAGACGGAGCGTACTTAATCATGCGGCACATTATCTCCTTGCTTCTGGAAAACGAACCGGGCGCCTTGTCTCGTGTGGTTGGCCTGTTTTCGCAGCGCAACTACAACATCGAAAGCCTGACCGTGGCGCCGACCGAAGACCCGACCCTGTCGCGTCTGACACTGACTACCGTGGGGCACGATGAAATCATCGAGCAGATCACCAAGAACCTGAACAAGCTGGTTGAAGTGGTCAAGCTGGTCGACCTGTCGGAAAGCGCTCACATCGAACGCGAGCTGATGCTGGTCAAGGTCAAGGCCACCGGCGCCCAGCGCGCCGAGGTCAAGCGCACCACCGATATTTACCGTGGGCAGATCGTCGATGTCAGTGCCAGCGTGTATACCGTTCAATTGACCGGTACCAGCGACAAGCTCGACAGTTTCATCCAGTCGATCGGCACCGCCTCGATTCTGGAAACCGTACGCAGTGGCGTCACCGGCATTGCCCGTGGCGATAAAGTACTCAGCATCTAACTCAAATTAGCGAACGGCCTGAACGGCCTGATATAGGGGAAATTCATGAAAGTTTTCTACGATAAAGACTGCGACCTCTCGATCATCCAGGGCAAGAAAGTTGCCATCATCGGTTACGGTTCCCAGGGCCACGCTCAAGCGTGCAACCTGAAAGACTCCGGCGTTGATGTCACCGTTGGCCTGCGTAAAGGTTCGTCCACCGTTGCCAAGGCTGAAGCCCATGGCCTGAAAGTGACCGACGTAGCCGCGGCCGTTGCCGGCGCCGACCTGGTCATGATCCTGACCCCGGACGAGTTCCAGTCCCAGCTGTACAAGAACGAAATCGAGCCGAACATCAAGAAGGGCGCCACCTTGGCCTTCTCCCACGGCTTCGCGATCCACTACAACCAGGTCGTTCCGCGTGCCGACCTCGACGTGATCATGATCGCGCCGAAGGCCCCAGGCCACACCGTACGTTCCGAGTTCGTCAAGGGCGGCGGTATCCCTGACCTGATCGCTATCTACCAGGACGCCTCCGGCAACGCCAAGAACGTTGCTCTGTCCTACGCGGCAGGCGTGGGCGGCGGCCGTACCGGTATCATCGAAACCACCTTCAAGGACGAGACTGAAACCGACCTGTTCGGCGAGCAGGCTGTTCTGTGTGGCGGTACCGTCGAGCTGGTCAAGGCCGGTTTCGAAACCCTGGTCGAAGCTGGCTACGCGCCGGAAATGGCTTACTTCGAGTGCTTGCACGAACTGAAACTGATCGTTGACCTCATGTACGAAGGCGGTATCGCCAACATGAACTACTCGATCTCCAACAACGCCGAATACGGCGAGTACGTGACCGGCCCTGAAGTGATCAACGCCGAATCCCGTCAGGCCATGCGCAACGCCCTGAAGCGCATCCAGGACGGTGAGTACGCCAAGATGTTCATCAGCGAAGGTGCTACCGGCTACCCATCGATGACTGCCAAGCGTCGTAACAACGCCGCTCACGGTATCGAAATCATCGGTGAGCAACTGCGCTCGATGATGCCGTGGATCGGTGCCAACAAAATCGTCGACAAAGCCAAGAACTAAGTTCGAGTCTTGTCAGGGAAAAACGCGGCCTAGGCCGCGTTTTTTCGTTTGGATAGACAGGTTCTGGTATAAAGCTGGATCCTTTGTGGTCCAATCGTGACCCTGGGTATCGTCGAAACTTTTCACACCGTTGCAAGGTAATGTCCATGAGCGAACGTCCCGAAGAGCCAAACCAGGCCTCTGACGCCGAAAGCCTGCTACCCATCGATGAGCATGTCGAAGAAGGGCATGACGCTGAAGGCCGTAAAGTCCGGCATCGTGGTATCTATCTGCTGCCGAATCTCTTCACCACCGCGAACCTGTTCGCCGGTTTCTACTCGATCATCAACTCCATGAGTGCCCAGAGCGCGTTGAGCGCCGGGGACGCGGCAGGAGCGAGCAAGTATTTCGCGTTCGCGGCCATCGCGATTTTTGTCGCCATGGTGCTCGACGGTCTGGATGGGCGCGTGGCCCGCATGACCAATACCCAGAGCGCTTTTGGCGCCGAGTATGACTCGCTGTCCGACATGGTTGCCTTCGGCGTTGCGCCTGCCTTGCTGGCATTCGGTTGGGCGTTGGGCGACATGGGTAAGGTCGGTTGGATGGTCGCCTTTATCTATGTAGCTGGCGCAGCGTTGCGTCTGGCTCGCTTCAACACCCAGGTGGGGACTGCCGACAAGCGTTACTTCATCGGCCTGGCCAGTCCGGCCGCGGCGGGTGTGGTGGCCGGTATTGTCTGGGCGTTCAGCGATTACGGCATCCAGGGTTCGAAGATGTCGTTCCTGGTGGCGCTGATGGTGGCGGCGGCCGGCATGCTGATGGTCAGCAATATCAAGTACAACAGCTTCAAGGAGCTGGACCTGAAGGGGCGTGTACCTTTCGTGGCGATTCTCGCCGTGGTTCTGGTATTCGCCGTGGTCTTCAGTGATCCGCCGCGGATTCTGCTGTTGGTTTTCCTCGCTTATGCGGCGTCCGGTCCGGTGCAATACCTGCTGCGTCTTCGTCGACGCAAAACGTTGCCTTAATGTAATTTCCCCCATACTCCGCAGTCTATTGGTGCATCAGTCCTCCAATACTGCGGAGTTGCCATGTTGATCAAAATCCCCAAGTCGTCTGACTGCAAAGAGTCGGACGTCACGCCTGAATCTCTTTATTTCTCTCGCCGTAGCCTGTTGGGTGGGGCCATTGCTGGCCTGGCTGCCAGTGCGCTGCCGCGTTGGGCCAGTGCCGGAGACGCTGGGCGATATCCAGATGTCGAACCTGGCAAGGCGCCGTCATGGTTTGCGCAGAAACTGCCGGAAACCAAATGGCAGGCGGTCAACGTCAAGGATGAGGCGATCACTCCATTCAGGGATGCTACCCACTACAACAACTTCTATGAGTTCGGTGCCGATAAGGGCGACCCGGCTGCCAATGCCGGCGCGCTGAAAACCGAGCCCTGGAGTGTGGTGGTGGACGGGGAGGTGGGCAAGCCAGGGCGTTATGCGCTGGAAGACTTCATGAAGCCTTATCAGTTGGAGGAGCGGATCTACCGGCTGCGTTGTGTCGAGGCCTGGTCCATGGTGATTCCCTGGATCGGTTTCCCGATCTCCGAGTTGCTCAAGCAGGTCGAGCCAACCTCCAAGGCCAAGTTCATCCGCTTCGAAACCCTTCAGGATCCTAAAAGCATGCCCGGCCAGCGTTCGGGTTTTGCCCTGATCGATTGGCCTTATGTAGAAGGGCTGCGCCTGGATGAGGCGATGCATCCCTTGGCGATTCTTGCCGTGGGGATGTATGGCCGCGAGCTGCCTAACCAGAATGGCGCGCCGTTGCGTTTAGTGGTGCCGTGGAAGTACGGCTTCAAGAGCATCAAGTCGATCGTGCGCATCAGTCTGGTGGAGGAGCAGCCGAAAACCACCTGGCAAAGCATCGCTGCCAATGAGTACGGTTTTTACGCGAACGTGAATCCTACGGTTGATCATCCTCGCTGGACTCAGGCACGCGAACGTCGATTGCCTAGCGGCCTGTTCAGTCCCAACGTGCGTGAGACACAGATGTTCAATGGCTACGCGGATGAAGTCGCTTCTTTATATACCGGCCTGGATCTGCGGAAGAATTACTGATGCGCTACCCACTCTGGCGCCTTGGCGTCTTCATCGTTGCTGCTATCTGGCCTTTGCTTTGGTTGTACCAGGCTTGGGCCTCCGCCCTCGGGCCCGACCCGGGAAAGGTACTGGTCGATCGGTTGGGGCTGGGGACACTGATCTTTTTGCTGATTACCCTGAGTATGACGCCCCTGCAGAAACTCACGGGATGGGCGGGATGGATCGCGGTACGACGCCAGCTCGGTTTGTGGTGCTTTGCTTATGTAGTGCTGCATTTAAGTGCTTACGCTGTATTTATCCTCGGGCTCGACTGGTCGCAGTTGGGCGTGGAGTTGCGTAAGCGGCCCTACATTATTGTAGGAAGCCTGGGCTTTCTCGGATTGTTGGCCTTGGCGGTGACTTCCAATCGATACAGTCAGCGTCGTCTGGGCAGTCGTTGGAAGAAGTTGCATCGGATGGCGTATCTCATTCTCGGGCTGGGTTTACTGCATATGCTCTGGATTGTTCGGGCTGATCTTAAAGAGTGGGCTATCTACGCCTCTATTGGCGGGTTGTTGTTACTGCTGCGGGTGCCGCCGGTGACACGGCGAATCCCGCGTTTAGTGGGGAAAAACCATCTTTTGCAACAAAAGCGTAATTAGGGGTTGACGGCAGATTCTGGAAGTCTATAATTCGCCCCACTTCCGGCGCAGTCGAAACGGAAAACTCCTTGAGATTCAACGAGTTACACGGTTTTCGACAGCGCTCACGCTTCAGTTCATCGAAGCCCGAAGGAGTTGATTCGGCAGTATGTTTTCGCCGGGTTAACGATTCGATCTTCTCGGTCGAAAGCGGAGAAAAAGAGGTGTTGACAGCAGCGTGTAACGCTGTAGAATTCGCCTCCCGCTGACGAGAGATCGGAAGCGCAAGTGGTTGAAGTTGCAAAGGAAACTTTGAAAACTTCTTAAAATAACCGCTTGACAGATACAGAGGCTGCTGTAGAATGCGCGCCTCGGTTGAGACGAAAGACTTAACCAACCGCTCTTTAACAACTGAATCAAGCAATTCGTGTG
>NZ_FOXG01000015.1:0-99331 GCF_900115645.1 Pseudomonas sp. NFPP07
GCGTACGGCCTTCGCTGCGCTCAGGTTCCCTCGCTCCGGCGTCCATCAGGGGGCATCGACTCCGGTCGGCTTCGCTTCGACCTCCATACGATGTCCTCGACTGCGTCGAGGGGCGCTGCGCGCCATCCCCCTGATGAACACCTTCACTCGGCCTCCCGATGAGGCGGGTAGATCAAAAGCCAAAGCTGCGCCATGCGCGACCTACCGGTCGGCGCTAACCCTGTAGCCGCTGCCGAGCCCGCGAGGCTGCGATCGGCCGCGAAGCGGACGCAGGGTCTTGAAACCGCTGGAGGACCTTCGGTCCTATCGCAGCCTCGCGGGCTCGGCAGCGGCTACAGGAAGCGTGGGGGCCGTCAGAGGGAAAGAATGGCAACACATTGAGGGTTGTCGCAGTTTTTTTGCGAAGCCATAGTTGCCCGGTCGCCGACGCATCGGCGGCCGATCTTAGCCGGTCGGAAAGCGAGCCTATGAATGCAGAAATGCTAACCATGGAGCTTCCCAATGACCGACTTCATCCCCCTACAAAGCAATCTCACCCCCACCCCAATTTTCCACCTCGACCGCAACGCGCCCGCAGCCGATCTGCATGGCGGGGCGGTGCAGCGCATCAAGGCCTCGCGCGATCTGATGCACAGCCTCAATTGCCTGAGTGTCAAAGGTGTGGGCGATCAGGATCTGATTCACTTCGTCAACGCCGCGCACTTGTTGCTACAAGACGGCTGCGACGCCCTGGATGCCTTGCAGTGGCAACTGCAGGCATAAAAAGTCCACCCCAGAAAAAAACACAGGCTTACTGTCCCCAGTGAGCCTGCTTGTTCTTGCCGCTTGTAGCTTGAAGCTTGCAGCTGCCTCTACCCCAGATACCCCTTGACCCCGGTAAAGATGATCTGCGCCGCCAGGGCGCAGACGAACAGGCCCATCAGTCGGCTGACGATTTGTAAGCCTTGCTCGCCGAGGATGCGTTCGATGCGGTTGGACAGGTAGAGCACCACGCCGACCGTGAAGCTGGCCAGGGCGATGCTGAGGATCGCGGTGAGTTTGTCGTCCCAGTGCGGCTGGCTGACGCCCATCACCAGCAGGGCGCCGATGGTGCCGGGGCCGACGGTGAGGGGGATGGTCAAGGGCACTATGGTCACGTCCTGCTGCACGTTGTCGGTCTGGATCGCCGACTTGCCCTGGGCCATGCCCAGCGCCGAGATGAACAGCACGCTACCGGCGCCGATGCGGAAGGCGTCCACGGTGATGCCGAACACATTGAAGATCACCCGTCCGAACAGATACAGCAGCACGCTGGAGGCCAGGGTCGCCAGGGCGACGTTCCACGCCAGGCGCCGACGCTCCTTGCTGGAGTAGCCGCGAGTCAGGCTGATGAAGCAGGACAGGACGAAGAAGGGGCTGTAGAGCACCAGCATCTTCAGGTACACGCTGAACAGCACATGGAGCATGGCGCAAACTCACAGCGAGGGAGGGCGAGCGGAGTTTAACAGGCGTTTGCCGGACTGTCGGCTCAGGACGGTTGCGCCGTGGTGCGGTTCTGCTGATCGCGCTGCGCCACCCAGTGTTCGATCAGTTCGCGCAGTTGCGACAGCTCCACCGGCTTGGCCATGTGCCCGTCCATGCCGGCCTGCCGCGCGCGTTCCTTGTGCTCGGTGAGGATGTGCGCGGTCAGCGCCACCACCGGCGTGCGCACGCGCTGGTTGCCGACTTCCCAGGCCCGCAGCTGCTGGGTGGCGGAGAAACCGTCGAGGATCGGCATTTCGCAGTCCATCAGCACCAGGTCGTAGCGCTGGGCCTTCATCGCTTGCAGGGCTTCTTCGCCGTTGCTCGCGGTATCGGGCTGCAGGTTGAGCTTGCCGAGCATGCCGCGAATCACCTTGGTGGAGATGCTGTTGTCCTCGGCCACCAGGATGCGGAAGTCGCTCGGCACCTTGACCGGCACTGGAACCCCGCTCAGCGAATGGGGCTGATGGGGGACCAGTTGGCCCTTGTTGCGCTGGGTCAGCTCGTCGGCCAGGGTGGTCTTGAGGGTGTAGCCGGCCACGGGTTTGGCGAGGATGCGCTTGACCCCGGCGTTGCGCGCGATGACCTTGCTCGGCGCGTTGCTGATGCCGGTGAGCATGATCAGCAGGATGTCGTGGTTCAGGCTCGGGTCTTCCTTGATCTTGGCTGCCAGTTGCATGCCGGTCATGCCGGGCATGTTCTGGTCGAGCAGCACCACATCGAAGTAGTCGCGCAGGTGCGCCTTGGTGCGCAGCAGGGCCAGGGCTTCCTTGCCCGAAGGCACGGCGCTGACGTTCAGGCCCCAGGCGCTGCATTGCTGCACCAGGACCTTGCGGCAGGTGTCGTTGTCGTCCACCACCAGCACCCGCGCGCCCTGCAGCGGGCCATCCAGGTCGGACGTCGGGTGCTCCAGGCGCTCAGGGTCCAGCGGCAGGGTCAGCCACAGGGTGCTGCCCTGGTTGGCGCTGGTCTTGACCCCGAACTCGCCATGCATCAGCAGGATCAGCTGGCGGGCGATGACCAGGCCGAGATTGCCGCCCAGGCGGGTGCTGGCGAGGAAGTTCTTGCTGTGCAGTTCCGAATGCAGCAGGGCATCGCGCTCTTCGGCTTCCATTGGCTGGCCGCTGTCCTGCACGGCGATGCGCAGGCGCGGTTTGCTGGTGCGCTCGTCCAGCGCGACCACCACCAGGACCTCGCCTTCGTCGGTCTTCTTCAGGGCGTTTTCCAACAGGCTGAGCATGGCCTGGCGCAAGCGCGTCGGGTCGCCGCTGATCACGCGCGGCACCTGCGGCTGGATGAAGCTGATCAGCTCGACGTTCTGCTGCTCGGCCTTGGCGCGGAAAATACTCAGGCAGTCCTCGATCAGTGCATTGAGGTCGAACTGCACGTCATCCAGCTCGATCTGCCCGGACTCGAGCTTGGAGATGTCGAGGATCTCGTTGATCAGGGTCAGCAGCTCGTTGCCGGCGCTGTGGATGGTCTGCACGTAGTCGCGTTGCTTGACCGACAGTGGCGTGCCCAGCAGCAGCTCGGTCATGCCCAGCACGCCGTTCATCGGTGTGCGGATCTCGTGGCTGATCTTGGCCAGGAACTCGGCCTTGGCATTGACCTCGGCGTTGCTGGCGGCGAGGTCGCGGCTGACGCTGAACTCGTTCTCGGTGATGCTGCGCTGGCGCTCGCCCAGGGCGATGCTCATCGCCCACCCGCTCAGGCACATGATCACCAGCAGGGTGACGATCAGGCCCTGGGGCGCGACCATGGTCAGCCCCAGCAGCGCCGGCAGCACGATCAGCGCGCCGATGTTGAAGATGCCCATGCCGGCCACGAAGTAGCGCGCCGGGCGGTAGCCTTTGTGCCAGTGATAACCGGCGATGAACAGCATGCTCAGGCCGACCAGGGCCACCAGGCCGTAGGTGATGAGGTTCAGCGGGAGCGAATCGACGAACAGCAGCAACAGGCTGCACAGGCCGACCATCAGCATGTCGACCAGCAGCAGCTTGTTCAGCGGGTGCGGGCCCAGCGGGGCAAAAAAGCGATAGACGAACATCAGCCCGCAAGGGGTGGTCAGCAACAGCGCCAGGTAGGCGCCAGGGGTCTGTATCGCGTGCCAGTCCGGCAGCCAGGGGCCGAACAGGTTGAGCATCAGCGCCAGGCTGAGCATCACCAGGGCTTCGCAGGACGCCAGCCACAGACTGCTGCGCGAGCGGGTGTAGGCGTAGCGCACCAGGTTGTGCAGCATCAGCATGCCCATGCAGCCGAACAGCAGGCCGTACAGCACGCTCTGGCCTTGATTGGCCGCGGTCATGACCGCCGGTTGCAGGGTGATGTAAGGGCGCAACTGATGGTCGGAGACCAGGCGCAGATAGACGTCGAGGGTCTTCTGGTTCTGCGGCAGCGGCAGCATGAAGTCGCTGCTGGGCAAAGGCCGTTCGGCCTGGGGCTGCTGGGTGCCGGAGGTCAGTTGCTCGACCAGGTTGTCGCCATCCAGTACATACATGTCCAGGCGTGACAGGTCGGGCGCGAAGATCCGCAGCAGTTGTTCGTGCTTGCCCGGTTGCAGTTTGAAACGCAGCCATAACGCGCCTCCGGGTTCGGCGGCGGTGATGCGTTCCAGTTCGATCGGGCTGAATTGATTGGTGTAGCGCGGGGAGCGGATATCGCTCAGTTGCAGGTCGGCCTGTTCATCGAGCAAAACGGCCCAGTTACTGCCTTGTGCGGCCTGGGCCGGGATCAAGCAGAGCAGGGTCAGCAGAGTGACGGTGAAACTTATGGCAGTCCTGAGCCAGCGCACGGCGAAATCCCTTCGTAGGTTGATGCCAGATTATAACTATGCGCGGCGCTGGAGCCGTCCGGCAAGGGCCTGGGGCCCCTGCCGGACAGGACGACAGGATTACTCCTGACTTTCGCCACGCTCGCGGGCAATGGCCCGGTAACCGATGTCTTTGCGGTAGAAGCAGCCTTGCCAATCGATCTTAGCTGCCAGTTGGTAAGCCTGCTGCTGCGCGGCACTTACGCTGTCGCCCAGGGCAGTGGCGCAGAGCACGCGACCGCCGGAGGTTACCACCTGACCATCCTTGAGCGCGGTACCGGCGTGGAAGACTTTGCCTTCCAGTTTGGCGGCCGCGTCCAGGCCTTCGATCACCGCGCCTTTGGCGTAGTCACCAGGATAGCCGCCGGCGGCCAGGACGATGCCCAGGCTCGGACGTGGATCCCATTGCGCTTCGACCTTGTCCAGCGCCTGGGCCAGGGCGGCCTCGACCAGCAGCACCAGGCTCGATTGCAGGCGCAGCATCACCGGTTGGGTTTCCGGATCGCCGAAGCGGCAGTTGAACTCGATGACCTTCGGGTTGCCGGCCTTGTCGATCATCAGACCGGCGTACAGGAAACCGGTGTAGACGTTGCCTTCGTCGGCCATGCCGCGCACGGTCGGCCAGATCACCTGGTCCATCACGCGCTGGTGCACGTCGGCGGTGACCACCGGGGCAGGGGAGTAGGCACCCATGCCGCCGGTATTCGGGCCGCTGTCGCCGTCGCCGACGCGTTTGTGGTCCTGGCTGGTGGCCATGGGCAGCACGTTCTTGCCGTCGACCATGACGATGAAGCTGGCTTCCTCGCCGTCGAGGAACTCTTCGATCACCACGCGCGAACCGGCGTCGCCGAAGGCATTGCCGGCCAGCATGTCGCGCACGGCGTCTTCGGCCTCGCTCAGGGTCATGGCGACGATCACGCCTTTACCGGCGGCCAGGCCGTCGGCCTTGATCACGATCGGCGCGCCCTTTTCCCGCAGATAAGCCAGGGCCGGCTCGATCTCGGTGAAGTTCTGGTAGTCGGCGGTCGGGATCTTGTGGCGAGCCAGGAAATCCTTGGTGAAGGCTTTCGAGCCTTCCAGCTGGGCCGCGCCAGCGGTCGGACCGAAGCAGTCCAGGCCACGGGAGCGGAACAGGTCGACCACGCCAGCCACCAGCGGTACTTCTGGGCCGACGATGGTCAGGGACACGTTCTTCTCGGCAAAGTCGGCCAGCTGCTCGAGGGCCAATACGTCGATGGCCACGTTCTCGCACTTGGCTTCGATGGCGGTGCCGGCGTTGCCCGGGGCAACGAAGACTTTCTCGACCCGTGGGTCTTGAGCGACTTTCCAGGCCAGGGCGTGTTCACGACCGCCGCTACCAATGATCAGTACATTCATTTCAAAAACCTCGGATGACGCTAATTCGGTGAAGCGCACAAGCCTGACGTTGTAGCCGCTGCCACCAGGCTGCGATCAACCGCGAAGCGGTTGCAGGATTTCAGATCGCTGAAGACCCTTCGGGTCTTATCGCAGCCTTCGGCAGCGGCTACAGGGGAGGGTGGCGCCCCATTGATACTTAGTGGCGGAAGTGGCGCATACCGGTGAATACCATCGCGATTCCGGCTTCGTCGGCGGCGGCGATCACTTCGTTGTCGCGCATCGAGCCGCCTGGCTGGATCACCGCGGTGATGCCGACCTTGGCCGCATTGTCGATGCCGTCGCGGAACGGGAAGAATGCATCGGACGCCATGACCGCGCCCTGCACTTGCAGGCCGGCGTGTTCAGCCTTGATCGCGGCGATACGGGCGGAGTTCACGCGGCTCATCTGGCCGGCGCCGACGCCGATGGTCTGACGGTTCTTGGCGTAGACGATGGCGTTGGACTTGACGAACTTGGCCACTTTCCAGGCGAAGATCAGGTCGTGGATTTCCTGTTCGGTCGGGGCGCGCTTGGTCACCACTTTCAGGTCGTCGGCGCCGATCATGCCGATGTCGCGGCTCTGCACCAGCAGGCCACCGTTGACGCGCTTGTAGTCCCAGGCCGGAACGCGGTCCGCCGACCACTCGCCGCAGGCCAGCAGGCGCACGTTGGCTTTGGCTGCCACCACGGCGCGAGCTTCTTCGCTGACGCTTGGGGCAATGATCACTTCAACGAACTGACGCTCGACGATGGCCTTGGCGGTCTCGGCGTCCAGTTCGCGGTTGAAGGCGATGATGCCGCCGAAGGCCGATTCGGTGTCGGTGGCGTAGGCCAGTTCGTAGGCCTGGCGGATACCGCCTTCGGCGTCCGGGCTCACGGCCACGCCGCACGGGTTGGCGTGCTTGACGATCACGCAGGCTGGCTTGACGAAGCTCTTCACGCATTCCAGCGCGGCGTCGGTGTCGGCCACGTTGTTGTACGACAGTTCCTTGCCTTGCAGCTGGGTGGCGGTGGCGATGCCGACTTCGGCAGGCTTGGCTTCCACGTAGAACGCCGCGCTCTGGTGCGGGTTCTCGCCGTAGCGCATTTCCTGGGCCTTGATGAACTGACTGTTGAAGGTGCGCGGGAATTCGCTGCGGCCTTCGGTGGTCAGGGTTTCGGCCGCCTGGTTCACGGTGCCCATGTAGTTGGCGATCATGCCGTCATAGGCCGCGGTGTGTTCGAAGGCCTTGAGCATCAGGTCGAAACGCTGGGCGTAGGTCAGGCCGCCGGCCTTGAGGCTTTCCAGCACCTGGCCGTAGTCGCTGGCGTTGACCACGATGGCCACGTCTTTGTGGTTCTTGGCCGCCGAGCGGACCATGGTCGGGCCGCCGATGTCGATGTTCTCGATGGCGGTTGGCAGGTCGCAGCCCGGCTTGGAGATGGTGGCTTCGAACGGGTAGAGGTTGACCGCTACCAGGTCGATCGGCTTGATGCCGTGCTCGTTCATGATGGCGTCGTCGATACCGCGACGACCGAGGATACCGCCGTGGATTTTCGGATGCAGGGTCTTTACCCGGCCGTCCATCATTTCCGCGAAACCGGTGTAATCCGCGACTTCCACTGCGGCCACGCCGTTGTCCTGCAGCAGTTTGAAGGTCCCGCCGGTGGAGAGGATCTCCACGCCCAGGGCTTCCAGCTCCTTGGCGAATTCGAGGATCCCGGTCTTGTCGGAAACACTGATCAAGGCGCGGCGGATCGGCAGGCGGGTAGTCTGGTCGGTCATCTCAATTTCCATCAAAAGCAAAGGAGTCAGCAAAAAAGGCGACCGGTTTTACGCGGGCGCCTTTCTGGTTTGATTGAATGCTTACAGCAAATCGTACTGCTTGAGTTTCTTGCGCAGGGTGCCGCGGTTCAGACCGAGCAGCTCGCTGGCCTTGGTCTGGTTGCCCTTGACGTAGTTCATCACGCTTTCGAGCAAAGGAGCCTCGACTTCGGAGAGCACCAGGTTGTACACGTCCGTGACGGCCGCGCCCTCAAGGTGGGCGAAATAATTGTGCAGCGCCTTCTCGACACTCCCGCGAAGGGTCTGGCCTTCTTCGCTCGGCGTATTGAGGTGCTGTTTCAAATTCACGTTGTCGCTCACGGGTGCTGTTCCACTCACTAAAGTCTCGGTCATCATCGTCATGCGGCCACCCCTTCTCCGTCCCCTGTCACCAGGCTCTTGTAACGCTCGGCAAAGAACTCACGAACGTTGGCGCACTGTGCTTCCGTATCTTCCAAACGATTGAAGTGGGCGCGAAACTCCCTGGCACCCGGCAGAGTTGCGAGATACCAGCCCACATGCTTGCGAGCAATGCGTACGCCCATGACATCGCCATAGAAGGCATGCAGCGCGGCCAGATGCTCAAGCAGAATACGTTCCACCTCGAACAGCTCAGGTGCCGGCAGGGTTTGACCGGTACGCAGAAAATGTTCGATCTCACGAAAAATCCATGGCCGCCCCTGAGCGGCCCGGCCAATCAACAGCCCGTCGGCACCGGTAGCGTCGAGGACGTAGCGGGCTTTCTCGGGCGAGTCGATATCGCCGTTGGCGAAGACCGGGATCGACACCGCCTGCTTGATCGCAGCGATGGTGTCGTACTCGGCAACGCCCGTGTACAGGTCGGCCCGGGTCCGGCCATGGACCGCCAATGCCGTGATGCCTGCCTGTTCGGCGATCTTCGCCACCGTCAGGCCGTTCTTGTTCGCCCGGTCCCAGCCGGTACGGATCTTCAGGGTGACCGGCACATCGACTGCAGCCACCACGGCCTGCAGGATCTCGTTCACCAGATCTTCATCTTTCAGTAACGCGGAGCCGGCGGCCTTGTTGCAGACCTTCTTCGCCGGGCAACCCATGTTGATATCAATAATCTGTGCGCCCAACTCGACGTTGGCGCGGGCGGCATCCGCCAGCATCTGTGCATCGCCACCGGCGATCTGTACCGAGCGCGGCTCGGGATCGCCCTCGTGGATCATGCGCAGGCGCGATTTGCGACTGTTCCACAAACTCATGTCGCTGGTGACCATTTCCGAGACTACAAGGCCTGCACCCAGCCGCTTGCAAAGCTGACGAAAGGGCTGGTCGGTGACGCCCGCCATGGGGGCGAGAATCAAGCCGTTGTGCAATGTATATGGGCCGATGCGTACCGCCGACATAGGACTTCCCTGTTGTGGGGCCGGATCATGAGAGTTCGAAAAAGGGTTGGCATGATACCCGCTCTCGATGACTGGATAAAGGCTGAATTGGATAAAATCTGAACAGTTATTCTGTTATTGCCAACGGTTTGGTCCGCTGGGCAGCAGTCAGAAAACCGCCGTCAATCCAGAGCGGTCTTTGCTCGGATGGCGCGCCTTACTCGGGCGAGTGGAAGCTCAGGCTGTAGTTGACGGCCTTGGGGCCCGGATCGAGGATGTCCAGCGCGATATGGATCGGTGTCTGCGGCGGCATCTCCGACACCCCTTCGAGCTCACCCTTGACGTATTCGCCGGGCTTGAAGCGACGACTGGCGATCAGATGGCCGTTGAGGTCGGCGAAACGCAGTTCCAGCAGCGGGAAGGGCTGGGAGAACGGCGCGCGGTTGTAGATGATCGCATCCACCACCAGGGCGCCGCTGAAGTCCGGGTGGCTGCGCACCACCAGATTGCTGCTCTTGATGCGGCCGATATCGACCTTCGAGGGCACCGTGCAGCCCAGTTCCGGGCAAAACTGCTGGAACCAGGGGCGGTACTGGTCCTGGCGCGCCAGTTCGTCGAAGTGATAGGCGATGTACTGGCCCGCCAGGCCGGCGGCGGCCAGCAGGATCAACAGGCTCCAGAGCAGGCGGCGGCCCCAGGGCGAGCGGCGCTTTTGCCAGTCCAGCTGGATCGGGTCGTCTTCCAGGTCCAGCAGCACGGCGTCCGGCGCCTCGGGCTCGGCGCGCCCACGTTTGTTGCGTGGCGCCGGGCTGGCTGGCGGCTCGATTTCATCGGGCTCGTCGGCCTTCAGGGAACCGTGCGCTGGCATGGGCTCCAGGTCGTCGTCCAGGAGTAGGGAGGGCGCCTTGGGTTCGTCTTCCAGATCGTCCAGGTTGAAGGACAGCGACGGTTCGGTACGCCCGGAGCGGCCGGCATCGACGGGCGGCTGCTCAGGTTTTTCGTCCGGGTCGCCGCTGGTGCCTGGTGGCTGGCTGAACAGGCTGTCGGGCCAGTGTTCCTCTTCGGCATCCGGCTGGTCGCGGCGGGCGCTGAGAGTGTCTTCCCTGGAGCTGCGCTCCTGGCCGAAGGCCTTGGTCGGCTGGATTTCCCGCTGTTCGAGCTTGGCCAGTTCCTCGTCCAGGTCGAGGCTGTCCAGGTCGAGCTCGGTGGCGCTCCACTGCTTCTGGCTGATGGCGCGCGGTGGCGGCGGGGTCAGCGGTTCAGCAGGGGCGGCCGGTGCGGGAGGTGTGACGACAGCGTCCTTGCCAGCGCGTTGCTCAAGCAACTGCCGTGCAGCGTTGAACACCTGCAGGCACGAGCCGCAGCGCACCACGCCCCGGGCCACGCTCAACTGAGCATGGCTGACGCGGAAGCTGGTTTGGCAATGCGGACACTGGGTGACGAAACTGTCGGTCATGCGGCGATCCGGTTTATACAGGCGGCCATTCTAGCGCCGACGGCCGGTGATGCGTACCCAGCCATCGAGGTTGGCGATCGGGTCCAGATCGAAGTCCTGGGCGTAGGCGGCAGCGACTTCTTCACCCTGTTCGGCGAGGATGCCCGACAGCGCCAGGCGTCCGCCGCTCTTGACCAGGTTGGACAACTGCGGCGCCAGGGCAACCAGCGGGCCGGCGAGGATGTTGGCGACCAGCACGTCCGCCTGGACCTGCGGCAGGTCTTGCGGCAGATAGAGCGGGAACAGCGCTTCGGCGATGTTGTTGCGCCCGGCGTTGTCGCGGGAGGCTTCCAGGGCCTGCACGTCGATGTCGGTGCCCACCGCCTGTTTGGCGCCCAGCAGCAGGGCGGCGATCGCCAGGATCCCGGAGCCGCAACCGAAGTCCAGCACGTTGCAGCCTTTCAGGTCCTGACCGTCGAGCCATTCCAGGCACAGGGCGGTGGTCGGGTGCGTGCCGGTGCCGAAGGCCAGGCCCGGATCGAGCAGCAGGTTGACCGCGTCCGGCTCGGGAGCGGCGTGCCAGCTCGGGACGATCCACAGGCGCTGGCCGAAACGCATCGGCTGGAAGTTGTCCATCCAGCTGCGTTCCCAGTCCTGGTCTTCGATCACTTCGCTGTGATGTTCGGGCAGCGGGCTGCCGGTCAGCAGCTCAAGGTGGGCCAGCACGCTGGCGGCCTCGGTGCCGTCTTCGAACAGGGCCAGCAGGTGAGTGTGATTCCACAGCGGGGTGGTATTGAGTTCCGGTTCGAAGATCGGTTGATCCTCGGCGTCCATGAAAGTCACCGAAACGGCGCCGACTTCGAGAAAAGCGTCTTCGTAGGTTTCGGCTTGTTCTGGGCTGATGGCGAGACGGACTTGCAGCCAAGGCATGGCGGGCACCTTTGAAATATGTAATGTGCAGCCTAGCGGGCTGCGAGAAGCGCGCAAGTTTACGCGAGCGAGGCGCAGAAGACGACACGCCAGGCGCCATTTCCACTTGCCCGCACCGCCTCTCTGTAGGCGCGAGCTTGCTCGCGATGCCTGCAAGGGCGCCGCATGACACCAGGAAAATGCGCGCTGTCGCTGATGGCCCTATCGCGAGCAGGCTCGCTCCTGCAAGAGGGGCAGAAACGACAAGGCCGCTCGAAAGCGGCCTTGTCGGTCTGGTGCGGTGTCGATCAGTGTTGACCGGCCAGCTTGTGCTCCAGGTAGTGAATGTTCACGCCCCCTTTGCAGAAGCCTTCGTCACGGGTCAGGTCGCGGTGCAGCGGAATGTTGGTCTTGATCCCGTCGACCACGATTTCGTCCAGCGCATTGCGCATGCGCGCCATGGCTTCTTCACGGGTTGCCCCGTAAGTGATCAGCTTGCCGATCAACGAGTCGTAGTTCGGTGGAACCGCGTAACCGCTGTACAGGTGCGAGTCGACGCGTACGCCATTGCCGCCCGGAGCATGGAAATGCTTGACCGTGCCTGGGCTTGGCATGAAGGTTTTCGGGTCTTCGGCGTTGATCCGGCATTCCAGGGCGTGGCCACGAATGACCACGTCCTTCTGGGAGATCGACAGTTTGTTGCCAGCGGCGATGCTCAGCATCTCCTTGACGATGTCGACGCCAGTGACCATTTCCGATACCGGGTGCTCTACCTGCACGCGAGTGTTCATCTCGATGAAGTAGAAGCGGCCGTTCTCGTACAGGAACTCGAAGGTACCGGCGCCGCGGTAGCCGATGTCGATGCACGCCTTGACGCAGCGAGCGAAGACTTCCTGGCGCGCAGTTTCGTCGATGCCCGGAGCCGGCGCTTCTTCAAGCACCTTCTGGTGACGACGCTGCAGGGAGCAGTCGCGGTCGCCCAGGTGGATCGCGTTGCCCTGGCCGTCGGACAGCACCTGGACTTCCACGTGACGTGGGTTGGTCAGGAACTTCTCCAGGTAGACCATCGGGTTGCCGAACGCCGCGCCCGCTTCGGAGCGGGTCAGCTTGGCCGAGGAGATCAGGTCTTCTTCTTTATGCACCACGCGCATGCCGCGACCGCCGCCGCCGCCAGCGGCCTTGATGATCACCGGGTAGCCGACTTCACGGCCGATGCGCAACGCGGTTTCTTCGTCTTCCGGCAGCGGGCCGTCGGAACCGGGAACCGTAGGTACGCCGGCAGCGATCATGGCGTGCTTGGCCGATACCTTGTCGCCCATCAGGCGAATGGTCTCGGCTTTCGGGCCGATGAAGGCGAAGCCGGAGTTCTCGACCTGCTCGGCGAAGTCGGCGTTTTCCGCAAGGAAGCCGTAGCCTGGGTGAATGGCGGTGGCGCCGGTCACTTCGGCGGCCGCGATGATCGCCGGAATGTGCAGGTAGGAGTGAGCGGCGGAGGCCGGGCCGATGCAGACGGATTCGTCCGCCAGGCCCAGGTGCATCAGTTCCTTGTCGGCCTTGGAGTAAACGGCGACGGTCTTGATACCCATCTCTTTGCAGGCACGCAGAATCCGCAGGGCGATTTCACCGCGGTTGGCGATCAGAACTTTTTCCAACTTCGCAGACATCGTTGGCTCTCCGCGGTTCAAACGATGGTGAACAGCGGTTGGTCGTACTCAACCGGCTGGCCGTCTTCGACGAGGATGGATTCGATCACACCGCTGGTTTCAGCTTCGATGTGGTTCATCATCTTCATGGCTTCGACGATGCACAGGGTGTCGCCTTTCTTCACGCTCTGGCCGACTTCAACGAAGGCTGGCGAGGTTGGCGAGGATTTGCGGTAGAAGGTGCCGACCATCGGCGAACGGGCAACGGTGCCGTTCAGCGCTGGGGCAGCTGGCGCTGCTGGTGCGGTAGCGGCGGCCGGAGCGGCAGCGGCAGGCGCGGCAACCGGAGCAGCCATCGGTGCCGGTGCGTAGTACTGCTGGGCTGGAGTCTTGCTGTGACGGCTGATGCGTACGGACTCTTCGCCTTCCTTGATCTCCAGCTCGTCGATGCCGGACTCTTCCAGCAGTTCGATCAGTTTCTTAACTTTACGGATATCCATGAATCATCAACTCCCAAGGGTCGGTCAGGGGCGTTTAGCTTGTTGTTCAAGCTGCTCTAGTGCGGCCTCCAGGGCCAGTCGGTAACCGCTGGCGCCAAGGCCGCAGATCACTCCCACCGCAACGTCGGAGAAGTAGGAGTGATGGCGGAAAGGTTCGCGTTTGTGCACGTTAGACAAATGCACTTCGATGAATGGGATGCTCACCGCCAGCAGCGCGTCACGTAATGCGACGCTTGTATGCGTAAAAGCTGCTGGATTGATCAGAATGAAGTCCACGCCTTCATCGCGGGCGGCGTGGATGCGGTCGATCAATTCGTACTCGGCGTTGCTTTGCAGGTAGAGCAAATGGTGGCCGGCCTCGCGAGCCCGGCGTTCCAGGTCCTGGTTGATCTCAGCCAGGGTGACTGCACCGTAGACCCCCGGTTCACGGGTGCCGAGCAGGTTCAGGTTGGGTCCGTGAAGAACCAGTAGGGTCGCCATCTGCCGTTCCTTGTTATTGCGCAGTGATTGGAATGTGCGGTTATCAGAACCCGGCGACTATGCCGCAAAGCCTTTGTGACTGTCCAGTTCTCTGCAATAGGCAGCACGATGACCGATGTTTACCTAAAATATGTGACCAACTGGCTAAATCCGGTCATTTGCTGCAGCAATGCGTTCAGCGAAGTCCGCGGCGCTGATTTCGCCGACCACACGCACATCGGCACGTTCGACGCCATCTTTGCCGAAGAACATCAGCGCCGGCGGGCCGAACAGTTGGTAGCGGTCCAGCAGGGCGCGCTGTTCGCGGTTGCTGGCGGTGATATCGAAGCGCACCAGGCGGTAGCCCCGCAGGCGTTCGACGACCTGGCGGTCGTTGAGCACCTCGCGTTCGATGACTTTGCAACTGATGCACCAGTCGGCGTACCAGTCGAGGAGCAGCGGGGTACCGGCATTCCGGGCATCGGCCAGGGCCTGCTCCAGCTCACCGGGGGTGGTGACGGTCTGCCACTGGCCGGCGCTGGTTTGCTCGGGGCTGTTGCTGGTGGCCGCGACCGGTGGGCGGGCGAGCGGGCTGAACGGATCGGTCTGGCCGCTGAACGCGCCGTACCAGCAGGCCAGGGCATAAAACAGTAGGAACAGCCCGCACAGCTGCGCCAGGCGCGCGCGCGGTGCCTTGTAGACAAACTCCAGGGCACCGAGAAACAGGCCGACACCGGCCGCCAGCGCGCCAATCAGCAACAGGCTGACCTGGCCCGGCAAGACCCGGCTCAGCAGGCCGATCGCCAGGCCGAGCAACAGCACGCCAATGGCGTTTTTCACGTAGACCAGCCATGGCCCGCTTTTCGGCAGCCAGGCCGCGCCGCCGGTGGCCACCAGCAACAGCGGCGCGCCCATGCCCAGGCCCAGGGCGAACAGTTTCAGGGCGCCGCCCAGGGCGTCGCCGCTGGCGCTGATATACAGCAGGGCGCCTGCCAGCGGCGCCGAAACGCAGGGCGATACCAGCAGGCTGGACACCACCCCGAGAATTGCCGCGCCCCACAGCGAGCCACCTTCGGTACGCCCGGCGATGCGTTCCAGGCGCTGGCTGATAAAGCGCGGCAGCTTGAGTTCGAAGACATCGAACATCGCCAGGGCGAACACGACGAAGAACAACGCAAAGGGCACCAGCACCCAGGCCGATTGCAGGCGTGCCTGCAAATTGAGCTGGGCGCCGAACAGCCCCATCAAGGCGCCGAGCAGGGCGAAACAGGCGGCCATCGGCAACACGTAGGCGAGCGACAGATTGAAGCCGCGCCAGCCGCCGACCTGGCCCTTGAGGACCACGCCGGACAGGATCGGCAGCATCGGCAGGACGCAGGGGGTGAAGGTCAGGCCGATGCCGGCCAGGAAGAACAGCGCCAGTTCGCGCCAGCTCCAGCCGGTTTTCCCATTGTCGGTAGCGGGGCTGCCGGCACTTGAGGCATTGGCCGAAGAGGCCGCGCCATCGATCTGCAAACGCTCGGTTTCCGGTGGATAACACAGGCCCTTGTCGGCGCAGCCCTGGTAGGTCACGGCCAGGGTGAAGCCTCGTTGGTCCGTGGCGCTGCGCGGCAGTTCGACATCGACAATGCCGTGGTAGACCTCGACGTCGCCGAAAAACTCATCGTGTTTCTGTTCGCCCTTGGGCAGTTGGGCGGTCCCCAGGGGGATGTCGGCGGGCTCGGCGCGGAACTGGAAGCGGTGGCGATAGAGGTAGTAACCCTCGGTGGCGACGAAGCGCAGCTTGATCGACTGCGGCGTGCTTTGCAGCAGGCTCAGTTGGAACGCTTCGCGCACCGGCAGGAAGTCGGCGCTGTTGTTGATCGAGCCCAGGGTCGAACTGGGGCGGCTGTCCAGCAACCCGGCGGCGGTCGCCGGCAGGGCAAGCAGAAACAGCATCAGGCAAAGCAGGCGACGCATGGCAATCTCGCGAATCGAAGGTGTGCGCATGATAGCGGAGAGCGACGGGGTATGCGTATGCGCCCCGTAGCCGCTGCCGAGTCTGCGATTGCGTTCCTTCAGGCAAACTGCATAGGTCGGTTTTGCGAGGACTGCGTCCTCGATCGCAGCCTCGCAGGCTCGGCAGCGGCTACAGGGCTACAGGGCTACAGGGCTACAGGGCTACAGGGCTACAGGGCTACCGGGTTAGACGCGGAAGGCCTGGACGGCGGTGTGCAGCTGGCCGCCGAGGGCCAGCAGGTTCTCGCCTTGTTCGCGGCCTTCGCCGATGCGTTGCAGGTTATCCCCACCCAACTGATGAATGCGCTCGCTGTGGTCGCGGATTTCGCTGACGGCGCCGCTTTGCTGGGCCGTGACATCGGCGATGCGGATGGCGGTGTCGGAAATGGTCTGGATCGCCCCGACGATTTCATCCAGCGCACCGTCGGCGGCCTGGGCCTGGCTGGCGGTGGCTTCGGCATGTTCGACCTGGGCGCGCATGCCTTCCACCGATTGCCGGGCGGCGGCCTGCAGGCCGGCGATCAGGGTCTGGATCTCGGCGGTGGCACCCGCCGTGCGTTGGGCCAGGGAGCGCACCTCTTCGGCGACCACGGCAAAACCGCGGCCCATTTCTCCGGCCCGCGCGGCTTCGATGGCGGCATTCAGGGCCAGCAGGTTGGTCTGGTCGGCAATGGAGCGGATCACCGTGAGCACGCCGCCGATGGTCGCCGACTCCTCGGCCAGCTGTTCGATCATCTGTGCGTTGCCCTGTACCTCGCCGACCAGGGCATGCAACCCGGTCAGGCTCAGGCCGATCACTTTCTGCCCCTGTTCCACTGCCATTCCGGCGCTGCGGCTGGCATCGGCGGCCTGGCTGGCATCGCCGGCGACTTGCTGGATGGTCGCTTCCAGCTCGCCGAGGGCGTCGCGGATCTGCGCGGTGTCGCCGGCCTGGCGCTCGGCCCCGCCGTGCAGGCCACTGCTCAGTTCCGCCAGGGCGCGGCTGCTGCCGGCGACCTGTTCGGCGTTCTGCCGGATGGTGCCCACCAGGTCCACCAGGTAGGCGCGCAGGCGGTTCAGGGATGCTTCGATGTCGTGCAGTTCGCGGTTGGTCCGGCCCAGCTGGATGTCGCGGCTGAAATCGCCTTCGGCCCAGGTCGACAGGGCCGGCGCCAGGTTGGTCAGGACCCGTGCCAGCCGACGCTGCAAGGTGTCGATCAGCAGGGCGATCAGCAGGATCAGGCCGATCATCAAACCCTGCATCAGCCGCACTTCGCCCTGGATCTGCCCGTGCTGGGCGCGCACCACCGGTTCCAGTTCGGCGATGGCCTGCTGCACGGCGGTGATTTTCAGGTGGGTGGCGGCGCTGAGGTCGGCGCGTTTCTGGATCTGTTCGCGGGTGCGGTTCAGCTCGGCGGGGTAGCGGCCGAGCAGGCTGTTGAGTTCGCGCTTGAGGCCAATGCCGGCGTCTTCGGCGGCGGCCTTCTCGGTGTTCTCCAGGCCCATCATGGCCGCGAAGTCATCGGTATTCGACGCATTGCTGGCGGCGACACCCAGCAACGGCAGGGTTTCCAGCTGCTCGGCCTGGGCGCGCATGTTGCTCACTTCGCGCTCGACATCGGCGGCCAGTTCGCTGCGGCCGCTGCTCACCAGTTTGTCGCGAGCCAGGGACAGCTTGCCCAGGTGCTGGGAGGCGGTCAGCAGCAACGGCAGGTAGGTCGCGGCGCTCGGATTGCTGGCCGCCCCGGTCGCGTATTGGCTCAGTTGTTCGAGGCTGGCCCCCAGCTCGCGCTCGGCCTGCAGCAACAGCGCTTGCGGATCGCCGGCCAGTTTGCCGGCGGCCAGCAGGTCGGTCTTGCTGAACTCGGCCAGGCCCGACAGGCTCGGGCGCAGGCTTTGCGCCAGTTCCGCGGGCAGTTCGTCGAGCTGGTCCTGCTGGGTTTCGATGGCCTGGCTGGCGCTGCTCAGGCGCAGGGCGTCGCCGCTGGCCAGGTAGTCCTCGATGTTGCGCGCCACCTGGTTCTGGAACTGCTGGGACAGCCCCAGGTAGCGCTCCATCAATAGGTAGGGGCGCTCGAGGGCGCGTTGCGACCACCAGAGCGTGGCGCCCAGGGCCAGGCAAACGGCAACTAATAGCAGGGTATTGAGATTGGTCAGCAGCTTCAGGCGCATCGCGTCCTACCAACGACTTGAATGGTAAGCGCCTGAATTTATTGCGTTTGTATTACAAGATTATGACCGAATCGGTGGATTCCGGTGAAAAAGTGGCGCTTTGATGGCGCGCCGCCTGGACGCGGTTGCGTCCGCTGTCCTTGGCGCGATAGAGCGCTTCGTCGGCCTGGCTGGCCATCATCAGGCTGTCGGAGTCTTCCCGCAGTTCGACCACTCCGGCGCTGAAGGTGCACCACAGGTCCTGGGGCTGGGCCGGGTAATGGATTTCGGCAAAGCGCTGGCGGATTTCATCCAGCACCTTGCAGGCCGCTTCCAGGTCGGTGTCGGGCATGACGATGGCGAATTCTTCGCCGCCGTAGCGACCGATGAAGTCGGTCTTGCGCAGGCGTTGCTTGAGAAACAGCGCCAGGCTCTTGATCACCCGGTCGCCCATGGGGTGGCCATGGCTGTCGTTGACCCGCTTGAAGTGGTCGATGTCGAGCATGGCGAAGCTCAGCGGCTTGTTCTCGCGGCGCGCGCGGAAGCTGCAGTCTTCGAGCAGTTGCAGGATATGGGTGTGGTTGTACAGCCCGGTCAGGCTGTCGCGGACCATGCGCGCCTTGAGGTTGCGCGCGCGGGCGGCGCGGTTGCGCACGGTGGTGATCAGGTGGCGCGGCTTGATCGGCTTGGTCAGGAAGTCGTCGCCGCCTTCGCTCATGGCGTCCAGTTGCTTGTCCAGGTCGTCTTCGGCCGACAGGTAGATGATCGGCACGCTGACATAGCGGTCGTTATGGCGGATCACCTTGGCCAGCTCGGTGCCAGTACAGGCCGGCATGTACATGTCGAGAATGATCAGGTCCGGCTGGAAGTCGGCCAGTTCGGCCATCGCCTGGATCGGCTCGATCAGCGTCCGGGTGATGATCCCGGCGCTGTTGAGCAGGCGCTCGGTGTGCAGGGCCTGGGCGCGGGAGTCGTCGATGATCAGCACTTTGTAAGGTTCGTACTGGGCGACGCAGGTGAGGATCTCGATCTTCTCCAGCAGGCTCGAAGCTTCCAGGGTGCCGGTGAGGAACTCCTGGCCGCCGGCGCGCACGGCGGCCAGGCGGGTCGGGGTGTCGGTTTCGTGGAGGCTGAAGAACAGCAGGGGCAGCTTCTGCTCCAGGCCTTCCTGGGCTTCGGCGGCCAGTTGCAGGCCCATGCCGTTGCCGCAGAAGTCGACGTCGATGACGATCGCCGCCGGCAGGCGCTCGACCATCGAGGCGCGAAACGCGGCGATGCTGTCCAGGGACTGGGCGCTGAGGCCGAAGAATTCCAGCTGCTTGGCCAGGCGCTCGCCGCGATCGTGGTCTTGCAGCATCACGTAGATCGGTTTGCGCAGGGGCGGCAGGAAGGTCTGTTCCAGCTGGTCGCCATGGCGCAGGCCGGTGCGCGACAGGCGTTGCATCAGGCGGTTGAGGTCGGTGATCAGGCCGCTGCTCAGGCGCCCGCGGTTGGCGTCCACCGCTTCCAGCGAGTCGCTGATGCTGCGCGCCAGCTGGGTATGTTCGGGCTGTTCGAAACGTTCGGCGAAACGCAGCAGGCGCAGGTTGGCCTCGCTGAGTTCGGACATGTCGGCGGTCGACCATTCGCTGCGCTGCAGGCGCTGCCATATCTCGAGGATCTGACGAGCCTGGTGAATGACCCGCTGGGCAAAGTGGTGCTTGAGGCGCTCACGGCTGGGGTCTTCTGGCTCGGTCATATCCTGACTACTAGTTAGGGTGCATGCTGAGATCGACTGGTGGCTCTATGCTAGCACCTCTTATGGGTTGTACGAGTGTCGTACGTCAACAATCTGCAAAGCGACCTTATTCAGTTCCCGACCGACTGGTCGCATAGGTTCTGAACTGTGCTTCATTTATAGTGGCCGCTCGATGTACACCCGGCATGTGGCGCCTTGCGCGGCGGATGATTTTTAATCCGTTCGGTTCGAGGCACGATGGAGTAGGGTTGTGGTCGAACCGATGAACCCAAGTGATTGAAAGGATATAGCCATGCTGGACTGGAAGAACCGCGCGGGCAGCGCGCCGGATCGTGCTGCCGAACCCAAGTCGGCGACACGCAGCTACTTTGGTGGCCTGCTGTTCAGCCGCGCCCTGGGCACCCTGGTAGCCTTGTACCTGCTGGTGGCCGGTGCCCTGGGCTGGTACTGGAGCCAGGAACCGTCGCTGTTCCCCGTCCAGCAAGGCGCGCAAATTGCCGCCGAGAAGGAAGGCAAGCAGATGGTCGTGGGCTACACCACGGTGGAAACCCTCAAGACCGTGGCCGGCACCCTGCTGAACAAGCCGGGCGGCTATATCTCCAACGACCGTTTCCCGCCGGGCCTGTGGATGGACAACATGCCGAGCTGGGAATACGGCGTGCTGGTGCAGGTCCGCGACCTGACCCGCGCCCTGCGCAAGGACTTCGCCCGTTCCCAGTCGCAGTCCGCCGAGGACGCCGACCTGGCCAAGGCCGAGCCGCGCTTCAACTTCGACAACAAGAGCTGGGTGCTGCCGTCCAGCGAGTCCGAGTACCAGGAAGGCATCAACTCCCTGAGCCGCTACCAGGCGCGCCTGTCCGATCCGGAGCAGAAGAGCGCGCTGTTCTACGCCCGTGCCGACAACCTGAACAACTGGCTGGGTGATGTCGGGACCCGCCTGGGTTCGTTGTCCCAGCGCCTGTCGGCCAGCGTCGGCCGGGTCAAGCTCAACACCGCGCTGAAAACCGAAACTCCGGCGCCGGGCCAGTCGCCGCAGGTCGACGAAGAGGTGGTGGAAACCCCTTGGATGCAGATCGACAACGTGTTCTATGAAGCGCGCGGCCAGGCCTGGGCCCTGTCGCACCTGCTGCGCGCCATCGAGGTCGACTTCGCCGACGTGCTGGCCAAGAAGAACGCCACCGTCAGCGTGCGCCAGATCATCCGTGAACTGGAAGCGTCCCAGGAGCCGATCTGGAGCCCGATGATTCTCAACGGCAGCGGCTTCGGCGTGCTGGCCAACCACTCGCTGGTCATGGCCAACTATATTTCCCGGGCCAACGCGGCTGTCATCGACTTGCGTCAATTGCTCAATCAGGGTTGATTCATGGTGGTTACCTCCAATGAGGCCGCGCATCGCGCGGCCTCCGATGCCGAACAAGTCGCCTGGGTCGATGGCGAAGACCAGTTGCTGGGCACGCTGGCACGCTCGGAGTTGCGCGAGCGCGGCCTGATCGGGCGCGGTACCTATATCCTGCTGTTCAATTCCGCCGGCGAGCTGTGCGTGCATCGGCGCACCTTGAGCAAGGCCATTTATCCCGGTTACTGGGACGTGGCCGCGGGCGGCATGGTGCTGGCCGTCGAAAGCTACGCCGAGTCGGCGGCCCGGGAGCTGGAGGAAGAATTGGGCGTGAGCGGGGTGGAATTGACCGCCCATGACCATTTCTTTTTCGAAGACACCGACAATCGTCTCTGGTGTTCGGCCTTTTCGGCGGTCTGGGACGGGCCTCTGCGCCTGCAGCCGGAAGAGGTGCTGGAAGCGCGCTTCATTGCGATCGACGAAGTGATGCGGGAAATCACCGAAAAGCCCTATTGCCCGGACTCCCTGGCGGCCTTGCAGCGCTATCTGGCGCGGCGTCGCTAAAGTTGTATAAATTGGCGCGGTTAGGCTCTTAGCAAGTCGGCTTTTTGCCGTTACACTGCGCGACCTTTTTCAAGCTGAGCCGGCACTGCTTTTTGTAGGAGCGAGCTTGCTCGCGATGGACGTTAACGATAACGCATGCTCTCAGATAGCCCCCGTTATCCTTGTGTTCTTCGCGAGCAAGCTCGCTCCTACGAAGATGTACCGGTCCAGTAGCGCTGCCCCTGCCTGAGTGGGGCTTCGCGGTCGATGGCACAGGCCATGTGCTTCGACCAGTCTTTGTCCTCCCAAGAGGATTGCCGGTGGCCAAAAAAGCCGCATCCTTCGCCGCCCTTGGTGGCCTGGTATTTTCCACCGACGCAGGTCGACATTGCCCGGACTGTAGCCAGCCGGTGGCAGCCTGCATCTGCAAACAAACCGTTATCCCTGCCGGCGACGGCATCGCTCGCGTGCGTCGCGAAAGCAAGGGCCGTGGCGGCAAGACGGTGACCACCATCACCGGCGTGCCGTTGGCCGAAGACGCGCTCAAGGAACTGGCGACCACGTTGAAGAAACGTTGTGGCACCGGTGGCGCGTTGAAAGACGGTGTCATCGAGATCCAGGGCGATCATGTCGAGCTACTCTTGGCAGAGCTGATCAAGCACGGTTTCAAGGCGAAGAAGTCCGGCGGCTAGCAGCCTCTGTGAAAACCACCCCTGACTTGATGCAGCCCTGATCCGATTCAGGCTCGCCGTCGTCTTCATGGTTTTCACAGAGCCTGTTCATGACCGGTTTCTAAACTCAGCGCTGTAACCGAGGTCTACGTCCTCGTTGCAGGCTAATCGTCATTTTCATTCTTTAGACTGCGCCAGCCCCGGACCGGGGTGGCGCTCTATGACTTCTTTATAGGGGACTTCGATGTCCGTACGACGCACACGCAAAGACGATGGCAGCCAATGGACAGTTGCGGACAGCCGCAGTGTTTATGGGATTCGCCATTGGGGGGCCGGGTATTTCGCGATCAATGACGCCGGTCGCGTCGAAGTTCGTCCGAACGGCCCGAACAGCTCGCCCATCGACCTGTTCGAACAAGTCGAGGAGCTGCGTAAGAGCGGCTTGTCCCTGCCGCTGCTGGTGCGCTTCCCGGATATCCTGCAGGACCGCGTGCGCCAGCTGACCGGTGCCTTCGACGCCAACATCGAGCGCCTGGAATACCAGAGCAAGTACACCGCGCTGTACCCGATCAAGGTCAACCAGCAGGAAGCGGTGATCGAGAACATCATCGCCACCCAGAACGTCTCCATCGGCCTGGAAGCCGGCTCCAAGCCCGAGCTGCTGGCAGTGCTGGCGCTGGCGCCGAAAGGCGGCACCATCGTCTGCAACGGTTACAAGGACCGTGAGTTCATCCGCCTGGCGCTGATGGGCCAGAAGCTGGGCCACAACGTGTTCATCGTGATCGAGAAGGAGTCCGAAGTCGCCCTGGTGATCGAAGAAGCCGCCTCGCTCAAGGTCAAGCCGCAGGTCGGCCTGCGCGTGCGCCTGTCGTCCCTGGCGTCGAGCAAGTGGGCCGACACCGGTGGCGAGAAATCCAAGTTCGGCCTGTCGGCGGCGCAGCTGCTGTCGGTGGTCGAGCGTTTCCGCGGCGCCGGCCTGGACCAGGGCATCCGCCTGCTGCACTTCCACATGGGCTCGCAGATCGCCAACCTGGCGGACTACCAGCACGGCTTCAAGGAAGCCATCCGTTACTACGGCGAGCTGCGCAACCTCGGCCTGCCGGTGGATCACATCGACGTCGGCGGTGGCCTGGGCGTGGACTACGACGGTACCCACTCGCGCAACGCCAGTTCGATCAACTACGACATGGATGACTACGCCGGTGTCGTGGTCGGCATGCTCAAGGAGTTCTGCGACGCGCAGAGCCTGCCGCATCCGCACATCTTCTCCGAAAGCGGCCGTTCGCTGACCGCGCACCACGCCATGCTGGTGGTGCAGGTGACCGACGTCGAGAAACACAACGACGACGTGCCGCTGATCGAGAACAAGGAAAGCCTGCCGGAAACCGTGCAATGGCTGGTAGACCTGCTGGGCCCGACCGATATCGAAATGGTCACCGAAACCTACTGGCGCGCCACCCACTACATGAGCGACGTGGCCGCCCAGTACGCCGACGGCAAGCTGACCCTGGCCGAGAAAGCCCTGGCCGAGCAGTGCTACTTCGCCGTGTGCCGGCGCCTGCACAACTCGCTGAAGGCGCGCCAGCGCTCGCATCGCCAGGTGCTGGACGAACTCAACGACAAGCTGGCCGACAAGTACATCTGCAACTTCTCGGTGTTCCAGAGCCTGCCGGACACCTGGGCCATCGACCAGGTCCTGCCGATCATCCCGCTGCATCGCCTGGACGAAGAGCCGCTGCGCCGCGCCGTGCTGCAAGATCTGACCTGCGACTCCGACGGCAAGATCAACCAGTACGTCGACGAGCAGAGCATCGAGACCAGCCTGCCGGTGCATGGCCTGAACGAGGGTGAGGACTATCTGCTGGGCGTGTTCCTGGTCGGTGCCTACCAGGAGATCCTCGGCGACATGCACAACCTGTTCGGCGATACCGACTCGGTGAACATCTACCAGAACCCGAACGGCACCGTGTACCACGCCGGGATCGAGACCCACGACACCATCGAAGACATGCTGCGTTACGTGCACTTGTCGCCGGAGGAGTTGATGACTCATTACCGCGACAAGGTGGCCAGCGCGAAGATCAGCGCCAGCGAGCGTACCCAGTTCCTCGACGCCCTGCGTCTGGGCCTGACCCGCTCGTCGTACCTGTCTTCCTGATAGGTCGACCGTTCGAAAAAAAGACCACCGCTTGCGGTGGTTTTTTTCGCTCGCCAGAAGGCTCAGCGGGCCGGAGCGAACCAGCCGTCATGCCGGCGCAGCCCGAGGGCGAAGGCCAGCAGGGTCAGGCTGCGCACCAGCATGAACAACAGGAAGGTCAGCCACAACCCGTGGTTGCCCAGGCCCTGCAAGGCCCAGGCGCAGGGCAGGGTGATGAGCACGCTGAGCAGCATGCCGTTGCGCATTTCCCGGGCGCGGGTGGCGCCGATGAACAGGCCGTCCAGCAGGTAGCTCCAGACCGCGATCAGCGGCAGGGCGGCGAGGTAGGGCAGGTAGGTGAAGGCGGTCTGCCGCACTTCGGCGATATCGGTCTGCATCTCGATGAACAGGTGCCCGGCGCACAGGAACAGCACGGCAAAACCGATGCTGGCCAGCAGCGACCAGCCGCCGGCCACCACCAGCGAACGGCGCAGCGCCAGGCGATCGCGGGCGCCGATGGCGTGGCCGCACAGGGCTTCCACCGCGTGGGCCAGGCCGTCCAGGGCGTGGGCGGTCAGCAGCAGGCCGTTGAGCAGCAGCGCGTTGGCGGCCACGGTCGCGTCCCCCAGGCGCGCGCCTTGCACGGTGATCAGGAAGAACACCGATTGCAGCGCCAGGCTGCGGATGAAGATGTCGCGGTTGACCGCCAGCAACGGTCGCCAGCTGGCCCAGCGCTGCAACGCCGCCCAGGCAATCCGCCCCGGATAGGCGCGCAGGGCCGGGCGGGTCATGACCAGGCCGATCAGCGCGCCGGTCCATTCGGCGATCACCGAGGCCCTGGCCGAGCCGGCCACGCCCCAGTCCAGGCCCAGCACGAACCACAGGTTGAGGGCGATGTTGATCAGGTTGGTGCTCAGCAGGATCGCCAGCGGCGCCCGGGCGTTCTGGGTACCGAGGAACCAGCCGACCAGGGCCATGCTGGCCAGCGCCGCCGGCAGCCCGAGCAAGCGGGTATGGAAGAAGGTGCGGGTCATTTCGTCCAGCTCGGCCGAAGGCTGCATCAGCTGCAAGGCCGCGCCGCTCAACGGCACGCCTATGGCGCTCAGCAGCAGGGCCAGCCCCATGGCCAGCAGCAGGCCTTGCACCAGGATCTGCCGCAGCGCCGCACCGTCGGCGCGCCCGGCGGCCTGGGCGGCAAAGCCAGTGGCGCCCATGCGCAGAAAGCCCATGGCCCAGGCCAGGAAGGTATAGAGGCTGGCGCCGACCGCCACCGCGCCGAGCTGATGGGCGTGGGGCAAATGGCCGATGACGGTGCTGTCGACCAGCGCCACCAGCGGCACGGAAATATTGGAAAGAATCATCGGCGCGGCCAGCGCCCACACCCGAGCATGGGTCGGACGGTGGCGCCAGGCAGAAATCAGGCTGGACATGCAGGCTCCTTGAGAGCGGGCATTGTAGCCGCTTGCCCGCCCGGCCATGCCATCCCGATCACGGCCCGAATCCTACCAAGAAGCCGCCCCCTGTCGATCAATGTGCGCTGCGCCACAGCCAGCCGGACGGCGGTGAGATATAGTTCAACCCTTCGATACTCCTGCCAATGAGTGCCCCATGCTTAACAAAGGATTGTTCCTGGCCTGTGCGCTGGCCTTGCTGAGCGCTTGCGATTCCTCGACCTCCGACAAGGCGGCGACTCCTTCGGCTCCGACAGCGGCGGCGCCCGCGGCCAAGGCCCGGCCCGTGCAGGATGTCGCTGTGCTCAAGCAACGCTACGCCGGTCGCGAGTTGAACGTGGTGGACGTGTCCGAGGTGCAGCTCGACGGGGCCAGCACCCTGTCGGTGAGTTTCTCGGTGCCCCTGGACCCGCAGCAGAAGTTCGCCGACAAGCTGCACCTGGTGGACAGCAAGAGCGGCAAGGTCGACGGCGCCTGGGAGCTGTCGGACAACTTCATGGAGCTGCGCCTGCGCCACCTGGAGCCGCAGCGCAAACTGGTGTTGACCGTCGACGCCGGGCTGCGCGGGGTGAACGACGCGACCCTGGCCGCCGAATACGTCAGTCGCCTGGAAACCCGTGACCTGCAGGCCACGGTCGGGTTCGCCAGCCGCGGCACCCTGTTGCCGACCCGCCTCGCCGAAGGCCTGCCGGTGATCGCGCTGAACGTCGACAAGGTCGATGTCGAGTTCTTCCGCATCAAGCCCGAATCGCTGCCGATGTTCCTCGCCCAATGGGGGCGCAATAACAGCCTGCACAGTTACGAGTCCCGTGAACTGCTGCCGATGGCCGACCTGGTGTATGGCGGCCGCTTCGACCTCAACCCGGCGCGCAATACCCGGGAAACCCTGCTGCTGCCGATCGCCGGGCTCAAGCCGCTGCAACAGCCGGGCGTGTACCTGGCGGTGATGCGTGCCTCGGGCACCTACAACTATTCGCAACCGGCGACCCTGTTCACCCTCAGCGACATCGGTCTGTCGGTGCACCGTTACCAGAACCGCCTGGATGTCTTCACCCAGGCCCTGGAAGGCGGCAAGGCGCTGGACGGCGTCAGCCTGGAGCTGCTGGACGGCGAAGGTCGCGTGCTCGGTCAGGGCAAGACCGAGAAGGGCGGCCATGCCGAGTTGCCGCTGCCGAAGAAAGCCGAAGTGCTGCTGGCCCACCAGGGCGAGCAGACCAGCCTGCTGCGCTTGAACGGTGCCGCCCTGGACCTGGCCGAATTCAATATCGGCGGCCCCCAGCCCCATCCGTTGCAGTTCTTCGTGTTCGGCCCCCGCGACCTGTATCGCCCGGGTGAAACCGTGCTGCTCAATGCGCTGCTGCGGGACAAGGACGGCAATGCGGTCAAGCCGCAGCCGGTGAGCGTCGAAGTGCGCCGGCCGGATGAGCAGGTCAGCCGCAAGTTCGTCTGGGACGCCGATGCCTCGGGGCTTTATCAGTACCAGTTGCAACTGGCCGGCGAAGCGCCGACCGGGCGCTGGCAACTGGTGTTCGACCTCGGCGACGGCAAGCCGCAACTGTACGAATTCCTCGTGGAAGACTTCCTGCCCGAGCGCCTGGCGCTGGAACTCAAGGGCAGCGACACACCGCTCAAACCGGACGAGACCGTCGAGATCAGCGTCAATGGCCGTTACCTGTATGGCGCCCCGGCCGCCGGCAATCGCCTGAGCGGCCAGATCTATGTGCGGCCGCTGCGCGAGGCGGTCAAGGCCTTGCCGGGCTACCAGTTCGGCTCGGTCACCGAAGAAGAGCTGAGCCAGGACCTGGAAATAGAGGAGTCGACGCTGGATGAAAACGGCGAAGAACTGATCGCCCTGGAAAGCAAATGGGCCGAGGCCCGTTCGCCGCTGCAACTGATCGTCCAGGGTAGCCTGCAGGAGTCGGGCGGTCGCCCGATCACCCGGCGGGTGGTGCTGCCGGTATGGCCGGCGGACAGGTTGCCGGGGCTGCGCGCGCTGTTCGACGGCGCGGAAACCGACGGCGATGGCCCGGCCGAGTTCGAACTGCTGGTGGCCAACAATGAAGGCCAGAAGCTGGCGGCGGACAACCTCAAGGTGCGCCTGGTGCGCGAGCGCCGCGACTACTACTGGAACTACTCGGAAAGCGACGGCTGGAGTTATCACTTCAACGAGAAATTCCTCACCCAGGACGAACAGGTCCTGAGCATCAAGGCCGGCACTACCGCGAAGGTCAGCTTCCCGGTGGAGTGGGGCCCTTATCGCGTCGAAGTCGAAGACCCGCAGACCGGGCTGGTCAGCAGCCTGCGTTTCTGGGCCGGCTATCGCTCCCAAGACAACGCCGAAGGCGGCGCGGTGCGCCCCGACCAGGTCAAGCTGGCGCTGGACAAACCGCTGTATGGCGACGACGACACCGCCAATGTCACGGTGACCCCGCCGGCCGCCGGCAAGGGTTACTTGCTGGTGGAGTCCAGCGACGGTCCGTTGTGGTGGCAGGAAATCGACGTACCGGCCGAAGGCAAGAGCTATGCGGTCAAGCTCGATCCGAAATGGGCGCGCCACGACCTGTACGTCAGTGCGCTGGTGATCCGCCCCGGCGAGCGCAAGGCCAACATCACCCCGAAACGCGCGGTGGGCGTGTTGCACCTGCCCCTGGATCGCACCCAGCGCAAGCTCGGCCTGACCCTGACGGCGCCGGAAAAAATGCGCCCCAAACAGCCGCTCAAGGTGAAGATCCAGGCCAGGAACGCCGATGGCAGCGTGCCGAAACAGGCCCATGTGCTGCTGGCGGCGGTGGACGTGGGCATCCTCAACATCACCGAATACCCGACCCCGGACCCGTACTCCAGCCTGTTCGGGCGCAAGGCCTATGGCGCCGACCAGCTGGATATCTACGGCCAGTTGATCGAAGCCGGCCAGGGCCGCCTGGCCAGCCTGGCCTTCGGTGGCGACGCGGCGCTGGCCAAGGGCGGCAAGCGTCCGGACACCAGCGTCACCATAGTCGCCCTGCAAAGCGCGCCGGTGACCCTGAACGAGCAGGGTGAAGGCGAAGTCAGCGTCGACATCCCCGACTTCAACGGTGAACTGCGCCTGATGGCCCAGGCCTGGACCGACGAGCGCTACGGCATGGCCGAAGGCAAGACGGTGATCGCCGCGCCGCTGATCGCCGAACTGTCGGCGCCGCGTTTCCTCGCCGGCGGCGACCAGACCACCCTGGCGCTGGACCTGTCCAACCTGTCGGGCAAGGCGCAGAAACTCGATGTGCAACTGAGCGCCGAAGGCCAGCTGGCGCTGGTCAACGAAACCCGTCAGAGCGTGCAACTGACCCAGGGCCAGCGCACCACGTTGCGGATTCCGGTGCGGGCGCTGGGCGGCTTCGGCCAGGGCAAGGTCAAGGTGCTGGTCAATGGCCTGGACCTTCCGGGCGAGAGCCTGCCACCGTTCAGTCGCGAATGGACCCTGGGGGTGCGACCGGCTTACCCGGCGTTGCTCAGGCATTACCGCGCGGTACTCAAGGATCAGCCCTGGAGCCTGCCGGAAGGCGAGCTGGCGGCGTTCGAGCCGGCCGGGCGTGAAGCACTGTTGAGCCTGTCGAGCCGGCCGCCGCTGAACCTCGGCGAGCAGATCCGCGCACTCAAGGCCTACCCCTACGGCTGCCTGGAACAGACCACCAGCGGCCTGTACCCGGCGCTGTACGCCGATGCCGTCAGCCTGAAACGCCTGGGCCTGGAAGGCGAGCCGGATGCCGAGCGCAAGCGCAAGATCGAGCTGGGCATCGAACGCCTGCTGGGTATGCAGCGCTACAACGGCAGCTTCGGCCTGTGGGGCGCGGATGGCGAGGAGGAATACTGGCTGACCGCCTATGTCACCGACTTCCTGCTGCGGGCCCGCGACCAGGGTTTCGCGGTGCCGGCCGAGGCGCTGAAGAAGGCCAATGAACGCCTGCTGCGTTACCTGCAGGAGCGCAACCTGATCGAGGTCAACTACAGCGAAAACGCCGAGCACACGCGCTTTGCCGTACAGGCCTACGCCGGGCTGGTATTGGCACGCAGCCAACAGGCGCCGCTGGGCGCGCTGCGCAGCCTGTTCGAACGGCGTACCGATGCGCGCTCCGGCCTGCCATTGGTGCAGTTGGCCATCGCCTTGCAGAAAATGGGCGATCAGCCACGGGCCGAGCAGGCCTTGACCGCGGGCCTCGCGGCTTCGCGCAACAGCAAGGACTGGCTGGCCGACTACGGTAGCCCGCTACGGGATCAGGCGCTGATCCTGGCGCTGCTGGAAGAGCACGACCTGGCCAAGGGCAAGCGCGAGGAGCGGCTGTTCGAGTTGTCCGACCAACTGGCGGCCAGCCCGTACCTGTCGACCCAGGAGCGCAACTCGCTGTTCCTCGCCGGTCGTGGCCTGCTGGGCAAGCCGGAAGCCAACTGGACCGCGCAACTGAGCAGTGGCACCGAAAGCCGCGAGCTGAACAACAGCCAGCCCGGCCTGAAGCTGGAAGGTGCGTTGCTGGCGTCGCCGTTGTCGATCAGCAATCAGGGCAGCGAGCCGGTGTACCAGCAACTGACCATTTCCGGTTATCCACAGCAGGCGCCGCTGGCCGGTGGCGAGAACCTGAGCATTCGGCGCGAATACCTGGGGATGAACGGCCAGCCACTGAACCTGCGGGCCCTGGGCAGCGGCGACCTGGTGCTGGTGCACCTGGCGGTCAGCGCCAAGCAACGGGTACCGGATGCCCTGGTAGTGGACCTGCTGCCGGCCGGCCTGGAACTGGAAAACCAGAACCTGGCGCAGAGCGCCGCCAGCCTGGAAAACGCCAGCAGCCAGGTCAAGGAGTGGCGCGAGTCGATGCAGAACGCCAGCCTCAAGCACCAGGAGTTCCGCGATGACCGCTATGTGGCGGCGCTGAACCTGGACGGCTACGACAGCGTCACGCACCTGCTGTACCTGGCACGCGCGGTCACGCCCGGCACTTACCGTGTGCCGCCGCCGCAAGTGGAGTCGATGTACCGGCCGAACTGGCAGGCCGTGGGTGAAACCCTGCCGGAGATGGTGATCAAGGGGCGTTGAGAAGGGTGATCGCGGCAAGCGCGTTCCTTATGTAGGAGCGAGCTTGCTCGCGATACGATCGCGCAGCGGTCGTCTATCGGTCAGTGCACCACCCAGCTCAGCAGCCACAACCCCAGCAGCAGCCAGATGATGCCCATGACGATCGAGGCGCGCATGAAGGCGCGGACCGCCGAGTACAGCAGCATCAACCCGACGATCAGGGTGATGATGCTGATGATCGAGGTGTCCATGCCCAGCGCCCGCGACAAGCCGTCGATAAAGTTGCCGCCAGCGTTGGTCAGGGCGTTGAACAGACCGCTGAGGCCATCGACGATAAACCGTATGACCGAGCCCAGCGCCTGGCCGAGCCATTCAAAAAAGCTTTCTACCTGCATGCGTGCATCCTGATGAAAAAGTTGGCGTGCTTGCCAGACCTGAGCCTTTGGCCATCAATCGCGCTGGCGAGTTCCGTTCCAAGCATAGAGGTTCGCAGGTTTGATTTTTCGATTAGTTGCATCGCGCCTGCGCAGTTTTTGGTGGCGAATATTTGGCCTGGCACAGTCGCCCGGCTTGCCATCGCCGCAACCAAGCGGTCGCCGAGGCTGGCGCATCCTGCGGACCGTGCTGGGCGGCCTGTTGCTGCTGTGGGCCGGGCTTTGGTTGGCCGACCGCATCTGGCCGCTGCCGCTGCCCAAGGATGACCTGGCGCGGGTGGTGCTGGCCGAGGATGGCACGCCGCTGTGGCGCTTTGCCGATGCCAATGGCGTCTGGCGTTATCCGGTGCGCACCGACGAAGTCTCGCCCTATTACCTGGACGCGCTGCTGACCTACGAAGACCGCTGGTTCTACAGCCATCCCGGGGTCAACCCGATGGCGCTGGCGCGTGCCGCCTGGCAGAACCTCACGGGCGGGCGGGTATTGTCCGGCGGCAGCACCCTGTCGATGCAGGTGGCGCGCCTGCTCGATCCCCACTCGCGAACCTGGCACGGCAAGCTGCGCCAGCTGTGGCGCACCGCGCAGCTGGAATGGCACCTGAGCAAGCAGCAGATCCTCACGCTCTACCTCAACCGCGCGCCGTTCGGCGGCACCCTGCAAGGGGTGGCCGCGGCCAGCTGGGCTTACCTGGGCAAGTCGCCGCAGCACCTGACCCACGCCGAAGCGGCGCTGCTGGCGGTACTGCCCCAGGCGCCGAGCCGGCTGCGCCCGGACCGGCATGCCGCGCGGGCACAGGCAGCCCGGGACAAGGTGTTGCAGCGCCTGGCGCAGTTCCAGGTCTGGCCGCAGTCGGCGGTAGACGAAGCCTTGCAGGAACCCCTGTTGCTGGCGCCGCGGCTGGAGCCGAGCCTGGCGCCCCTGCTGGCGCGCCGGCTGAATCGCCCGGACAGCCCGCCGCTGATCCGCACCACCCTGGACGCCAACCTGCAACGGCGCCTGGAAGACCTGCTTTTGGGCTGGCGCGCGCGCCTGCCGGAGCACACCTCGGCGGCGATCCTGGTGGTCGAGGCGCAGACCATGGCCGTGCGTGCCTACCTGGGCTCGGTGGATATCAACGACGCGCGGCGCTTCGGCCATGTGGACATGATCAGCGCCATGCGCTCGCCGGGTTCGACCCTCAAGCCCTTCCTTTATGGCATGGCGCTGGATGCCGGGCTGATCCATTCCGAATCGCTGCTGCAGGACGTGCCACGGCGGTATGGCGACTACCGGCCGGGCAACTTCTCCATGGGCTTCAGCGGCGCGGTGTCGGCCAGCACCGCCCTGGCCACCTCGCTGAACCTGCCGGCGGTGCAACTGCTGGAAGCCTACGGGCCGAAACGGTTTGCCGCCGAGATGCGCATCGGCGGCATGCCTTTGACCCTGCCGGCGCTGGCGGAACCGAACCTGGCGCTGATTCTCGGCGGCGCCGGCAGCCGCCTGGAGGATCTGGTCAGCGGCTACAGCGCCTTCGCCCGTGGCGGCAAGAGCGCGAGCCTGCGCCTGCAACCGGACGATGAGTTGCGCGAGCGGCCGCTGCTGTCCCCCGGTTCGGCGTGGATCGTGCGGCGCATTCTCAGCGGCCAGGCGCGCCCGGACCGCGACCCGCGGGCTGAGCTGGTGCAGCGCCCGGTGCTGGCCTGGAAGACCGGCACCAGTTATGGCTTTCGCGACGCCTGGGCGATTGGCGTCGGGCCGCGCTACCTGATCGGCATCTGGATCGGCCGCCCGGACGGCACCCCGGTGCCGGGCCAGTTCGGCCTGGCTTCGGCGGCGCCGTTGATGCTGCAAGTGCACGATGTGCTGATCAACCGCGACAGCCAGCGCGGCATCAGCGCACCGGTGCAGCCGGTGCCGATGAACGTCGGGGTGGCGGCGATCTGTTGGCCCCTGGGCCAGCCCATGAGCCGCAGCGATCCGAACTGCCGTCGCCAGCGTTTCGCCTGGACCCTGGACGGCACCACGCCGCCGACCTTGCAGGCCGCGGATCAACCCTTGGGCGTCGGCCTGCTGGAAAAAGTCTGGGTCAATGCCAAGGGCCTGCGGGTCGACGCCAAGTGCCCGGGGGCGCAGGCGCGGGATATTGCCCTGTGGCCGGCGCCGCTGGAGCCCTGGCTGCCGCGCATCGAACGGCGTGAAGCGCGCCTGCCGGCCAACGACCCGGAGTGCCCGGGGCCGGCCCTGGCGGCAGCCGCGCCGTTGTCCATCGTCGGCGTGCGCGAGGGCGATCGCTTGCGCCGCCCGGCGGCCAGCCAGGAACTGCTGCGGCTCAAGCTGTCGGCCTTGGGCGGCAGTGGCCGGCGCTGGTGGTTCGTCAACGGCGAGCCGCTGGGCGAGAGTGCCAACCAGGACAGCATCAACGCCAGCTTCGAACGGTTGGGGCCTTATCAACTCAGCGTGCTGGACGAAGGCGGGCAGACGGCGCGGGTCGAGTTCAGCGTTATCGATTGAGGGGGCGGTGCGGGCCTTGCCTTCATCCGCCATCCCCCCGAAGCTATACGCCTTCAGGAGACCCCGATGAACCTAGACGAACTGACCCAACGCCTGCATGCCATTCGCGACCGCAATGACTGGCGGCAATTTCACAGCCCGAAGAATCTCGCCATGGCCGCCAGCGTGGAGATGGCCGAGCTGGTGGAAATCTTCCAGTGGCTGAGCGAAGACCAGTCGCGGCAACTGCCGGCCGACAAGCTGGTCCACGCCGGCCAGGAAGTCGGTGACATCGTGCTCTACCTGTTGCTGCTGTGCAGCGAGCTGGGCCTGGACCTGGAGCAGGTGGTGCGCAGCAAGCTGGCCGACAGCGAACGGCGGTTCGGCTGATGAGCGACCGTCATTTCGACCAGCTGGCGACCCGTTTTGCCGAAAAAATCTACGGCGGCGCCAAGGGCGCGATCCGCCTGGCGGTGCTCCAGGCCGACCTGGCCGAAGCCTTGCCGGATCGGCCGCTGCGGGTACTGGATATCGGCGCCGGGCTGGGGCATATGTCGCTGTGGCTGGCCCAGCGTGGCCATCAGGTGACCCTGGCCGAGCCGGCCGAACCGATGCTCGAAGGCGCCCGCCAGCGCTTCGCCGAGGCCGGCCAGCAGGCGACCTTTATCCAGGCGCCCTGGCAGGACCTGCTGGGCCAGCTCACCGAGCCCTATGACCTGGTACTGTGCCATGCGGTGCTGGAATGGCTGGCCGAGCCCCACGCGATCCTGCCGGTGCTGCATCAACTGACCACCCAGGACGGCTGGCTGTCGCTGGCGTTCTACAACCGCGATGCGCTGATCTATCGCAACCTGCTCAAGGGCCACTTCCGCAAGATGCGCAAGAACGACATGGCCGGCGAGAAGCAGAGCCTGACCCCGCAACAGCCCCTCGATCCGCGGGAACTGGCGGCGCAACTCGACGGCTTGTGGCGGGTCGAAACCCAGAGCGGGGTACGGGTTTTCCATGACTACATGCCGGTGGAGTTCCAGGCCCGCGCCGAGTTGCTGGATCTGTTGGAAATGGAGTTGGCCCATCGTCGTCACCCAAGCTTTGCCGGGCTTGGGCGTTACCTGCACTGGATTTGTCGTCCGGTCTGAGCGGAGCTCGAAATGAAACGCCACGCTGGTTTGCTTGTGCTGTGCCTGGGGCTGGCGGCCTGCCAGAGCCCCAACCCCTATGTCGCCAGTTCCAATCCACTGCCGCCGGCGCCCCCGCAGGCGGCCGGGACCTTCGACCGCAGCGCCTACCCCGCGCCCCAGCGCGACTATGGCCGCTATCGCAGTTGGGCCTGGCGCAACGGGCGCCTGCCCAATGGCTCGGCCTGGGCCGATTCGGCGCAGGTCGCCGAGGCGGTCAGCAACGCCCTCGACCAGCGCGGCCTGCGTCCGTTGCACGACAACCGTCCGGCGGACCTGTGGGTCAGCGCCGACCTGCACCTGGAAAAGCGCCTGCGCCAGGTCCAGGACGACTACGGCTATGGTTACGGCGGTTATGGCTACAACCGCTACGGCCCCGGCTACGGCATGTACAACACAGTGCCGGTGGTGCGTACCTACGAGGTGGAAGTCGTGGTGGTACGGGTCAACCTGTTCGACGGCCGCAGTGGCCAGCCGGTGTGGAGCGCCAGCGCGGAAACCTCGAGCCAGGGCAGCCTGAGCGAGCGCGCCGATGCGTTGCGCGAGGCTGTGGAAAGGGCCATGGCGGCGTATCCTCCTAGTTAGGCTCCATACGAAGCTGCACGCTGGGCTGGGTTAAAGCAGGCTTGCCTGACCTTCGCTCGCCGACTTTCGTACAGACCCTAGCGACATCCCTTCAGGTGCATTTGCTCTTCTGGAGAAACATCATGTTCCGCCCTCTTGCTTTACTGGCCCTGGCCGCGCTGCTCAGCGCCTGCGCCGCCAACCAGGTCAACCATGACTTCGACGCCAGCCGCGACTTCGCGGCCTATCGCAGCTGGAGCTTCAAGGAACCCGCCCTGCAATACCGCCCCGACGATCCACGGATCAAGAGCGACCTCACCGAGCAGCGCATCCGCCAGGCCGTCAGCGATCAGCTTGACCAGCGCGGCCTGCGTCCGGCCGCGGCGGGCAGCAAGGCCGATCTCAACGTCCAGACCTACCTGATCGTCGAGAACCGCCAGCAACAGGTCACCACCAATTACGGCGGCGGCTGGGGTGGCCCGTGGAACGGCTACTGGGGCGCGCCGATGTACAACGAAACCCGCAACATCACCTACAAGGTCGCCACCATCCAGATCGACCTGCTCGATGGCAAGGACGGCAAGCTGGTGTGGCGCGGCAGCGACGAGCAGATACTCAGCAGCACGCCAAACCCCGCCGATCGCAGCACGGCGATCAGGGAGACCGTCGGCCGGATCCTGGCGAACTACCCGCCCAGGTAAGTCGCGGCATTCCATCACGGGGCGAGGGCTGCATGGGCCCTTGCCCCACACGGCACCCTGCCCAAACACAGCGCTGGCAAGTCGCCAGCGTTGTATTCCAGCCTTGACTACACTCCTTTCACCCAGCGGAGATTGCGCCCGGCGGTGCGCCGGCAAAGGAGTGCTCCATGTTTTCCCGCACGCAGTTTTCCGGACCGGCTCGGCAGCGTGGCGCTATTGGTCTGATAGGGGCGTTGGCGTTGGCCACGGCGGTGTTGTGCACGCTGGTGGTGGTCGACAGTGGAAGCCTCTACCTGGAACAGCGAAAGTTGCAGCGGGTGGCCGATAACGCCGCGCTGGAGGCGGTGGCTCGGGGCGGTAATTGCCTGGCAGGGGGCAGCGCGGCGGTATTCGCCAGAGAAAGCGCGGCGCGCAACGGCTTTGTGGTGGGAGACGGCAGACCGCTGACAGCCACCTGTGGCTCGCTGCAGACCGGTGCCGACAACCTGCGCACCTTCAGCCCCAACGCCAGCCAGGCCAGCGCTATCCGAGTGGTGGTCAGTGAAGCGGTGCCCACCAGCATCGCCCTCGGCGTAGCCAATCTGTTTTCCGACAAGCCTCTCAGCGACATGACTTCGTTGAGCGCCACGGCGGTAGCCGCCCAACCCAAGCCACCGCTGGCGCAATTGACGATTCGCAGCGCGCTGGTCGATCTCAACCTGTTGAATGGCACCCTCAGCGGCCTGGCGGGTAGCGCGATCAATGTCAGCCTGCTCGGTTGGCAAGGCCTGGTCGATACCGACATCAGCCTGCTCGGTTACCTGAAGCAGCTGGCCATCGACCTGAATGTGAGCGCCGGAAACTACAGCGAACTGCTCGACGTCGATACCGATGTCACCCAACTGCTCCAGACCAGCATCAGCGTGGCCCAGAAGAACGGCGCCACCGCCGAAGTCCTGACGGCCCTGGGCAGCATCAAGGCCGCAGCCATCAATACGGTTCCGGTGAAACTGGGTGACCTGTTGAAATTGCAGACCGGCACCGCGGACGCCGGGCTGGATGCCAACGTCCAGTTGCTGAGCCTGGTCGAGGCGTTCCTGCAACTGGCCAGCAGCCAGAGCGCCGCGGCGGTCGAGCTGCCGGTGAGTGTATTGGGGCTGGCGGGCGTCACCACCCGGATCAAGATTGTTTCACCTCCGGAGTTCGCCATCGGCAACCCGGAACTGGCCGCCGCCGACCCGCTGGGGCCCAATCGCATCTATGTGCGTACCGCTCAGGTGCGGGCGTTGCTGACGGTGGATCTCTCGCTGATCAACAGCGTGCTGCAGGCGGTGAATGCCCTGCTGATGCCGTTGGTGGGTACGCTCAATACGGTTCTCAGCCTCAATTCCAATTGTGTGTTCGGCGGCTCCTGCGTAGAGACTGACCTGCTGATCCTGCCGAACGGCGCGAACCTGGATGTCAGCCTTGAAGTGGCGGCCGGCGACAGTCATGTCACCGGCTATACCTGCGTCAGCGACAGCGACAACAGCCTTTCCGTCGACACCACCACCTCCGCGGTCAAGCTCAAGGTCGGTCGGGTGGACGCCAGCAACTGGGCGTCTTCGACCGCTCAGGTCAGCGTGAGCCCGTTACCGCTGGTGGATATTGGCGCGAGGACCTGCCAGCGGCTGTCTGGCCTCTGTGGGCCGCGTACTCCGTTTGCCGGCGGCGGCAGCGAGTTGATGATCGACGTGCCGGGTGCTGACACGTGGATCGCCGGTACCCACGAGCCGAATTTCACCTTCGTCAATCCGCCGAAAATGAAGCAGGAACTGGCGGACGACGATTGGCACAGCGTGACCGCCTCCAATGTGGTCAGCAGCCTGCGCGCGTCGTTGACCGGCATCACTCTGACTCCGCATTCGCCCAGCATCGGCAACCTGCTCGGGGTGGTACTCAATACCTTGCTGTCGGCGTTGAACACCGTAGTCGGCCTGCTGGCCACGGCTATCGGCGCCTTGCTCGGCCCGTTGCTGGACCCATTGCTGAACAATGTCCTGGCGGTGTTGGGCATCGACCTGGGCAAGGTCGAGGTGGGCGCCAACCTCACCTGCGGCCAGACCGGCCGGGCCTATCTGGTGATCTGATCGCTCTGTACCAACGGCAGTTCGATGCAGAAACAGGCGCCTTCGCCGGTATTACTCACGCTCAGGCGCCCGCCCATGTTCTCGACTATGCCGTAGCTCACCGAGAGCCCCAGGCCGGTGCCCACGCCGACCGGCTTGGTGGTAAAGAAGGGCTCGAAGATGCGCCCCAGCAGACGCGGGTCGATGCCGCCGGCATTGTCTTCGACCAGCAGCCGCACCCGCTGCGCGTCATGTTCGGCGCGTATGGCGATCCAGGGCCGCAAGTCCGGATCCTGCTCACGCCGGCCGAGCAGCGCATCCCGGGCATTGACCAGCAGGTTGATCAAGACTTGCTCAAGCTGATCGACATGGCCCCGCACCTGCACCTTGAAGTCGATTGATGCGACACGCAATTCAACGCCTTTGCCGCGCATGCCGTCGGCCAGCAGCGACAGGCAGCCTTCCACCGCCTGGGCCGGATCGAAAGGTTGTTGCTCGATCTCCGAGCTGCGGCCAAACACCCGCATATGGTCCACCACCCGGCCGGCCCGCTGGACCTGGGCATCGATGCGCTTGAGCTTGTCCTGCAGGTAGTCGAGTTGCACGTCGCCGTTGTTCAGGCGCTTGAGCACGTTGACGATGGCCATGCGCATCACATTCAGCGGCTGGTTGATTTCATGGGCCAGCCCGGTGGCCATTTCGCCCAGGGTGGCCATCTTCGCGCTTTGCATGAGTTGCAGCTGGGAGCGCCGGACTTCGGTGTTGTCGCGGCCGACGGCCTGGATCTCCCGCAGGCGTCCTTGCTCGTCGAACACCCCGCGGTCGGACCAGACCCACCAGGCATGTTCGCGCCCCGGCAGTTGCAGGTTGATTTCCGCGGTGCTGACCGGAAATTCCGGGGTCAGCTGGCGGATGCGTTGCACGAAGGCGGCGTGTTGTTCGGCGGATAGCCAGTCGCCGAGGTTGGCTCCGGCCAGTTGTTCGGGCGGGCATTCCAGGTAGGTCGCCAGGGGCCGGTTACCGAAGGTCAGGGTCAGGTCGGGCAGGTAGCGGCAGATCATCGCCGGGGAGTCTTCCACCAGGATCCGGTAACGCTCCTCGCTGAGTCGTATCTGCTCGGCGGCCAGGGTGGCGTCGGTGACGTCCAGCCACAGGCCGACGGCTTCGACCGGCATGCCCAGGTCGTCGCGCAGTAGCCTGGCCTCGTCGAGCACCCAGTGGTATTCGCCACGGCTGTCGAGCAGGCGGTAGCGGCTGCGCACCGCGCCTTCGCGCAGCAGTTGCCGGTTGCGCTCGAAGTAGCGGTCGCGGTCGTCGGCATGCACCCGTTCCGCCAGTGCGCCGTCCTTGCAGTCGTTCAGGGTCCAGCCGAGCAACGGCTGCAGGCTGTCGCTGAAAAACGTCGGCTGCAGCGCACCCTCGACATAGCGCTGGACATAGATCACCGCCGGCGAATGGGCGATCAGATTGTCCAGCCGGGCGTGGGCTGCGGCCGCCTGCTGCTCCTGGTTCTTGATGTCGCTGATGTCCAGCATGAAGCCGACGAAGCGCTGGTTCTGGCCAATGCCCAGGGCTTGCCCCTGCAGGCGGTACCAGATGGCCGGCAGGTGCGGGTCGGCTCGCTGCAACCGTACGCAGAGCAGCAGCGGTTTACCCTGTCGCAACTCCTGCAGGCGGCTGCTCAGCTCCTGGCGATCGGCGGGGTGGATCAGGGCCAGCCAGGCCTGCAGCGACAAGCGCCGGGTCTGGGGTTCCAGCAGCAGGTTGAGGGCCAGCTGCGGCGCCAGCTGGATCTCGTTGTCCTGCGCGAACAACTCCCACCAACCGGTGCCGAGCAAACCTTGCAAGGCCTCAAGGCGCTCCAACTGGTGATGGTGCTGCTGTTCGCGCAAACGTCCGAGCAAGGGCCCGGCCAGGGCGGCACTCAATTGCAGCCAGTCCCGTTCGCTCAACTGCGGTGCCTGCTGGCGTACCGGGTAGAAGCCGCAGAGCAGCCAGGCCGCGACACCGTGATCGTCGCGAAAGGGCACGACAAAGCCCTCGCTGCTGCCGAACGCATGTTGCAGGCGCGGATGCTCGCCAAGGCCTTGAGTGAAGATCAGCGACTGCGGAGCATTGCCGTTCAGGCTGTCCAGCCCGGTGCCCAGGACCTGGCCCTTGTGCCACAGCTGCGGTGCATCGGCGGCCTGATACAGGCCGTGGATGTACCAGCCCTGTTCCAGGTCGTCGAGCAGTGCCAGGGCGAGGCAGGGGATATGCCAGTGCCGGGCCAGGGCATGGAGTTGCTCATGCAGCACCTCGGGCAGGCGAAAAAGGCTGCACAGGCGCAGCTGTTCGCTGATCTGCGCGGCGAACTGCTGGCAGTCCTGGCGTTGCTGCGCCTGCTGGCGTTCCAGCAACAGGTCGCCGATGTCCAGCAGGTGCAGGAGCCAGCCTTGGGTGGACGGTTGCACCCAGCCGCGCAGGTGCAGGGTTTGCCCGCCGGCGCCATGGAAGTCCAGGTCGAGCACATGTCCCTGCCAGTCGCCAGGGCTGCCTTCGACACTCAGCGCGCTGTGCGCCAGCAGGTAGTCCAGCAGCGGCGCCGGCCCTTCGGCGGCCGGCGGCTGGGCCAGGGCGTGGCGCAACGGGCCGGTCATTTGCAGCACCTGGGCGTTGTGGTCCAGGTGCACCAGCAGGCCGACCCCGGGCGTGGCCAGGGGCGGCGCGGGAGGAAGCGCCTGGGGCGTCGTCCGGCCGAGAAAACGCCCGAGGAGTTTGTCGCCCGAGCTCAAAATTGCAGACTCGACTGGGCGCTGAGGTTCGCGGGCAGGGCGGGCACGCTGCCCAGGCCCGGCAGCACCAGGAAGGGGATGACCTGTCTGAGCTTGTCGGTGGAGTAGTGGACACGGACCGTGAGCAGGCCACCCGCGTAAGTCACGGTGGCATCGCTGGCGTTGTTGGCATTGAAGTTGAAGGCCTGTGGAATCCAGGTCAGTTGCTCGCGCAAGGTGTTCTTCGCGCGCGCTATCAGGGCGGCGTCATAGCCGGGCGTGGCGGGGTCCAGGGCGACGCTGCGCCGCACCGCTTCGGCAGTGGCCTTATTGAAGGACTGCACCATCAGAAGCGGCACGCTGTAGCTGACCAGGGCATAAAACACGGCGAAAAAAATGATGAAGACCATGGCGAACTCGATGGCCACGGCACCTTTTTGTTTTTTTGGCAGGTCGGCTTTCACGGCGGCGTCTACCCTGACTGCTAGTAGGTCATGTCAGCATAGAATCATTCAGCCAGAAGGGATGTTTTTTAACCGATGCAGCATTGGATTCTATTGGCTTGGCTGGGGCTGTGCGCGGTGCAGGATATCCGCCAGCGTCATCTCGCCAACGGCTTGACCCTGGGTGTCGCGCTGCTGGCGCTGGGGTACTTGCTGTGGGCCGGCAACACCTGGCTGGGCGCCGACGCGGTGGAGGGGGGCAGGGCGCTGTTGCTGGCCTTGCTGCTGACCGTGCCGGGCTATGTGCTGGGCCGGATGGGCGGCGGCGACGTGAAGCTCCTGGCGGCCCTGGGGCTGGCGTCCGACCCCCTGCACCTGCTGGGTACCTTCATCGGTGCCGCGTTGGCCAGCGGCCTGTGGTGGTTGCTCGCGCCCAGGCTGTTGCCCGCTGCCGACCAACCGCTGGCAAGGTCCTTGCAGTATCTCGATCCGCGTCAGGGGCAAAAGTACGCCTTTGCCCCTTTCGTCCTGGTCGGCATGGCCCTGACCCTGATTTGGGCCCGCTATTCATGCCGCCTATCTCTATGTACATAGTCGGAAAGTAGTCTACGTTTATTTAGTACCTGCCCGAAGTGGACGCGGCAGGGCAGGAACATTTGTCTTGGGCTTGCCAGGCATGGAGTTGCGCGTGAACAAGCTTATATCCCGCATCAAAGTACTCGTGGTCGACGACCAGCCGTTGATAGTCGAAGAGCTTTGCGAGTTTCTTGAAAGCAGCGGTTATCGCTGCGTCCCTTGTGAGTCCAGCCGCCAGGCGATCCAGCAGTTCAATGAAGATGCCGAAATCGGCCTGGTACTGTGCGACCTGCACATGCCCGATCTCGATGGCATCCAATTGGTGCAGGAACTGCAGCGTATCGCCGGCAAGCATCGGGTTTTCGAGGCCATCATGCTCACCGGCCAGGCCGACAAGCAGGATGTGATCAAGGCCTTGCGCGCCGGCATCGCCGATTACTACCAGAAACCGATCGACCTCGATGAGCTGCTGGCCGGTCTGCAACGCCAGGAGGAAACGTTGCAGGAGCGGCAGAAAAACCTGCAGCTGGGGCACCTGAACCAGAAGCTGCAGTTCCTTTCCGAATCCATCGACGACCTTTACCAGGATCTGGACAAAGTACGTCGCGCGCCACTCGCACCACCGACGACGCAGGCGTCGGACCAGGGCGGCGGCGAGGCGGAGCAGATCGAAGTCCCGGCGATCTTCAATCAGCTGTCGCCCCGGCAACTGGATGTGGCCCGCCTGGTAGGCAAGGGGCAGACCAACTACCAGATCGCCTGTGAACTGGGGATCACGGAAAATACCGTGAAGCTCTACGTGTCCCAGGTGCTGCGCCTGACCCATATGCACAACCGCACCCAACTGGCGTTGGCGCTGGCACCGAGCAACTCGGGGTTGCGCCAGCGCGTGACCGCCCACTGACGCCTCCCGCCACGCAGTAAACCCCAGCAGTAGCGAGCGAGGGTTTGCTGCGCATGCCGGCCGGCTTTTGCCGCGCAGTGCGGGCCGCTGCATCCTTCTATTGGTGGGCGAAAGCCCGGGCAATGGCGCTGACGCCAGGGCCGGCCAGGACGATCAGTAACGCCGGGAAGAGAAACAGCATCATCACGACGGACATTTTCGCGGACATCTTCGAGATGTATTCCTGCAGGCGCGTCAGGCGCCGGTCATCGAGCAGCAGCTTGAGCGACTGCAACGACTTCATCGCCCCACCGCCCTGGTAAATCAGCTGTTGCAGGATCACGCAGGTGTCGGTGAATTCATCGACGGCCAGCAGCCGCGCGGACTTGTTCAGTTCGTCCCCCAGTTCCAGGCCGGAATCCACCCGGGCCAGCACCATGCGCAGTTCCTGGGTCAGAGCCGGCAGCAATTTCTGCGCGTCCTTGCTCAACACCCGCAGGGCCTGTTCCACCGCCATGCCCGACTCGAACAGGATGCGCACCAGGGGAATGAAGGTGGAAATATCGACCGCCAGTTGTTTCTGCCGCCTGCCGGCGGCCATGGCCAACAGGCGCTTGGGCAACAGGTAGCCGAGGCTCAGGGCGAACACCGGGGCGACCCAGTGGTTTTTCGCCGCCGGGAAAAACACCCCCTGGATCACCAGGGTCAGGCCCAGGGCGAGAATCGGTGCGCCGATCTGGCAGGCGGCGAACAGCGAGCGTTGCCGCGCGCTGCGCCAGCCCAGGCGGTTGAGCAGCAACTGGGTTTCATTGTCGAGCCGGACCGCGTACTGGCCGACCTTGCTGTCGCCCAGCACGTGCAGCCAGTTGCCGAGTGTGTTGTCGCGCGCCAGGTGCCCCTGCAGGCGCTCGGTGACCTGGCGAGTTCGCCGACGCTGTTCCAGCCAGTTGCCCAGCACCAGCAGCATGGCTGCGAGAAACAACAGTGCACTGATCAGCAAGGCTGTCATGTCAAACACTCCGCAGCATGCGCCACAGCAGCGCGCAGCCGATGACCTGCAAGCCGAAGGCGGCCAGCAGCATCATCCGGCCACCGCTCTGGTTCCACATGCTCATCAGGTAGGTCGGGTTGGCTATCAGGAAATAGCCGGCCAATGACACCGGCAGGGCCGCGAGGACCATCGCCGTGATGCGGGTTTCGCCGGTCATCGCGCGCAGTTGCCGGGAGGCCTGGTCGCGCTCGCGGATCAGCTTGATCAGGTTTTCCAGCAGCTCGCTGGCATTGCCGCCATAGCGGTGGTTGACCTTGAGCCCCAGGGCGAACAGGCGCAGTTCATCGCGCTCGTACAATTCGGCGAAGTCCGCCACCGCATCCGGCAGGTTGCCCCCCAGCAGCACGTTGCGCTGGACCCGGCCCATGGCGTGCTGCAACGGATTGTCGGCGGCCTCGATGCCGCCCAGCACCGCGTCGGCCAGGGTGCGCCCCGACTTGAGGCTGCGCACGGCATGGTCGAGCAAGGGCGGCAGCTGCTCGATCATGCGCTTGAGGCGCCGCCGGTACAGCCAGCTGATATACAGGCGCAGCAGCAGGGGCGGTGCGACGAGCAGGGCGAGCAGCCCCGGCCACTTACCCAGCCCATACCCGAGCATGCAACCCAGGGCCCAGACCACCAGCCATAGCCCCAGGCGTTCGGTGGGACGACCGAGGCCCGCGCGCAGAAAGGCCCTTTCGAGCCGGTTCCACGAGGTCTTTTCCACGCTCGGTTGCGGTTGCCCCTGGGCCAGGCGGTCGAGCACCCGGGCGGTGCGGGCCTGGCGCAGGCCGCTGTAGAACATCCAGCCCGACAGCCCCAGCAGGGTCAGGCACAGGAGGGCAAGCAGCACGGGACCTAACATGCGGTGGCGCTCCCTGGCTCAGTTGACGGGCAGGTCGGCGTCGCGTCGCAGCTTGTCGCCAGCGGGGTTGGCCGCTTCGCGCAGAAAGCCGAAACCGCTACGTCGGTTCAGACGGAACAGGGTGTTGGTGACGTAGATGTTTTCGCGTACGCCGACCACTTCCACCACCTCGCTGACACAGCGCCGGCCATCGGGCAGGCGCGTCAGCTGAATCACCACGTCCAGGGCCGCGCAGATCATCTGCCGCAGGGTGCGTTCGGCCACCTGGCGCCCGGTCAGGCCCACCAGGGTTTCCAGGCGCAGCAGGGCATCCTGGGCATTGTTGGCGTGCACGGTACTCATGGAACCGTCGTGGCCGGTGTTCATCGCCGTCAGCACATCGAGCACTTCGACGCCACGGATCTCGCCGAGGATGATCCGGTCCGGGCGCATGCGCAGGGCGTTGCGGATCAGGTCGCTGGCCTTGACCTCGCCATGGCCTTCGGCGTTCGGCGGGCGGGTTTCCAGGCGCACCACATGGGGATGGCCCAGTTGCAGTTCGGCCACGTCCTCGATGGTCACCAGGCGTTCGTGAGGGTTGATCAACTGGCTGAGGATATTCAGCAGGGTGGTCTTGCCGGTGCCGGTGCCGCCGCTGATCAGGATGTTGCAACGCTTGCCCACGGCCTCCTGGACGAATTCGAAGATCGCCTGGTCGATGGTCTGCATGGCCATCAGGTCGCTGCTCTTGAGCATGTCCTTGCGGAATTTGCGGATCGACAGGCAAGGGCCGTCGAGGGCGATCGGCGGGATGATCGCGTTGACCCGGCTGCCGTCGGGCAGCCGTGCATCGACCATGGGCGAGGACTCGTCGAGGCGTCGGCCCAGGGGCGCGAGGATGCGTTGCATGACCCGCTCCACATGGTGCGCGTCGATGAAACGCAGGTCGCTCTGGTGCAGCACGCCATCGCGCTCGACGAACACCCGGTGCGGGCCGTTGACCAGGATCTCGGTCACCGCCGGATCGCGCAGCAAGACTTCCAGCGGGCCGAAACCGGTGAGTTCGTCCACCAGCTCTTCGGCCAGGCGCTCCATTTCATAGCGGGAAATCGCCAGGTGCAGGCGCGAGATGTACTCGGCCACCTTGTCGGTAATGAAGCGCGCCAGTGCCTGGCGCGAACCTTCCAGCAGGTTTTTTCCCGATTCCTCGATGGCGTCGATGACGTAGCGATGCAGCACCAGTTTCAGGCCCTCGTGATCGGTGTTGCCGACCGGGCTGTGGGACTGGGCGCCGAAAAGTTTTTCTCTGCTCATCGACTTCCCCTCAGGCGCTCGAACCAGCCGGGCTTCGCCGTGGGCAGCCCTTGGGAGCGTCTGGCCAGGCGCTCGCCGAGGGTCTTCAGGGCTTGGGTCAGGCCTTCGCGGGGGGCCAGTTCGAACAGCGTGACGCCCTGGTTTTTCGCATTGAGGCGTACCTCGGGGCTATAGGCCAGGACCGCGATCACTTCCAGGGCAAAGGTCTTGCCCAGGGTTTCCGCATCCGGAGCGACCCCGCGCAGGTAGCGGTCGACCAGCAGGCGGGCGTGTTCCAGCTTCATGCCTTTTTCGCGCCAGAGATTGAGCACCGCCAGGTTGCGGCGGCAGTCGAGCACGCTCTGGTCGGTGTACCAGAGCAACTTGTCGCAATGGCCGACGAAGGTGCGCAGGGCTTCGCTGTCCGGTTGTCCGGTGAGATCCACCACGATGTGCTGGAAGTGCTGGCGCAGGGCGCTGAGCAGCATGTACAACTCGGCGGCGCTGGTGCGTTCCAGCGGCTCGTCATGGCCGGCATAGGCCAGGATCCGCAGCCCGGCTTCGGTGCTGGTGAAGGCACTGTCGATCAGGGTCGCATCCAGGCGCCGCAGATGGCGCAAGGCATCGCCGAAGTGGAACGAGCTTTCCAGCCCCAGCAGCGCCAGGCTGTCGCCGCGCGGCAGGCCCAGGTCGAGCAACAGCGTCTGCTGGCCGCTCTTCTGTACCACCAGCGCCAGATGGCTGGCGAGCAGGGCGCCATCGGCATCGCTCTGGGTGCCGTAGAGCACGGTCAGGCCGCCGAGCTGGGTACTCGGCGTGACCTGGGGCAGGCGTTTGCTCAGGCGCCGTACCAGGCCGGCGACCTCGCTGGAGCGCGAGCCGTAGGCCACGAAGTCGCGGGCCCCGGCGCGCATGGCGTTGAGTACCAGTTGGTTGTCCATACCGTCGCCCAGGGCGACGATGGCCAGCATCGGCTTGGCCTCCAGCGCGCCCTCGATCAACGCCGACTGGGTGACCACATGCTCGCGATCGAGACCGACGAAGACCAGGCTGGCGAATGTCACATCCACCAGCGCCAGCAATTCGTCGAGGCTGCCGCTGCCAGCGCTGACCACCTGCCCGAGTGGCGCCAGGGCACCTTGCAACCACTCCAGGTCGGTGCCGTTGCGGGTGATCGCGAGGAAGGTCTGGCTCAGGTTCTGACTCATTGCGATAGCCCACTGCGTTTGTTGAAGTTGCGGTTTTCCAGGGAGTACGAGGCGTACCCGTCCGGGTCGTGGTTGCGCAGCGATACGTCGCTCTCGACAGGCGCACCATTCGACATCAGGGGCCGGATCAGGCCTTTGAACAGGGACCGGGAATCATTGGACATGAACAGGTGTCCTTGCATGATCAGGGTGTTTGTTGACTCGCTTCGATGCCGCGTATGACTTCTATCTGGGCGCGACGCGCTGCGGCGTCGAAGGTTCTGCCGGTGGAGGGAGGGGAGGTGGACAGGGCCAGCTGGTTGAACTGGATCAAGGATCTGTCGGCGTTTTGCAGATGCTTCGACGCGCTTTTTTCGCCGGCCCAGTAATGCGCCAGGCGTTTCTCGTCGGCGCTGCGTACCGCCAGGCGCAGCACGCCGGCTTGAGCCGCGAGCATCAAGCGGCTCAGCAAGGGTTCCGGGACGGCCAGCAACACGCTGCGCGCGTTCAGGCGACGCTGATCCTGTTTGAGCTTTTCCTCGGCACTGGCGGGCGGCGAGCCCGGCTTGCCATCGTTGGTCAGGCCCAGTTGCTCGCCAATGCCCAGCACCCGCAGGGCCGGCACCACGACCTGGGCCGAGGGCAGCAGGTTGTTGCTGTCCTGGCGCAGGAACAGCAGCACATCGACGTAGTCGCCAGGGCTCAGTTGCCCGCTGGCGCCGATGACTTCGTCTACCGCGACGGCCAGGGCGCGCTCATCGGCACGGATCATGCGGGCCACGCTGCCCCCGGCTTCGAAGCTTTCCTCGCTCAGCCAGGTCCCCGCCGGCAGTGCCCGCCATGGCGTGCGTCCGATGACTTGATCGAGACTTTTGAGGCTGCCGGCGGGCGCGGTGCGCAGCCGCTCCAGGGTGACATCGCCGGCCTTGATGGGAACGAACGGAGGTATATCGCGTACCAGCACCGCGACGGGCTGGCGTGTCGCATCTTCGGCGGAAGCAGCGACGGTTTGCACGACGGCGGAAGGCTGCGCTACAGGTTGCGCTGCGGGACGGCGACTCAATGCCAGGCCCCAGTAACCGGCAATGAGAGCCCCCACCAGAAACACCCCAGCCAACCCCATAGTGATACGACTGTTCATGATGGCTCTCCCTTTCCCGCTGCATTACCGACTCGCACATCCAATGAGTCAATTTCGCAATCAGGCAGCTATGAACAAGCAACTATTTCGCTATTTGAAGGTAGAACAGCTGCAACAAAACGCCATTACTGTCGAGAAAATAACTTGGCTCATCCGTGCCCTGTCCGATGTCGCGTTTTTTTTGACGCCAAAGGAACGAGCTAATACTTAATGATTAATTCGTTCTTACAGTTGTTGGCTGGAAGTTTGTTGACAATGCTGTGGTGGCACAGGGGAATCATGTTGCAACGCTGCAACACTCAGTGCATTGAGGAGAAACCAGATGTTCTTCATTCTCGCTACCCAATGGATCACCCTCCAGGCCTCCCGGCTCATGCGTTTGCTGAAGAATAACGAAGGGGCATCGGGGATCGAATACGCACTTATCGCCGGTATGGTGGCCGTGGCCATCGCGGCATTCGTACCTGATATATCGACCGCTATCACCGGTACCTTTGAGACTCTGCAATCGGCGTTAGAAGGAACCGAAGAAGAATAAGTCGTAATGCGGGCCCTCAAGGCTTTATCGAAGCGTCGATATCCTCTGTACGCGATCACTTTCAGGTATTGCCCATGAGCTCCTCTTCGTTTCCACGCCAGCAGCTTCTTCTCGTGGACGATGAAGAGGACGCTCTGCTCGAGCTCGCCGAATTGCTGGAAGGTGAAGGCTTTTGCTGCTTCACCGCGACCTCGGTCAAGCTTGCCCTGGCCCATCTCACTCAACACCCGGACATCGCGCTGGTCATCACCGACCTGCGCATGCCGGAGGAGAGTGGCCTGTCGCTGATCAGGCGCCTGCGCGACCACACCTCCCGCCAGCACCTGCCGGTGATCGTCACCTCGGGTCATGCCGACATGGATGACGTCAGCGACCTGCTGCGCCTGCAAGTGCTGGACCTGTTCCGCAAACCCATCTACCACGTGCGCCTGCTGGAAACCCTGAACACGCTGTTCCCGCAGCCACGCATTCACCTGGTCAGTCCTTGAGTTTCCCTTTCTTCCAGGGCCACTGCGTAATCCAGAAGATGACCTGTAGGCGGATAACTAGGGTGCCTCTTTGAAATACCCTCTTGGTCGGGTATTGATTCGGCGTGAGTTCACTTTCGTGAAAACCAACGTTTTCGTTCCCAATTAGCTGGAAGGGTAAACGCATAGACAAATATCATGACAAGGGATAGCCAGCCCATTACGGAGTTATCTACGCGCCCCACAAATGGTAGCGTGCTGTCTTGCACAAAAAAAACGTGAATAGAGCCGAACAGTACGTTATAGATACCAACTCCCCAGAACTTAAATGGGGAAAAATTTCGACCTGAAAACGCGAAGTATGCCCAGTAGGAAGGCCAGTACAGAAGCACCGTTATCAGCACGAAGATGGGGTAGAAAATAAAATTACTCATTAGAAGGATGGCACGCGTATACATGGTTTTTGCAGTCGCACTGTCCATCAATCTATCGAAGATAAAGCCTCCTCGCGTAGCTTGTTGATACCCTCTAACATAGTCCGTATTCACGTACCTAAACAAACGCCAAGCATCGAGTTTTAATACCATTCTACCTATACCGTAGGCTGACGAACTCAAGTCAATCATTCCATAGGCCACATCGGCTTCAAAATTCGCTCACTGACCAGCCAGTAATCACAACTGCTGGGCGTGCAATTGTCATCTATTAGCCTCATTCGTTGTTTCCCCAAGTACTGTGTCCACTGGTCCCGGCAGAGTGGTGGGTCCAGGTGATTTCCCTATAACGAATGGCGACATGCTCTTGCGGTTCAGCGTCGTTCTGCAATAGGGCGTGGGGCACTTCAAGTGTCAGGTCGGCAATAACTCCACCACTGATCGAAACGGAGTAGAATTTTTCCTGCATGCCAAAAGACGATACTCGGTAAAAGCTGATAGTGCAGTTTACTTCCTCTCTGCTTGAGAGGGCTTGAGCGATGAGTGGGGAGGACTTATCAATGTTTTTGGTTACTATGATTGGGCTGTGTGTTGGTTTATTAATGTTCCCGATATTAACCATGTTGTGACTGTAAGACAGCACCATGATTTCGTCGGTATGTCCTGCCTGACACTTATTACCAATAGAGTCTTGGGTTGAACAACCTGCAGAAATGAGTCCTTGCGTCTTGCCGGTGATGGTCATGTAACCGTGGTTAGCCATACGTGACACTCCTTTTAGTCAGCCGAACAATCCTATTGCAGGGCGGAGCAGGTGTGTTGTAAGGCATTTCCGAAAATCTATGCGAAATATTCGAACTTGAATCCGACAGAGGCTCCGTAAAGAATCTGGCCTGGTAAGTCTATGGGCAGGTCGAGAAACCAGAGCGTCCGGGCTTATTCTGATTGTTGCTCGGACAAAACGACCCGCCTGCGAGCGGGTCGTTTTGTTGTGCCTGTTTTGTGGGGAGGCTTACAGCTGGTAGCTGAAACTCAGGGTGTAGCGCGGACGCCGGTTGTGGGTGTCCAGTGCTTCATCGGACATTGGCTTGGCCGCTTCGAGGGAGATGTTGTAGTACTTGGCGTCGCCAAAGCGCAGGCCGACGGCGGCCGACGACAGGTCGTTGCCCTTGACCGGCAGTTCGTTGAACCAGGTCCGCGAGCGATCCAGCACCACGTACGGCTGGAGGATTCGCAGCCAGCGGTCTTCGCGATTGAAGCTGTAGTTCACCTCGTAGGCCGCGCCCCAGCCCTTGTCGCCGGACGCCTGGTCGTCGGGGTAGCCACGGCCGAAGTTCTGCCCGCCGAACACCGCGCGCTCGCTGTCGGGCAGGTTGTCGCGGCTCCAGTACAGGGCCGCCGACAGCACCCCTTGCCAGTTGTCGAAGAACTTGTCGCTCTGCACGCCGGACAGGCGCACGCGGAAGAAGTCCAGGTCGTACAGGTTGTCGTTGGTCTTCGCGCCCAGGGCGTCCAGCCCCTGGTACACCCCGGCACTGAGAATCCTTAGTTGGCGTGCGTTGGCCTTGCGCCAGTCGCCCTCGAAGGCCAGGGCGCGAATGTCGGTTTTCAGTTCGACGCTCTGCGGATAACCGACCACTTGATAGCGGGTCTTGTCGTTGACCGCATACAGGCGCGAACCCAGGATCAGCAGCTCGTTGGGCGCGGCGATGACCGGGTGGCTCAAGCCTATGGAGTAGCGGTCGTTCTCCCGGTGGGGTTTGAGTTCGAGGCCGTTGTCGAGCCGCACATTGGTCCCCGGGGCGGCGCGGTAGCGCGTGCCGTACAGGCTCAGCTGGGTGCCTTCGTCATTGAGAAACTGGTTGTAGTCCAGGCGGTAGTAGCGCTCGTGATCGTCCCCCGGCGGGAACAGGCCGCTGAGGGTTACCTGCTCGCCCATGGAGGTCTGCGAGTTGCTGCTGACCGCCAGCAGTGCTTGCAGGCCATTGCGGTTGTCGTCGGTGGTGCTGAGGCTGCTGGTGAACGGTTTGCGGCTGGCCTGGGCAATCAGGTAGGCCGCGCCGTCGGTGGTTCCCGGTGGCGGCACCTGGGCTTGCAGGGTGACCCCGGGAATGCGGCTCATCAGGGTGGTGTAGTGCTCGAAGGTCTTGCGGGTCAGCGGCCGTTCGGCCTTGAGTTTTGCCACCAGTTTGTCGAGATAGGCCGAGACCGGGCCGATATCGCCCTGCAGTTGATAGTCCTTGATGTAGCCCTCCACCAGGACCACGCGCACGGTGCCCTGGTCGAAGCTCTGTTGCGGCAGGAACGCATAGGACAACAGGTAGCCGTCCTGCTGGTAGCGGCGGGTGATTTCCCGGGTGGCTTCGATCAGTTGCCCCAGGGTGCTCTCATGGCCGATCAGCGGCTTGTAGATCTCTGCCAGCTCGCTCAGCGGATAGAGGGTGCCGCCCTCGATCTGCACGGTGCTGACGTTGACTGTGGTGCCCATCATCAGGGGCTGGGCCTGGGGTTCCGTGGGGGGCGCCAGTTTGGGCGCCGGGGTCGTGGGTCGGTAGGCGTCGGCCGGCAGGTTGGGTACCGGCAGGTTGCGGATGGTTTCGTTGCTATTGAGAAAGCTGGGAAGGTTTTCGGCGTGGACGTATGAGCAAAGCGAGACTAACAGCAAGGGAGCCAAAGCGCGCATAGGACACTCCATGGTCAAGTCGCAGCAACGCGAGAGGTACTTCAATCGGCGGCGCTTGTCAGGGTCTTGGCCTTGATCAAGGACTGCAACCGTCATGCTCCAGGCAAGAAAAAGACGAGAGACTCAATCGAATCCCTCGTCTCCAACCAAGCGTAGGCGCTGTAGGTAGGGCCGTCGAATCGGCCAGGTGCAAAACGCTTATCGGGTGCCGCCCAGGGTTCCGGTCAAGCCACCGAGTACACCGCCCAGCACGCCGGTGGTGCCCGTGGTCCCGCTGCCGCTGGCAGTGCCACCGTCGACCAGGGTCCCGACCGAGGTGACCGTGGCCCCCAGGGTGTTAACGGTCTGGCCCACGGCAGTCACCACAGGGTTAGGGGCGCTTGCCGTGATCGTGGTACCCGCACCGCTGACGGCGCCGCCTACCTGGGTGAGCAGACCGGCGATGGGGGTGCCGGTGCCGGTCGTGGCGCCTACTTGCTGGGTCAGGCCGGTGACGGTCGTGGTGACCGGGTTCAACGCTGCGCCGACCGTGGCGCCGACACCGGCCAGTGGCGCAGTGGCGCCGACATTGGCCACACCCGTGCCGCCCAGGGCTCCGCCCACCGAGGCTACGACATTGCCGACCGAGGCTGTGCTTACTCCTGTGGCGCTGACCAGGGTGCTGGTGTTGCCGGCATTCAAGCCGGTACCCAGGTTGACCACCGCACCGCCGACGGTTTCCAGCAGGCCGGCGCCGCCAATGGTTCCCCCGCCGGTGCTCGGGGCGGTCGTCAGGCTGCTGGTATTGCCGATAGTGGTGGCGACATTGTTCAGGGTGCCGCCCAGGGTATTGGTCAGCGTGTTGCCACTGCCCGTGGCGGTGACTTTGTCGCCCAGGCCGTCGACGGTCGTTGCCACCTTGTCGATCAGGCCGCCGACCGGAGCGCTCAGGCCGGTGGTGCTGACCACCTTGCCGGTCAGGCCTTCTGCCAGGGTGACGACCGGCACCAGCAGGTTGTTGCCGACCTTGTCTGTCACTGTCCCCAGGGGGCCGCTACTGGTCACGGTGGTGAGGGTGTCGCCGAGCATGCTGACCTTGTCGCCGACGCCGTCGAGTACCGGCGCCACTTTGGTGACCACGCCGCCCACCAGGGGAATGCTGCTGGTGCTGGTGGCCAGCTTGCCGCTGATGTCCGAGACGCCATCGCCGACGTCCGACACTACGTTGCCGACTATGGCCGTGGTCTTGCTCAAGGCCTGTGGATCGCTGCCCAGTTGGCCGAGGCCGTTGGTCAGGCCATCGCCTACGGTGTCGACCACATTGCCGGAAGTGTTCACCGCGCTTTGCAGGACCCCACCGACTACCGGAAGCGGAGCCAGCGCGCTGCTGAGGGTGCTGACACCGTCGCCGACGCCGCTGATGGTGGTGCCGAGGTCGGACACCAGGGTCGAGGTGACCAACGGGGTAGTGGTGGGGGTTGTCGGGTCGGTCGGATCCGTTGGGTTGGTCGGGTCGGTGCCGCCCCCTCCACCGGTACCGCCACCCGTGCCTCCGGTCCCGCCAGTGCCACCCGTCCCTGCAGTGCCGCCGCCGGTTCCACCGGTCCCGCCGCCGATCCCGCCTGTACCATCAGTGCCGCCATCGATTCCGCCGGTCCCGACTGTGCCCGCGGTGCCGCCACCGGTGCCGCCGGCACCGCCCGAACCATCGCCGGAGCCGCCAGAGCCACTGTCGGTACCTGCCGCGCTGTCGGGCGAGGAGCTGCCGGAGCTGCTCTTGTGGCCGCCACCGCCGCTGCTGCAACCGGTCAGGCCGAGGGCCAGGATCAGGGCCAGCGCTGTGCTTGTTTTCAACCAGACTTGAGTTTTCATGAGTGAGATTCCTTGCACCTGTTACAACGTTTTGTTGTCTTCGATAACTCCCCAGTTCTGTTGCTGGAGATGTTTTCGTCCGTAGTCGCTATAAAAGGTCCAAGTGCTTTTTTTCACCATTCTCAACTTGGTATTAACAACTTATATATCGGCTGTTTTTGCTCCTGCGGAGGGACTAATACCAAAGGTGTGGTAAGCGCATATGTTTTTTAAAAGATGTTATTAATCAGTATGTTGTGTTTTTAAGTGAAAACTCTTAGGGCGCTTAAACGAAAGTTATATATATACAATTAATTGCCTGGCGGCACCGCCACGGATTTGGCGTCAACTTGCCTTATAATCCGCAGCCTGGCTTTTTTTCTGGAGAAACTTTATGCCTGCCCCTGTCTGGTGGCTGCTTTGCCTGCCGGTGATTGCCGGTGCTTTTTTACCCCTGCAAGCGGGAATCAACGGCCAATTGGCCAAGCAGGTTTCCAGCGTGCTGGCGGCGGCGCTGATCTCGTTTTTTGTCGGCACCGTGGCCTTGCTGGTCCTGGCCATGGCCCAGCGCGAAGTGCCCGGCCTGACGGCCTTGAAAAGCCTGACCTGGTGGCACTGGTGCGGCGGTCTGCTGGGGGCGTTTTTCATTGCCACCGCGGCCTTCGCCGGGCCACGGATCGGCGCAATGCTGTTCATGGCCCTGGTACTCGCCGGGCAGTTGGGCATGGCCCTGGCGCTGGACCATTTCGGCTGGGCGGGGTTTCGCGAGGCCCCCATCAGCCTCGGCAAGATTGCCGGGCTGGTGCTGATCCTGGCGGGCGTGTTCCTGATTCGTCGCGGTTGAGGCGGGCTCAGGCCAGCGGCTGCCAGTGCCCGCTCATGTGTTCCAGGTCGCCCGCGCCGGTCAGGCGCAGGTCACCGCTCGAGCCCGCGGCGCTTGCCAGCAGGCACACCTCGCTGGGCAGGCGCACTGGTTTTCTGAAGTCCACGGCAATCTCGACAGGGGCCGCCGGCAAATGTTCGCTCAATGCCGCCAGGGTCCGCGCCTTGTTCCACAGGCCGTGGGCGATGGCCTGGGGGAAACCGAACATTCGGGCGCTGATGGCGCTCAGGTGAATCGGGTTGTAGTCGCCGGATACCCGGGCGTAACGCCGGCCGATGTCGGCGGGGGCTTGCCAGCGCGTCAGCTCGCTGAGGCTGGCCTCGGCCGACGGCTCTTCGGCCGGTGCTTCGCCCGGCAGTTGCACACCCCGACAGAGCATCCGGCTTTGTGCTTCCCACAGCGGTCCCAGGGCGTCGTCGACGTAGGTCAACAGATCGAAAACCGCGCCTTTGGCATGGGGCTGCACGTTGTCCGCACGCACCCCGATGCTCAAGTTGCCGACCCCACCCATGGGCCGTAGCACGCGAATGCGGTTGGCCAGATGGATCAGCCCCAGCAGCGGAAAGGGGAAGTCGCTGGCGGTCAGTAATTGCATCTGCAGGGCGAACGCCAGCACATGGGGATAGGTCGGCGGCAGCAGGCCGTTCTCGGTAAAGCCGCAGACCTGGCGATAGGCCGCAAGCTTCGCCGGTTGCACGCTCACCTGGCGGCGCAGGCCATACTCAGGCAGCTCGGTGCCGGTGATCTTGCGGCGGATCGCGGCCTTCCAGTACAGCTCGGGCAGGTTCGGTGGGGTATCCAGCTCATGCCATTGCAGGCTCATGTTCACGCTCCCAATACGCTTTGCCCACAGACTCGCAGCGCTTGTCCGCTGACCGCGCCACTGCCCGGCTGGGCGAGCCAGGCCACGGCTTCGGCGACGTCCTGCGGCAGGCCGCCTTGCCCCAGCGAACTCATGCGCCGCCCGGCCTCGCGCAGGGCGAACGGAATGTGCGCGGTCATCTGGGTTTCGATAAAGCCCGGGGCCACGGCGTTGATGCTGATGCCGCGCTCTTGCAACAGCGGGGCCCAGGACTGGGCCAGGCCGATCAGCCCGGCCTTGCTCGCCGCATAGTTGGTCTGCCCGCGATTGCCGGCGATACCGCTGATGGACGCCAGCAGGATCAGCCGGCCATTGTCGTGCAGGGTGCCACTGTCCAGCAGGGCCTTGGTCAGTACCTGCGGGGCATTGAGGTTGACCGCCAGCACCGCGTCCCAGAATTCCGGGGTCATGTTGGCCAGGGTCTTGTCGCGGGTGATGCCGGCGTTGTGCACCACGATGTCGATGCCGTCCGGCAACTGTTCCACCAGCCGGGTCGCGGCGTCCTCGGCGCAGATATCCAGGGTGATCGCGTGGCCACCGAGGCGCGCGGCCAGGGCTTCGAGGTCGGTCTTGGCGGCGGGCACGTCCAGCAGCACCACCTGGGCGCCATCCCGGGCCAGGGTTTCGGCGATCGAGGCGCCGATGCCGCGCGCCGCGCCAGTGACCAGTGCCCGCGTGCCGGCCAGGGGCCGGGTCCAGTCCTGGACCTGGGTCGCGCAGGGGTTCAGGCGGATCGCCTGGCCGGAGATGTAAGCGCTTTTCGGCGAGAGGAAGAAGCGCAGCGCGCCTTCCAGCTGGCTTTCGGCACCCTCGCCGACATAGAGCAATTGCAGGGTGGCGCCACCGCGCAACTCCTTGGCCAGCGAACGGCTGAAGCCCTCCAGGGCGCGTTGGGCGCTGGCGGCGAATGGATCGCCGAGGGTTTCCGGGGCGCGGCCGAGAATCACCAGGTGCGCGCTGGGTTCGAGGTTCTTCATCAGCGGCTGGAAAAATTCGCGCAGTTGCTTGAGCTGGTCGGTCTGCAGGAGGTTGCTGGCGTCGAACACCACGGCCTTGAGCCTGGGGCCGTGGCCGGGAATCCAGGCGGTGGCGAGGGTCGGATCGGTGCCGTAGCTGTAGATGCTCTCGGTCAGCCGCGGGGCGATGGCGCCGACCTGCTGGGTCAGCGGGCCGCCGCCGATCAGCAGCGCACCCTCGACCGGACGCATGCGGCCGGCCTGCCAGCGCTCCAGACGCACCGGCGACGGCAGGCCAAGGGCCCCGACCAGGCGGTGGCCGATGGACGAGTTGGCGAAGTCGATGTAACGATCTGACATGGAACACGCTCCAGGAACCGGGGTTCAAAGTGTGGACCACGAAGGGCCTTTGGTCGTTCGATCCATGAGATACAACCTACGCTTGTCGGTTGTGCCACTTACAGAATAGGGAGCTTTCCATGACTCAGCTGCGTCGTGTTGCGATTATCGGCGGCAACCGCATCCCCTTTGCCCGTTCCAACGGGCCTTACGCCACGGCGAGCAACCAGGCCATGCTGACCGCGGCCCTGGAAGGCCTGATCGAACGCTACCGCCTGCACGGCCTGCGCATGGGCGAAGTGGCCGCTGGCGCGGTGCTCAAGCATTCCCGGGATTTCAACCTGACCCGCGAATGCGTGCTCGGCTCGCGGCTGTCGCCGACCACCCCGGCCTACGATATCCAGCAAGCCTGCGGCACCGGCCTGGAAGCGGCGTTGCTGGTGGCCAACAAGATCGCCCTGGGGCAGATCGAATGCGGCATCGCCGGCGGCGTCGATACCACCTCGGATGCGCCGATCGGCGTCAACGAGGGGCTGCGCAAGATCCTGCTGCAAGCCAACCGCGGCAAGACCCTGGGCGATAAGCTCATGACCTTCCTGCAACTGCGCCCCCGGCACCTCAAGCCGGAACTGCCGCGCAATGGCGAGCCGCGGACCGGCTTGTCCATGGGCCAGCACTGCGAGCGGATGGCGCAAACCTGGAACATTCCCCGCGACGAGCAGGACCAGTTGGCGCTGGAGAGCCATCAGAAAATGGCCGCCGCCTATGCCGAGGGTTGGCACGACGACCTGATGACCCCCTTCCTCGGCCTGACCCGCGACAACAACCTGCGCCCGGACCTGACCCTGGAAAAGCTGGCATCGTTGAAACCAGTGTTCGAACGCGGCGACAAAGCCACCCTGACCGCGGGCAACTCCACGCCGCTGACCGATGGCGCGTCCCTGGTGCTGCTGGGCAGTGAGGAGTGGGCGAAGGAACGTGGCTTGCCGATCCTCGCCTATCTGCGCGACGGCGAAGCGGCGGCGGTGGATTTCGTCCACGGCGCGGAAGGGCTGCTGATGGCGCCGGTCTACGCGGTGCCGCGCTTGCTGGCCCGCAATGGCCTGACACTGCAGGACTTCGATTACTACGAAATCCATGAGGCCTTCGCCGCGCAGGTGCTGTGCACGCTCAAGGCCTGGGAGGACGCGGACTACTGCAAGACCCGCCTGGGGCTGGACGCGCCCTTGGGTTCCATCGACCGCAGCCGGCTGAATGTCAAAGGCAGCTCGCTGGCCGCCGGGCATCCGTTCGCCGCCACCGGCGGGCGCATTGTCGCCAACCTGGCGAAGCTGCTGGAAGTGGCGGGGCAGGGGCGTGGCCTGATTTCAATCTGCGCCGCCGGAGGCCAGGGTGTGACGGCGATTGTCGAGCGCTGAGGGGCCAGGTGTTTGCGCAGTGGCGGCCCCCGGTAGGAGCGAGCTTGCTCGCGATCGAGCGCGAAGCACTCGTCAGCTTCTGTTACCTATACCCCGGCCTTTAGTAACGGGCAGCCGCCGAGCACTGGGCTATGATCCTGGTCGGTCGAGCCTGTCGACATGACGGGTTGACCTGGCACATTGAGTGCATCGGCACTGTCGTAGGTCGGTAACCTCTCCCCGTGGTGCGAGGATTGCCGTATAACGAGTGACATTCGCGTGTTTGGTAATAAAGGACCCCTGATAAAAGCTGATGAAGACTCCAAAACGCATTGAACCCCTGATCGAGGACGGTCTGGTCGACGAGGTGCTGCGCCCACTCATGAGTGGTAAAGAAGCAGCTGTTTATGTGGTGCGCTGCGGCAACGAATTACGTTGCGCCAAGGTTTACAAGGAGGCGAACAAACGAAGTTTTCGTCAGGCGGCCGAGTATCAGGAAGGCCGCAAGGTGCGCAACAGCCGTCAGGCTCGCGCGATGGCCAAGGGGTCCAAGTTCGGGCGCAAGGAGACCGAGGACGCCTGGCAGAACGCCGAAGTGGCGGCCCTGTTCCGCCTGGCCAACGCCGGCGTGCGGGTGCCCAAGCCGTTCGACTTCCTCGAAGGCGTGCTGCTGATGGAGCTGGTGGCGGATGAATACGGCGATGCCGCGCCACGCCTGAACGACGTGGTGCTGGAGCCGGATCAGGCCCGCGAATATCACGCCTTCCTGATTTCCCAGATCGTGCTGATGCTGTGTACCGGCCTGGTGCACGGTGACCTGTCCGAGTTCAACGTGCTGCTGACCCCCGACGGCCCGGTGATCATCGACCTGCCCCAGGCGGTGGATGCGGCGGGCAACAACCACGCCTTCAGCATGCTGGAGCGGGATGTCGGCAACATGGCGTCCTACTTCGGGCGTTTCGCCCCGGAGCTCAAACGCACCCGCTACGCCAAGGAGATGTGGGCGCTGTACGAAGCCGGCACCCTGCACCCGGCCAGCGTGTTGACCGGCGAGTTCGACGATCCGGAAGAACTGGCGGATGTCGGCGGCGTGCTGCGGGAGATCGAGGCGGCGCGCCTGGACGAGGAACGGCGCCAGGCCATGCGCATGGCCGACGACGCGCCACCGGCCAAGTCCGAGGAACCACCGCCTCCGCCCTGGATGCAGTGATTCACGGGTACAAAAAATCCGGCAATAGCCGGATTTTTTGTACCCGTGAATCACGTAGCCGCTGCCGATAGGCTGCGATAAGGCTCGAAGAGCCTTCCAGCGATCACGAAGAACATGTCCTCTTCGCACGGAGTACCGCCCAGAGCGATCGCAGCCTGCGGCAGCGGCTACAGGTCATGGGGGCGTGCAGCATCCGCCGGAGGCCAGGTCCTTGAGAATCGGGCAATCCGGGCGATGGTCGCCGTGGCAGTGCTGCACCAGGTCCTGCAGGGTGTCGCGCAGCCCGGCCAGCTCGGCGATTTTCCGGTTGAGCTCGTCGATGTGCTGGCGGGCCAGGGCTTTGACATCGGCGCTGGCGCGTTGGCGGTCCTGCCACAGGGTCAGCAGCTTGCCCACTTCCTCCAGGGAAAAGCCCAGGTCCCGCGAGCGCTTGATAAAGGCCAGGCTGTGCAGGTCGTCGTCACCGTACAGGCGGTAGCCGCTGTCGCTGCGATGGGCCGGCCGGAGCAGGCCGATGGACTCGTAGTAGCGGATCATCTTGGCGCTCAGGCCGCTCTTGCGGGCTGCTTGGCCGATGTTCATCGGGCGTCCTCCAGGTCTTTGGGTTTCCAGGTTTTCAACAGTAGCGCATTGCTCACCACGCTGACGCTGGACAGCGCCATGGCCGCCCCGGCCAGCACCGGGTTGAGCAGGCCGAACGCCGCCAGCGGAATGCCGATCAGGTTGTAGACGAAGGCCCAGAACAGGTTCTGGCGGATCTTCGCATAGGTCTTGCGGCTGATCTCCAGGGCCGCCGGCACCAGGCGCGGGTCGCCGCGCATCAGGGTGATCCCCGCCGCGTGCATCGTCACATCGGTCCCCCCGCCCATGGCGATGCCGATATCGGCGGCGGCCAGGGCCGGGGCGTCGTTGATGCCGTCGCCGACCATCGCCACCACGCCGGTCTTTTTCAGTTCGGCGACGGTGGCGGCCTTGTCGGCGGGCAGCACTTCGGCGTGCACGTCAGTAATGCCCAGGGCCTCGGCGACCACCTTGGCGCTGCCGCGGTTGTCGCCGGTCAGCAGGTGGCTGCCGATATGGCGCGCACTCAGTTGCTGCACTGCTTGCAGGGCGCCGGGTTTGAGGGTGTCGCCAAAGGCGAACAGGCCCAGCACCCGCGATTGCGGTTGTTGTTCGATCAGCCAGGACAGGGTGCGGCCTTCGGTTTCCCAGGCCTGGGCCGAGGCCGCCAGGTCGCCGGCCTGCAGGCCGCTTTCTTCCAGCAGGCGCCGGTTACCCAGGGCCAGTTGGCGGCCGTCCAGGGTGCCGGCGATGCCGCGGCCGGTCAGGGACTGGCTGGCGCTGACGTCGGCCACCGCCAGCTGGCGTTCGGCGCACAGGTCGAGAACCGCCTTGGCCAGCGGGTGTTCGCTGCCGCGTTGCAGGGCGCCGGCCAGTTGCAGGAGGCGGTCTTCGTCGCCATCGACCGCATCCAGGTGGGCGATGCGTGGCGTGCCGGAGGTCAGGGTGCCGGTCTTGTCGAAGACCACCGTGCTGACTTCATGGGCGCGCTCCAGGGCTTCGGCGTCCTTGATCAGGATTCCGTGGCGGGCGGCGACGCCGGTGCCGGCCATGATCGCGGTCGGCGTGGCCAGCCCCAGTGCGCAGGGACAGGCGATGACCAGCACCGCGACCGCATTGATCAGCGCGGTTTCCAGCGGCGCGCCATACAGCCACCAGCCGATCAGCGTCGCCAGGGCCAGCACCAGCACCGCCGGCACGAACACCTGGCTGACCCGGTCCACCAGTTTCTGGATCGGTGCCTTGCCGGCCTGGGCGTCCTCCACCAGGCGGATGATGCGCGCCAGCACGGTTTCCGCGCCGAGGGCCAGGGTCCGCATCAGCAGTCGGCCTTCGCCGTTGATGGCGCCGCCGGTGACCGGGTCGCCGGGTTGTTTCGGCACCGGCAGGCTTTCACCGCTGATCAGGGCTTCGTCGGCATGGCTCTGGCCTTCGACCACTTCACCGTCCACCGGGAAGCGCTCGCCGGGCTTGACCAGCACCAGGTCGTTCAGGCGCAGGGCGCTGATCGCCACTTCCTGCTCACGGCCATCGATGACCTGGATCGCCCGTTCCGGGCGCAAGGCTTCGAGGGCGCGGATGGCGCTGGCGGTCTGGCGCTTGGCGCGGCTTTCCAGGTACTTGCCCAGCAGCACCAGGGCGATGACCACGGCCGAGGCCTCGAAGTACAGGTGCGGCATGCCGCCGGCGGGGGTGATGGCCCATTGGTAGAGGCTCAAGCCGTAACCGGCGCTGGTGCCCAGGGCCACCAGCAGGTCCATGTTGCCGGCGCCGGCGCGCACGGCTTTCCAGGCGGCGATATAAAAACGCGCACCGAAGATGAATTGCACCGGCGTGGCCAGGACGAACTGCGCCCAGGCCGGCAGCATCCAGTGCAGGCCAAAGGGTTGCACCACCATGGGCAGTACCAGCGGCAGGGCCAGCAGGATCGCCAGCACCAGGGACCAGCGTTCGCGCCGCAGGCGTTGTTCCTGATCGTCGCGCTCGGGGTGTTCGGCCTGCCACAGGGTGGCGGAGTAGCCCGCCTTGCTGACGGCGGCGATCAAGTCGGCGCTATCGACCTGGCCCAGCAGATCGATGTGCGCGCGTTCGTTGGCCAGGTTGACGCTGACCCGGGTGACCCCGGCCACCTTGGCCAGCGCGCGTTCCACACGGCCGACGCAGGAGGCGCAGGTCATGCCGCCGATATTCAGCTCCAGGCTGTGGGCCGGCACGCTGTAGCCGGCATCCTGCACCGCGGCCATCAGCGCCGGCAGGCTGTCGCTGGGCGCCTGGACACGGGCCTGTTCGGTGGCGAGGTTGACGCTGACGGCCGCGGCGCCTGCGACCTTGCTCAAGGCGCGTTCCACGCGCCCGGCGCAGCTGGCGCAGGTCATGCCGGCAATCGGCAGGTCAAAGGTGGTTGATTCGGACATCACTGACACTCCCTGTAAACGGTGGTCTACAGGATCAACCTTGCCATGCTGGCAAGGTCAAGCGCCATGGTGCGGGGGGCTTCAATCTGTCTCGGGGGTAGCGCCCGGATCGTCGCCCGTGCCGATTCCGGGGAGGGACAGGGCGCAGGTGACGACCCGGGGCCTCAGTATCCCAGGCCGGTGCGCTGGAGGTGCAGGCCCGACGGGCTCATGGCGATGCGGAACTTCAGCACGTCGCCGGCCTTGAGGCTGATGTCCTGGGAGCTTGGCGCGAGCATGCCCGGGTTGCAGCCCGGCATCTGCCCCGGCAGCAGTTTCAGGCGCAGCGAGACTTTGCCCGGCGGCAGGTTGAAGGACGTGGCTTGTTCCTGGAACAGCCGGCCCGCCAACTGGTCCTCGATGTACAGGCCGATTTCGCAGGAGGTGGCGACTTCCAGGCGTTCCCGGGAAATGATCAGGACGCCGTAGTCCTCACCGGCGGCGTTGACCGAAGGGGATGCCGCGATCAGGCCGAGGAGGCTGAACAGGCTGATAACCGACCAGCGCATGGCTGAATCTCCTAGTGTCGTGTCGTTGAGGGGTGAAGCTTGGCCGAGCGCGTCGCCGATTGCCAGCCCGGCAGATGCATCCGGAACTTGACCTTGCCATGATGGCAAGGTCGAGACTGGCGACAACCCTCACTACAGGAGAAGCGTCATGCAAGTGTTCAATGTCGAAGGGATGTCCTGCGGTCACTGCGTCCGGGCCATTACCCAGGCGGTGCAGAGCAAGGACCCGGCAGCCAGCGTCAAGGTCGATCTCGGGGCCCGGGAAGTGGGTGTGGAAAGCCGCTTGTCCGCCGACGAGGTGATCAGCCTGATCAGCGAAGAAGGCTATGCGGTCAAGCTGGCCTGAGCGGATTTAGCCGGTCTTTTTAATAGTTAGCGACCTATCGGAATGTTCAAGGCCTCCAAGCGCGGATAAACTGTCGGGCTGCCGACCGACCCGCACCTGGATGCCTGATGAACCTTCGCACAATCCTGATTCTCGGCGCCCTGAGCGCCTTCGGTCCTCTGGCCATCGACTTCTATCTGCCGGCGTTCCCGGCGATGGCGCTGGCCTTTGGCACCGATGAAAAACACGTTCAGCTGACCCTGGCGGCCTACTTCCTCGGCCTGTCCATCGGCCAGCTGGCCTACGGCCCGGTGGCCGACCGCTTCGGCCGGCGCATCCCGTTGCTGGCCGGGGTGGGGCTGTTCACCCTGGCGTCCCTGGCCTGTGCCTACGCGCCGAACCTGGAATGGCTGATCGGCGCGCGGTTCGTCCAGGCGCTCGGTGGCTGCGCGGGCATGGTGATTTCCCGGGCGGTGGTCAGCGACAAGTGCGATGCGGTGGGTTCGGCCAAGGTGTTTTCCCAGCTGATGCTGGTCATGGGCCTGGCGCCGATCCTGGCGCCGATGCTCGGCGGCCTGCTGGTGAATCTCTACGGCTGGCAGTCGATCTTCATCATGCTGACCCTGTTCAGTGCCCTGGCCGGCCTGGCGGTAGCCCTGGGCTTGCCGGAAAGCCTGCCGGCCCATGTGCCGCGCCAGCCGTTGTCCGGGGCCTTGCGCCAATACGGTCGGTTGCTGGCTGACCGGGTGTTCCTCGGCCATGCCCTGACCGGGGGCATCGCCATCGCCGGGATGTTCGCCTACATCGCCGGTTCGCCTTTTGTCTTCATCAAACTCTACGGTGTGCCGGCCGAGCATTTTGGCTGGTTCTTCGGGATCAACGCCGGCGGCTTCATCCTGGTGGCGCAGATCAATGCGCGGTTGCTGGCCAAGCGTGGCCCGGCCTTCCTGCTGGCACGCACGGTGTGGATCTACCTGTTGGGTGGCCTGGCCTTGCTCGCCGTCAGTTCGCTGCACCCGGCACAACTCTGGCCGCTGCTGGCACCGCTGTTCATTTGTATCGCCAGCCTGGGCTGCATCCTTCCCAATGCCTCGGCCTGCGCCATGAACGGTCAGGGCGCGCGGGCCGGCAGTGCTTCGGCGATGCTCGGCTGCCTGCAGTTCAGCGTGGCGGCCGGCGCCGCGGCGTTGGTGGGCGTGTTGCACGATGGCAGCGCCGTGCCGATGGCAACGGTCATCAGCCTGTGTGGGATTCTGGTGGTGACGCTGGCGATGGTCACCCGCAAATTGCAGAACGCCAGGGCGCTGCAAGCCGCCCAGCTGTAATCAGCCGGCGGCGCGTTGTTGGCTTTCGGGGAAGCGGTGGGGGGCTTGCAGACGCGTTTCCAGCGTATTGGCGAAGGCTCGGGCTTCGGCCTCGCTGCGGAAGGTCACCGCATGCTGGTCGAGTTGAACCTGCCATTGGGTGCCTTTGGATTTTGCCAATTCTTTTATCAGGATCTTCATTGCTGACCTCCTAGCGTAAAAGACTGCATTGCAAAGGCCCCCAGTGTAGACCCGAATACGGTCACAAGTATGACAAGGATCAACTCTCGGACTGACGGCATCCTGCCCCTTTTTAGCGCAGGCAGGACGCCATCCGCTCCCCGCCTCAGAAGCCTTCGAGCACGATCTTGCCCTTGGCCTTGCCGCTTTCCAGCAACGCGTGAGCGCGCCGCAGGTTGGCCGCGTTGATCGTGCCGAAGTGCTCGCCGAGGGTGGTCTTCAAGGTGCCGGCGTCGATCAGCTCGGCGACGCGATTGAGCAGCTTGTGCTGCTCCTGCATGTCCGCGGTTTCGAACAGCGAGCGGGTGTACATGAACTCCCAGTGCAGCGACAGGCTCTTGCGCTTGAGCTTGGTCACGTCGAGGGTTTGCGGATCGTCGATCAGCGCCAGTCGGCCCTGGGGCGCGAGGGCCTCGACCAGTTCATCCAGGTGCGCCTCGGTCTGGGTCAGGCTGGCGACATGGGTGACGCTGGCCTGGCCGGCTTTCTTCAACTCCTGGCTCAACGGCTGGCTATGGTCGATCACCAGGTCGGCGCCCAGCTCGCGTACCCAGCCCTGGGTTTCGGCGCGCGAGGCGCTGCCGATGACCTTGAGCCCGGTGAGCTGGCTGGCCAGTTGGGTGAGGATCGAACCGACGCCGCCGGCCGCGCCGACGATCAACAGGCTCTGCTGCCGATCGGCCTGGCCTTCGGCGATCTGCAGGCGTTCGAACAGCAGTTCCCAGGCGGTGATCGCGGTCAGCGGCAGGGCGGCGGCTTCGGCGAAGCCCAGGCTCTTGGGCATATGGCCGACGATGCGTTCGTCGACCACGTGCAGCTCGCTGTTGCCACCGGCGCGGGCGATCGAGCCGGCGTAGAACACCTTGTCACCGGCCTTGAACAGGCTGACGTCGCTGCCCACCGCCTTGACCACCCCGGCCACGTCCCAGCCCAGCACCTTGGCGGCGCCACCTTCAGGCTGGACGTTCTGGCGGACCTTGGTGTCCACCGGGTTGACCGAGATGGCTTTGACTTCCACCAGCAGGTCGCGGGGGCCGGCGAGCGGTTCCGGCAGTTCGATGTCTTGCAGGGACAGGGGATCGTCGATCGGCAGGGAGGCGTAGTAGGCGATAGCTTTCATGGTGGGGGTTCCTGATGAAGATGAAGGTTGGGTCAGAGGAGCAGCAGGCGCTTGAGCTCGAAGTGCTCGATCGCCTCGCGGGTCTGGTTGAGAAAATGCTGGAAGTGCGGTGTGGCGTTGTGAAACTCCAGGGCCGCCTCGTCATCCCAGCGTTCCAGTACATAGAAGGTGCCTGGGGCCTCGGCGTCCTGGTGCAGGTTGTAGTACTGGCAGCCGGCTTCTTCACGGCTCGGTTGTACCAGGGCGCTGAGTTCGCGCTTGAGCACGGCCTGCTGGCCGCTCTTGGCGACCAGGGTGGCGATGACGGTAAAGGCTTGCGACATAGGGAGTTCCTTCAAAGGCTGGTGTGACGAGCTGATATGACGGTAGGCCGATCATTGGTCATTTCCCCGGAAGATAAAACCGGCTAAAACAGCAGTCTCTTTCAATATTTTTTTGATAATGCCCGGTGAGCCAGATGCTGCGATTCGATGACCTGCAATTGTTCGTGCGCGCCGCCGACCTCGGCAGCCTGTCCGCCGCGGCGCGGGTCATGGACCTGTCGGCGGCGGTGGCCAGCGCGGCCCTCAAGCGTATCGAGCAGCAGCTCGGCGCCCGGCTGCTGGCGCGTTCGACCCGCAGCCTGCGCCTGACCGCCGAGGGCGAAGGGTTTCTCGAATACGCCCGCGCGGCCCTGAGCAACCTGGAGGAAGGCCGGCGCCTGCTGGCCAGCGGGCAGGATCAGGTCAGCGGCGTTCTCCAGCTGTCCGCGCCCTCGGATTTCGGCCGCAATCTGTTGCTGCCCTGGCTCGACCAGTTCCAGCTGGAACACCCCAAACTCACGCTGCGCCTGCTGCTGGGCGACCGTATCGCCGACCTGTTTCGCCAGCCGGTGGACATCGCCCTGCGTTACGGCGAACCGGAAGACTCCAGCCTGGTGGCCTTGCCGGTCGCGCCGCAGAACCGCCGGGTGCTGGTGGCCGCCCCCGAGTACCTGGCCCGCCACGGCGAGCCGCGTCAGCTGGAGCAATTGGCCCAGCACAATTGCCTGCTCTACATGCTCGGCAGCCGGGTGCATGACCATTGGAGTTTTCACGACGGCAAGCGCGAGGTCGGCCTGACGGTCAGCGGCGATCGTTTCAGCGACGACGCCGATGTGGTGCGCCTGTGGGCGGTGGCGGGGCGGGGTATCGCCTACAAATCCTGGCTCGACGTGGCGGCCGATGTGCTGGCCGGGCGGCTCAAGGTGCTGCTGCCGGAGCTGCGCTGCGAATGGGCACCGCTGAACCTGTTGTGCGCCCATCGGGCGCAACTGAGCAAACCGGTGAAGCTGCTGCGGGACATGTTGCAGGCGCGCTGCGCTGAAGTTTCCGCGCATTACCCCAAGCCAACCCACGCCGATCACTGACCCTGGCCAGCGGCGTCGTTGCCGGGTGCGGGCAGGTCGCATCCAGCACTGAGCGGCGGCGTCGATCTTGCACACTCGATTGCAGACCATTCAATCGGGGGGACGGGGCATGGCAAGTCAGGGATACAGTGCGGCAGAGCGTCTGGAGCGTTTGCCCATCAGCGGTTATCACCGGGTCATTTTCATCATCATCGCCCTGGCGTTTTTCTTCGACTCCATGGACCTGGCGATGATGACGTTCCTGCTCGGCTCGATCAAAGCCGAGTTCGGCCTGAGCACGGCCCAGGCCGGCCTGCTGGCCAGTTCGAGTTTCTTCGGCATGGTGGTCGGCGCGTCGCTGTCGGGCATGCTCGCCGACCGCTTCGGGCGCAAGCCGGTGTTCCAGTGGAGCATCGTGCTCTGGGGCATCGCCAGTTACCTGTGCTCCACGGCGCAGACGGTGGACAGCCTGACCCTGTTCCGGGTGCTGCTGGGGATCGGCATGGGCATGGAGTTTCCCATCGCCCAGTCGATGCTCTCGGAGATGATCCCGGCCAAGCGGCGCGGGCGCTATATCGCCTTGATGGACGGCTTCTGGCCGCTGGGTTTTGTCGCGGCGGGCGTACTTTCGTACTTCCTGCTGCCGCTGATCGGCTGGCGCGACATCTTCCTGGTCCTGGCGATCCCGGCGGTGTTCGTGCTGGCGATCCGTTTCTTCATCCCCGAGTCGCCGCGTTGGCTGGAGCAGGCCGGGCGGCACGCCGATGCCGACCAGGTGCTGCGGCGGATCGAGGATAAGGTCCGCGCCTCGTTGCAGCACGCGGACCTGCCCGAGCCGGTGCGCCTGCCGCGGGTGGAGAGCGTGCCGGGGCACTTCTTCTCGGCCTTGCGCGAGATCTGGTCGCCGCTCTATCGCCAACGCACGATGATGATCTGGAGTGTGTGGTTCTTTGCCCTGCTGGGTTTTTATGGCCTGACCTCGTGGCTCAGTGCCTTGTTGCAGCAATCGGGTTTCGCCGTGACCCAGTCGGTGTACTACACGGTGCTGATTTCCCTCGGCGGGATTCCCGGTTTCCTCATGGCCGCCTGGCTGGTGGAGCGCTGGGGGCGCAAGCCGGTGTGCGTGATCACCTTGCTGGGCGGTGGGGTCATGGCGTTCTTCTACGGGCAGAGTGCGGTGTTCGGCGGCAACGTGGCGTTGCTGATCAGCTCCGGCCTGTTGATGCAGTTCTTCCTGTTCGGCATGTGGGCGGTGCTCTACACCTATACGCCTGAGTTGTATCCCACCTCGGCGCGGGCTACCGGCTCCGGGTTCGCCTCGGCGGTGGGGCGCATCGGGTCGCTGCTCGGTCCTTTGGTGACCGGCGTGGTGTTCCCGATGACCGGGCAGGGTGGGGTGTTCGCCCTGGGCGCGCTGTGTTTCGCGGTCGCCGCGGCGGTGGTCTGGCTGTTCGGGATGGAGACCCGGGGCAAGACGCTGGAAGAGTTGAGCGAAGTCGGCGTTTGATCTGTAGCCGCTGCCGCAGGCTGCGATAAGGTTCGAAGAACCTTCCGAGGCCCTCAGGAGCGGCGCCCGCTTCGCGGTCGAGCGCAGCCTTCGGCAGCGGCTACAGGGGGATCGCGGGCAGGTTGCCCGCGATGGCGGTTTACGGCTTGACCAACCGCGCATCCAGGCTGTTCTGCGCCAGGCGTTTGGCCTGGTCCTGGGTCATGCCCAGGTGGGTGTACAGGGCGTGGAAGTTCTCGGTGACGTAGCCGCCGAAGTAGGCCGGGTCATCGGAGTTCACCGTGACCTTCACTCCACGCTCGAGCATCTCGAGGATGTTGTGCTGCGACATGTGATCGAACACGCAGAGCTTGGTGTTCGACAGCGGGCAGACGGTCAGCGGGATCTGCTCGTCGATGATGCGCTGCATCAGTCGCTCGTCCTCGAAGGCGCGCACGCCGTGGTCGATGCGCTGGATCTTCAGCAGGTCGAGGGCTTCCCAGATGTACTCGGGCGGGCCTTCTTCACCGGCGTGGGCGACCGTGAGGAAACCTTCGCTGCGGGCCCGATCGAACACCCGCTGGAACTTGCTCGGCGGGTGCCCCATTTCCGAACTGTCCAGGCCGACCGCGACAAAGGCTTCGCGGAACGGCAGCGCCTGGTCGAGGGTTTTCTGCGCTTCGTCTTCGCTCAGGTGCCGCAGGAAGCTGAGGATCAGGCCGCTGGTGATGCCCAGTTGCTGCTCGCCATCCTTGAGCGCACTGGCGATGCCGTTGAGCACCACTTCGAAAGGAATGCCGCGATCGGTGTGGGTCTGCGGATCGAAGAAGGGTTCGGTGTGGATGACGTTCTGCTCTTTGCAGCGCAGCAGGTAGGCCCAGGTCAGGTCGTAGAAATCCTGGGAGGTGCGCAGTACGTCCGCGCCCTGGTAGTACAGGTCGAGGAACTCTTGCAGGTTGTTGAAGGCATAAGCCTTGCGCAGGGTTTCCACATCGCTCCAGGGCAGGGCGATCTTGTTGCGTTCGGCCAGGGCGAACAGCAACTCGGGCTCCAGGGATCCTTCGAGGTGCAGGTGCAGTTCGGCCTTGGGCAAGGCGTTCAGCCAGTCGTACATGGGTGTGATCTCATCAGGTGCAGTCGAGCGCTGCGTGAACGTATTGCGCTCCATCATCCTGCGGCGAAAAGCCTACCGCAAGGTTCGATGACAGGCGCCGGCCCCGGGTTTCCCCAGGGCTGCGCGGGCGCGTCAGGTTCCAGTCGCGCCCATAAGGGCAGGCATTCTACAGGCGCACGCGGACTATTCGGCAAAACCTGACCAGCCGGGCGATCAGGACGCTTGCGGTTCCCGGCGATAGGCATAGGTATCGGCGAACCGCGACAAGAGGAATTCGGCGCAGGTGGTGACCGGGTACTTCGGCGGATGCCCGGCATCCTGGCAGCCGGGCAGACATTCGATGCGGGTATCCGGATGGGGTTCGGCGAAGAACGGCATCGAGTAGCGGTCCACCCCCAGCGGGCTGATCACCCGGTGCGGCGTCGACCGGTAACGGTCGTTGCTCCAGCGCGCCATCATGTCGCCGAGGTTGACCACGAAGGTGCCCTCGATGGGCGGGGCGTCGATCCACTGGCCCTGGACATTGCGCACCTGCAGGCCGCCGGCGCTGTCCTGGTAGAGCAGGGTGATGCAGCCGTAGTCGGTGTGGGCGCCGGCGCCTTGCTGTTCGTCGCTGCTGGCGGTGTGCCGCGGCGGGTAATGGATCAGGCGCAAGACGCTGACCGGCTCCTTGAAGCGGCGGTCGAAAAAATCGCGCTCGATGCCCAGGGCCAGGGTCATGGCCCGCAACAGGGTCTGGGCCAGGGCCTGCATGTCCAGGTAGTGCTGCTCCATCAGGGTTTCCCAGCCGGCGATATCCGGGTGCCGGTTGCTGCCGCGCAACGGTTTTTCCGCGAGCACCTCGGGATGGTCGGCCGGCAGGTGCAGGCCCATGTCGAAGGTTTCCTTGAGGTCGCTTGGCTTGTCCGGGTCCAGCTGCTCGGTGGCGATCGCGCCATAGCCGCGATGGTGGCGGGTCTGGGTGATATCGATCTTGAGTTTCTCGGCGGCCGGCAGGGCGAAGAAATGCCGGGCGGCGTCGAGCAACTGGCCGATGCGCCCGGAGGTGATCGGGTGGCCCTTGATATAGAAGAACCCCCACTCGCGGCAGGCACGGTCGATCTGCTGGGCGACGCTGTTCCAGCCTTGGGCGTCGCCGCCGTAGAGCGGGCTGATGTCGATGATTGGCAGCTGGTTCATATAAATGCTCTCAAGGTATCCATTGCCCTGTAGCCGCTGCCGCAGGCTGCGATCGATCTGGGCGGCACTCCGACGAAGGGGGCGTGCTCTGGAGATCGAGCAAAGGTCCTTCGGAACTTAGTGCAGCCCGCGACAGCGGCTACCGGCGAGTCATTTCGGAATGTCGGCCTTCATGCCTTCCACGTAATAGTTCATCGACGCGAGCTCTGCATTGCTGGCGCTGACCCCGGCGGCGAGTTTTTCCACGCCGGCCTGATCCTTGATCGGCCCGGTGAACGGATGGAAGGCGCCGCTCTTGATGTCGGCGATGATCTGCTCGGCCTCACGCTTGACGTCGGCCGGTACCAGGTCGCTGATCGGCAGTTCGACCGTGCCTTCCTTCAGGCCGCCCCAGTAGTCCTGGGATTTCCAACTGTGGTCGAGCACGCCCTGGGTGGCCTGGATGTAGTGCGGGCCCCAGTTGTTGACGATGGAGGTCAGCACCGCTTTCGGGCCGAAGTGGGCCATGTCCGAGGCGTAGCCCACGGCGTACACGCCACGGCGCTCGGCGGCCTGGATCGGCGCCGGGCTGTCGGTGTGCTGGAAGATCACGTCGGCGCCCTGGTCGATCAGGGCGTTGGCGGCGTCGGCTTCCTTGCCCGGGTCGAACCAGGAGTTGACCCACACCACCTTGATCTCGGTGCCCGGGTTGTATTTGTTCAGGGCCAGCTGGATGGCGTTGATGTCGCGGATCACTTCCGGGATCGGGAAGGAGGCGATGTAGCCGACCTTCTTGCTCTTGGTCATCTTCGCCGCGAGGAAACCGCCGACGTAGCGACCTTCATAGGTGCGGGCCAGGTAGGTGCCGAGGTTCTTGTCCTGCTTGTAGCCGGTGGCGTGTTCGAAGGTGGTTTTGGGAAACTGCTTGGCGACTTTCAGGGTCGGGTTCATGTAGCCGAAGGAGGTGGTGAAAATCAGGTCGTACTTATCCTTGGCCATGTTGCGGATCACCCGCTCGGCGTCGGCGCCTTCGGCGACGTTCTCCACGTAGTTGGTCTTGATCTGCTCGCCGAACTTCTCCACCAGCGCCAGGCGCCCCTGTTCATGCTGATAGGTCCAGCCGTGGTCGCCGATTGGGCCGATATAGACGAAGCCGACCTTCAACGGATCGGCGGCGCTGGCGCCCAGTGAGACACTCAGGCCGATGGCCGCGGTGAGGGCGCACAGCAGTTTTTGCAACGGACGTTTATGCATGAATCCGGACTCCATTTTGTTGTGGGGCGTGGCTGGGCTCTAAGGCTTGAATGGCTCAATGCAAATAGCTGACCAACAGGACAACAAATTCTTCGGGACCAGGGTGAGGCCTTCGCGGGCAAGCCTCGCGCCTGCAGAGGCTGCATGATCCTGTGGGCGCGAGGCTTGCCGGCGAAGAGGCCCGCCGGATCACCAAAGGCTCATCCCGGTGCACCCTCGCCCATCAACGCCATTGACTGGTGCACTAAGGTGTAACGAAACGTTAGTGACTTCAGGCAGTCTTTAGCTCATCTCTTTCTGCTCGATTTATCCGGTCAAAGGACTGCAATGTTCACTTCACTCAAGCAAGAAAGTTTTCTGTTGCTGGCGCTGCTCGCGGCGCTGGTTGCCTATCCGCTGGAGCATGCGCTGCTCAACGGCGGCCAGGGCGTGGCGCTGATCTCCGGGTTGGTGCTGATCGGTTTTATCGTCGCGGCCTCGATGCGCGTCGCCCATCACGCCGAGCTGCTGGCGGAGAAGGTCGGCGACCCCTACGGCACCATGATCCTGACCCTCGCCGCGGTCCTGGTGGAGGTGGTGATCCTGGCGATCATGATGAGCAACGAGGCCTCGCCGACCCTGGTGCGCGACACCATCTATTCGGCGGTGATGCTCGACATCAACGGCATCCTCGGCCTGGCCGCGCTGATGGGCGGGATCAAGCATGGCGAGCAGGCCTACAACGACGACTCGGCGCGTTCCTACAGTGTGATGATCCTCACCGCCATGGGCGTGTCGATGGTGGTGCCGGAGTTCATTCCCGAGTCGAAGTGGAAGCTCTACTCGGCCTTCACCATTGGCGCGATGGTGCTGTTGTACACCCTGTTCCTGCGCATGCAGGTCGGCGCCCACAGCTACTTCTTCAGCTACAGCTACCCGGAAAAACGCCGCAAGAAAGAACCGACGGAGGATCAGCCGGCGCCTGTCAGCCTGGCGTTTTCCATCGCTACCCTGGTGTTCGGCGTGGTACTGATCGGCGCCTTGGCGGAGGTGATGTCCAAGACCCTCGACCTGGGGCTGGAAGGCACGGGCGCGCCGCCGGTGATCACGGCGATCCTGGTGGCGGCGATTTCCGCGGCGCCGGAAATCCTCACCGCTCTGCGCGCAGCGCTGGCCAATCGCATGCAGTCGGTGGTCAACATTGCGTTGGGCGCGTCGTTGTCGACGGTGATCCTGACGGTGCCGGTGATGGAGGCCATGGCGCTCTACACCGGCCAGCCGTTCCAGATGGCGATGACCCCGGTGCAGACGGTGATGATCTTCATCACCCTGATCGTCAGCGCGATCAACCTCAACGACGGTGAGACCAATGCCATCGAAGGCATGACCCACTTCGTGCTGTTCGCGACCTTCATCATGTTGTCGCTGTTGGGTCTTTGAGGAGCATCGCGAGCAAGCTCGCTCCTACATCCGGCGTGATTCATTCTGGAAATGATCGGGACCGGTTCCCTGTAGGAGCGAGCTTGCTCGCGATAACGCCGGATCAGGCGCCGCCGATCAACTTCCGCGCCGCCTGGCTGTGATCGGCAATCAAGCCCTTCAGATCCAGGCCCTCGACCTGCCCGTCGATCACCCGCCACTGGCCGCCGACCATCACCCGGTCCGCCCGATCCGCGCCGCACAGCAGCAACGCCGACAACGGATCATGGCTGCCGGAGAAGCGCAGCTCATCGAGCTTGAACAGCGCCAGGTCGGCCTGCTTGCCCACGGCCAGCTCGCCGATATCGCTGCGCCCCAGCAGCCGTGCCGAACCCTGGGTGGCCCAGCCCAGCACCAACTCCGGGGTGATCTTTTCGGCGCCGTAGCGCAGGCGCTGCAGGTACAGGGCCTGACGGGTTTCGAGAATCATGTTGGAGGCGTCGTTCGAGGCCGAGCCATCCACCCCCAGGCCGACGGGCGCGCCGGCGTCGGTCAGTTCCAGGGTCGGGCAGATGCCCGAGGCCAGGCGCATGTTGGAGCTCGGGCAATGGCAGATGCCGGTCCCGGCGGCGCCGAGGCGGGCGATTTCATCCGGGTTGAAATGGATGCCGTGGGCCAGCCAGGTCCGCGGGCCGAGCCAGCCGACGCTGTCCAGGTAGTCCACGGTGCGCAGGCCGAAACGTTGCAGGCAGAAGTCTTCCTCGTCGAGGGTTTCCGCCAGGTGGGTGTGCAGGCGCACGTCGAGTTTTGCCGCCAGCTCGGCGCTGGCCGCCATGATCTCCGGGGTTACCGAGAACGGCGAGCAGGGCGCCAGGGCGATCTGGATCTGCGCGCCGGCGCCGCGTTCGTGGTACTCGGCGATCAGCCGCTGGCTGTCGGCGAGAATCACCTCGCCCTGTTGCACGGTCTGCTGCGGCGGCAGGCCGCCATCCGCTTCGCCGAGGCTCATGGAGCCGCGGGTGAGCATGGCGCGCATGCCCAGTTCGCGCACGCTGGCCACCTGCACGTCGATGGCGTTTTCCAGGCCTTCGGGGAACAGGTAGTGGTGGTCGGCGGCGGCGGTGCAGCCGGACAGCAGCAGTTCGGCCAGCGCCACTTTACTGGCCAGGGCGAGTTGCTCCGGGGTCAGCCGGGCCCAGACCGGGTACAGGGTTTTCAGCCAGGGGAACAGCGGCTGGTTGACCACCGGCGCCCAGGCGCGGGTCAGGGTCTGATAGAAGTGGTGATGGGTGTTGATCAGCCCCGGCAGCAGCACATGCTCGCGGGCATCGAAGACCTGTGCGCAGGGCTGGGCGGGTTGCTGGCCGGCGCCGAGCACTTCGACGATCAGGCCGTCTTGCAGCACCAGGCCGCCACGGGCGTCGAGGGCATTGCCAGTGAAAATGGCGAGGGGATTCTTTAACCAGGTACGGGTCGCAGGCATGGTGGCCGGCTCCTCTGAAAGTGGGTTCAGGTTAGCCAGCTCAGTGTTGCCCTGTCTGCTGATCCAGGGGCGTCAGGATCGACGCGGGGTGCAGTTTACGGCGAGACCGCGTTGCGGTCTATCGCCGGCCAGCTCGTATTCCGTAGGCGCAAGGCTAGCCCGCGATGACGTCCTGTAGCCGCTGCCGAAGGCTGCGTTCGACCACGCAGTGGGCGCTGCGATGTTGGCCGCGGCTACAGGTGCAGGCTTACCAGGGAATGGTTTCGCCCTTGTAGTTGACGAAATGGTGCCCGCCCTTGCCGGTATAGGCATTGATCTGCTCGATCAGGCCGCGGGTGCTGGTCTCGACGTCGATGTCCGCGCCTTCGCCGCCCATGTCGGTCTTCACCCAGCCCGGGTGCAGCGACAGCACGGTGAGCTTCTGCTCGAGCTGGGTCACGAAGCTGTTGGTCATGGAGTTCAGCGCCGCCTTGCTCGCCTTGTACAGCGCCAGCTCCGGCGCGTCGGGCATGGTCACGCTGCCCAGCACCGAACTCATGAACGCCAGCACGCCGCTGTCCGGACGGATCTGCGGGGCGAAACGCTGGGCCAGGTTGATCGGCGCCACCGCGTTGGTGAAGAACAGCTGGCCGACTTCCGCCAGGGTCGCCTTGCCCGGCGTCTGGTCGTCCGGCCCCTTGACCCCGGCGTTGACGAACAGCAGGTCGAACACTTCGCCTTTGAGCTTCTGGTTCAGGGCGATCACCGCCTGCTGGTCGTCCATGTCCAGTTGCTCGATACGGACCGGTCCCAGGGCCTTGAGCGCCTCGGCTTTTTGCGGGTTGCGCACGGTGGCGGTGACCTGCCAGCCATCGTCCAGCAGACGTTGCACCAGGCCCAGGCCCAGGCCTCTGGAGGCGCCGATGATCAGTGCGGTTTTTGGCGTAGACATGCGGGGATTCCTTGATGAGTGAAGATCATGGATTTAATGGACAACGCTGGCCGAGCCGTTGTCGCAGCTCCTGGCGCAACTCGCCCAGTTCGCTGATGCGGGTCTCGATCAGGAGCAGTTTGTCTTGCAGCAGTTGAGTCACGGCGCTGTCCGGATCGCTGGCATGCCAGATCGCGGCAACGCTGTTGCCGATCTCGCCGCGGCTGACGGCGCAGGCCGGGCAAGTTCACCGAGGCGCATGCTGGCGTCTCGGAAGGGCTTGACCCTGGAGCATACTCCAGGCTTTAGCTTGTGTGCTCCTTGAATATCCGGAGCGATCCTTTATGTGGAGCACAGCGCAATACCGTCAATTGGTGCGGGCCAGCGGTTGGTACGACCTGATCGTCACCGCCGCCTTTGTCACCCCCTGGAGCTTTCTCGCCCTGCACGGCCTGATGCAGCAGTGGAGCCGGGCCCTCGACCTGCCCGGCGCACTGCCGCCGTTCGAGCCCATGCATATGCTGATGGTCAACCTGATGGGCTCGATCGTCTGCGTGTGGTCGGTGCTGCGCATCCGCGATCCGCAGTTGGCCTTCGGACGCTGCGACGCCGCCGGCCGGCTGCTGTTCGCCACCTGGCAGATCTACGCCCTGGCCCAGGGCGGCACGGCCTTGATCGGCGTGATCCTGTTTTTCGAGCTGGCTTGGGCGGTGGCGCAGTTGTGGCCGATCCGTGGTGAACCGCGTGCGATTCCTGGCGTGGCCTGAAGCATCGTCGCACGGCTGGCTCCTACAGGGGCAGGAGCCGGCAGCTCGACGATGGCGTCGCAGCGAATGCAGGGGATGAGCAAGGCCGCCCAGAATCCGATCCACTGGACGTCTGCCGCAGTCAGTCCTTTCCGGCGCGGGCTAATCGAACTGCAGCGCATTGGTCAGGTCGCCCATGGGTGGCTGGTCCCGGGCGGCCATGGCCTCGTCACGCAGTTTCAGGCCATCGAGCTTTTCCAGGTCGAAGACCCGGGTCACCAGGCGCAGGATCGATGCCGTGTCATACACCGTGTGATCCACCGTTCCCTTGCGGGCGAAGGGCGACACCACCAGGGCCGGAATGCGGCTGCCCGGGCCCCAGCGATCACCCTTGGGCGGGGCCACGTGGTCCCACCAGCCGCCGTTCTCGTCGACCGTGACAATCAGCACCATGTTGTTCCACTGCGGACTGTCCTGCAGGGTCTTGATCGCGTGGACCAGATGGCGGTCGCCCGCGGCGACATCGGCGTACCCGGCATGCATGTTGAGGTTGCCCTGGGGCTTGTAGAAACTCACGCTCGGCAGCTTGCCGGCCAGGGCGTCGGCGAAGAACCGATTCGTCGACGGGTCGTCGCCCAGGCCGCCGTCGCGCAGGCGCCTGGCGCGTTCGCCGGGGTGCTCCGGGCCTTGCTGGCGGAAGTAGTTGAAGGGTTGGTGGTGGTACTGGAAGTTGGGGATTTTCGGGATCGCACTCGAGCCGCTGAACTCATCCAGGGTGGCCTGCCAGCCACCGGCGTACCAGGCCCAGTCGATGTTCCTTTGCGACAGCTTGTCGCCGATGTGCTCGTGGTGTTGCGCAACCAGCACGAAGGGCAGGTCCGGTTTGGAATAGTCCGGCCGTTGTGGGTCGCGTTGCCAGGTCGGCCAGTAGGGCGGGGCGAAGGTGTTGACCGCGTAACCGTCCGGGGTGAGTGCGCAGGGGCCGAACTGGGCGGGGCCGTCCATGGCGCTGGCGGGCGAGTCGGCCAGGGGTTTGAGCCGTGGGTCGCTGGGGTCGTCGCTGTGCAGGCTGGCGATCTGCGCCTTGGCCACCGAGTTGCGGGCGTTCGGATAGTGCGGCACCGCCGCCGAGATCAGGTATTGATGGTTCAGGTATGAACCGCCAAAGGCGCCCTGGAAGAAGTTGTCGCAGAGCACGAACTGCCGCGCGATATCCCACAGGCGAAGGGTATAGCGGCTTTGCCTGTAGTGCCCCATGGTCAGGCCGCCGGAGTCGGACCAGGCGGCGAACCGGTCATTCATGCCACCGTTGATCTGCATCTGGTTCTGGAAGAATTCGTGGGACAAATCGCGGGTCACCAGGCTCAGCGGCAGGTCCTCGGCATTCGGGCCTTTGAGGGCGAACGGCGCGTTCGGCAGGTCCTGCTGAAATGGCACGCCAGCCGGGTAGGTCACGCCATCCACGGTCTGCGGTCCCAGATGCAGGGTGCCGCCCCAGACCGGGGGCAGGATTCGCAGCAGGCTGCCGTCGCGGTCGCGCTGCTGGTAAGCGGCGGGCTCGAGGCTGGAAAGAGGCTGTTCGAGGCCGGGGAAATCGGCGAACAGGTTGTTGAAACTACGGTTCTCGGCATAGATCACCACCACCGTCTTGACGTGGTTGCGCAGTGCCCTGTCCAGCTCGGCAGCGGACAGGGGGCGCTTGACCGGTGCCTGGGGCGCATCGCTGTTGGGCGTGCAGCCGCTGAGCGCGGCGCCGGCACCCAGTACCGCGGCACCGGCGAGAAAGTGGCGACGGCGGGGATCGATCGGGGTTTCAGGGTCGTTGTGGTTCATTACAGGTCTTCCACCTAAGTTGCAGGGCATCCGTTCATGGCGCGTTGGAACTCATGCCGCCAGGCGGCTGGCGTCATGAATGCCGCGCCAGCTATCGAGCGGACGCGAGGAGGGAGCGCGGCGCTGAGGTCGGCCATGGGTGAGTCGCCGAATGCTTGAAATCCATCTGCTATGAGGGAGGCCCCGGACGGGGCCTCCCTGGTTAGCCAGAGAGATCAGAACTTGTAAACGAAGCTGGCGGTGTAGGTACGCGGAGCGGAAGGGAACACCAGGGTCGAGTCGAACAGGTTGGCGGAAGTGAAGTACTTCTCGTTGAACAGGTTGTTGACGGTAAACAGCGCTTCCCAGGACTTTTCGGAGTAGCCCACCGAGCCGTTCCACACGGTGTAGTCAGGCAGCTTGATCTGCTTCTGGTTGTCCGCCCATTGCTCGTCTACCCAGGTGAAGCCCAGGCTGGCGTTCACACGGCCACCCCAAGGGGTCGGCTGGGTGTAATTGCCATACAGGCTGGTTACCCATTCCGGTACGCCGCCACGATCGTATTCGCCGCCCAGCACCTGGCCGGTCGGGTCGAAGAAGCGGAAGCCATAGAGTTGCGACGGATCCAGGCCATAGGCTTGGGCGACAGCGGCGGTATTGAGCACGGTGAAAGGCTGCCCTTTCTCGCGCACCTTCTGTTTGGTCGCCGAGGCGGTCATGGAGAAGTTCTGGTTGAGCATCCAGCGCAATTCACCTTCGTACCCCTTGCCGTTGACCAGCACGGTGCTGCCGTTTTGCGAGTCGCGGTAGGTCTTCTCCTGGTCGTAGTAGGCCAGCGCGGCGTAGACGTTGCCGTTCTCGCTGTTGTACTTGATGCCGTACTCGCGCAGTTTCGAGTCCTGCAGGTAGTTGCCGCTGGAGACGTCCGACGCCGTTACGCCACCCGCCTGGTTGGCCGACAGCGCGGTCGACTCGGCGTAGGTGAAGTAAGGGATGAACCCCCACGGTGTCTTGTACGAGAGGCTGGCGCTGAACGAGTCAGTGGTGTTGTGGTTGGTGGCTTTGTCCGGACGCCCGTCGCCATTGGCATCGCCGACCAGATCGCCATTGGTGGCCTGGGCCTTCTCTTTGGCCTTGGCGTCGTAGTAGTCGAAGCGATAGCCCAGCAGCAGGTTCCAGTTCTGCCAGTTCATGTCGGACAGCATGAACGCGCCGGTGTTTTTGGTGATGGATGCGCTCTGGGTATTGAAGTTGCGTCGGTACATGCCGGGGGCAATCTCGACGTTGCCGGTATGGCCGATGTCGAAGCTGTCGTCCGGTGTCGGCCCGACATTCAGGTCGCGGCGGTCGAGGATCTCATCGAGGTAGGACTCTCGGTCGATGGCGCTGTAGTAGCGATAGTTGACGCCGACGACGTTGGACGTGCTGACCTCTCCGATCTGCAGCGGGAAGCTCAGGCTGACCTTGTCTTCCCAGGTGTAGGCGTCGTAGTCGGCGGTGAAGCCATAGCTGGTGTATTTGTTGTGGTCCAGGGAGTCGTAGAAGAACTGGTTCTTGAGCTCCATGTCATTGTCCAGCGACCAGATAAGGTCGAAGTACGCCGTGGCGGCCTTGCTTTCGCCCTTGTCCTTCTTGTCGGTGAACACCTTGTTGCGGTCGAGCTTGGTGGTCCCGGGGTTGCTCAGTGCCGCGTTCGGGTCTTTCGGGTCGAAGAAGCAGTTGCTGTAGTTCAGGCAGAAAACGTCCAGCTTGGAGTTGCCGCTGCCTGGTGGAAAACCGACGCCCGGGCTGATGTTGTTGCGTACATCGTCAGGGAACAGCACATCGCCCCTTGAGCTCATCTTGGACGGCGCGCCGGTGATGTAGGTGTCGTGGTCGATCAGGTCCTGGGTGACCCGGTTCCATCCAGGGTTCTGGATGCGTTTGGCTTTCAGGTACTGGCCGCCGAACTCGGTCCGCAGGTTGTCGGTGAGGTCCATGTCGAAGGCGATCTGGCCGATGGTCGACTTGGGTTCGACGTTGTCGAAGTAGCTTTTCGAGTCCTCCTGCTCGAAGAAGCCATAGACGCCACCCTGGCGGCCACCCAGCTCAAAGGGCGAGCCGCCTTCGGCGGTGGTGATGTACTGGTCATAGGAGCCCACGGTCACACCGAATTGCCCGGTAGGTTTTTCGATGAACTTGGAGGTTGCCGACTTCGAGGATTTCGGGTTGAAGTTCATGTAGCCGCCGACCTTGCCGGCGCCGTAGATGGGCGAAACCGGGCCACGCACGATATCGACCGAACTGGCGGCGCGGATCGGCGTTGCATAGTTGCCAGGGTTCTCTACCCGCTTGAAACCCCGGAAGTAGTTATCCGCGGCATCGCCACGCAGGCTCAGCGCTCCCGGCACCCCGAAGAAGGAGCTGGTGTAGGCTCCCGGGGCGAGGCGAACCAGGTCGTTGATATCGCGCAAGCCGTAGTTTTCGATCAGGTCGGACGACACATCCGACACCGAGCGCGGGGTTTCGGCGATGGACTTGCCCAGGCCGAAAACGCTCTTCACCGGCTGGCTGGGCATGATGCCCATGGTGTCTTCGACACTCTCCTTGAGAATGTAGTCCTCAAGTTCGACTGTCTCTTTCTGATCCTCGGCCATGGCCTGTCCGCCGAGAATCTGCACAGCAGCCGCAACTGCCAGGGCCAGTTTTTGCGGGTGACGCCAGTTATATGTACCCATGGAACACTCCCCTACTACATTTGCTTTTATGTAAAAGTTGTTGAACGACAGGCGAGTGCGTACAGGCAGAAACACAAGGTGTTCCTGCCGTACTTGCACAGCCTTCTAGAGCAAGTTGAAGTTCGCTTACTTCTTCTCTGAGGTCATTTCCGGGTGAATACGCAAACTGTCGCCGACCCGCGGCTTATTGCCGATGGCGGCAATCTTCGGCAAGGACTCCAGAACGATTTCCAGGCAAACCGGATTAAGCCGTGGGTAAACTTCGCGGATGGTGTCCCATGTCCAGTTACCCAGGCCTTCGGCTGGATTGGAGATGGCGATCAGCGAGGCATAGTTGATTCCGGCCATGCGCGCATAGATCACTTCCGAACCCACGCTCATGGTCACCAGGTCGCCGCCCATCTTGGCCAGCATGCGCACTTCCGCGGCCGTTTCGAAACGCCCGCCGCGGGTTTGCATGATCACCCCGCTCTTGTGCAGGTTGATCCCGGCGACGGGAGCGTCTCCACGGTTCAGGCGTTTGTGCGTCTCATCGATCAGGATGTCGCGAAGAATGGGGTCCATGGCCGGCGTATAGCGCGGAACCGGATGGTCGCCCTTGCGGTAGATGGCATCGGGCAGCGCCAGTGGCCGGTCGATGTTGAAGTCGATGACGTCATCGGCCACTACCAGATCGTGGAGTTTCATTGCCGGATTGATACCGCCGGCTGTTGCTCCGCCAATCGCATCACGAACCCGTAGCTGGTAAAGGGCGGCCCAGGTTTCGACGATCTTTCCGTCGCCATGCATGTTGATGTAATAGAACGGAACGTTTTTATAGTTGCCGCAATAAATAGTTGGCGAAGTTCCGGCTGGAGTTTCAAGGGTGAAGGACTCCTTGAGTTTTCCGGACTTCAACATTGCATCGTTGATGAAGGTACCGCCAATCACCGCAATATCGGCCTTGCACGGAACCGCGGGGGTAGCGGCCCAGGCCGTTACCGATAAGCATCCCAGTAATAAACCCATGAGGATTTTCATAAAACACCTCTTCACTTAGTTGTAAGTCCTGCCGTTTTCCAGGCAAGGCGTGGCCGTCATGCGGGTTAGTTGAATGTCAGCTAACGGGCATGGGTGTTAAGCATCAGCGCCGGCAACGCGCTGGCTGGTTTATTGTCCGAACCGGTAAACAGCGGCTTCAGTCGCCAGGAAGTGTGTTCAAGCAACGAGTGCGGTTATCAAGTACATCCGCCTGTCAGTGCTCGATCGTGCTTCTCGGGTCATGGCCTGGATTGTTTTATGGCGTTCACCAGGCCGGGTCATGAGTTCAGTGTCCCGGCAGGGTCTGGGAATACCGCTCCCAGTTTCCCGTCAGCGCGTTGATCACCGTGCTGCCCACTCGATAGGCGGCTTCGAGCGAGGGCCGCATGCCGACGAAACCCGCCTGGTCATGAGCCATGCTTTGCGCGGCGCTCATGCCGGGCGGCTGCATGGTGTAGTTACTGGCGGTACGCAATACCAGCACGCGGTCCAGGTCCACCTTCGCTGCCTTGCTCAGGAAACTGAGGGACTGCAGGGTTCCGCTGTCCTCCATGGCGGAGGTCACGAATTGCCCTTTGCCGTCGGTCCAGTACTTGACCCAGTCACCGGCCCAGTCGTTGAGCCGTGCGCCGTGCCAGAACGTCGAGGAGGCGAGGTTGTCGCCTTTCATGACCTTGGCCGGCAGGACGGCCTGGGGGAACCCCTTGAACTGTTGACGAAACGCTGCCAGGTCCTGGTTTTCTACCAGCGGCACGTCTTTCGTCAGGTTGTAGGCCCAGTCCACCAGTCGACCATTGAGCTTGTAGACTTCGCCGATGCTGTCCGAACGTGGCTGGGCATAAGGCGTTGCGCGAAAGAACGGGGTGTAGCCGGTTTTCCAGTCCTTGGGGATTTCCCGCGCATCGATCTCGTGCGCCAGGTCACCGTCCACCACATAGTTGGCCCAGGCCGCCGAGCCGATGGAGCCTTTGTGCGGATTGATGCCGGCAATGCCTGCAACCAGCCAGTACGCCTTGCTCAAGTCAAAGCGCGGATCCATGCCCAGGGCCATTACCGACGCCGCCGCACGGGCAGTGCCCATGCCGGTCACCGTTGCCAGGACGCCGGTTTCAGGGTTCAGGCATACGTCATGAAAACCCTGGGCGAGTGGCATGCACTGATTCAGGCCGGCGCGCTCACGCCAGAACTGAAACTCGCCAGGGTTGTCTCCCTGATCCTGGCCGAGCTCGAACATGCTCAGGACCACAGCCTTGATCTGAATCGGCTGCTCGGCGGCCTGGGTTGCTCCGCCTGCGCCCAGGCAGCACAGCGCGGCAGCGAGTGCGCCACTGGTTTTACGTGTCGTCATCATCTTGATTCCTTGGCAGAGGGCATGCGCTCCGCGCGCACCCTCCACGGTCTTATTTCAGGTCGAACCTGACCGTCTGTTTAGCGCGCTGCTCAACGGCCGCGCCATTGACCATTCGCGGCTGGAACTTCCAGCGTTTCACCGCGTTGATCGCGGCCTCGTCGAACAGCTTGCGTGGTTTCGACTCGAGCACCTTGGCGCTGGCAACCGTGCCGTCCGGGCGGATCGCAAGTTCCAGCACCACATAGCCCTCGATCTTGGCCTGCCGGGCATCACGCGGATAAACCGGTGCCTGCTGATCCAGGGCGACCGCGTCGGTGCTGCTCGACGGCGTGGGCGGTGGCGGCGGCGGTGGCGGAGTAACCGGTGGTGGCGGTGTCGGCGCAGGGGGCGGCGGCACGGGCTGTTGCGGTTTGGGCTCCGGTTTGGGTTTCGGTTTCTCCGGCGTGACCTTCTTCGCAGGCGCAGGCTTTTTCACCGGCGCAGGCGGCGGTGGAGGGGGAGGCGGAGGTGGCGGAGGTGGCGGAGGTGGCGGAGGCGGTGGCGGTGGCGGTGGCGGTGCAGGCGGTGGTGGAGGGGGCACTTGCACCATGGTCACCTTGGTCACCTTCGGCGGCTCCTCAACTACCGGCTGCCTGGCCTCGATCAGGCTCAGCAACGTGATACCCAATGCAACCGCCAGCACAGCCAGGCCGATAGCCGCCGGCATCGACAGGTGATGGTCGACATGATGGTCGTCGGAGGCCCACAAGGCCCCTCGCCGTACGTTGGGGGTCAGGTCGTTCATCAGTTTTGCGTCGCCAGGCCAATAGCACTGATACCGGCAGCGCGTACCAGATCCATTGTGTGCACGATGCTTTCATATTGGGTGCCACGATCGCCGGCGATCACCACATCCAGTTTTCCGCTGTTCTGCATCTCGGTGAGCCGGCTCGTCAGCTGTTCGTCGCTGATGGGCTGGCCATCGACAAACAAGCCACCGTCGTTGGAGACGCCGATATTGAGCGTGACCGACTCGATCGCTTCTTGCGAAGAGGACTGCGGCAACTCCAGGGTGATACCGGTGCCCTGGATCATCTCGATCATGATGAGTACGAAGAACACCAACAGAAACATCATCACGTCGATCATCGGAATGATTTCGATGCGGGCTTTCTCTTCATGTCCGAGATAGTTTGATCTCTTGCTAGCCATGACTATTTCTCCGAGTGGCGTAGGTATTAATCAACCCTTGGCCAAGCGCCCAACCAGCATGGACTTGATCAGTTCCATCTGATTGACGACCAGGCGGATACGCTTGTTGAAGTGATTGAGAAAAATCACGCAGACGATGGCGATGCATAAACCGACAGCGGTAGCGACCAGCGCATGGGCAATAGGCCCGGTTACCGAACTGACTTTCTGCGATGTATTGGCCGCCAATACACTGAACACCTGGATCATATGAATGATGGTGCCGAGCAGTCCAAGCAGCGGGCCTAAAGTTACACAGGTATCCAGTACCCAGAGATTGCGGTCCAGTCGCGGAATCTGAATCATGATGGTTTCATCGATATCCCGTTCCAGTGCCTCTTCGGACTTTCCGTGAGACTCCACTGCGGCCAATACCAACTTGCCTTGGGCACTTTTACTGTAGTGATCTGCAACTTTCTTGACATCGGCCAGGTTGTCCTGGTTTACCCGCTTCAAATCCAGATCAAGACTTTGTCCCAGTTTGATGCTGGTACTGAAGAAGAAGTAGCGTTCGATGATCACGGCGATTCCGATGATGAATACCACCACCATCAGTGGAATGAGCCCCCAAGAGTCTTTGGAGTACTGAATGACATCTTCTAACATGTGAAATCCTTCATTAACGTTGAAATACATACTCGGTAGCAGGTACTGGACCGGCGTTGCGAGGCCTTGGCACAGGTGCTCGGCACGCCTCTGTGGAGGGTCAGGTGGAGCGAGCGAGTGAGTCTTTGCAAAAACCTGACCAACAGTTCAGCTTAAACCTTTCAGCATGTTAAAAATCTTCGAAAACAGCTCTAAATAGGCAGTCTTGGTCGATAAAGAGTGGCTTCTTCCTGACGAGTGGTTTTGGCCGGGGAAAATGGCTTGAGATCGATTTTCAATACGCCGCCGCAGAGCCTTTGTATCCGCCCCAACATGAAACGCCTCGCACCGTTTTGTGTCCGTTACTCGACGCCAGGATTCGGATACAAAGGGTGGCCGGTCGCTGGAAGTGCTTGAAAACAGGCTCTATATCTCGAACTGAAGCTATCCTCGTCAGCCTGGATGACGGGGTATTCGGCAGGCTGCAAGGTCGTACCGGTATGAAGGGCCCAACCTGTCTGAAACGGGATTCGCGTTTTTTCGATAGGTCGTGCAGGGGCAAATCCGGAAAGACTTGATCGGGCCGTGGCCGGAGATTCAATAAGCTGTGGCAGGGACCTTTCGCTTGTCCGGCTGTCCTGAGCAAAGGTCAATCTTGTTGATTGCATGCATACCCCTGGCTTTTGTTCTTGATAAATAAAAAAACCGGCGATGAATGACTTCGCCGGAAAAGACATCCTTGTCTGTGGAGGAGAACTCTTCACTTCTTGGGCAAGAAGTGAAATCGAATAAAAAAGTCGACAACAGTTACCCGTGCCGACATAAAGCAAAACCTGCTACTTCATCAGTAGCCTGTATTGCTAGGAGTCCGGCCACTTGGGAGATAAGCCGGAAATCGGTGGAGCCGATACTGGAATAAATGGGTAGGGCTCAGATCTTCTATACGGTCAATTGATATAGACGCGCCGGTCTTTCTTCGGTCCCTCGCGCGAGAGTAATAGGCCGGTGTCATGCACTTCTTCAACGGTGGAAAATCAAATAGCCCTGCCTGTGAATATCGTGCGCGGTTACTTCAGTTGAACGCCAAGCCTGCCTGTTCAAAGTGTTTGTCAGTTGTTGAAAGTGGAACTCACGTCCAAAAAAGTTAACCATTGGGTCAGCTTAATCGTTTAAGCAGAAAGCGGGCCAATTTCCCGGGATGTGCCGGATAGAGGGTTTGCGGGCGAAAAGTAAATGACCTTGGCTGCGGATCCAGGGATAAGCGGTCGCTATTCGGCAATCGGCTGGCTATTTTCATTTATGGTTGCGCACCCAAGCGGCGCCTGGTGCGCGGGTATGGGGCGCCATTCATCCGTCCTTGTCAGGCAGAAGTCATGCACGTTGGGTGATAGGGACTGCTAGCCCTTTCTGATGGCAGTTGCCTGGGCTAGGCCGGGGGCTGAGGGGAGGTGTTGCGAGGTGGGGGCATGGGCTGTCAGGCAGCCCATGCCGATAGTGAAAAGTCTTCGGTCAGTGACCTGCCTGCCACGGCTGCCCCAGCGACACTGGCGCATACAGGCGGGTGCGCAGCGCATCCCGGGACAGCAGCACCAGCACCAGGATGGTCGCGGCATACGGCAGCATCGCCAGCAGGTTCGAAGGGATCGCCAGGCCCAGGCCTTGCGCCACCAGGTGCAGGATGCTGGCGAGGCCGAACAGGTAGGCGCCGAGCAGCAGGCGCCACACTCGCCAGCTGGCGAACACCACCAGCGCTAGGGCGATCCAGCCGCGCCCGGCGCTCATGTTTTCCGCCCACATCGGTGTGTAGGCCAGGGACAGGTAAGCCCCGGCCAGGCCAGCCATGGCGCCGCCGAACAGCACCGCCAGGGTGCGTACCCGCAGTACCGGCAGGCCCATGGCGCTGGCCGCGTCGGGGTTTTCGCCGACCGCCTGGATGATCAGGCCGACCCGGCTTTTCAGGATCACCCAAGCCACCAGGGCGAACAGGGCGAAGGACAGGTAGACCAGCAGGTCCTGGGCAAACAGCATGCGCCCGATCAAGGGGATTTCGCTCAGCAGCGGAATCGCCATGGGTTCAAACCCGGCCAGCGGTTTGCCGACCCAACTGGCGCCGACGAAGCTCGACAGTCCGACCCCAAAGATGGTCAGGGCCAGGCCGGTGGCCACCTGATTGGCGTTGAACACCAGTGCCACCAGGGCGAACAGCGATGACAGCAGCATCCCGGCGAGCATCGCCAGCAGTACGCCGAGCCACAGGTTGCCGCTGTTCAGGGCGACGATAAAACCGATCACCGCGCCAAACAGCATCATGCCTTCCTGGCCGAGGTTGAGGACGCCGCTCTTCTCGCAGATCAGTTCGCCCAGGGCCACCAGCAGCAGCGGCGTACCGCAGCGGATCATGGCGTAGAAAATATTGCTCAACAGATCGATATCCATCACAGCGCTCCTGCCTGTACGGAAGGGTTGGCGGCGCGACGTGTCCAGCGCAGGTTCAGGCGCGGCCGATAGAGAATCAGCACGTCACTGGCCAGCAGGAAGAACAGCATCATGCCCTGGAACAACTGGGTGATGGCTTGCGGCAGGTTGAGGCTCATCTGCGCGTTCTCGCCGCCGATGTACAGCAGCGCCATTAGCAGGCTGGAGAACAGAATGCCGATGGGGTGCAGGCGGCCGAGAAAGGCCACGGTGATCGCTGCATAGCCATAGCCGGGCGATACCTGGGGCACCAGCTGGCCGATGGGGCCGGTGACTTCGCACACCCCGGCCAGGCCGGCCAACCCACCGCTGATCAGCAGCGCCAGCCAGATCAGGCGCTTCTCGCGAAAACCGACGAAGCCGGCGGCGCGCTTGTCCAGCCCCAGCACCTTGATCTGGAACCCGACGAAGCTTTTTTGCAGCAGCACCCACACCGCCACCAGGGCCAGCAGGGCGAAATACACCCCGGCATGCACCCGGCCGTCTTCCAGGAGCAGCGGCAGGCGGCTGGCATCGCCGAACATCGCCGACTCGGGGAAGTTGAACCCGGCCGGGTCTTTCAGCGGCCCGTGCACGCAGTACAGCAGCAGGTTCAGGGCGATGTAGTTGAGCATGATGCTGGTGAGGATTTCATTGGCGTTGAAGTGCGTGCGCAACCAGGCGGTGAGGCCGGCCCAGGCGGCGCCGGCCAGGGTGCCGGTGAGCAGGATCAGCACCAGCGCCCAGCGGCTTTGCAGGTCGATGATGTTCACCGCCAGCGCGCTGCCGGCCAGGGCGCCGAGTAGAAGTTGGCCTTCGGCGCCGATGTTCCAGATCCGCGCCTGATACGCCACGGCCAGGCCGAGGGCACAGAGCAGGATCGGCAGGGCCTTGACCAGCAGTTCAGAGACGCCATACAGGTCGCTGATCGGGGCGATCAGCAAGGTGTGCAGGGTTTCCAGCGGGTCGTGGCCCAGGGCGACGAACAGCAACGAGCCACAGCCCAGGGTCAGGGCGGCGGCTAACAGCGGCGAGCACCAGAGCATCAGGCGCGATTGCTGGCCGCGGGGTTCGAGAGAAAGCAGCATAAATAAACAGCTCCGTTACGCTGGCTGAGTGGATAGGTGGACGGGGGTATCGAACTGGCCGGCCATCCAGCCGCCGACTTCGACCAGGCTGGTGTCCGCGGTGGCCTTGAGGGCCGACAGGCGACCGCTGCACAGGGCTGCCAGGCGATCGCTGATCTGGAACAGTTCATCGAGGTCTTCGGAGATCACCAGGATCGCCGCGCCCGCATCGCGCAGGGCCACCAGGGCCCGGTGGATAGTCGCGGCGGCGCCGACGTCGACGCCCCAGGTCGGGTGCGCGGCGATCAGCAGCCTGGGGCGCTGGAGGATTTCCCGGCCGAGGATGAATTTCTGCAGATTGCCACCGGACAGGCTGCGGGCGGCGGTCTGGCTGTCCGGCGTTTTCACCGCGAAGCGGCGAATGATGTCTTCGGCCAGGGCCAGCACCTTGCCGCGCTGAATCAGGCCGTTGCTCACCAGCCCTTGCTGGAAGGCGGTCAGCAGGGCGTTGTCCGCCAGGCTCAGTTCCGGCACGGCGCCGTGGCCCAGGCGCTCGGCCGGGACGAACGCCAGGCCCAGCCCGCGACGGGCGTCGGGGCGCAGGTGGGCGATGGCTTGCCCGGCGAAGCGCAGGGTGGCGCCTTGGGCGCGGCCAAGGCGCTGTTCGCCGCTGAGCAGGGCCAACAGTTCGTCCTGGCCATTGCCGGCGACCCCGGCGATGCCGACGATTTCACCGCTGCGCACGTCCAGGTCGATATCCTGGAGCGAGCAGCCGAACGGGTCCGGATTGGGCCAGGAGAGTTTCTGTACCTGCAGGAAGGCCTCGCCGCCCTTGGCCTTCGGGTAATCGGTGATCAGGCCCGCGGCTTCGCCGACCATCAGCCGCGCCAGTTCCTGGTCCGAGCATTCGGCGGGTATGCAGTGCCCGGCAACCCGTCCACCGCGCAGCACCGTGGCGCTGTGGCACAGGGCGCGGACTTCGCCGAGCTTGTGGCTGATGAACAGAATGCTGCAGCCCTCGCTGGCCAGGCGGCGCAGGGTGACGAACAGTTCGTCGGCCTCCTGGGGCGTCAGCACCGAGGTCGGTTCGTCGAGGATCAGCAGGCGGATGTCCTGCATCAGGCAGCGAATGATCTCCACCCGCTGGCGTTCGCCGATGGACAGGCTGTGCACCAGGCGTTCCGGCTCCAGGGCCATGCCGTAGCGCTGCGAGACCTGGCGGATCTTCGGTTCCAGCTGCTTTGGCGTACCGGCCGCGGCGCCCATGGCCAGGGCGATGTTCTGCGCCACGGTCAGGGTCTCGAACAGCGAGAAATGCTGGAACACCATGCCGATCCCCAGGCTGCGCGCCTGGGCCGGATTGCGCATGAGTTGATGCTGCCCCTGCCAGATCACCTCGCCCGAGTCGGCCTGGGTCACCCCGTAGATGATTTTCATCAGGGTGCTTTTGCCGGCGCCGTTTTCACCGAGCAGGGCGTGGATTTCCCCCGGCTGGATACTCAGGTCGATCCCATCGTTGGCCAGGCAACCGGGGTAGCGTTTGGTGATTCCGCACAGTTGCAGGCGGGGTATTGCAGCGGGGATGGGTACAGGGTTTGGCATGACGGACTCGGGTTGCTGAACGTTATGCCGGTGGACAAAGCAATTTCCTGGCCAGTGAGTCAGGAAATTGCCGGAGCCCCGATGAACTGCGGCCTCGTGCCCCTTTTGCTCGTTACCTGCATCGCTGCTCGGCACCAGTTCAGGGCAAGGTGCTTGAAAAGGCGGCGGTTTTGCCCGAAGGGTCTGGTCGAAAAATGATCAGGTGCCTGCAAGCCTTGCGCTCTATGCGGCTGGCGCAGCCTTGCACGGGTTATCCACAGCTTGTTCCACAGTATTTGTGTGCAAGCCCGAAGGCCGGGCATAAGCACTGTGTGGCTTTCTTCATAAAAGCGATAAACCACGCTAACTTACTGTTTTAGCTTGAAAAATATGTTTTTGGCGAGCGATTGGCTGAAAAATGAGCAATCGCTGCAAAGCCACGTGACAGAAGGGTTACAGGCAAGTGTGCTCAGGTTATCCACAGTCGGGTGCACAGCAGGTGTGGGCAAGTCGGCTATCCACCGGGCCGTTGTGCACAGGATGATTTCGAGGCGTTGGTGCGTATTGGTGCGCTCAGCGCTGCAAGAGGATGCGTCCGCGACTCAGGTCGGCCAGTTGGCTTTGCAAGGTGGCGATCTGGCTTTCGCCCAGGGCCAGTTGCAGTTCTACGCCGTTGGCCGTGAAGTGTTCCTCGGCCAGCAGCCCGCCGAGTTCGGCGACCCGCAGCTTGACCAGTGCCAGCTCGCTGAAGCTGCAGGCGCAACGCAGGGCTACGCGGCTGACCAGCTCGATGCGTTCGGCGCCTTGCAGGCACTTGTTGGCGCTGCCGCCATAGGCGCGGGCCAGGCCGCCGGTGCCCAGCTGAATGCCGCCGTACCAGCGAATCACCAGCACCGCGACCTGGTCGCAGTCCTGGGCTTCGATGGCCGCGAGGATCGGGCGGCCGGCGGTGCCGCCGGGCTCGCCGTCATCGCTGCTGCGGTATTGCTCGGCGAGTTTCCAGGCCCAGCAGTTGTGGGAGGCATTGGGATCGCTGTGCCGTTCGATAAAGGCTTGGGCCTCGGCCGCGCTGCTGATTGGCGCGGCAAGGGCGATAAAGCGGCTTTTGCGAATCTCTTCGCGGTATTCGCAAAGGCCGGCGAGGGTAAAGGGCATGCGTTGGGTTCTTTATAAGGCAGGCTTGAGGCCGCAACCCTTGAGGATGATGCGGATCAGGTTGTTGCCGGCGTCTTCCATGTCCTGCTTGGTCAGCTTGCTGCGACCGGTGACGCGGCAGATCTGGGTGGCGAAGTCGGCGTAATGCTGGGTGCTGCCCCACAGCAGGAAGATCAGGTGCACCGGGTCCACGGGGTCCATCTTGCCGGCGTCGATCCAGGCCTGGAACACCGCGGCGCGCCCTTGGAACCAGGCGCGGTAGTCCTGGCTGAAGTATTCGCTGAGGCATTCGCCGCCGCTGATGATCTCCATGGCGAAGATTCGCGAGGCCTGCGGCTGGCGCCGGGAGAACTCCATCTTGGCGCGGATATAGCGGGTCAGCGCTTCGGCCGGGTCGTCCTCGGCGGTCAGGGTGTTGAAGGTGCTGTCCCACAACTCGAGGATGTTGCTCAGCACCGCGACATACAAACCAAGCTTGTTGGTGAAGTAGTAATGCAGGTTGGCCTTGGGCAGGCCGGCATTCTGCGCGATGGTGTTCATGCTGGTGCCTTTGAAACCGTGACGGGCGAACTCGTCTTCGGCGGCCTTGATGATCGCTTCTTCGTTTTTCTGACGAATACGGCTGGCGGGCTTGGCGGTTTGAGGGCCGGCGTGGGCTGGGACTTCAAGGGTCATAGGCATTTCCGAGCTGTTCTGTGGGTGCAACCAGTGCGTTGATAGCGCACCCACAGGCCTCAGACAAGTCTTAATGGGCAGAAAACCCTCAAAGCGGTTCCAGGGTGTCGCTTTCGCGAGCCGGATTTGCGCTACGCAGCGCGGCCCGATCTTCCGGCAGCAACAGGCACATAAGGATCGCGGTCAGGCCGCCGCTGGTGATCGCCGAGTCGAACAGGTTCTGCACCACCTTGGGTAACAGGTGCAGCAGGTTCGGTTGCGCCGCGATCCCCAGGCCGACGCCGAAGGAGGTGGCGATGATCAGCATGCTGCGCCGGTCCAGTGGTGCCTGGGCGAGGATGCGCACGCCGGCCGCGGCGACGCTGCCGAACATCACCAGGGTGGCGCCGCCGAGCACTGGCTTGGGGATTTGCTGCAGCACCGCGCCGATCAGTGGAAACAGGCCCAGGCAAAACAGCAACAGGCCTATGTACAGCCCGACATGGCGGCTGGCGACGCCGGTCAGCTGAATCACCCCGTTGTTCTGGGCGAAGGTGGTGTTGGGGAAGGCGCTGAAGGTCGCGGCGATCATGCAGCTGACGCCGTCGCCGAGAATGCCGCCCTTGAGTCGGCTTATATAAGAAGGGCCGCTGATGGGCTGGCGGGCGAGCATGCAGTTGGCGGTCAGGTCGCCGACGGTTTCGAGGGTGCTGATCAGGTAGATCAGCGCCACGGGCAGGAACGCCGTCCAGTCGAAGCTGAAACCGAAGCGGAAGGGCGTCGGCAGGCTGATCAGCGGCAGGTCGGGCAACGCCTGGGGCACCAGCTTGCCGCTGAACCAGGCGGCGAGGCTGCCCAGGGCCAGGCCGATGATGATCGCCGACAGTCGTACCCAGGGCGTGTTCGAGCGGTTCAGCAGGATGATGGTCAATAGCACCAACAGGCCCAGCGCCAGGTTGCCCGGCGCGCCGAAGTCCGCGGCATTGAAGCCGCCGCCCAGATCGGTGATGCCGACCTTGATCAGGCTGACACCGATCAGGGTAATCACGATGCCGGTGACCAGCGGCGTGATGACCCGGCGCAATTGGCCGATGAAGCGGCTCAGGACGATCTGCACCGCCGCGCCGAAAAAGCACACGCCGAAAATCATCGCCAGGATGTCTTCCGGGCTGCCGCCCCGTTGCTTGACCAGAAAACCCGCGGACAGCACCGCGCCGAGGAAGGCAAAGCTGGTGCCTTGCAGGCAAATCATCCCCGCGCCGATTCCGAACGGCCGACGCGCCTGAATGAAGGTGCCGACGCCGGAAACCATCAGCGCCATGCTGATCAGGTAGGGCAGGTGGGCGCCCAGGCCCAGGGTCGAGCCGATCACCAGCGGCGGGGTGATGATGCCGACGAAACTCGCCAGCACATGCTGCAGGGCGGCGAGGATCGCGGCGAGTGGTTTCGGGCGATCGTCGAGACCGTAGATCAGGTCGCTTTGGCGCAAGGTGTCTGGCTGCATGGACGGGGAACTCAGGGCTGATGGTTCAAGGTCATCGTGCCCTGCAAAAAGCTGTCCAGGTGCTCAGGTTATTGCGGGTGCTTGCCGTTATGGGGCAATGGAGGCGGGGCTTTTATAGTGTCGTAGGTTTTTTCAGCGGGTGGCCGCCAGGCTGTCCAGGAAGCTTTCCAGCACCAAATGGGGGCGACGGCCCTTGCGTGTGACCGATGCCAGGCTCAGGTCATAAAAACGTGAGCCGGGCTTGAGCGCGCGCAGTCGTCCCTGCTGGACCCAGAGGCTGGCGTAGTGGTCCGGCAGGTAGCCAATGTAGCGTCCGGTGAGAATCAGGAACGCCATGCCTTCGCGGTCCGAAGCGCTGGCGGTGCAATTGAGTGCCTGGTAGTGGGCCTGGATCTCGGCGGGCAGGCGGAAGGTCGGGGCGATGGCGTCCTGCTCGTTGAGGCGCCGGTCGTCCAGTTGCTTGTCGTCGACATAAAACAGCGGGTGGCCGACGGCGCAATAAAGCAGTGAGCGTTCGCTGTACAGCGGTTGGTATTCCAGCCCGGACAAGGCACTGGCCTGGGGCACTACGCCGACATGCAGGCGCCCGTCGAGCACGCCTTGTTCGACTTCGTTGGGGGCGATCATGCGGATCTGGATCTGCACGTCCGGCCCGCGCTCCTTCAGTTGCGCCAGGGCATGGGTGATGCGCATGTGGGGCAGGGTGACCAGGTTGTCGGTCAGGCCGATGATCAGTTCGCCACGCAGGTGCCGGTGCAGGCCGTTGACCTCGGTACGAAAGCTTTCCAGGGCGCTCAACAGCTGCAGGGCCGATTGATACACCTCGCGACCCTCTTCGGTCAGCGAGAAGCCGGCGCGTCCGCGTTGGCACAGGCGCAGGCCCAGGCGTTGCTCGAGGTCGCTCATCTGCTGGCTGATGGCCGAGCGCCCGATGCCGAGCACGGTTTCCGCGGCGGAGAAGCCACCGCACTCGACCACGCTGCGAAAGATCCGCAGCAGGCGGATATCAAAGTCGCTGACTTGCGCCAGCGGGTCGGCGCGACGGCTGCTCATAGTTTAGTGGGCCACTGACTGAAGGTTATAAAAGTTGGATTTCACCGACTTTATAGCCGTGGCAACTTAGCTGCAACAACGCTTTCCGATCCCTGCGCCGCTTATTGCCCTGCGAGGTTTTGCCCCATGAACATGCATGAAAACGCTCCAGCTTCCCTGGCCAGCCAGCTCAAGCTCGATGCTCACTGGATGCCCTACACCGCCAACCGCAACTTCCAGCGCGATCCACGTCTGATCGTCGCCGCCGAAGGCAGCTGGCTGGTCGACGACAAGGGGCGCAAGGTTTATGACTCGCTGTCCGGCCTGTGGACCTGTGGCGCCGGCCACACCCGCAAGGAAATCCAGGAGGCGGTGGCCAAGCAACTGGGTACCCTCGATTACTCGCCAGGCTTCCAGTACGGTCACCCGCTGTCGTTCCAGCTGGCCGAGAAAATCACCGCGCTGACCCCGGGCAATCTGAACCACGTGTTCTTCACCGACTCCGGTTCCGAATGCGCCGATACCGCGGTGAAAATGGTGCGCGCCTACTGGCGCCTGAAAGGCCAGTCGACCAAGACCAAGATGATCGGCCGTGCCCGTGGCTATCACGGCGTGAACATTGCCGGCACCAGCCTCGGCGGGGTCAACGGCAACCGTAAACTGTTCGGCCAGGCGATGATGGATGTCGACCATCTGCCGCATACCCTGCTGGCAAGCAACGCGTTCTCCCGCGGTATTCCGGAGCAGGGCGGTATCGCGTTGGCCGACGAACTGCTCAAGCTGATCGAACTGCATGACGCCTCCAACATCGCCGCGGTGTTCGTCGAGCCCCTAGCCGGTTCCGCTGGCGTGCTGGTGCCGCCACAGGGTTACCTCAAGCGCCTGCGGGAAATCTGCGACCAGCACAACATCCTGCTGGTGTTCGACGAAGTGATCACTGGTTTCGGTCGTACCGGCAAGATGTTCGGTGCCGACAGCTTTGGCGTGACCCCGGACCTGATGTGCATCGCCAAGCAAGTCACCAACGGCGCGATTCCGATGGGCGCGGTGATTGCCAGCTCCGAGATCTACCAGACCTTCATGAACCAGCCGACCCCCGAGTACGCGGTGGAATTCCCCCACGGCTACACCTACTCGGCACACCCGGTGGCCTGCGCGGCCGGCCTGGCGGCACTGGATCTGCTGCAGAAGGAAAACCTGGTGCAGAGCGTCGCTGAGGTGGCGCCGCATTTCGAGAAGGCGCTGCACGGCATCAAGGGGGCGAAGAATGTCATCGACATCCGTAACTTCGGCCTGGCCGGCGCCATCCAGATTGCCCCGCGCGATGGCGATGCCATCGTGCGTCCGTTCGAAGCGGGCATGGCCCTGTGGAAAGCCGGTTTCTACGTACGCTTCGGCGGCGACACCCTGCAGTTCGGCCCGACCTTCAATAGCAAGCCGCAGGATCTGGATCGTCTGTTCGATGCCGTCGGCGAAGTGCTGAACAAGCTCGACTGATTTCCAAAAACTGTAGGAGCTGAGCTTGCTCGCGATGGCGTACTTATAGGCGCCATCGTGGTTTGGCTCATATTCAAAGTCATCTATATAGAGCAGGCGCTCCTTGGCGGGCGCCTGTGGACAACTTCAGGAGTTCCGCGATGAGCGTTATCCCGCATTTGATCAATGGTGAACTGGTGACCGAGAGCGGTCGCGCGGTCGATGTGTTCAACCCGTCCACCGGTCAGGCGATCCACAAGTTGCCGCTGGCCAGCCGCGAAACCATCCAGAGTGCCATCGAGGCCGCCAAGGCAGCCTTCCCGGCCTGGCGCAACACGCCGCCGGCCAAGCGTGCCCAGGTGATGTTCCGCTTCAAGCAATTGCTGGAACAGAACGAATCGCGCATCGCCCAGTTGATCAGCGAAGAACACGGCAAGACCCTGGAAGACGCCGCCGGTGAGCTCAAGCGTGGTATCGAAAACGTCGAGTTTGCCTGTGCCGCTCCGGAAATCCTCAAGGGCGAGTACAGCCGCAACGTCGGCCCGAACATCGATGCCTGGTCCGACTTCCAGCCGCTGGGCGTGGTTGCCGGCATCACCCCGTTCAACTTCCCGGCGATGGTGCCACTGTGGATGTATCCGCTGGCGATCGTCTGCGGCAACTGCTTCATCCTCAAGCCATCCGAGCGTGACCCGAGTTCGACCCTGCTGATTGCCCAGCTGTTGCTGGAAGCCGGCCTGCCGAAAGGCGTGCTGAGTGTGGTGCACGGCGACAAGGCCGCGGTGGACGCGCTGATCGAAGCGCCGGAAGTCAAGGCACTGAGCTTTGTCGGTTCGACGCCGATTGCCGAATACATCTACGCCGAAGGCACCAAGCGCGGCAAGCGCGTGCAGGCACTGGGCGGCGCAAAGAACCACGCCGTGCTGATGCCGGATGCCGACCTGGACAACGCGGTCAGCGCCTTGATGGGCGCGGCCTATGGTTCTTGCGGCGAGCGTTGCATGGCGATCTCGGTTGCCGTGTGTGTCGGCGACCAGGTGGCCGATGCGTTGGTGGCCAAGCTGGTTCCGCAGATCAAGGCGCTGAAAATCGGTGCCGGCACTTCCTGTGGCCTGGACATGGGGCCGCTGGTCACAGGACAGGCGCGGGACAAGGTCAGCGGTTATGTCGAGGATGGCGTGAAGGCGGGCGCGAAGCTGGTGGTCGACGGTCGTGGCCTGAGCGTGCCGGGCCATGAAGAAGGCTTCTTCCTCGGTGGCTGCCTGTTCGACAACGTCACCCCGGAAATGCGTATCTATAAAGAAGAGATCTTCGGGCCGGTGCTGTGCGTCGTGCGGGTGAACAGCCTGGAAGAGGCCATGCAACTGATCAACGATCATGAATATGGCAACGGCACCTGCATCTTTACCCGTGACGGTGAAGCGGCGCGTCTGTTCTGTGACGAGATTGAAGTCGGGATGGTGGGGGTCAACGTACCGCTGCCGGTACCGGTGGCATACCACAGCTTCGGCGGCTGGAAGCGTTCGCTGTTTGGCGACCTGCATGCCTACGGTCCGGACGGTGTGCGTTTCTATACCCGTCGCAAGGCGATCACTCAGCGCTGGCCGCAGCGTGCCAGTCATGAAGCCTCGCAGTTCGCCTTCCCTAGCTTGTAATAAGTAGAAGGGTATTAAAGGCCGCCCCCCTTGGGGGCGGCCTTTGCTTTTAGGGGCTTTTTGACTGATATGACAGATTTGTGAAAATAAGTGTTGACGGCAGATTCTGGAAGTCTATAATTCGCCCCACTTCCGGTGCAGTCGAAACGGAAAACTCCTTGAGATTCAACGAGTTACACGGTTTTCGACAGCGGTCACGCTTCAGTTCATCGAAGCCCGAAGGAGTTGGTTCGGCAGTCAGTTTTCGCCGGATTAACGATTCGATCTTCTCGGTCGAAAGCGGAGAAAAAGAGGTGTTGACAGCAGCGTGTAACGCTGTAGAATTCGCCTCCCGCTGACGAGAGATCGGAAGCGCAAGTGGTTGAAGTTGCAAAGGAAACTTTGAAAACTTCTTAAAATAACCGCTTGACAGATGCAGAGGCTGCTGTAGAATGCGCGCCTCGGTTGAGGCGAAAGACTTAACCAACCGCTCTTTAACAACTGAATCAAGCAATTCGTGTGGGTGCTTGTGGAGTCAGACTGATAGTCAGAAAGATTATCAGCATCACAAGTTACTCCGCGAGAAATCAAAGAT
>NZ_FOXG01000018.1:0-18111 GCF_900115645.1 Pseudomonas sp. NFPP07
TCGTTGAGGGTCAGGCTGAACTGCGTCTGCGGACTTGCATTGAACATCCAATGCTCCTTTTCCAATCATGTTGCGTGGTCCCATAGAGGGCAAAGGCTTCTGTGGGTAAGCAGGAAACAAAACGCCTTCACGCTAACAAGCAGGAAAAAGAAAAGATGTAGGAAAGGTCCTGAAAGCGGCCTGAATTGTCATTTGTTCAGGGTTTCGCTTAATAACGCAGCTTTTGCTGGGTGAACGGGTCCATCGCGAGCAAGAACAAGGCGTCGCTCCTACAGTCGCTCCACTATCGACCTTAACGGACTGGCATTACCCCAAGAGAGCGTTTGGTTTAAGGCTTCTTCGCTTACCGGCTCTGCCAGCCACCGCCCAGGGCTTTGTACAGGGCAATGCTCGACTGCACCCGGGACAGTCGCAGTTGCACGTTCTGGTCCTGGGCGGCGTACAGGGTGCGCTGGGTTTCCAGCACGGTGAGCAGGTCTTCGGCGCCAGCCTGGTAACGGCTCTGGGCGATTTCGAAGGCCCGCTGCGCCTGATTGAGTTCTTCGCCTTGCCATTGCCGCTGCTGGTCCAGGCCGCGAATGCTGTTGAGGGCCTTTTCCGCATCGGCGAAGCCATTGATGATCGCCCCGCGGTAGCTTTCCAGCAGTTCCTGCTGGCGTGCCGTGGCCCTGTCGCGCTCGGCGCCCAGGCGGCCGTTGTTGAAGATCGGCGCCACCAGCGCGGCGGTCAGGTTGTAGAAGGGGCTGCGTAGCACGTCATCGAATGTGTTGGCGCCGGAGCCGAGGTTGGCGGTCAGGGTCACGTTGGGCAGCATCGCCGCCCGTGCCACCCTGACATCCGCCCGGGCCGCCGCCAGCCGGGCTTCGGCGCTGGCGATATCGGGGCGGCGGGCCAGCAGGTCGCTGGGCACTCCGGCATCGATGTCCGGCCAGTTCAGCTGGGCGAAAGGCTGGTCGCTCAGGGTCAGGCTCTGCACTGGCCGGCCGAGGAGAGCGGCGAGGGCGATCAGGGCTTCTTCGGCCTGTTGCCGGACCTGCGGCACCTGGCGCTGCTGGGCCGCCACCAGGCTTTTCTGCTGGGCCAGCTCGAGGGCGGTGGCCGAGCCCGCGTCGTAGCGGGTCTGCACCAGCCTGAGCACGCTCTGCGCATTGGCCAGGTTGAGCTCGGCAATCCGGCTCTGTTCCCGCAGCGACAGCACCTGGGCGTAACTGTTGGCCACGCCGCTGAGCAGGGTCAATTCCACGGTGGCCCGGTCGAACTCGCTGGCCTGTACGTCCAGCAGGGCGCTGTCCCGGGCGGCGCGCTTGCCACCCCAGAAATCGATTTCATAGGTGGCGCTCAGGCCGGCATTGAAATAGTCCACGGCCTTGTTGTTGCTGTCGGTATCCAGCTGGCTGTAGCCGCTGCCCCGCAGGAGCTTCTGCCGGTTGGCGTTGAAGGTGCCGTTGACGGCGGGCAGCAAGGGCGCGCCGGCAATGACGGCGCTGGCCTGGGCCTGCTGGACCCGGGCCATGGCCGCCGCCAGGTCGTGGCTGCCGGCGCGGGCTTCGGCGATCAGGCGGTCGAGTTCCGGGCTACCGAATTGCAGCCACCAGCGTGGATCTTGCTGACGCGGCGCGTGGCTGACGGCGGAGTGCCAGGCGGCGGGGGCTTGCAGGCCGCTGTCCGGGCGCGGCGCCGGGCTGCTGCAGGCGGCCAGCGCCAGGCTGGCGGCCAGGAGGGTCAGGTGCACTTTCATAGGTCGATCATTCACTGGTAAGGGCCTTGACCGGATCGAGCCGGGCAGCTTTGCGGGCTGGCATGAAGCCGAAGGTGACGCCGGTGATCAGGGCGCAGCCGAAGGCCCCCAGTATCGCGGCCAGGGAGAAGGCCACGGCCACCTCGCTGAGGATCAGCACGCCGCCGATGATCAGCGCCACGCCGATCCCGGCCAGGCCGCCGACCACCGAGAGCATCACCGCCTCGGTGAGGAACTGGCGCAGGATGTCGCGCTGGCGGGCGCCGGTGGCCATGCGGATGCCGATCTCCCGGGTGCGCTCGCGCACGGTCATGAGCATGATGTTCATCACCCCGATACCGCCCACCAGCAGCGAGATCGCGGCGATGGCGCCGAGCATCAGCGACAGGGTGTTCTGGGTCCGCGCCTCGGCCTGGATCATCGCGGCGTTGTTGGTCAGTTCGAAGTCGCGTTTGCCGCCGTGCATGCGCAGCATCAGTTCGTCGATTTCGCGTTCGGTCTGCTTGACCCGGCTGGCATCGGCGGCGGCAATCGCCACGTACTGCGGGTTGTGGTCGCCGAACAGGCGGATGCTGGCGGCGGAGTAGGGCACGGCGATGCGGTCGTCGCTGTCGCTGTCGCCGGAACTGGCGCCCTTTTCCGAGAGCACGCCGACCACCTGGAACGGCACGTTCTCGATCAGGATGTATTGGCCGATGGGGTTGGCCACGTCCTTGAGGAGTTTTTCCCGGACCTTGTGGCCGATCACCGCCACCGCCGCCGCCGAGCGTTCGTCGGCGTCGCTGAAGTAGCTGCCCTGGGCCACGGGCCAGTTGAAGATCTCCGGGAAGTTGGTGTCGTTGCCACCTACATAGCTCATGTAGTCGGCGTTGCCGAAGCGGACTCCGGCCTTCGCGCCATTGACCGGCATGATGCGTTTTACCTGGGGCAGGTTGGCCAGGGCCGCGACGTCGTCCAGGGTGACGATGCCCTCGGGCGTGCGCGGGTTGGGCGAGTAGCCGCTCAAGTAGATGATGTTCGAGCCGAAGGCGCCCATCTGCGCCATGACCTGGCGCTTGCTGCCTTCGCCCACCGCCAGCATCACCACCACCGAGGCCACGCCGATGACGATCCCCAACAGGGTCAGGGCGGTGCGGAAGCGGTTGATCCACATCACCCGCCAGGCTGCTTGCACGGCGTCCACCAGCTCGCCTTTCCAGGCGCCGTTGTGTTCGCTGCCGTCGGCCAGGCGCTGGCGCAGGTCCACTGCCTGCAGGGCGCCGCTGTTGGCGCTGGCCTGGACCTCGGGGTGCTCGTCGGCGGTGTCGCTGACGATCTCGCCGTCGCGGATTTCGATGATGCGCTTGGCCCGTGCCGCGACTTCGCGGTCGTGGGTGATGAGGATCACCACATGGCCCTGGCTGGCCAGTTCGTCGAGCAGGCTCATGACCTCGGCGCCGCTGTGGCTGTCGAGGGCGCCGGTGGGTTCGTCGGCGAGAATGATATGGCCGCCGTTCATCAGCGCGCGGGCGATCGACACCCGCTGCTGCTGGCCGCCGGACAACTGGTGCGGGCGGTTGCCGGTGCGGCTGGCCAGGCCCAGGCGGTCGAGCAGGGCGGCGGCGCGGGCGTGGCGCTCGGCCGCTGGGGTACCGGCGTAGATCGCCGGCATCTCGACGTTTTCCTGGGCCGAGCCGGACGCAATCAAGTGGTAGCCCTGGAACACGAAGCCGAAGGCCTGGCGACGCAGCCAGGCCAGTTCGTCGCTGTCCAGCCGGGCGACGTTTTCCCCGGCGAACAGGTACTCGCCCGAGGTCGGGCGGTCGAGGCAGCCGAGAATGTTCATCAGCGTCGATTTGCCGGAGCCGGAGGCGCCGACGATGGCGACGAACTCGCCGGCGTGGATCGACAGATCGATGCCACGCAGCACGTCCACTTGCGGCGTGTCGCCGCCGCCATAGGATTTGCGGATGCCCTTGAGGTCGATCAGCGGGGTTTGCATTCAGCCTCCGCTGCTTTGCGCGGGACCGATCAGCAAGTGATCGCCTTCGGCGAGGCCATCCAGGACCTGGATGCGCAAGCGGTCGCTGATGCCGACCCGTACCTTGCGCTCCTCGATCGAGCCGTTTTTCGCCACCACCCGGGCCAGCTGGATGCCGCTCTCGGTGCTGCCCTGCAGGGCGGCAATCGGCGCGGTGAGAACGTCCTGCGCGCGCTCGGCGACAAAAAACACCTGGGTGGTCATCTCGGCCATCAGCGCGTTGTCGGCGTTATCCACATCCAGCAGCACGGTGTAGAGCACCACCCGGCCGCTGCCGCTCTTGCTCGAACTGTTGGGGCTGCCGCTGCCCTGGCTGCTTTCATTCAGCGGCTTGGGCGGGATCGGCAGGATCTGCCGCACGGTGCTGGTCCAGCGTCGGGCGCCGCCGCTCAAGGTGGTGAAGTAGGCGGTCATGCCCGGCTTGACGTGGCCGATATCGGCTTCGGAGACCTCGGCCCAGACGGTCATCGGCGACAGCCGGGCGATGCGCAGGATCAACGGCGTCTGTTGCTGGGCGTTGAGGGTCTGGCCTTCGCGGGCGTCCACCGCGACCACGGTGCCGGACATCGGCGCGTAGATCCGCGTATAGCCCAGCTCGGCCTGGTCGCTGCGCAGGCTGGCCTGGGCCTGGCGGATCTGTGCCTGGATCATGTCGATCCGCGCCTGGGTGGCCTTGAGTTCGGCGCGGGCGGTCTGCACGTCTTCGTCGCGGGTCGCGCCGCCGGCGGCGAGGTTCTGCTGGCGCTGGTATTTCTGCCGGGCCAGCTCGTTCTGCGCCCGCTGTTCTTGCAACTGGGCCTGCAGGTTCTCGATGGAGAAACGGCTGGCGTCGAGCTTGGCCTGCTGGGTGGCGGGGTCGATCTCCACCAGCAGCTGGCCTTCCTTGACCGGGTCGCCGGCCTCGACGTGGATCTTGCGGATCTGCCCGGACGCCTGGGCGCCGACATCCACGTAACGCCGCGGTTGCAGGGTGCCCAGGGCGGTCACGCTGCTTTCGATGGTGCCGCGGCTGACTTGGATGGTGGCGAGCTGGTCGCGCCCCGGCGGCAGGAACTGCCAGGCGGCAAAGGCAACGACAGGAATCAGACACAGGGTGACAAGCAGGGCGCGTCGGGTATGACGGGGACGTTTCATGCAGGGTTCCGGCCAATGGAAGTCGGCCCGTCGTCCGGCCTGGCCCAGGGGGTGGGCAGGGCTGGAGGCTGTCGCCAGAGCGACAGATACGGGGAGCTGTCAGGTAGACGAGAAGCGCCGGAGGGAATTTAAGTCATGACACATGGCGTTACAGGTGCGGGGGTTACAGGTTAGGCGACGAAAATAAAACCGGCGAATCGACACAGCACTTTAAATCTATATGAGAATTACTATAAATTACGCCACTTCTAAACTGCCATCATCGAATCGCCCGCCCAGGGGCGGAGTGCCAGTCGTGCTCAAGGACAAAAGCCGCGTATCGCGGTCGGGAGTCATGTTGGAAAACTACTATCGCGAGCTGGTGTGTTTCCTCAACGCCAAGCTGGGCAACCTGCAGGTGGCCGAAGATGTGGTGCATGACGCTTACGTGCGGGTGCTGGAGCGTTCCAGCGACACGCCGATCGAGCAACCGCGGGCCTTCCTCTACCGCACGGCGCTGAACCTGGTGATCGACGGCCACCGGCGCAATGCCTTGCGCCAGGTCGAATCCCTGGATGTGCTCGACAACGAAGAGCGCTTCTTCAGCCCCTCGCCACACACCAGCATCGACCACGGCCAGCGCCTGGACATGCTGCAACGGGCGCTGGCGGAGCTGCCGGCGCTGTGCCGGGAAAGTTTCCTGCTGCGCAAGCTCGAAGGCCTGTCCCACCCCGAGATCGCCGAGCGCCTGGGGATTTCCCGCAGCCTGGTGGAGAAGCACATCGTCAATGCGATGAAACATTGTCGGGTGCGGGTCCGGCAGTGGGACGCCCATTGATCCTTCTTTGTTAAATTTTTTTTCACTGTCCTCGTTCCTACTCAACAGACGACCTGCTGCCTCGCCATGGGCCGATCAGGTCACCGTCGATTTCTCCCCGCGTTGAGGGATTTAATCCAGAGGACACTGGAAATGACACAGGCAATTGCATCGACCATCGTTCACGACCTGATCGGTATCGGTTTCGGCCCCTCGAACCTGGCGCTGGCTATCGCGCTGGAAGAACGTGGCCAGATTCAGGGTCCGCTGGACGCGCTGTTTCTCGACAAGCAGGCCGACTACCGCTGGCACGGCAACACGCTGGTGGCCCAGAGCGACCTGCAGATTTCCTTTCTCAAGGACCTGGTGACCCTGCGCAACCCGACCAGCCCGTACTCCTTCGTCAACTACCTCAAGCACCACGGCCGCCTGGTGGACTTCATCAACCTGGGCACCTTCTATCCATGCCGCATGGAGTTCAACGATTACCTGCGCTGGGTCGCCGGGCACTTCCAGGAACAGAGCCGCTACGGTGAAGAAGTGCTGGCCATCGAGCCGGTGCTGCATAACCAGCAGGTCGAGGCGCTGCGGGTGATTTCCCGCGACAGCCAGGGCCAGGAATTCGTCCGTACCAGCCGTTCGGTGGTGGTCAGCCCTGGCGGCACGCCACTGATCCCGGACACCTTCAAGGCGCTCAAGGACGACGGCCGGGTGTTCCACCACGCGCACTACCTGGAACGCATGGCCAGCCAACCGTGCGCCAGCGGCCAGCCGATGAACGTGGCGATCATCGGTGGCGGGCAGAGCGCCGCCGAGGCCTTTATCGACCTCAACGACAGCTTCCCTTCGGTGCAGGTGGACATGCTGGTCCGCGGTTCGGCGCTGAAGCCGGCGGACGACAGCCCGTTCGTCAACGAAGTGTTCTCGCCGGCCTTCACCGACCTGGTGTTCCAGCAGCCGAGCGGCGAGCGCGAGCGCCTGGTCCACGAGTACCAGAACACCAACTACTCGGTGGTGGATGTCGACCTGATCGAACGCATCTACGGGATTCTCTACCGGCAGAAAGTCTCCGGCATCGCGCGCCATGCCTTCCGCACCCTGACCACCGTGGAGAAAGCCACCGCCACCGCCCAGGGCGTCGAACTGGTGCTGCGCAACACCTCCACCGGCGAGCTGAGCACCCGCCACTACGACGCCGTGATCCTGGCCACCGGCTACGAACGCCAGACTCACCGTGCGTTGCTGGCGCCGCTGGAAGCCTACCTGGGCGACTTCGAAGTGGACCGCAACTACCGGGTCATCACCGACGAGCGCTGCAAGGCCGGCATCTACACCCAGGGCTTCAGCCAGGCCAGCCACGGCCTGAGCGACACCTTGCTGTCGGTGCTGCCGATCCGCGCCGAGGAAATTGCCGCCTCGCTGTACGAGCACGACAAAGGCCGCCACAGCCGTTCGGTGCGCGACCTGCTGCTGGCCACCGCCAGCTGATTGCCCGGGTAACGTTGTAGGAGCGAGCGTGCTCGCGAAACAATGGCATGGCCGGTCTCTGTCGTGGGTTGACCGGACGCCTCGCGAGCAAGCTCGCTCCTGCAGGATCGCCTTATCGTTGTAGGCGCGAGCTTGCCCACGACAGGGGGCAGATGTCCCCGCATTTCCTGCCTTTGGGGCCTGTCCGTAGCCCCTTCCTGAACCTTCGCTGAAGAACTTTTCGATTCCCCCGTCCGGGCCTTTGCCGCCGATTTACTCCGCAAAAACCGCGGCGTAAGCTTCGCGCGTTTTCCATCAAGCGGAGACCCACAGTGGGTACTTGTTCGAGTGACAGTAGTCGGCCGGTTTCGATAACCGGCGCCTTCCCGGCCAGATAACGCGCCCGCTTTTTTGTGCCGTTGTCTCGCCATGACCGCGAGCGGCGGCTTCCCGAACGTGGCCTTCAGGGCCCGTTCCCGATGTCCCTCTCATCGACACTGCAACAGTGGGTGATGCCTGGCGCATCGCCGCGCTACGGCTGCGCCTGTTTGCGCGGCCGGCGAACCAGACCTGGCTGTGAGTCCTGCGGCGCCGACCGTTAGGGGACACACCATGAATCTCACCCTGCTCAAAGAGTTTTTTGCCGGCTTCCTGCGGACCCGGCACTTCGCCCGGCACTTTCGCCGCCTGGCCTTGCTGGAGAGCTTCAGCGACGCCAACGTCAGCCGCGACCTGCCGCCGAGCCTCGCGCACACCCTGGTGGCCGCGGCCAACGACGATGCCGCGAGCCTGCTGCAACGCCTCGGCAGCCATACCGATGGCCTGAGCGAGGCCGAGGCCCAGGCCCTGCGCGAACGGCATGGCCTCAACGAGGTCGAGCACGAGCAGCCGCTGCCCTGGTGGACGCACCTGTGGCATTGCTACAAGAACCCCTTCAACCTGCTGCTGACCCTGCTGGCGGTGATCTCCTGGCTGACCGAAGACATGAAGGCGGCCACGGTGATTTTTTCCATGGTGGTGCTCTCCACGCTGCTGCGCTTCTGGCAGGAGGCCAAGTCGAACAAGGCCGCCGATGCCCTCAAGGCAATGGTCAGCAACACCGCTACGGTGCTGCGGCGCAACGTGGTCGACGCCGCGCCGTCGGTGTTCGCCCGGCTGCATGGCGCGGCGGTGGCCAGCCAGGGCCAGCAACGCCTGGAACTGCCGATCCGGCAACTGGTGCCGGGCGACCTGATCCAGCTCTCGGCCGGCGACATGATCCCCGCCGACTGCCGGGTGCTCAGCGCCAAGGAACTGTTCGTCAGCCAGGCGGCGATGACCGGCGAATCGATGCCGGTGGAGAAATTCCCGCGCCAGCAGGACGCCGCCACCCTCAATCCGCTGGAGCTGGACAACATCCTGTTCATGGGCACCAACGTGGTGTCCGGCGCGGCCACCGCGCTGGTCCTGAGCACTGGCAACGCCACCTATTTCGGCGCCCTGGCGCAGCGGGTCGGGGCCACCGACCGGGCACCGACTTCGTTCCAGAACGGGGTGAACAAGGTCAGCTGGCTGCTGATCCGCTTCATGTTCGTCATGGCGCCGCTGGTGCTGTTCATCAACGGCTTCACCAAGGGCGACTGGATGGAAGCGCTGCTGTTCGCGCTGTCGATCGCCGTGGGCCTGACCCCGGAGATGCTGCCGATGATCGTCACCTCGACCTTGGCCAAGGGCGCGGTGTTCCTGTCGCGCAAGAAAGTCATCGTCAAGCGCCTGGACGCGATCCAGAACTTCGGCGCCATGGACGTGCTGTGCACCGACAAGACCGGCACCCTGACCCAGGACAAGATCTTCCTCGCCCGGCATGTGGATGTCTGGGGCGAGGAGTCCGACGACGTGCTGGAAATGGCCTACCTGAACAGCTATTACCAGACCGGCCTGAAGAACCTGCTGGACGTGGCGGTGCTGGAGCACGTCGAAGTGCACCGCGAGCTGAGGGTCGGCACGGCGTTCCAGAAGGTCGATGAGATTCCCTTCGACTTCAACCGGCGGCGCATGTCGGTGGTGGTGGCCGAGAAGGAGCGGGCGCACCTGTTGATCTGCAAGGGCGCGGTGGAGGAGGTGTTGGCGGTGTGCACCCGGGTGCGCCATGGCGCCGCCGAGGAAATGCTCAGCGACGAGCTGCTGGCGCGGATCCGCCAGGTCACCGCCCAATTCAATGGCGAAGGCCTGCGGGTGGTGGCCGTGGCCGCCCGGCCGATGCCGCGGGGCCGCGACAGCTACAGCCTGGCGGACGAGCAGGGGCTGACCCTGATCGGTTACGTGGCCTTCCTCGACCCGCCCAAGGAAAGCACCGCGCCGGCCCTTGAGGCCCTGGCCGCCCATGGCGTGGCGGTGAAGGTGTTGACCGGCGACAACGAGCTGGTGACGGCGAAGATCTGCCGCGAAGTCGGCCTGGAACAACAGGGCCTGCTGCTGGGCAACGACATCGAGCGCATGAGCGACACCCAGCTGGCCAAGGCCGTGGAAACCACCAATGTCTTCGCCCGGCTCACGCCCTCGCACAAGGAACGCATCGTCCGCCTGCTCAAGGGCAACGGCCATGTGGTCGGCTTCATGGGCGACGGCATCAACGACGCGCCGGCGCTGCGCACCGCGGACATCGGCATTTCGGTGGACAGCGCCGTGGACATCGCCAAGGAGGCGGCAGACATCATCCTCCTGGAGAAAAGCCTGATGGTGCTGGAGGAGGGCGTGCTGGAAGGCCGGCGGACCTTCGCCAACATGCTCAAGTACATCAAGATGACCGCCAGCTCGAACTTCGGCAACGTGTTCTCGGTGCTGGTGGCCAGCGCCTTCATTCCGTTCCTGCCGATGCTGCCGATGCACCTGCTGGTGCAGAACCTGCTGTACGACATTTCCCAGATCGCCATTCCGTTCGACAACGTCGACGAGGAAATGCTGGCCCGTCCGCAGCGCTGGCAGCCGGCGGACGTCGGGCGTTTCATGCTGTTTTTCGGGCCGATCAGTTCGATCTTCGACATCAGTACCTTTGCCCTGATGTGGTACGTGTTCGATGCCAATACCCCGGACCACCAGACGCTGTTTCAGTCCGGCTGGTTCGTGGTCGGGCTGCTGACCCAGACCCTGATCGTGCACATGATCCGCACGCCGAAGATCCCCTTCCTGCAAAGCCGCGCGGCCATGCCGCTGCTGGTGATGACCGGGTTGATCATGGCCATCGGCATCTTCCTGCCCATGGGCCCGTTGGCGCACTACTTCAAGCTGCAGGCGCTGCCGTCGCTGTACTTCGTGTTCCTGCCGGTGATCCTGCTGGCGTACATGGCGCTGACCCAGGCGGTGAAGGGCTTTTATATCCGCCGGTTCGGCTGGCAATAAGCTGCGGCTCGCGGCCGACGCTGCACAACATCCTGTAGCCGCTGCCGCAGGCTGCGATGGTCCGGGCCACGCTGGTCGCAGGTCCTCCGGCGTTGGCGGGATCGCCGCGGCCCTGCGGGCCGATCGCAGCCTGCGGCAGCGGCTACAGGGTTAACCGGCAATCGCCATCTGCTCGTAATGCCAGTCGGTGCAAGATACCCGGCACCCTGGCCGACCTTATCGCGGCCCCGTCGGATCGCCGCCCGCTCGCACCGGCGAAGTGCACCTATCCTTTAACGGCAGCCGACCGCCGCGTACTCAAGGACTCCCTTCATGCAAGCACTCCAGAACATCAACCTGACCTCCCTGGTGGACACCCTGGTCAGCCTCAGCGCGGCCTTTATCCTCGGTGGCCTGATCGGCTTCGAGCGCCAGTACCGGCAACGCACCGCCGGCCTGCGCACTAACGTGCTGGTGGCGGTGGGCGCGGCGATTTTCGTCGACATGGCCAACCGCCTCGGCGGTGCCGAGGGCGCGGTGCGGGTGGTGGCCTATGTGGTGTCCGGCATCGGTTTTCTCGGCGCCGGGGTGATCATGCGCGAGGAGGGCAACGTGCGTGGCCTGAACACCGCGGCCACTCTCTGGGCCTCGGCGGCGGTGGGCGCCTGCGCCGGCGCCGACCTGATTCTCGAGGCCTTTCTCGGCACGCTGTTCGTGCTGGCGGCCAACACCCTGCTGCGACCGATCGTCAACAACATCAACCGCCAGCCGCTGGATGTGATCTCCGCCGAGGTCACCAACATCGTCTATGTCATTGCCCATCGCTCCAAGCAGAAGGCCGTGTTCGCCCTGCTCGAAGCGGAACTGGAACGCAGCAACTACCCGGCCAGCGATATCGATGTCCATGCCTTCGGCAACGACGACGTGGAGATCGAAGCCACCCTGGCCACCACCTCGGTGGACGGCGACGAACTCGACGCCCTGGTGGCACGGCTGTCCACCTCGGCCCTGGTGGAACAGGCGTTCTGGAGCCCCAGCACCACCGAATAAAGCGTCCGTGCGGGGGCTTTTTTGGGAGAAATTTCTCGTGCGCGGCAATTTTTGGGAATTGTCTTAAAGAGTTGGCCAGGGGCCATCGGATAGTCTGTCGGGCCTCTGTGTTCAACCGATAGTTGCCACGCCGATGCCCAACAAACGCTTGAGAATACTGATTGCCGATGCGTCCCGGGAGCAGTGTGGGCGCATCCAGCGTTTGTTGAATGGCCTGGGGTATTTCCGCATCGCGGCGGTGGAGTCTTTCCGCGAACTGGTGACCCTGACTCACTATTCCTGCGACCCCTTCGAGAACTTCGACCTGTTGCTGCTCAGCGGCGAGCTGGCGTTCGCCGCCGGGGTGGACGCCGGCGCGTTCTGCCAGGGCAACCCGCAGATCCGCCATGCCATGATCTATGGCGGTCGTACCGAACAGGCATTGCCGATGGTCCTCGGCGCCTCTGCGCTACACGAGATTCTCTGGGTGCAGGGCGCCACGCAGGAGATCCTCCAGCGCTTCATTGCCCATATCAATCCTCCCGCCTCCTCGGGCAAAGACCGAACCTTGTGAATACTGAATAGCCCCGCCGTTGATGGGAACAGGGCTTGCGTCATGCTGCTGGAGGTGGAAACCGCCACCTGGCCAGCGGTTTGCTGATGGCCGCTGCCGGGGCCGGACGGGTCTTTTGGCTCCATCCGGAGCGGGCAAAAAACAGGGGCCAAGGCCGCCCATCGATACCCGATGTGTGCCGCCGATGCGGGCGGATATCCCAGGGAAACGAGCATTTCGGGCTCGAAAAGTAGGGGAAAGCCGCATTTTAGTAATGTGGAGTAGGGCTTTTCAGAAATCCCTTAAAGAAAACTATCGGCTGCTCCCCTAGCCTTTATTCATAGGCTTGGAGCCTGTCATCTCAGACTTTTTTCATGGTCGCGAAAAAATGCCGAATAAAACGTTACGAATCCTGATCGCCGATGAACAGCATTTTCATCGAATGAAGATCGAGCGGGTGCTGAACCAATTGGGCTATTACCGGATTGCACCGATGTATCGACTCATCGAGGTATTGAACGTCGTGGAATATGGCAGTGAGCCAATGGACCTGCTGATCATCAGCGCTTCGCTGGGGTTGCAGGCCCGGCTCGATATCGTGGCGTTCTGCATGGATAACCCGCAGATCCGTCATGTGCTGGTCTATGACTCCGAGCTTCTCGGCATGCCTTCGATTCCACTCGGTCCGCAGCGCAAGCTGTATATCAGCAGCCTGTCGCTGCCGGACCACGAGACCCTCAGCCGCTTGATGGCGGCCATCGACACCGGCCGCCGGAGCAAGATCCCGGCGGCCGGAACGTTTCCCGGCAGTTCCAATGAGGAAGAGATCGCGTCCGACGGCATTCGGTTGAATGCCGTGGTGCGTTAAGACCTCAGTCCCACGCCGGCGCAATGCCGGCGGGGCTGGTCAGACGATGACCGCGCTCCAGGCCGGCGATGCGTTGCATCTCTGCCTCGCTCAGGGTCAGGGCACAGGCCTTGAGGTTGCTTTCCAGGTTCGCGCGCCTGGTCGAGGAGGGAATCACCGCATGACCCGATTGCATGGCCCAGGCCAGGGTCACTTGGGCCGGCGTCGCCCGATGCTGCTGGGCGATCTGCTGGATGACCGGATCCTTGAGCACCTCACCGTAGGCCAGCGTCATGTACGAGGTGATGTGAATCCCCTGGCTTTGCGCGAACTCCACGACCTTGCGGTTCTGCAGGTAAGGATGCAATTCGATCTGGTTAGTGGCGATGTGCTCGGCACCGACCGCGGCGATGGCCTGCCGCATCAGGTCGATGGTGAAGTTGGAAACACCGATCTGCCGGGTCAACCCCAGTTGCCTGGCCTCCAGCAGCGTCGCCATGAACTCTTCGACCGGCACCTGGTTGTCCGGTGACGGCCAGTGGATCAGGGTCAGGTCCAGGTAGTCGGTCCGCAGCTTGCGCAGGCTGTCCTTGAGGCTTGGGATCAGCTTGTCGCGGGCGAAATTGGCAACCCAGATCTTGCTGGTGACGAACAGCTCGTCGCGGGGGATGCCGCTGTCGGCGATGGCCTGGCCGACCTCGGCTTCGTTCTCGTAGATCTGTGCGGTGTCGATCGCCCGGTAGCCCAGCTCGAGCGCGGTGCTGACCGAGTCGATGACCACCTGGCCTTGCAGGCGAAAGGTGCCGAGGCCGAAAGCAGGTACAGACATGGATGACTCCAGATGGCAGTGGAAAGGCCACGAGTATCCCGGTCCGCATCCTTGAGAAAAACCGCCGGACAGGCAAAGCAATCTTTACCGCGAATCACGAATGCGCGGGCAGGCACGATCCCTGGTATGGGCGAGCTTGCTCGCGAGACGTCCTCCCGGCCACCGGTGAGCGCAAGCCGCAGTTTTTTCGCGAACGAGCCCGCTTCTAAAGACGCAGAGGCGGGTTCAGCCACGCGCTTCAAGAATCATGCAGGTGGTGGAGCCGGTGGCATACAGGCGGCCATCGACGTCGTAGATCCGCCCTTCGGCCAGGGCGGTGGAGCGGCCCAGGTGGACGATCTTGCCTTCGGCGCGGATCGGCCCGCTGCTGCCGGTCAGGGCCCGCACATAGCTGATGCGAAGGTCCAGGGTGGTGTAGCCCTGGCCCTTGTTCAGGCGGGTGTGGATCGCGCAACCCATGCAGGAGTCCAGCAAGGTCGCGGCATAACCGCCGTGCACGCTGCCCAGCGGGTTGTAATGGCGGGCATCCGGGGTGCCCTGGAACACGAAGTGCCCGGCGGACCATTCGATGGGGATGAAGTCCAGCAACGTGCCGATGGGCGGCGAGGGCAATTCGCCGTTGCCGATGCCGTCGAAGAACTCGGCGGGGGAGAGGGCGCTGACCTCGGCCAGGGACAGGCTGCCCGGACTGGCCAGGCGCGCGCGCATGGCCTGTTCCTGGGCGATCCACTGGGCCAGGGTGGCCTCGCGGGATGGGCTTTGCATGGGCGTTTCCTCATTGGGCGGAACAAGATGACGAGGAAAATATTATGTTCGAAATATTATTTCGGCCAGTGTCAAAAACGCCACAGGTCGGAAGATTCGGCCAGGCTTCACCTTGAGCGCATTCTCAGGTCATATCGCTGCGGCTGAACTCCTCGCCGAGAAAGTCGATCAGCGTGCGCACCGACGGCAGCAGGCCACGGCGCGACGGGAAGATCGCATGGACGATCCCGCACTTGGGCGCCCAGTCCGGTACCAGCTGCACCAGGCGTCCGGCGGCCATATCGTCGCGCACCACCACGCTGGGCAGGTGGACGATGCCGATTCCCGCCAGTGCCGCCTGGCGCAGGGCAATCAGGTCGTCGGTGACCATCCGCGGCTTGTGGCGAATCTGCGCGAGCGTCTCGTCCGGGCCGAACAGCTCCCACTGGTACTCGCGTTGCGCCGCGCCCCAATGCAGGCTCGGCAGGCCGCTGAGGTCGGCGGGCGAGGCGGGGCTCGACAGGCGCGCGAGAAAGTCCGGGTGGCCGACCAGGCACTGGGTGCTGTTGCCCAGCACCTTCATCACCAGGTCGCTGCTTTCCAATGGCGGGAAGCGCACCCGCAGGGCGATGTCGAAACCTTCGTGGATCAGGTCGACCCGGCGGTTGGTGCTCTCGATGAACAGCTCCACCAGCGGGTACTTGAGCATGTAGCGGGTCAGCATCGGCCCGACCCAGGAGTTGAGCAGCGCGGTCGGGCAACTGATGCGCACCAGGCCCTGGGGCTCGGAACGGTTGCGCTCGATGACTTCCGCGGCGCTTTCCGCTTCCACGCGCATGGCCAGGCAACGCTGGTAGTACTCATGGCCGATCTCGGTGAGCGAACAGTGGCGGCTGGTGCGGTGAATCAGGCGCACGCCGAGGCGTTCCTCGAGCTGGGCAATGCGTCGGCTGAGCTTGGACTTGGGCATGTCCAGGGCGCGTCCGGCGGCGGCGAAACCACGGTGTTCGACGACCTGGGTGAAGTAGTAGAGGGTATTGAGGTCTTCCATCATCGTTCTCCAAATAGAACGCTAAGAGCGATTTTTGCAGTCTAGTGCATCAAAGGTATGGGTTTTAAGGTGTATCCAACGAAATAACTCAGCCATTTCGGAGGCACCCGCATGAAGAACATCATCGGTATCTACACCAGCCCACGGGCCCATTGGGTGGGCGACGGCTTCCCGGTGCGCACGCTGTTTTCCTACGACAACCTGGGCAAGCACATCAGCCCGTTCCTGCTGCTCGACCACGCCGGCCCGGCTGAATTCACCCCGACCCAGGGACGGCGCGGCGTGGGCCAGCATCCCCATCGCGGCTTCGAAACCGTGACCATCGTCTACAAGGGCGAGGTGGAGCACCGCGACTCCACCGGCAGCGGCGGCAAGATCGGCCCTGGCGACGTGCAATGGATGACCGCGGCCTCGGGGATTCTCCACGAGGAATTCCACTCCGCAGCGTTCGCCAAGTCCGGCGGCACCCTGGACATGGTCCAGCTGTGGGTCAACCTGCCGGCGCGGGACAAGATGGCCGCGCCCGGTTACCAGACCATCCTCGATGGCGACATTCCGGCCATCGCCCTGAAGGACAAGGCCGGCACCCTGCGGTTGATCGCCGGCGAGTTCGACGGCGCCAAGGGCCCGGCGCGCACCTTCACCCCGATCGACGTCTGGGACATCCGCCTGAATGCCGGCAAGCCCCTGACCCTCGACCTGCACGAGGGGCGCAACACCGCCCTGGTGCTGCTGCGCGGCACGCTCCAGGTCAACGGCCAGGAACTGGTGCGCGAAGGCCAGCTGGTGCTGTTCGAGCGCGACGGCGACCAGCTCAGCCTGGAAGCCAACAACGACGCGGTGGTGCTGCTGCTCAGCGGCGAACCGATCGACGAGCCCATCGTCGGCCATGGCCCGTTCGTGATGAACAGCGAGGCCGAGATCCACCAGGCCTTCGTCGACTTTCAGTCCGGTCGTTTCGGCCAGATGCCTGGCTGACCCCCGCTTACCGACTTGCACAGGACGTGTCGGCCGGTTTCAGGGCCAGGGATGGCTGTTGCCTTCAATAAATGCCCTAGACGAAAGAGGAACTGCACATGAACAACTTCAATGCTGCCAACTTCAATGGCGCCAAGCCGACCATCGACCCCAACGACGCGGCGATGCTGCTGATCGACCACCAGAGCGGGCTGTTCCAGATCGTCAAGGACATGGACGTGCCGCAACTGCGGGCCAATGCCATCGCCCTGGCGAAAGCCGCGACTTTGCTGAAGATGCCGGTGATCACCACCGCCTCGGTGCCCCAGGGGCCCAACGGCCCGTTGATCCCGGAAATCCACCAGGAGGCACCTCATGCCCAGTACGTGGCGCGCAAAGGCGAGATCAACGCCTGGGACAATCCCGAGTTCCGGGCGGCGGTCGAGGCCACCGGCAAGAAAACCCTGGTGATCGCCGGCACCCTGACCAGCGTTTGCCTGGCGTTCCCGTCGATCGCCGCGGTGCATGAAGGCTACAAGGTGTTCGCGGTGGTCGATGCCTCGGGCAACCATTCGCGGCTGGCCACCGATCTGACCATCGCCCGCCTGGCCCAGGCCGGGGTGGTGCCGATCGACATCATGGCCACGCTTTCCGAGCTGCAGGGTTCGTGGAACCGCCCGGACGCCGAGCAGTGGGCCGCGGTCTACGCCCAGGCCATGCCGCATTACCAGTTGCTGATCGAGAGCTACCTCAAGGCCCAGCAAGTGGCGAACGAGCACGAAGTGCTGGACTCCCAGCGCTGAACCTGCACCCCCACGCCGACGTCCAGTCGGTATCGACAAGAAGCGAGGACTACCCCATGACTACTGCCTACAAGCGTCTCGACAAAGACAACGCCGCCGTGCTGCTGGTGGATCACCAGGCCGGCCTGCTGTCCCTGGTGCGCGACATCGACCCGGACAAGTTCAAGAACAACGTGCTGGCCCTGGCCGACCTGGCCAAGTACTTCAAGCTGCCGACCATCCTCACCACCAGCTTCGAAACCGGCCCCAACGGCCCGCTGGTGCCCGAGCTCAAGGCGCTGTTCCCGGACGCGCCATACATCGCCCGGCCCGGGCAGATCAACGCCTGGGACAACGAAGACTTCGTCAAGGCGATCAAGGCCACCGGCAAGAAGCAACTGATCATCGCCGGCGTGGTGACCGAGGTTTGCGTGGCGTTCCCGGCGCTGTCGGCCCTGGAAGAAGGCTTCGAGGTGTTCGTGGTCACCGATGCCTCCGGCACCTTCAATGAGCTGACCCGCGATTCGGCGTGGAACCGCATGTCCACCGCCGGCGCGCAATTGATGACCTGGTTCGGCCTGGCCTGCGAGCTGCACCGCGACTGGCGCAACGACATCGAGGGCCTGGGGACCTTGTTCTCCAACCACATCCCGGACTATCGCAACCTGATCACCAGCTACACCACCCTGACCCAGGGCAAGTGACCTGCCAGCGGCGGCTACACAAGGCAGCGAGCACGACCGGGCTATAGGAGGTGTCGCCATAGATGTAGCCGCTGCCGCAGGCTGCGATAGGACCGAAGGTCCT
>NZ_FOXG01000019.1:0-15844 GCF_900115645.1 Pseudomonas sp. NFPP07
GGTACCGTTAAGCCGCACACCAAGTTCACTGCTGAAGTGTACGTTCTGAGCAAAGAAGAAGGCGGCCGTCATACTCCGTTCTTCAAAGGCTACCGTCCACAGTTCTACTTCCGTACTACTGACGTGACTGGTAACTGCGAGCTGCCAGAAGGCGTTGAAATGGTAATGCCAGGTGACAACATCCAGATGACTGTCACTCTGATCAAAACCATCGCGATGGAAGATGGTCTGCGTTTCGCTATCCGTGAAGGCGGTCGTACCGTCGGCGCTGGCGTCGTAGCCAAAGTCATCGAGTAAGTTCTTGATATATCTCCATCGGGCCGGCATAATGGTCGGCCTGATTTTGTTTTTAGGTCAGTAGCTCAATTGGCAGAGCGACGGTCTCCAAAACCGTAGGTTGGGGGTTCGATTCCCTCCTGACCTGCCAGATTCACTTGGTGTGTCTGGCTTTCTTTTCACAGGATCTTCATAGATGACTCCTAAAGCTGAAGCTCAAGGCTCTCGCTTCGATCTGCTCAAGTGGCTTGTAGTAGTTGCTTTGGTGGTCGTTGGCGTTGTCGGTAATCAGTATTACTCTGCTTCGCCGATCCTGTACCGTGTACTCGCTTTGCTTGCTATCGCTGCTGTAGCTGCCTTTGTAGGCCTGCAGACTGCCAAGGGCAAGTCTTTCTTTGTACTGGTTAGGGAAGCTCGCGCCGAGATTCGTAAAGTCGTATGGCCAACTCGCCAAGAAACCACGCAGACCACATTGATCGTAGTGGCTGTTGTTCTGGTTATGGCGTTGCTGTTGTGGGGGCTTGACTCCCTGCTCGGCTGGCTCGTTTCCTTGATTGTTGGCTAAGGGTGTCCCGTGGCTAAGCGTTGGTACGTTGTGCATGCTTACTCGGGTTACGAGAAGCATGTAATGCGTTCGTTGATCGAGCGCGTAAAGCTGGCTGGCATGGAAGATGGCTTTGGTGAAATTCTGGTTCCCACTGAAGAAGTGGTTGAGATGCGTAATGGCCAGAAACGCAAAAGCGAGCGCAAATTCTTCCCAGGTTATGTGCTGGTTCAGATGGATATGAATGAGGGTACTTGGCACTTGGTCAAGGATACTCCTCGGGTGATGGGTTTTATCGGTGGTACTGCCGACAAGCCTGCGCCAATCACGGACAAAGAGGCAGAAGCCATTCTGCGTCGTGTTGCTGATGGTAGTGACAAGCCCAAGCCTAAGACTCTGTTCGAGCCGGGTGAGGTTGTCCGTGTTACCGATGGTCCGTTCGCTGATTTTAACGGCACTGTCGAAGAAGTTAACTACGAAAAGAGCCGGATCCAAGTGGCTGTGCTCATTTTCGGTCGCTCTACTCCGGTAGAGCTAGAGTTCAGTCAGGTCGAAAAGGCATAACTGAACGAGAATCCCATACCCCGCAGCCCAAGGCTGTGGGGTTTTGTCGTCACTGGGATAAACGCGCAAGTAACCGGGGAGCCTTTCCAGGCGTTTGAACCCGTAATTGGAGTGCCTCATGGCTAAGAAGATTACTGCTTACATCAAGCTGCAAGTGAAGGCCGCACAGGCCAACCCAAGTCCACCCGTCGGTCCAGCTCTGGGTCAGCACGGCGTGAACATCATGGAATTCTGTAAGGCCTTCAACGCCCGTACCCAGGGTCTTGAACCAGGTCTGCCGACTCCTGTGATCATCACTGTTTACAGTGACCGCAGCTTCACTTTCGAAACTAAGAGCACCCCTGCTTCGGTTCTGCTGAAGAAAGCTGCTGGCCTGACCAGCGGTTCCGCTCGTCCGAACACCGTTAAGGTTGGCACCGTTACCCGTGCTCAGCTGGAAGAAATCGCGAAAACCAAAAACGCGGATTTGACTGCAGCTGATATGGATGCAGCCGTGCGTACTATCGCCGGTTCTGCTCGTAGCATGGGCCTTAACGTGGAGGGTGTGTAATGGCTAAGCTGACCAAGCGCCAAAAGGCTATCGCCGGCAAGATTGAAGCGGGCAAGGCCTACAGCTTCGTAGACGCAGCTGCTCTCCTGACCGAGCTGTCGACCGTCAAGTTCAGCGAGTCTGTTGACGTCGCTGTAAACTTGGGTGTTGACCCACGTAAATCCGACCAGGTTGTTCGTAGCGCTACCGTGCTGCCACACGGCACTGGCAAGACTGTACGTGTAGCTGTGTTCACCCAAGGCCCAGCCGCTGAAGCTGCCCTGGCTGCCGGTGCTGATCGCGTAGGTATGGACGACCTGGCTGCCGAAATGAAAGGCGGCGACCTGAACTATGACGTAGTTATTGCTTCCCCGGATGCAATGCGCGTTGTAGGTCAGCTGGGCCAGATCCTCGGCCCACGCGGTCTGATGCCTAACCCTAAGGTTGGTACCGTAACTCCAGACGTGGCTGGCGCTGTTAAAAACGCCAAGGCCGGTCAGGTTCGTTATCGCACCGACAAAAACGGCATTATCCACACTTCCGTTGGCAAGGTCGGCTTCGACGCCGTCAAGCTGAAGGAAAACGTTGAAGCCCTGATCGCTGATCTGAAGCGTATCAAGCCAGCTTCCTCGAAAGGTATCTACGTCAAGCGCGTTACCCTGAGCACCACTATGGGCCCAGGTCTGGTCATCGACCAAGGTTCGCTGGACGTATAAGACACAGGTTGACGCAAGAGATTGCGTCAATTGAAAGATTGGGGTCCCTGCCTGGCGGGGGCTATCCAAGACCGTAGGCGACGCAAGTCTTAAACCACAAGCCTACGCAGATGGTGCTCCCGGTTCCTTACCGAATCAGACACCAAAACGACATCCGGCCTCGGTTGGATGAAACGGTAACAAGCAGGAGTTAAACCCGTGGCAATTAAACTCGAAGACAAGAAGGCCATCGTCGCTGAAGTCAACGAGGCTGCCAAAGGCGCTCTGTCCGCTGTCGTGGCTGATGCCCGTGGTGTGACAGTAGGCGCTATGACCGGACTCCGTAAAGAGGCCCGCGAAGCTGGCGTGTATGTACGTGTCGTACGTAACACCCTGCTCAAGCGCGCTGTTGAAGGCACTCAATATGACGTGCTCAACGACGCGTTCGTCGGCCCGACCCTGATTGCATTCTCCAAGGAACATCCGGGCGCTGCTGCTCGTATTTTCAAAGAGTTCGCAAAGGGTCAGGAAAAGTTCGAGATCAAGGCAGCTGCGTTCGAGGGCAAGTACCTCGCAGCAAACGAGATCGACGTGTTGGCTTCGCTGCCAACTCGCGACGAAGCTATTGCGAAGCTGATGAGCGTGATCCAAGGCGCTACCAGCAAGCTGGCTCGTACTCTGGCGGCCATTCGCGACCAGAAAGAAGCTGCTGCTGCCTAAGGCACTGCAAGCCCTTTCAAAATCATATGTTTAATTTGATGGCTGCGTAGGCTGTCACCCCAATACAGGAATTTATAGTCATGTCTCTGACTAACGAGCAAATCATCGAAGCAATCGGCCAGAAAACCGTTCTGGAAGTTGTTGAGCTGATCAAAGCAATGGAAGAAACCTTCGGCGTTACCGCTGCTGTTGCCGCTGCTGGTCCAGCTGCTGCTGCCGCTGTTGTTGAAGAGCAAACTGAATTCAACGTCATGCTGACCGAAGCTGGCGAGAAGAAAGTTAACGTGATCAAGGCTGTACGTGAACTGACCGGTCTGGGCCTGAAAGAAGCCAAGGCTGTAGTTGACGGCGCTCCTGCCATGGTTCTGGAAGGCGTTGCTAAAGAAGCCGCTGACAAAGCCAAAGCAGCTCTGGAAGAAGCAGGCGCTAAAGTCGAGCTGAAGTAAGCATCGACTTTGTGTCTCCAGCCCAAGCGTTAAGCTGAGGCTGATGGCTGGTGGCTCTTGCCACCGGCCTTTTTCCGTTATTGGCAGCCGACTGGGTCGGTGCCTTTAACGTGCTGTAACCACCCTGTGCGGTGGCGCAAACCAAAGGGTTTGCACGATTTTCTGGCTGCTCCCGTCGGGAGGGGCCAAATAAGCAGGTGACCAAGCTGGGGAACGCTGATGGCTTACTCATATACTGAGAAAAAACGTATCCGCAAGGACTTTAGCAAGTTGCCGGACGTCATGGATGTGCCGTACCTCCTGGCCATCCAGCTGGATTCGTATCGTGAATTCTTGCAAGCGGGAGCGACTAAAGATCAGTTCCGCGACGTGGGCCTGCATGCGGCCTTCAAATCCGTTTTCCCGATCATCAGCTACTCCGGCAATGCTGCGTTGGAGTATGTCGGTTATCGCCTGGGCGAACCGGCATTTGATGTCAAAGAATGCGTGCTGCGCGGTGTAACTTACGCCGTACCTTTGCGGGTAAAAGTTCGTCTGATCATTTTCGACAAAGAATCGTCGAACAAAGCGATCAAGGACATCAAAGAGCAAGAAGTCTACATGGGTGAAATCCCCCTGATGACTGAGAACGGTACCTTCGTAATCAACGGTACCGAGCGTGTAATCGTTTCCCAGCTGCACCGTTCCCCTGGCGTATTCTTCGACCACGACCGTGGCAAGACGCACAGCTCCGGTAAGCTGCTGTACTCCGCACGTATCATTCCTTACCGCGGCTCCTGGTTGGACTTCGAGTTCGACCCGAAAGACTGCGTGTTCGTGCGTATCGACCGTCGTCGCAAGCTGCCTGCATCGGTACTGCTGCGTGCGCTGGGCTACACCACTGAAGAAGTGCTGGACGCTTTCTACACCACCAACGTATTCCATGTGCGCGGCGAAAGCCTGAGCCTGGAGCTGGTGCCTCAGCGCCTGCGCGGTGAAATTGCAGTCCTCGATATTCAGGATGACAAAGGCAAGGTTATTGTCGAGCAGGGTCGTCGTATCACCGCTCGTCACATCAACCAGCTGGAAAAAGCCGGGATCAAAGAGCTGGAAGTGCCTCTGGACTACGTCCTGGGTCGTACTACCGCCAAGGTCATCGTGCATCCGGCCACCGGCGAAATCCTGGCAGAGTGCAACACCGAGCTGAACACCGAGATCCTGGCGAAGATCGCCAAGGCTCAGGTCGTGCGTATCGAAACGTTGTACACCAACGATATCGATTGCGGTCCGTTCGTTTCCGACACTCTGAAGATCGACTCCACCACCAACCAGCTGGAAGCGTTGGTCGAGATCTATCGCATGATGCGTCCTGGCGAGCCTCCAACCAAGGATGCGGCCGAGACCTTGTTCAACAACCTGTTCTTCAGTCCTGAGCGCTATGACCTGTCTGCGGTCGGCCGGATGAAGTTCAACCGTCGTATCGGTCGTACCGAGATCGAAGGTTCGGGCGTGTTGTGCAAGGAAGACATCGTTGCTGTTCTGAAGACTCTGGTCGACATCCGTAACGGCAAAGGCATCGTCGATGACATCGACCACCTGGGTAACCGTCGTGTTCGCTGCGTAGGTGAAATGGCCGAGAACCAGTTCCGCGTTGGCCTGGTACGTGTTGAGCGTGCGGTCAAAGAGCGTCTGTCGATGGCTGAAAGCGAAGGCCTGATGCCGCAAGACCTGATCAATGCCAAGCCTGTGGCTGCGGCGGTGAAAGAGTTCTTCGGTTCCAGCCAGCTGTCCCAGTTCATGGACCAGAACAACCCGCTGTCCGAGATCACCCACAAGCGTCGTGTCTCCGCACTCGGCCCGGGCGGTCTGACCCGTGAGCGCGCAGGCTTCGAAGTTCGTGACGTACACCCGACTCACTATGGTCGTGTATGCCCGATTGAAACGCCGGAAGGTCCGAACATCGGTCTGATCAACTCCTTGGCTGCCTATGCTCGCACCAACCAGTACGGCTTCCTCGAGAGCCCGTACCGAGTGGTGAAAGAAGGTCTGGTGACCGACGAGATCGTGTTCCTGTCCGCTATCGAAGAGGCCGATCACGTGATCGCCCAGGCTTCGGCGACCATGAACGACAAAGGTCAGCTGATCGATGAGCTGGTAGCTGTTCGTCACTTGAACGAATTCACCGTCAAGGCGCCAGAAGACGTCACCTTGATGGACGTTTCGCCGAAGCAGGTAGTTTCGGTTGCAGCGTCGCTGATTCCGTTCCTCGAGCACGACGACGCCAACCGTGCGTTGATGGGTTCGAACATGCAGCGTCAGGCTGTACCAACCCTGCGTGCCGACAAGCCGCTGGTAGGTACCGGCATGGAGCGTAACGTTGCCCGTGACTCCGGCGTTTGCGTCGTGGCTCGTCGTGGCGGCGTGATCGACTCGGTTGACGCCAGCCGTATCGTGGTTCGTGTTGCGGATGACGAAGTTGAACCGGGCGAAGCCGGTGTCGACATCTACAACCTGACCAAATACACCCGCTCCAACCAGAACACCTGCATCAACCAGCGTCCGCTGGTGAGCAAGGGCGATCGGGTTCAGCGTAGCGACATCATGGCCGACGGTCCGTCCACCGACATGGGTGAGCTGGCTCTGGGTCAGAACATGCGCATCGCGTTCATGGCATGGAACGGCTTCAACTTCGAAGACTCCATCTGCCTGTCCGAGCGTGTGGTTCAGGAAGACCGCTTCACCACGATCCACATCCAGGAACTGACCTGTGTGGCCCGTGACACCAAGCTTGGCCCAGAGGAAATCACTGCAGACATCCCGAACGTGGGCGAGGCTGCACTGAACAAGCTGGACGAAGCCGGTATCGTTTATGTGGGTGCTGAAGTTGGCGCAGGCGACATCCTGGTCGGTAAGGTCACTCCGAAAGGCGAGACCCAGCTGACTCCGGAAGAGAAACTGCTGCGTGCAATCTTCGGTGAAAAAGCCAGCGACGTTAAAGACACTTCCCTGCGTGTACCTACCGGTACCAAGGGTACTGTCATCGACGTACAGGTCTTCACTCGCGACGGCGTGGAGCGTGACGCTCGTGCCTTGTCGATCGAGAAGAGCCAGCTCGACGAGATCCGTAAGGATCTGAACGAAGAGTTCCGTATCGTTGAAGGCGCCACTTTCGAACGTCTGCGTTCCGCTCTGGTCGGCCACAAAGCCGAAGGCGGCGCCGGTCTGAAGAAAGGTCAGGAAATCACCGACGAAGTACTCGACGGTCTTGAGCATGGTCAGTGGTTCAAGCTGCGCATGGCTGAAGATGCTCTGAACGAGCAGCTCGAGAAGGCTCAGGCCTACATCGTTGATCGCCGCCGTCTGCTGGACGACAAGTTCGAAGACAAGAAGCGCAAACTGCAGCAGGGCGATGACCTGGCTCCAGGCGTGCTGAAAATCGTCAAGGTTTACCTGGCAATTCGCCGCCGCATCCAGCCGGGCGACAAGATGGCCGGTCGTCACGGTAACAAGGGTGTGGTCTCCGTGATCATGCCGGTTGAAGACATGCCGCACGATGCCAATGGCACCCCGGTCGACGTCGTCCTCAACCCGTTGGGCGTACCTTCGCGTATGAACGTTGGTCAGATTCTCGAAACCCACCTGGGCCTCGCGGCCAAAGGTTTGGGCGAGAAGATCAACCGCATGGTCGAAGAGCAGCGCAAGGTCGCGGAACTGCGTAAGTTCCTGGACGAGATCTACAACCAGATCGGCGGTCGTAACGAAGATCTGGATAGCTTCTCCGATCAGGAAATCCTGGATCTGGCGAAGAACCTGCGCGGCGGCGTGCCGATGGCCACTCCGGTGTTCGACGGTGCCAAGGAAAGCGAAATCAAGGCCATGCTGAAACTGGCGGACCTGCCAGAAAGCGGCCAGATGCAGCTGACCGACGGCCGTACCGGCAACAAGTTCGAGCGCCCGGTTACTGTTGGCTACATGTACATGCTGAAGCTGAACCACTTGGTAGACGACAAGATGCACGCTCGTTCTACCGGTTCGTACAGCCTGGTTACCCAGCAGCCGCTGGGTGGTAAGGCGCAGTTCGGTGGTCAGCGTTTCGGGGAGATGGAGGTCTGGGCACTGGAAGCATACGGTGCCGCATACACTCTGCAAGAAATGCTCACAGTGAAGTCGGACGATGTGAACGGCCGGACCAAGATGTACAAAAACATCGTGGACGGCGATCACCGTATGGAGCCGGGCATGCCCGAGTCCTTCAACGTGTTGATCAAAGAAATTCGTTCCCTCGGCATCGATATCGATCTGGAAACCGAATAACACGTGACGCGAATCGAGAGCGGGGCAGGATTGCCCGCTCTCTGCTCCGCCAGGAGGAAAGGCCTTGAAAGACCTACTGAATTTGCTGAAAAACCAGGGTCAAGTCGAAGAGTTCGACGCCATCCGTATCGGATTGGCCTCGCCTGAGATGATCCGTTCGTGGTCGTTCGGTGAAGTTAAAAAGCCGGAAACCATCAACTACCGTACGTTCAAGCCTGAGCGTGACGGCCTGTTCTGCGCCAAGATCTTTGGCCCGGTAAAGGATTACGAGTGCCTGTGCGGTAAGTACAAGCGCTTGAAGCATCGTGGCGTGATCTGCGAGAAGTGCGGCGTTGAAGTTGCACTGGCCAAGGTTCGTCGTGAGCGTATGGCGCACATCGAACTGGCTTCGCCGGTTGCCCATATCTGGTTCCTGAAATCGCTGCCGTCCCGTATCGGCCTGCTGATGGACATGACCCTGCGTGATATCGAGCGCGTTCTCTACTTCGAGAGCTATGTCGTTATCGATCCAGGCATGACCACCCTGGAAAAAGGCCAGCTGCTGAACGACGAGCAGTACTTCGAAGCGCTGGAAGAGTTCGGTGACGACTTCGATGCCCGCATGGGTGCCGAGGCTGTCCGCGAGCTGCTGCATGCTATCGACCTGGAGCACGAGATTGGCCGTCTGCGCGAAGAGATTCCGCAAACCAACTCGGAAACCAAGATCAAGAAGCTGTCCAAGCGTCTGAAGTTGATGGAAGCCTTCCAGGGTTCCGGCAACCTGCCAGAGTGGATGGTGCTGACCGTTCTGCCGGTTCTGCCGCCAGATCTGCGCCCGCTGGTCCCGCTGGATGGCGGTCGTTTCGCGACTTCCGACCTCAACGATCTGTATCGTCGAGTGATCAACCGTAACAACCGTTTGAAGCGCCTGCTGGATCTGTCCGCTCCGGACATCATCGTGCGCAACGAAAAGCGTATGTTGCAGGAAGCCGTCGACGCACTGCTCGACAACGGTCGTCGTGGCCGCGCTATCACCGGTTCCAACAAGCGTCCTCTGAAATCCCTGGCCGACATGATCAAGGGTAAGCAAGGTCGTTTCCGTCAGAACTTGCTCGGTAAGCGTGTTGACTACTCCGGTCGTTCGGTAATTACCGTAGGTCCGACCCTGCGTCTGCACCAGTGCGGTCTGCCTAAGAAAATGGCTCTCGAGCTGTTCAAACCGTTCATTTTCGGCAAATTGGAAATGCGTGGCTTGGCCACCACCATCAAAGCCGCGAAGAAAATGGTCGAGCGCGAGCTGCCAGAGGTCTGGGACGTTCTCGCCGAAGTGATTCGCGAACACCCAGTGCTCCTCAACCGTGCACCGACCCTTCACCGTCTGGGTATCCAGGCGTTTGAGCCAGTACTGATCGAAGGTAAGGCTATCCAGCTGCACCCTCTGGTCTGTGCTGCGTACAACGCCGACTTCGACGGCGACCAAATGGCCGTGCACGTACCGCTGACACTGGAAGCCCAGCTGGAAGCGCGTGCGTTGATGATGTCGACCAACAACATCCTGTCGCCAGCCAACGGTGAGCCAATCATCGTTCCGTCGCAGGACGTTGTATTGGGTCTGTACTACATGACTCGTGAGGCGATCAACGCCAAGGGCGAAGGTCGTGTGTTCGCGGATCTGCAGGAAGTTGACCGTGTATTCCGTGCCGGCGAAGCCGCGCTGCATGCCAAGGTCAAGGTGCGGATCACCGAAACCGTCAATGACCGTGATGGCGGCAGCGTGACCAACACTCGTATCGTCGACACCACTGTCGGCCGTGCGCTGTTGTTCCAGGTTGTGCCAAAAGGTCTGTCGTACGACGTCGTCAACCTGCCGATGAAGAAAAAGGCGATCTCCAAGCTCATCAACCAGTGCTACCGCGTGGTTGGTCTGAAAGAGACTGTGATCTTCGCTGACCAGTTGATGTACACCGGTTTTGCCTACTCGACTATTTCCGGCGTTTCCATCGGTGTTAACGACTTCGTTATCCCGGATGAAAAAGCCCGCATCATCGGTGCCGCCACCGACGAAGTGAAAGAGATCGAGAGCCAGTACGCCTCCGGCCTGGTAACCCAGGGCGAGAAGTACAACAAAGTGATCGACCTTTGGTCGAAAGCGAACGACGAAGTATCCAAGGCGATGATGGCCAACCTCTCGAAAGAGAAAGTCATTGACCGTCACGGCGACGAAGTCGAGCAAGAATCCTTCAACTCGATGTACATGATGGCCGACTCGGGTGCGCGGGGTTCCGCAGCACAGATTCGTCAGCTGGCCGGTATGCGTGGTCTGATGGCCAAGCCGGACGGTTCCATCATCGAAACGCCGATTACTGCGAACTTCCGTGAAGGTCTGAGCGTACTCCAGTACTTCATCTCGACTCACGGTGCTCGTAAAGGTCTGGCGGATACCGCGTTGAAAACTGCGAACTCCGGTTACCTGACTCGTCGTCTGGTAGACGTGGCGCAGGATCTGGTTGTAACCGAGATCGACTGTGGCACCGAGCATGGCCTGGTAATGACTCCGCACATTGAAGGCGGTGACGTTGTAGAGCCGTTGGGTGAGCGCGTGTTGGGTCGTGTTATTGCCCGTGACGTATTCAAGCCAGGTACCGAGGACGTCATCGTTCCTGCCGGCACTCTGGTCGACGAGAAGTGGGTCGAGTTCATCGAGCTGAACAGCATCGACGAAGTGATCGTGCGTTCGCCGATCAGCTGCGAAACCCGCTACGGCATTTGCGCCAAGTGCTACGGCCGCGACTTGGCTCGTGGTCACCAGGTGAACATCGGTGAAGCTGTCGGCGTTATCGCTGCTCAGTCCATCGGTGAGCCGGGTACCCAGCTGACGATGCGTACGTTCCACATCGGTGGTGCGGCAAGCCGGACCTCCGCGGCCGACAGCGTTCAGGTGAAGAATGGCGGTACCGTCCGTCTGCACAACCTGAAGCACGTTGAGCGAGTGGATGGTCACCTGGTTGCTGTGTCCCGTTCCGGCGAGCTGGCGATCGCTGACGACTTCGGTCGTGAGCGTGAGCGTTACAAGCTGCCGTACGGTGCTGTGATTTCGGTTAAAGAAGGTGACAAGGTCGACGCTGGCTCTATCGTGGCCAAGTGGGATCCGCACACTCACCCGATCGTTACCGAAATGAAAGGTACCGTGACCTACGTGGGCATGGAAGAAGGCATCACGATCAAGCGTCAGACTGACGAATTGACCGGTATGACCAACATTGAAGTACTTGACGCGAAGGATCGTCCAGCTGCCGGTAAAGACATCCGTCCTGCCGTGAAGATGGTCGACGACAACGGCAAGGATCTGTTGCTGCCAGGCACTGACGTAATTGCTCAGTACTTCCTGCCAGCCAACGCCCTGGTCGGTGTAGCGGACGGCGCGAAGATCGCGATCGGTGATGTTATCGCTCGTATCCCGCAAGAAACTTCGAAGACCCGCGACATCACCGGTGGTCTGCCGCGTGTTGCCGACTTGTTCGAGGCTCGTCGTCCGAAAGAAGCATCGATTCTGGCTGAAGTCAGCGGCACCATCGCGTTCGGTAAAGAGACCAAGGGCAAGCGCCGTCTGGTCATTACCCCGAACGACGGTAGCGATCCGTACGAAGAGCTGATTCCGAAGTGGCGTCACCTGAACGTCTTCGAAGGTGAACAGGTAAACCGCGGCGAAGTTATCTCCGACGGTCCAAGCGATCCACACGACATCCTGCGTCTGCTGGGTGTGAGTGCGCTGGCCAAGTACATCGTGAACGAGATCCAGGACGTTTACCGCCTGCAGGGCGTGAAGATCAACGACAAGCACATCGAGACCATTCTGCGTCAGATGCTGCGTAAGGTTGAGATCGCTGAATCCGGCGATTCCAGCTTCATCAAGGGCGACCAGATGGAACTGACTCACGTACTGGTAGAGAACGAGCGTCTGAACACCGAAGACAAGTTTGTCGCCAAGTTCACCCGCGTTCTGCTGGGTATCACCAAGGCGTCGCTGTCGACCGAATCGTTCATCTCGGCGGCCTCTTTCCAAGAGACCACTCGCGTACTGACCGAAGCGGCGGTAACCGGCAAGCGCGATTACCTGCGCGGCCTGAAAGAAAACGTGGTCGTGGGTCGCCTGATCCCGGCTGGTACTGGCCTGGCCTATCACAGTGAGCGTAAGCGTCGCCGTGATGCAGACAAGCCTCTGCGCGTAAGCGCAAGTGAAGTTGAAGCTGCACTGACCGAAGCGCTGAACTCCAGCGGTAACTGAGGTCTGCAGTAGATTGAGATAGGGCCCTGGCTTTTCCGCTCACGAATCAAGACGATTTTGTCGGGGTCCGTTGATAGGGGAGGCCGGGGCCTTGCCTTGACTGGGGACAAGATCCTCTTTAGACTCTTGTACCCCTAAATTTGGTGGGGCTTGCGCCCTGCCATTTTGTTTATGTCGAAAGACAACAGTGGAGCTAGTAGATGGCAACTATCAACCAGCTGGTACGTCAGCCGCGTAAGCGTATCGTCGAGAAATCCGACGTGCCTGCGCTGCAGAACTGCCCGCAACGTCGTGGCGTGTGCACTCGCGTGTATACCACTACGCCGAAAAAACCTAACTCGGCACTGCGTAAAGTATGCCGTGTGCGTCTGACCAACGGTTTCGAGGTTTCCTCGTACATCGGTGGTGAAGGCCACAACCTGCAAGAGCACAGCGTGGTACTGATCCGCGGCGGTCGTGTAAAAGACTTGCCGGGTGTTCGTTACCACACCGTTCGCGGCTCCCTGGATACCTCCGGCGTTAAAGGTCGTAACCAAGGTCGTTCGAAGTACGGTACCAAGCGTCCGAAGTAATCGGCCGTTTTGCAGTTAATTATTTTATTGAGTCGATAAGAGTAAGGTCGGGCACGAGTCCTTTGGATCAACTGTCCCGAGCTAACCTGAAGACCGTTTGAGGGCTTATCATGCCAAGACGTCGCGTAGCAGCCAAACGTGAGATTCTGGACGATCCGAAATACGGAAGCCAGATCCTCGCCAAGTTCATGAACCACGTAATGGAAAGCGGCAAGAAAGCCGTTGCCGAGCGTATCGTTTATGGCGCGCTGGAAAAAGTTAAAGAACGCAAGAACAGCGATCCCCTGGAAATCTTCGAGAAAGCTCTCGACGCCATCGCTCCGCTGGTCGAAGTGAAGTCGCGCCGTGTTGGCGGTGCTACTTACCAGGTTCCGGTCGAAGTTCGTCCGTCCCGTCGTAACGCTCTGGCAATGCGCTGGTTGGTAGACTTCGCCCGTAAGCGCGGCGAGAAGTCTATGGCTCTGCGCTTGGCTGGCGAACTGCTGGATGCTGCCGAAGGCAAGGGTGCTGCAGTTAAGAAGCGTGAAGACGTACACCGTATGGCTGAAGCCAACAAGGCTTTCTCGCACTACCGCTTCTAATATCGGCATCATTCATTTTGCGAGGGCTTTATGGCTCGTACTACAGCAATCAACCGCTACCGTAACATCGGTATCTGTGCCCACGTTGACGCGGGCAAGACTACCACTACCGAGCGGATCCTGTTCTACACAGGTCTCAGCCACAAGATGGGTGAGGTGCATGACGGCGCTGCTACCACCGACTGGATGGTGCAGGAGCAGGAGCGTGGTATCACCATTACCTCTGCTGCTGTAACTACCTTCTGGAAAGGTTCGCGCGGCCAATACGATAACTATCGTGTAAACGTTATCGATACCCCGGGCCACGTAGACTTCACCATTGAAGTAGAGCGTTCGCTGCGCGTACTCGACGGCGCGGTCGTTGTGTTCTGCGGTACTTCCGGTGTCGAGCCTCAGTCCGAAACCGTATGGCGTCAAGCCAACAAATACGGCGTTCCACGTGTTGTTTACGTGAACAAGATGGACCGTGCCGGTGCCAACTTCCTGCGTGTTGTTGCTCAGATCAAAAACCGTCTGGGTCACACTCCGGTTCCAGTTCAGCTGGCTATCGGTGCAGAAGATAACTTCGAGGGTCAGATCGATCTGATCAAGATGAAGGCTATCTACTGGAACGACGACGACAAGGGTACTACCTATCGCGAGGAAGAAATTCCTGCCGATATGCTGGACCTGGCTAACGAGTGGCGCTCCAACATGGTTGAAGCTGCTGCCGAAGCCAACGAAGAGCTGATGAACAAGTACCTTGAAGAAGGTGAGCTGACTGTCGAAGAGATCAAGGCAGGCCTGCGCGCGCGCACCCTGGCCAGCGAGATCGTTCCGGCTGTCTGCGGTTCCTCGTTCAAGAACAAGGGCGTTCCGCTGGTTCTCGATGCTGTCATCGACTACCTGCCTGCTCCGACCGAGATCCCTGCAATCCAGGGTATCCATCCGGACAACATCGACGACGAAAACGCTCCGAAAATCGAGCGTCACGCCGACGACAGCGAACCGTTCTCGGCTCTGGCGTTCAAGATTGCTACTGACCCGTTCGTGGGCACCCTGACTTTCGTGCGCGTTTACTCGGGCATGCTGCAGTCTGGCGACTCCGTGATCAACTCGGTCAAGGGCAAGAAAGAGCGCGTTGGTCGTATGGTGCAGATGCACGCTAACCAGCGTGAAGAAATCAAGGAAGTGCTCGCGGGCGACATCGCTGCGCTGATCGGCATGAAGGACGTCACCACCGGTGACACCCTGTGTGATGCCGCCAGCCCGGTTATCCTCGAGCGTATGGACTTCCCTGAGCCGGTGATTTCGGTGGCCGTTGAGCCGAAAACCAAGCAAGACCAGGAGAAGATGGGTATTGCACTGGGCAAGCTGGCTCAGGAAGACCCGTCGTTCCGCGTCAAGACTGACGAAGAGACTGGTCAGACCATCATCTCGGGTATGGGTGAGCTTCACCTGGACATCCTCGTTGACCGCATGAAGCGCGAGTTCAACGTCGAAGCCAACATCGGTAAGCCGCAGGTTTCCTACCGCGAGAAGATCACCGTCGGCTGTGAAGTTGAAGGTAAGTTCGTTCGTCAATCCGGCGGTCGTGGCCAGTTCGGTCATTGCTGGATCCGTTTTGCTCCGGCAGACGTCGACGAAAAAGGCAATATCACTGAAGGTCTGGTGTTTGCCAACGAGGTCGTTGGTGGTGTGGTTCCGAAGGAATACATCCCGGCAATCCAGAAGGGTATCGAAGAGCAGATGAAGAACGGCGTTGTCGCCGGCTATCCGCTGATCGGCCTGAAGGCTACCGTGTTTGATGGTTCTTACCACGACGTCGACTCTAACGAGATGGCGTTTAAGGTAGCGGCCTCCATGGCGACCAAGCAGCTGCGTGAGAAGGGCAAGGGCGTAGTTCTTGAGCCGATCATGAAGGTTGAAGTAGTAACCCCTGAGGACTACATGGGTGACGTGATGGGTGACCTGAACCGTCGTCGTGGTCTGATCCAGGGTATGGAAGACTCGGTCTCTGGCAAGGTTATCCGTGCTGAAGTGCCGCTGGGTGAAATGTTCGGTTATGCGACCGACGTTCGTTCCATGTCCCAGGGTCGCGCGAGCTACTCCATGGAGTTCTCCAAGTACGCCGAAGCTCCGTCGAATATCGTCGAAGCACTCGTTAAAAAACAAGGCTAATCCAGCCCTTTAGGCAAGAGGTTCACTGTCGTGGCTAAAGAAAAATTTGAACGTAACAAACCGCACGTCAACGTTGGCACCATCGGTCACGTTGACCACGGTAAAACCACTCTGACCGCTGCACTGACTCGTGTTTGCTCCGAGGTTTTCGGTTCGGCTCGCGTTGACTTCGACAAGATCGACAGCGCCCCGGAAGAAAA
>NZ_FOXG01000022.1:0-8988 GCF_900115645.1 Pseudomonas sp. NFPP07
AACTTACCCCAAGAACTCTACAAATCGCTGACGTGGGATCGCGGAAAAGAGATGGCTGACCATAAGCGCTTTACGGTGGCTACCGACATCAAGGTCTACTTCTGCGATCCTCATCGTCCTTGGCAACGGGGATCGAATGAGAACACCAACGGGTTGTTAAGGCAGTACTTCCCGAAAGGAACCGACCTTGCGGATCACTCGCAAGCCACGCTCAATGAAGTCGCAAGGCAGCTAAATAGCCGCCCTCGGAAAACACTAGACTACGAAACACCCGCTGAACGATTTAGCCAATCTGTTGCGTCGACCGGTTGAATCCACAGCCAAAAGCGGTCACTCACGTTTGGCTACTGCAGCCCAATCGACGCTGTTCATTCCAAAGGTCAATCTGCTTAATGGAAGAGGTCGAATAGCGGTCTATTCCATCAGATTCGGGAGCTGTTTTTTTGAGTATCTCTAGCAGAGAAGCACGATGCTAGACGAAAAGCTCCACGCCCTACCGGGCGTCAACATTAGCGCAGGCCTACAATTACATCAGAGACAACTGTCATGCGGGATTGAAACGGCAACCACCGTTCGCTAAGAAGCGAAGCCCGTCAAAACAACGATCCAGTGCTTATACGACGCCCATAGAGCTCCGATATCTGCTTCTGGAACTGGGTCTGCCCCCCGTAGCTAGGATGTCTCACGCAAACCACAGGTACAGAATCTGTAATGCGATGTGCCGCAGCGGCAGCATCGTTGCCAATGGCCACGATGCGAGAGGGCCGTAGTAAGTCAATGAGCTGCTGGAGAAGCGCTTCACCTGCTCGTCTCTCACTCGCGTTGTGCTGCCGGTTTGTGAACGGATCTCCTGATTCATGCGGATGAAGAGGAAAGACGTTCCACAAGAAGATGCGAGCATCAATGTTTTCCAGCATCCCCCATATGACCGCAGCGGTTCGTTCGGCCACAGCATTGCCTATCGTCGGTCGCTCGGAGACTAGGTCAAGATTCCAACGTCTAGTGTGCTGGCTTATGTGAACATCGTCAGTCAGGGCTAAGCCTGTACGGCGTCCTCCGCGGTATCCGAGGTCTCGTCCGATCCATATCGCATCTACGGGTTCCTCAGTTGCACGACGCAACATGGCGGACAGCGCGGCAGCACGGCGACGCGGTGCATCGCGTCGGTCATGAATTTCACAACGATCCGAATACGGATTGAAGCAGTCTTCAAACTGCAGCGAAGCAACTGCATCAACAAATGGGTGGATCTTCATTTTTCAGACTCAAGCGGCATGTATGTGATGGTGCGTTGTTCTCGGTTTCCAATGATCCAACCACCTTGGTTCGCCTTAAGCTGGCGAAAGACAGCATAGCCATCCAGAATCGCTCTTTCCCAGAGCTTCAGCGGGCATTTCTCAACTTCGTAACCAGCCACGAACTCGCCAATAGTCTTGAGAAGCCCAAGTGAAATTTTTTCTTGTTCCTCGAAGAAATTCAGCTCCTTGGCTCTGGAGAATATCCACGCCGAAACCCCTTCTTCCACGACGATGGCCCGACCACTGTCCTGTTCTTCATCATACCTCGGATGACTCTTCCGCTTGTGTCTGATCAATGCCCGCATTACAGGCGACCAGTGCAGGATTGCTGCGTAAGCCAAGTGAAAGACATCATGGAACCGATAGCCATCATTATCGGCAATGTTGTCAGTCAGCGGGTCTCCAATGAACACCCCCTTCCATTGGAGATAACTCTTGCCGCTTCCTCGTTGATTTACCCGTATCCTAAAGTCTCTAGGAAGCTGCTCTTCGATCCCAAACTCACAGTCGAAATCAAGGCCAGCTAAATCATCTACTTGAGGCTCCAAAAACGCGCCACGAGCCTTCCGAAGATTGCCGCGAGCTACCTCCGAAAACGCAAGCTTGGCTGCGTGCATTGCATCCAAGTATGCTCGTGCGAAAGAAACCAAATTAGTACGGGTAGGAGTGTTTCCCAGCAAAGCCGCCGCTGATTGCCCAAGAAGGACCAATGTGGCGTCCAAGGTAGTAGTCGAGTCTACGGGCACAGCGATATAAGCTAACGCACCTTCGGTTACATCACTTGCAGCTCCTAAATTTCTAAAGTTTCCGTGATTCGCAGCTTCCGCGAAGATATCTTCAAGAGGGATCTGCAAGCGTCTGCAGATTGCCGCTAAATACCAAAGAGTGTCGCCAAATTCTTCTTCTGCCGCCTTCCTAAAACCAGGGTATGCCGTTCTCTCTCGAACATTTTTTTTGGCCGTAGCCATTATCCCACCAACTTCTCCGTATAGTCCTTGGAGGACTGGATTGAAGTCGTGCGAATCAAGTACGTCTGTAGCTGCGATTTCCGCAGCGTAATCTGACAGTAAGAGTGAGCCTTCTTTTTTCATAGGTCACCTGCGGAGAGTCAGCCATTCGAATGGCGCGCTCTGATAACCGCGCACACCAAAACTACGAATCCACTTTTCAAAGTTTGCAATCAGTTGCATATCAGAAAAGGTGGTTAGCCCAATTCCTGTTTTACATAGGTGGCGGCCTTGCTGGTCTTTCAACTCATCGGGAAATTCAGGGCCTTCGCCTCCGAAATACACAAAATCGTCGCTAATCAGGACTCTGTTAACACCTGTATCACGTGCCACGTGGTCCGGGTTGGATGAACCATCTGGATGAGAGTGAAACGAGTCGCGCTGCTGCCAATCGGCCCCAACTGCAGCCCTGAAATAGATATTGTCTCCACAGCTTTGTTTCCGACTACCACTACGGTACGGTTTTTTGGATTCAAACCTAGGATCTAAACAATATTGATCAAATGTCATCGCTTCAGTTACACGCATTGCATAAACGAGATGTCCACCAAGTCGAATACTTCGATCATTACTACCACTACCGACTACCCAATCCCCGACATGAGCTGTTTGACGGATTCTGGGTTTGCAGGTTGCAAGCGAACAGTAACCGTAGAATGGATTAGGCGCGAAACCACTGTCATACCGCACGACATAAGAATGAATACGAGCCATTAGCACGGATGCCTCTTCAATGGCACCTGATCACAGGCATCACCATCAGGCTTCTCCCAAGAATCCTTCCCGTTGATTGCATCAACGATTGCATTACCACTCCATCCAACCAAAGCGTCGGCATACTCTTTTAGGGCGCTTGGGAGGTCACATTCTTTCTCGCCATGCTCCCATACACCAACAATGCGCTTTCCCTGTTTGGCTGCATATTCAATTTCCCAGTTAACCCAATCACTGTCCTTGGTCTGAGGGGAAACGTAGCAAATAAAAACGCCAGCCCAGTTGATAGCTGGCGCAAGAATCTGTGTCTTTATGTAGTGCTCATCAGTGGCATCGTTGAATTTCCCTGTATGAATGGAGGAATCTCTTACCTCCAGCCCTTTAGGGGCTAGCAAATCCTTGAGCTTCTGCAGCCCATGGTCATCCTTGTGGACATGGCTGATAAATACATTCCTTTTCTCTGCCATCGGTCACCTCCAGTCCTTGTACATAGATGGTACTCTTCTAGGCTTTAATGCTTGTCCATTACGCCATAGTCACAGCTCCCGACCAAAAAGCAATACAGATCGTAAATGTTCCCTTTTCATGTTGTAGGCACTACAGGTAGGTTGGAATTAAAGAGTGTTGACCCACTTACCATTGCCTCGAGTGTCGTAGAAGGCAAGACCAGAGGCGCCACTAGGCACATCGATTTTGTTATAGAGGTTCAGGTACTCGTTACCATAAAAATGGCCAAGGTTGTCCACGGTGGGGACAATCGCGATGCGATCATGGGGCTTTTTGCCGTCCGCAAAGCCGATTTCCCAGGGGCACCAGCGCGACGTCATCGAGTTCTGCGTTGCAAGAAAGAGGAACCAGTCGGCGCGGATAATTGCGGCTTTGATATTGAAGGCCGTTTCAGCATCCGGCTTGTCGGGCATTGTCTGATCCTGCCAGTCGATGTAGACGTCCCATCCTTGACTGTTGAGCAGTTCCTGCAAGCCTAGAGCGAGTGTTGCGTCCTTGTGGCTATGGCTCAAAAAAGCTGTGGGTTGACTGAAACGCTTACTGAATCGCCCTTGCATGGAGCGGCGTTGGCCTGCGTTAAGGAGATCTGACTGGCGAATTGGCATAAGCAAGCTTTCCTAGCATTTTGCAAGCAAAGTGCCATCTTTTGATGCGTTGTTCAAGCTGCCTACATTGTCTCAAATCAACATGTCTAAGTAGTGAACCACTCCATAACTCCGGCCTGGCCATCATAGTGATGTCGCCGACGATTGCTTGGTGTAATCTTGCTGACTTCTAACCCGCTCGATGTCTGGTGGTCTCACTTTACAGGGCGACCACAGACGACACATGCCAGAGTGAACTGCAGTCGCACCGAAATAATGGCGGCGGGTTGTCAGCGAACGGAGGCAAGGGATGGCACGCAGAACATTTTTTTCATTCCATTATCAAGAAGACGTTTGGCGAGTCTTTAATGTCAGGAATTGCTTGGTTGTCAGCAACGATCAAGCAGCGGATGGGTTCTTCGACGGCAGTGTATTCGAAGCTTCCCAGAAAGAAGGCGATGAGGCGCTCAAGACCTTCCTCCGTAATGGTCTCAAGAGCACTTCCGTGACGTGCGTGCTTGCCGGTCAGTACACCGCTGCCAGGCGGTGGGTACGTTATGAGATCGTGCGCAGCATTTTGAAGGGCAATGGGCTGCTCACCGTCGATATCCATGGCCTAAAAAACAACGCGAAGGAGCTGGGAGTGAAAGGCAAAGACCCACTGGCTGAAGTGGGTGTCTATCTCTCCAGCGGAAAGATTTATTTCGCGGAGCTCAAGGACGGTAAATGGGTGAAGTACTCGGACTACACCGCCGCCATCCCTGCCTCTGATCTGTGGTTTGATGCCCCCACCAGCGACAACAAGGTTGTCAAGCTGTCCGAGCACTGCATGAGATACGACTTCGTCGCTCAAAACGGCAGGGAAAACATCGCTGGCTGGATCGAAACCGCAGCGGGCTTGGCCGGCCGCTAGAAATACGATCCTAGCCGTAGTGGCCCTCAGAAATCGACATTTCAGATCACTCAGGTATTACACATGGCAGTCACACAGCGCCTGGCCGGCGTTAGGATTCACCTGTCCGGGTCGAACAAAGAATTGCAAGCAGACATCGCTAATTTCGTACAGAAATTCGCAGCGAAAGTCTTCAGTGAAGGGGGATCTATTGTCCATGGGAGCCATCCTTCGTTCACTGAACCACTGCGCAAAGCTGCAGAGGGCTTCATCCAGGCAGGTGGAAGCAAGGGTGCACTTACCCTGGTGCGGGCGAGGAGCTACTCAACCGACCAGTACACTGCTGAAATTGAAGAGCAGAGAGCATTCGCTTCTGTAGAGATCGTGCCTGCAGATAACAGCGATGGTCCAGCCGCAGACGGCCTGACGCCGATGCGTGATTGGATGGCTGATCGTTCCGACGCCGTCATCTGCGTGGGTGGTGCGTGGTGGGACGTGAACAAAGCAAAAGCAGGTGTTCCCAATGAGCTGGATACGATGCTTGAGCTCGGAAAGCCAGCCTTTGTCGTCGCTGGCTTTGGCGGAGCGATCGCGGGTTATCTCAAAGACGACCCTTCGTTGTTATCTCGCCTGCGAAACGGGCTACCTCACGAGGCGAATGCGACCATTGCCAACAGCACATCGGTTGACCAGGTCGTAGGGCTGATTGTTGAGCAACTGAAGAACCTACCACTTGCCCGCCGGAACATCTCGCGGGGCCGTAACTTCCGCATCTTGGCGCTCGACGGAGGAGGGCTCAGAGGTACCTTTACTGCAGCGGTCTTAGCCAAGTGGGACGACATGCTCAAGGCCGGTGGTGGAAATGACCTGATTTCGCACTTCGACCTGGTCGCTGGCACATCCACTGGTGCAATTCTCGCTATTGGGCTCGCCATGGGCCTGAAGCCGCGTGAAATCCTTGAGTTTTACGAGAAAAAGGGACCTCAGATTTTTCCGAAGGATCGGAAACTGCGGCACTGGCTCAAATCCAAGCACGACTCAGCCACACTTCGCGACCTGTTGACTGAGGTGTACGGGGACAAAACGTTGGCTGCAGATTCTCGCTGCCGTCTGGTGATTCCCACTGTTCGGGCTAAGCAAGGTCAAGCAGAGGCAATCGTCACCCCACATAGCCCAGATCGCACCGCTTATCGAGATATTTCAGCCGTCGACGCCGCATTGGCTTCATCCGCTGCACCTACCTATTTTGATGAAGTTGCCTTCGACGGGCCTATCGCACTGGAGACGTTCCTGGATGGAGGCGTCTGGGCCAATAACCCCATCCTCCCGGCTCTGGCGGAAGCGGTTCGATACTTGAAAATCCCTCTAGATAGGATTGATGTACTGAGCATCGGCACACTCAGTAGCGAAAGCGACTTCACCGATCAGCTCGGAAAGGGCAAGGCAGGTTGGGCACCTCACAGTGTCGATCTTTTTTTCGCCGCCCAAGAGCATGGTGCTCTGGTACTCGCAGAGAGCTTCCTGGGCCCTACACGTCACGTGCGCGTTAACCAGCAGACCCCTGTCGAAATCAAAATGGATGACGCCGAGGCTATCCAGGATATGGCGCAACGTGGCAATGAGGCTGGCAAAGAACACTTTGCGGAGGTGCGCTCCAGATTCTTTGACGGCCAACATGTTGATGTGTGGGAGCGGTTCTGAGTAGGCGCGGGCGCTCGGGGGATAGTCTCTCGGCGTCCGTTTGATTATTGGCGCTTAATCAACTCCGATAGCGAGGCTGTCATGTCATTCATCTATCAGCTAGCTGTCTTGGGGGCACCCACGGCCGCGCAAATCTCTGAGCTTGAAACCACCGTAGCAGATGCGGTTTCCATGTTTGGCTTGAGGTTGGGCCAAGATATCGGCTGGGAGATAGTTCCTGCTGCTTTTACTCCTCATCAGCAACGATCGGCTGCCGTTGTATTTTTTGGCGGAGTAGGCGCGGATCACCCCAGCCTACCAAGCTTGCTTCGAGGTGGCATTCCTGTTGTCCCGGTCGTGTCTGACCTAGATCGAGTTGCGACGGAAGTCCCGGAAATTCTGCACCCATTAAATTGTTTGTCTTACGCCAATGGCGGGGCGAAACGTGTCGCCACTGCGCTTTTAGAATGTGCAGGCCTGCTTCCGAAGCAACGTCGGGTCTTTGTCAGTTATCGACGAGACGAGGCCAGGCAGGCAGCGCTGCAGATGTTCGAGGCGCTCTCTGCCAGGCATTTCGACGTTTTCCTGGATACCCATAGCATCGCGCCGGCAGAAGATTTTCAGACCATGCTGTGGCATCGGCTTTGCGACTCTGACGTGCTGTTGATGCTCGACACGCCTGACTACTTCAACAGTCGATGGACGGCAGCCGAGTTCGGAAGGGCGCTTGCCAAGGGCATTAGCGTTCTTCGAGTAGGGTGGCCTGAGACCCTGCGGTCCGCGCGCTTGGCAACTGCAAGCCTCGCTGAACTTGATGCGAGTGAAATAGATGTCATATCTGGACGGATTAGTGATCACGCGATTGACCGGATCTGTCTTCAGCTTGAAGAAGTTCGCAGCAAGAGCCATGCGGTGCGAACCGTTAACTTAGTGAGCAATCTGCGAATAGGCATTGAGGCCATAGGTGGCGAAGTGATTGGCATGGGCACCGGCCGCGGGATTCGAGTACGTCTTCCCGACGACCGGATGGTTGTGGTTTACCCAACGGTGGGCGTGCCGACCTCGACAACAATGCACGAAGCTTCAATGAACTCTCCTGACGAATCTGTGGCCATACTCTATGACCATATAGGTCTGCATCCCCAATGGCTGAGTCACTTGGATTGGCTGGGCCAATACATCCAAGCGACGCACTGGGTTAAGGCTTGCGAGGCTGGCTGGCAATTTGCAGACTGGAGGGCGTAGAAATGGGGGCAATTTTCCTCTCTGCAAGCATCCCCGTGATCGGGCGAGGGACGTACTACGAGACCGCTGACCCGTTTCTAATCCAGTGTGCCGTTCGTGAACTAGCTATCGCTACCGTTCGCCGGCACAAGATTGTATGGGGCGGCCATCCTGCAATTACCCCAATGATTTGGAGCATCTGCGAAGATCTCGGGGTTGATTACGCAAGCGCTGTGATCCTGTATCAAAGCCGCTTTTTCGAAGGTCGTTATCCGGAAGAGAACCAACGGTTTAGCAACGTAATTTATACCGATCCCGTTCTCAAGGATATCCAAGGTAGCTTGCAACTGATGCGCGAACAGATGCTCTCTAGGGAAGATCTGGTCGGTGCAGTTTTCATTGGCGGGATGGACGGTGTTGAGGTCGAATACGATATCTTCAGGCGGCTCAATCCTAAGGCTTTCATTCTGCCAGTTGCCGCCCCAGGGGGAGCAGCGCTCAATCTCGCCCGGGATAAAGGCTATTTCATTGGGCGGGAGCTCGAAGACATAGATTTCGCCACGCTATTTAACCGTTATTTACCTGCCCATTAACCGTATCGTGAGGCCCATGTTTTTCTTCTGATCCAAGTGTGAGTCGCCTTGGGTTTCTTGCCATCAAAATTGATGGCATGCACTTCACTGGCTTTTAAGTAAGGTTTGAGCTGTGCCTTTAACAGAAAAGCGGACAGTTTTATTTATTGGGATCACTGTCCGCTTATGGCTGTGGATTCAACCGGTCGACGCAACAGATTGGCTAAATCGTTCAGCGGGTGTTTCGTAGTCTAGTGTTTTCCGAGGGCGGCTATTTAGCTGCCTTGCGACTTCATTGAGCGTGGCTTGCGAGTGATCCGCAAGGTCGGTTCCTTTCGGGAAGTACTGCCTTAACAACCCGTTGGTGTTCTCATTCGATCCCCGTTGCCAAGGACGATGAGGATCGCAGAAGTAGACCTTGATGTCGGTAGCCACCGTAAAGCGCTTATGGTCAGCCATCTCTTTTCCGCGATCCCACGTCAGCGATTTGTAGAGTTCTTGGGGTAAGTT